>NZ_QMEA01000036.1 GCF_012912105.1 Brasilonema sp. UFV-L1
ACGGGGATTTGAGAAGCCCACACTGACCCGTTAGGGCAGTGTGTGGTAGTTCACTGGTTTTGAGGAGCAGTCTGAACTAGCCCCTTGAAAGACCGACACGTCAAATACTTAATATATCCTGCCGAAACTGACGAAATCTTCTTGACGCTCTCCATCAACCGGAAACGATATAAATCTTAAGTAGGGTGCGTTACGGCTTTGCTATAACGTACCATGTTATGTAACGGTGAGGAAGATGGGATCAAGGTTTCCAACCAGCTAGCAGATTTGGGTAAGCAACTGGCGTTGGAAAAATTTTCTGGAAACTAGATTGACGTTGTTGTGGTGTTTCACCAGTCATATTCCAAAGAGTTTCGTAAAAAAAGAAAGAGACTCCCGCAAAGTTGCGTTCTCGTACTTTCTGTACTTGTGTCTGTATTTGTTGCATAGGTATAGATTTGCCTTTTAATCCAGCCATAATTCCTATACTTACTGGTATATGACTCCGTGCTGCTTTCACTTCTGGAAACTCTAGTTCTTTGACGAAGACATTTAAGTCATCTCGGTATAACTGTATAATAAGTTCTTCAACAAATCCGTTTCGTTCCCATGTTTGCCAGTCTGCTAAGAAGGATTCATAGGAAAAGCGTTGAGGATTAGGTGATACCGAGACAAGACAATTTTTTTTCGTCGCTTTAATTGTCTGGAATACCCGTTTCATGTAGTCAGTTATTTTATTAGCTCTCCAGCGTAGCCATTCTGGGTTTTGAGGATTTGTTGAAGGAGCTCGACCACGATGTTCTTTTTTGTATAAAGCTACTGTGTATGCGTCGTATCCCAATTCAGAAGGCAAGCCAAAATGGTCATCAAATTGAATACCGTCAATATCGTAGTTTTTAACGATTTCAACAATTAAATTTTGTATAAATTGTTGAACTTCTGGGTGAAAGGGATTCAGCCAAACCCGGTTATGGGTACCTTCTTTCCAAATTTTACTACCATCACGACGGCTGGTGAGCCATTGCGGATGATTTTTGGCTAATTGTGAGTCAGCAGGTGCCATAAAGCCAAACTCGAACCAGGGAATGACTGTTAAACCTTTTTGATGCCCAACTGTGATGATTTCTTTGAGTATATCTCGCCCTTGTAGTCCAGGGGCTGGGTCAAGCGATCGCCCAGTCACTTTTTGTGCAACTTTGCTAGGGTACAGTGTCCAGCCCCAGTTCCAAACAGTAGGATATACAGTGTTAAAGTTTAGATTTTTCAGGCTTTGCAAAGAACCTTGGAGACGATTACGCTCAAACAGCACATCGCTGTCTATATTAGTTAGCCACACCCCTCGTAACTCAGAGATTGGCGATCGCAAAGGAGTATTTTTAGCGTATGAAGGAAACGAGAGCAGCACTGTACCTACAATGCTTAAAGCGACTACAAGTGCGAAAAACGCCTGTCTCTTAATTGCTAGAACTTTTACAGATAGAAGTTTATTGCACCATCTCACCAATTTTTTCATCATCTACTTGTTAAAAAAGTTTCATTGTTCATAAGAAAACTATCAAAAATGACTCAGAGCAATGAGCAGAGGTTGCTCTTTTGCCTGTACATTGCATATCACTTAGTGATAGTAATAACATATATTCTAAGTTTTTTTATGTCAAAATCACCCAATCAGGTGATTCATTTGGGTGAAGTATGTTTACAGAGCTTAAATTTACGATAAAGACTAGGGAACAATAGATAATAATTGTAGCGTTTTTTTTGACATCTGCTTCAAAATAAAGACGTTTTAATTATCCTAAATTCTTCTTATCATTAAGAACAATCAATTCTTTTGTTTTGCAGGGAGTTGGTTATCTTTACTGTTAGTTTATTGACTAACATATAGACGTTGAACTTACTACCTCTAGTATGGCTAACTTTATTACATTATCATGAACAACCTTCTCAAGAATTATTGTACTACTAAACAAACTCAAATTATCACAGCTTTTGTTTTATCTGGAATTTTGTCTATTGGTGGCAGTTTAACAGCGATAGAAAGTGCTACAGCTGTTTCGGCAAACTATTTTGCCGAAACAGCTAGCCAAGTTTTAAAAGAAAACATAAAAACAAACAGCTTACCGCGTTCAGTGACTTCTGCAATACTACAAGATTTATCTAACAGAGAACAAATCTCCAACAGAAAACTAGAAATTATTGACTATAGTCAACGGACTTGGCGTGACGGATGCATGAATTTACCTAATCCGGATGAACTTTGCACTCAAGCATTAATTCCTGGTTGGCGAGTTGTCCTCTCGAATGGTGCTCAGACATGGATTTATCATACTAATAACAATGGGCATTCCATTCGTTTGGCAAATCCCTATATTCTGACAAAAAATCTGCCACAAAACTTTCCAAGTTATATTGAGAGTGCGGTCTTGCAAGCTGCATACCAACGCTTGAATATGCCTACATCTGGGCTAACTATTATTCAAGCTCAACAGAAGACTTGGAGCAACGGCTGTTTGAACTTACCAAAATCAGGTGAAAACTGTACCGAAGCTTTAGAAAGCGGTTGGCGAGTTGTTGTCAAAGCAGATGATCAAACATTGGTTTATCACACCAATACAACAGCTTCCAAAATCAGGTTTAATAGAAAAGAAAGCGAATTTAGTGAAAGCAGGTTACCTGGAAGAGTTAGAGATTCTGTGTTGCGTCGGGCAAGCGAAGAGTCGGGTTTACCTGAAAAGTCGCTGAGTGTTGTTGCATCTAAACCGGCTCGATGGAATGGGTGCGAAAATCAGACTTCCAATTATCCTTGTGACTCTGCTGTTTCTGGTTGGCAAGTTATAGTAGGTGCTGGACTAGAACGTTGGGTATTTCTGAGTGATGAGCGTGGTTATCGAATTCAGCTTTCAAAGCAGTATAGTGAAACACCCAATGTCAACTTACCCAAGGATATTGCTGAGAGAGTTTTGGTACGAGCCTCTAAGCGTTTAGGAACAGCTATTTCGGAATTACGAATCACTCAAGTAGAACGAAGAGAATGGCCCGATAGCTGTTTAGGTATAGCAGATCCGCTGACTTCATGTGCAGCTGTTATTGTACCAGGTTGGAAGGTGAGTGTGAGCGATGGACAACAACGCTTAGTTTATCGTGTTGGCGAATCAGGTACTGTCATTCTTGATGAAAAAGCGAGCGCAATTGCTGATCATAATAGATTGCTCACGCCAATTTCCATTCCTAGAAGTGAGTTACCACAACCTTTAGATAGCGGCGTCATTTTTCGGCAAATCTCCAGTGGTGGTTTTGCTGGAAGAACATACGAAACTATTTTGCTCGACGATGGACGCTTGATTCGTGTTCGGATGGGCGTGAGTAATGATTCTGAACATAGCGATCGCCGCATTCCTCTCGAACAAGTGCAAAGATTTCAGCAACTGCTGGAACAGGAGAGTGATGAATTCAATAATATGAGTTATCCTGCACCCCAAGGCGCTGCTGATTACATCACGTATACTCTTACCAGCCGCAATGGTACTGTTAAATACAACGATATTTCTCAAAATAGCTTACCTGAAAATTTGCGGCTCATACTCAACAGTTGGAAGCGGATAAGCAGTAGCTCTTAACTTGTCGCCTTATATCCCCGCGCTAAGTGGTACTCCACTTAGCGCGGGGATATAAGGCGGGAGGCGACGAATCGCCTCTAAACGCCAACAACCTCCGGTTGTTCAGTGCAAGGGGTTGAACGTATCACCCACCAATTCCCAAACGCCCAGCTAAACCAGGAGTGAGTGGAAGCAGAGTCACAACCATCAAGAACAAAGCCAAAAGACCTAAAGCAGCGCGTGCATCATCGGGTTCGCTAATTTCATTTAAGCTGGGACGTTCTAAATCTCGTTGTAAAAACAAAATCACAATTGCCCAGTACATTGCTAAAGGAGTACCGAGAGACACTAACGCCAGTACAATTAAAGTAGCTACTGTTGCTCGTCCTGCAGTTTTTCGTCCATAAATCGCTTGGACAATACGACCACCATCCAGTTGACCTGCTGGCATCAAGTTTAAAGCAGTCACGACTAACCCCAACCAACCAATGATGACAAGTGGATGTATATCCACCAAAGGTGACTGTAAAGCAGAACCGAGTATAACCCGTGCCAAAGTTCCTACCAGGATAGAACCAGAGAAAAACTGATTTGGCAATTGAAACAGACTCCCTTTGTGAGAAAGAAGCAATCCAGCCACCAACATTAATAAGGATACAATTCCCCCAGCCGCTGGTCCTGCTAAAGAAATATCGAATAGTACCTTGCGGTTAGGTAATAATGATTCAAAACGGGTAATCGCACCGAAAGAACCAATTTGTACAGCGGGAAGAAAGTAAGGCAAACTGAGGCGAATCTGATGACGGCGGGCGAGTAACCAATGACCGATTTCATGAACTATCAAAACAGTTAAAATCCCAGCAGCAATCGGAATAACTTCTTGGAAGCGTTCTGGGTTGTTAAAGAAATCAAAATTCAGCAGTAACCCCCCAGTTTCTAAGCTTGTAGCAATTGTTCCCACCAGCAAGACTACAGCAAAAACTTTCTGCGGTAATGTCATCGGACGCGGATCATTGCGACTCGGAAGCACTATGAAGACTGGTCGCTCATCTGTATTTTCAACTAAAAACAGACGATATTTATCACCTAGACGTTCTTGTAAACTCTCAGTGAGACGGTTGTGAACTGCTTCTGGTTCTCCTCTGAGATTTCCTTTAAAGATTGCTCCTTCTTGGTAGGCAATAGTTTCTGTGGTAAAAAAGGTATCAATGCCGAAAATACCTTTAATGATGTTCAAGTCTTCTTCAGGAATCGGTATGACTTCAAGTTTTAACTGTTCAGTTCCTTCAGGAAGATTGGAATTTTTTGTAGGACTCGCTTTTTCGGAAGCCTCAGCTTCAATCCTTTGAGTTGCCCGTTGCCTGAGTATGGCATCCTGTCCAGCTGCTCGCAACTGTCTTCCTAAAAAAATGTACACCCCAGCGGATGCCACCAACAAGAACAAAATTCCTACTATATTGATGTAAATCCCTGCTGCAAACAAACCAAAAAACAGCAACCAAGGAGTCATCAATACCACCGACTGTAACCAGGCTAAGATTCCCAGCTTGCCATAAGGTCTGGCGCGATAAAAGCCCCAACCTAAAATTCCGAAAACGACCAGCACAAGAGTGGCAACAATAGGCGTTTCTGAAGAAGTTAACATCTTTTAACCTTTTTAAACTTTCGCTTCTCAAACCAAGCTTGAGTAAATCAGTGGTTCATGGATATTAATAATTTATAACGAGGTTGTCACAGAATTATAGCGATTCTTGTTTGAATCAAATACACACCTGATGTGTAGAGAGCATCGATTCTTACTTGGTGACTTCTGACTTGGCTTATTCAATAGCAGGACTTACGAAAACAAACCCGGTTTCTATCAAAAATCGTCTGTTTTGCAACCAAATACGAACGAAGAAAGCGGGTTTCTAGCAGATGGTGCGTAAGTCCTAAATAGTAAAAAAACAGAGGTAGATAACTCTACCTCTATGATTAGGGGATAAATAAATGATTTACAGTTGTCTGACAACTAATTCCAACTTATGAGCTTTAGTATCTGCTGCTATTGGGCTTGTGAACAATAAAGCTAAGAACTTGGCATTGCTTGATGTTGTCAAAACCCACCACGCGGATAAAGTTATTGCCGTACTGAGAACGGCAAGCTTGAACTTCGTTTAGTACTTCTTGAGTAGATTTAGCACCAAACAGAGGCAGTTTCCACAGAGTCCAGTAATATACTGTCGGCTCCGAATTCTCGTTAAACTCAATAGCCGGAATGTAACCTTGATTGAGAATGTACTGAATTTGCTTCGCAATCTGAGCATCAGAGAGGGGAGGCAAATAGGAAAGGGTTTCGTAGCGACGCTCTTTTGGTAAGGTTTGCATAAGTAATGATAATGAGTTGCGGTTGATATGAGTTATCAGTTATCAGCTATCAGTTGTTAACTGTTCACTGTTTACTGTTCACTGTTCATTGTTTGGATCTGATGTTGGTTGGGTTTCTGCTTCAGGACTGGGAACTGATGTATCTATTTGCGTGATTCGCTCAAGATGCTGGCGACGGTGTTTCATATTGGCTTGCTGAATGCCGGTGCGAACCATTTCGGGTAAGTATTCAGTAACTTGTTCCGCTATGTGTTCTCTAACAGTCATGATCCGCAAAGCCAAGTCGGGCTTTTCTTGAAACAGTTCCTTAATATATGCTTCTCCATCCTGAATTTTGTCAGCGGAAAAGCGTTGTAGCCACAGTGCTAAGGGAGGATTTGTTTCGTTGATTTGAGCCAACACCGTTCTCAGTGCCTGATAAGTCAGGTAACTTTGCAGCGTCTTGGCTGTGTCTTTCGCAATTTGCTTGATATCCATGCTTGACCCCAGCCCTAGAATAAGTAAAAAGTCAAAAGTCAAAAGTCAAAAGAAAAAAATTATTTTCTTTTACTTTTTAACTTTTCACTCTTGCATCAGACGGTATCGACTGCTTCAAACTCGAACTTAATTTCCTTCCACAGTTCGCAAGCAGCAGCCAGTTCAGGAGACCACTTAGCAGCTTCGCGGATAATGTCGTTACCTTCACGAGCCAAGTTGCGACCTTCGTTACGAGCTTGGATACAAGCTTCTAGAGCGACGCGGTTAGCGGTAGCACCAGGAGCGTTACCCCAGGGGTGACCAAGTGTACCACCACCAAATTGCAGCACGGAGTCATCACCGAAGATTTCTACCAATGCTGGCATATGCCAAATGTGGATACCACCGGAAGCTACAGCCATTACACCTGGCATAGAAGCCCAGTCTTGGGTGAAGTAGATACCGCGAGATCTGTCTTGCTCAACGTAGTTTTCACGCAGTAGATCAACAAAGCCCATTGTGATACCGCGCTCACCTTCCAATTTACCGACGACGGTTCCGGTGTGGATGTGGTCACCACCAGACATCCGCAGGGTTTTAGCCAAAACGCGGAAGTGGATACCGTGGTTCTTTTGACGGTCGATAACGGCGTGCATCGCGCGGTGGATGTGCAGCAACAGACCGTTGTCACGACACCAGCGAGCCAATGTGGTGTTAGCGGTGAAGCCTGCTGTTAGGTAGTCATGCATGATGATAGGCATGTTGAGTTCTTTAGCGAACTGTGCCCGCTTCAGCATTTCTTCACAGGTAGGAGCGGTCACGTTCAAGTAGTGACCTTTGATTTCACCTGTTTCTGCTTGTGATTTGTGGATAGCATCTGCCACAAACAAGAAGCGATCGCGCCACCGTTGGAATGGTGCAGAGTTGATGTTTTCGTCGTCTTTGGTGAAGTCCAAACCACCGCGCAAGCACTCATAGACAGCGCGTCCATAGTTCTTAGCAGACAGACCCAACTTGGGCTTAATCGTACAACCCAACAGAGGACGACCGTACTTGTTCAGTTTGTCACGCTCAACCTGGATACCATGTGGAGGTCCTTGGAATGTCTTGAGGTAAGCAACAGGAATCCGCAAATCTTCCAGACGCAGTGCTTTCAGGGCTTTGAAACCAAACACGTTTCCTACGATAGAGGTCAACATGTTGGTAACAGAGCCTTCTTCAAACAGATCCAAAGGATAAGCAATGTAGGCAATAAATTGATTATCTTCACCGGGAACTGGTTCGATGTCGTAACAACGACCTTTGTAGCGATCTAGGTCGGTGAGCAAGTCTGTCCATACTGTCGTCCAAGTACCAGTGGAAGACTCAGCCGCCACAGCCGCACCTGCTTCTTCATAGGGAACTCCGGGCTGAGGTGTAACCCGGAAAGCCGCCAGAATATCTGTATCTTTAGGTGTGTAATCCGGTGTGTAATAAGTTAGCCTGTAATCTTTTACCCCAGCTTGATAGCCTGATTTCGTCTGAGTCTTCGTTTGCGCGTAAGACATGTTTACCCTTCCAAGAAGTCACTCTTTTACTACTTAAAACAAATCACGTTACGTACGTCTTCTTTCACCTCACACCTATCCCCTGTCATCGGGGGATAGAATAGGAAACATTTTGTGTTCGGGGTTGCTCATTGCGGAGAATTGTAGTTTCACTGCAATTATTCTTGACAGAAACCCCAAGATATGTTTTGTGAAAGAGCAACGTTGCACATCACATAATCTGTAGCTTGTTTCACAATATATCAAGAATGTAATAAGTTATTCTTTGAATATTTTTAACTTTTATATTTAAATTTGTTATTAAATAAAAATTTAAACATTTTGTTAAGAATACTTTACAAAATGGTTGTCACATCATAGTATTCTGTTCCATTAGAAGTGTAGGGTGTAAGAGCAAACAAGCCTATGCAAATTCCTCAACTTGAAACCCAACGTCTTATCCTACGAGGATTTCGTGAGGAAGACCTTGATGCTTACACCGAGATGTGTAGCGACCCCGAAGTTATGCGCTACATTGGTGAAGGGAAACCTTTATCCCGTTGGGAGTCTTGGCGAAATATGGCAATGATGCTTGGTCATTGGCAACTACGGGGATATGGTATCTGGGCTGTTGAGGAACGTTCTAGCGGTGAAATGATTGGGCGGATAGGCTGCTGGAAACCTGAAGGTTGGCCTGGATTTGAAATTGGTTGGACGTTGCGGCGAACTTATTGGGGACACGGTTTTGCAACAGAAGCAGCAACGACAGCAATGGATTATGCTTTTGGTGAGTTACAGCAATCCCACGTGATTAGTTTGATTCGTCCGCAGAATGCTGCTTCAATAAGAGTGGCCGAGAGATTAGGGGAAAAACTGGAAGGAAAGACACAAATGTTTGGAAGTGAGGCGGTTATCTACGGCATTCATCGAGAAGATTGGTTCGCAACAATGCAGAATCTTTAGCTTCTTTGTTTCCTTGCCCATTCTCTCACTGCTCGTCGAATTGCTAGCCTTCCAGCAGCACGATTTTGCTCAATCACTTTCGGCAGTTCACGAATTGCTAAATTAGGAAACACTAAACTTTTTTGTGCTTCGATATATTCACCATCTTGTAAGTGATAAATCTTCAGTTCACCTGAGTCATAACACCATAGTTCTGGTACTCCCAAACGGGCATATATCGGAAAGCGATTTAAGGACTTACTTGTGAGATCTATTTCCAGTGCTAAATCAGGTGGTGGATCTTGAGTCAAATCCAAATCCAGCCTACCTCGAATTGCATCCACATTTTGGAAGTAAAAGCAGTTATCAGGTTCAACCCCTGCCATCCGGCTTTCTCTCCTCCAAGTAGTTGAACCCAGACATTCGTATTCCAGATTCAATTCCTCAGCAATGTCATCTATTGCGATACCAATAGTGACTTTATAATATTCGTGTTCAGGCAAAGGAGTCATAATTTCTAACGTCCCATTATTATAAGCAATACGTGCCGCTCGTTGCTCTCCCAAGTCGTGGAGGAGATTTTCAAACTGTTGCCAACTGATGTTGTAAAGTATCACCCGATCAGCCCGGTTGGTGCTGGTTGTCATTCAAATGACCTCCTGTTACCTACTAAAAAAAATTGGTATTGGTGCGTTACACTGCGTTAGCACACTCTACACTCAAATTTTACTATCAAAGTCTTTGTATAAGTCTTGTAATGCTTCTTCCAAGGAGACAGGTTGATAGCCTAAAGAAAAAGCCTTGGAACTATCTAAAGAAACATCAGATGGTCTAGGTGCTGCCATCTTTACATCTTGTTGTCTGCTGGCTTTTAATCCATTGTCCGGAAGTTGAAAAATCTCTACTAATAAACGACCAAAATCATAGCGTGAAATTCTTTGTTTTCCCCCTAGGTGAATGAGTCCGCTGACTTTTTCTAATGCTAATAATAGTCCTGGCGCTGCAGTTTTTCCGCTGACTGGTGTCCGGAATTCATCTGTGAATAAATTTAACTGTTTTCCTTGTTGAAGAGTTTGAATAAACGATTGTATAAAGCTTGTAGCTGTCGGTGTTTCCATCCCAAAGATTAATGGCATACGGCAAACAGCAGTTTTGGGATAACGCTCCAGCATACCTTGCTCAGCCATGACTTTTTGCTCACCATAAATATTAATAGGACAGACAGGATCGGTTTCGCGATAAGGAGCATTGAAACCATCAAAAACTAAGTCTGTTGATGTAAAAGCACAAGGAATAGAATAATCTGCACAAAGCCCAGCAATATTAGAAGATGCTGTGACATTGATTGCATATGATTCCTCTGGATGAGTTTGACAAAAGTTTGGTTGAGATAGTGCTGCAGTGTGAATAACTGCTGCTGGTTGAAAATCACTAAATATTTGTTTTAGTTTTTGAAAATCAGTCAAATCAACTTTCAGCATTTTGATGTCTGGAATTTCCAAAGAATGAGAAAAGTAAGTTCCAGAAACTTCCCATTCTTGTTTTGCAATCTGGCAAAGATGATATCCTAGAAAACCACTAGCACCAGTAATCAATAGTTTTTTCATATTTGAAATGTATACTCTAACGCAAATAAGCTATGTTAAAAATATCACGGCATTGTGTGTATTTGAGAGCAAACTGGAATACTCAGAAACGATGCGATATGGTCGCCCGTCTGTCCGTATGTCTTTGGCTGAGGCTTGTTTAGTGCGGATGGCGCAACAATATGCGGTAGTTACACTTAGTCTCAAGTAAGCCCAATCCTCAGCTATATTGAGGTTCGGTGAACAAAGCGATCGCTTTGTGTTGTTACCTGCGGCTGTTGCTTAACCCCACCCTGTGGCAGATACTATAAAGCAGCTGTTGAACAGCAAGCGTGCTGGTGTCACAATATAATCATGCCGATTGAATCCAACTCCAACTCATCCAAGTCTTATAAACAAGAACCTGTTCCTGAAGACAACTTACAACCAGATGATTTCGAGGATGTAGGTGAAAATTGCCCAATACCAGATGAACTCACAACTCAACAAGCCCTTTCTGCAATTTCAGCCCTGCAATCTCCGCGAAATACAGCAGCCCTTCAACAAGCGCGTTTCACCTTCCAAGGGCGTACTCAACCTGTAGCAGTAAAACCTAGGGCATTGTTGCTAATTTTAGCGGCGATCGCCATCACCTTTATCGGAATTGCTATAAATAACTGGTTCATTGGTATGTTGGGAACACTGCTAGCTTGGCTCATCTCCTTAGCGGTGTTGTTACCCGCAGTCATAAATGCAATACAACAGTGGTTTTCAGCTCAAGAACGATCGCTGTTTATTGCTTTTTTAGGACTCGTAGCAAGTGTCATTGGCTTTGTGAAGTTTAGCGGTTTAGGCGATCGCATCTTAGCTGTTGGACGCCAAATCAACTGGGAAGCTTCTGGAACACTCGCAGAATGGTTTGGCGCTTTAGGACAAATTCTGATCGCCATCATAGCCGTCTATGTTGCTTGGCGACAGTATATCATTTCCAAAGACTTGACTATTCAGCAAAATATGCTGACTGTTCAGCAAAATATCATTACCCAGCAACAGACAATTGATTCTTATTTCCAAGGCATTTCTGATTTAGTATTGGATGAAGAAGGATTATTAGAAGATTGGCCTCAAGAGAGGATGATTGCTGAAGGACGCACAGCAGCAATTTTGAGTAGCGTTGATGGAAGTGGTAAAGCGAAAATTCTCCGCTTTCTCTCACGTTCTAGATTGCTGACACCTCTAAAGCGCGATCGCCACCTTGGTCGAGCTATTCTTGATGGTAATGGTGGTTATGCAGAAGATCGAGAGGCGGGTTTACGTGTCATTGATTTAGGTGTCATGCTTGCAGGAGCAGATCTTGCTGGTACTGATTTGCGTTGGACTGATCTTTCGGAAGCAAATCTTGTCCGCGCTAACCTCACTAGCTGTGACTTGGTAAAAGCCAACTTCTCCCGAACTATCTTATATGAAGCAAAACTTGACTGTGCTGATTTGAACGGAACCCGCTTATTCTATGGTTCGGCTGAAACCGCCTCGCCTCGCAGCCGTACTCAACCGCCAAATTATCAAACTGGCGAACACACAGGCGCTGTTGTAGAAAATGCCGATTTTAGTGATGCTCAGCGAATGTCTGAGTCTATGCGTTACTATTGTTGCGCTTGGGGAGGTGAAAAAACTAGAGGTACTATCCCCGGTGGTTGTGAAAGAATTCCGAATAAGTTGGCTAGATGACGGTGCATTTACTTTATCATTTGTCAACTGTATTGATGAAAAAACATTATTACCATGAGCCAGGGATTTTTCATCCCTGGCGATCACATTCTTGCCTTTGAGCTTAAGTTGATATTATTCTTGGCATTAGCAAACTATGTGACTACCATTTGTGTCGGATATGGTCGTAAATCTCCACATATTCTGCTCCTGGATTATTCCAAGAATAATCATACTCCATACCTTGAATGGCAAGTTTGCGAAACTCTTCTGGATTGTTATACCACAACTTCAAAGCACGTTCTAACGCAGATTCAAGAGCATGATAATCTGACTGGTAGAACACATATCCATTGCGTTCTTCTGGAGGTTTGGTTTGGTCGTAGTCTTTATCAAACACGGTATTAACTAGCCCACCAACTCCTCTAACAATTGGCACAGTACCGTACTTCAAGCCAATCATTTGAGTCAGTCCACACGGTTCATAATTACTAGGGACAATAATCATATCTGCCCCCGCATAAATAAGGTGGGATAATTCTTCGTTAAAGCCAAGTTCTAAATGAACATCAGGATTACTGTTCAAAAAGTTTTTCTCATGACGGAAATGATTATTAATCCCTGACTCTGTTGCTGAACCCAATAGCACAAATTGTGCTGCATTCTGGAGGGCGTAATAAATTGTATGATGGACAAGATGAACACCTTTTTGTTCATCTAAACGACCAATGTAGGCAATAATTGGCTTATCAACATCCTGCAATAACAGCCGCTCTCGTAAAGCTTTTTTATTCTTAGCTTTTTCTTCAAAATTGTCTTTGGTGTAGTGAGAGGGAATGTATCGGTCTATTTTAGGATTCCAAAAATCACAATCAATGCCATTGAGAACACCAGTGAATTTATCTTGGTGTAGGTGCAAAGTATGACCCAATCCGTAACCAATATCAGTGTAACGAGCTTCCCAAGCATGATGTGGTGAAACTGTCGTTACAGCATTGGAGTAAGTAATGCCCCCTTTCATAAAGTTCAGGGCAAAAGGATTAAAGTTGTCCTGCAGCTTATCAGACTGGAAGTAATACGACTCTCGGTTTAAACCTGTTGCCCAAAGAGTATCGACTCCAGCAAATCCCTGATGTTTGAAGTTGTGAATGGTGTAGCAAACCCGTTGGTACTCCATCCCATGATATTTGTACATTTCATACAGCATGACCGGAACTAAGCCCGTCTGCCAGTCATGACAATGGATAACATCAGGTCGTTTGTTACTCTGGAGCAGAAATTCCAAAGCAGCTTTGCTGAAGAACGCAAAGCGCATATTGTCATCGTTGCAACCATAATAGCAGCCCCGATTGAAGAAATTATCCCCAGAGTGAGGTTCAATAAAGAAACACAACCGTCCGTGTACCCAGCCACAATAGACTGAACAGTGAATTGCACCGCCATACCAGGGCACCCACAAGTTCATGAAGGCGTCATGGAGTCCCCAAATGTGGTCATAACGCATGCAATCGTACTTCGGCAGAATGAGTTCGACGCAATGTCCCCGGTTTTCAAGTTCCCTACTGAGTCCGTAAACGACATCGCCTAAGCCTCCGGCTTTGATAACTGGAGCACATTCTGAGGCAATTTGTACGATGTACATCTCTACCCTCGCTTAACAAAAATTTACTTTTATTATCCCTTTCATCATGACAGAAAAGATGTATCTATTGGCAAGTCACTTACCCAGTCATTAGGTACAAATTCTTCATCATAACGTGATTTGTATCATTTGCTGCCAAATTATTTTGACAAGCAGCTTTTCAAAATCAAAAAATCATGCAAAAATATATCTTAAGTTAGGTTTACAAATATTGTTAAGCATATTAAAGCAGTTCAAAATTAAATCAAACTTGCATGGAGAGTAAACTTAGAGAACTCATTGGTCAGTCGAATGTCTGGCTCTTTGTCAAAAGTAGTAACGGCTGGTTAAAGAACGTGGAAATTTTAGATGTGAGTTGTGACACCGTAACATTTCGTTACGAACATGAATCTGAGGTAGAAAAAAGGATTTGGGAGAAGACTACTCGGATTGACAACATTGCAGAGATTGAAGTTCGTTTATTAACACTACCAAAGGGTGATAAACAAGTCCAAGAGATGAAAAGTAGACTTTCCAAGCTGCTTGAACAAGAAGAAAAATAAGGTTTTTGACACTCCCACGGCTTGAAGTCGTGGGATTCTTGGCTCAATAAACGCTCTTAGCCAAACTTGTTTCCAACTTGCACTACCTCTCGACAGGTGTAAGCCACTGTTTAATACTTGCTGGTAACTCAGAAGTAAGACGCAATGGTAATTCAGGTGTAGAGAGAGATTGTGCGTACGCTGGTGTGAGAAAAGGTTGGTAAATTTTGGCTTCTGGTGTTAATTGCTTAATAAATGCTAAGCTCACACCTTTGGTTAATTGACGAAGAGATTTAGTTTCTTCACCTCGCCGTTCTTTGACTATAGTCGTCGCTGCACTTTCTGGATGTATTGGATCGCTAATACTCAAGTGAGTTCCACCAATAGCAGTCAGCAGATACTTCTCACCTCCAAGTTGGGTAAAAGGTTCTATTTGATGTTTCAGCGCTGGAGTCAGGGCGTCTTCTGTTCCGCTTAAGACTAAAACTGGTTTTGTGACTTGTGTTAGACCTTTTTTGCCAAAAAGTTTACCAACTAGGGGGTTAAGAGCGATCGCACTTCTAACTCGCTCATCTTTTACTTTCAGTTTTCGCTCTCGTAAAGAAGTCGCCGAACACTGTAACCAATCACCAGGCGCTTCGCCGATATTTAAAGAATCTTTACAAAATTGACGTAACTGTTCCAAGTTTATTTCTGCTCCAACCAAAGCTAAAGCAGTGTAACCTCCCAACGAGTGACCGATGACAGTGACTTTTTCAGTGTTTAATTTACCCTGAAGCTGACCAAGTTGAGTATTTAGTTTTGCCAATTCATCGAGCACAAAGCTAATATCTTTTGGTCGATCAATAAATTCTGTAGCGCTGAGTAGCTTTGCCAAGTTCTGTGTATCTGAAGCTTTACTGACAGCATCAACGTTGCTTCCAGGATGTTCAACCGCAGCAACAGTTATGCCATGAGAAGCTAAATGACGCGCTAAATAGCTCAAAAATCGTCGGTTTGCTCCAAAACCGTGAGAGAGGACAACGAGTGGGTTAAGAGTGTTTCCCTGACTCGAATAAATATCTACAGGAATTATACGGTTGCGCTGTCGGTCATTCAGGACAATTGTCTGCTCTTGTACTGCTTGATTTCCCAACGCAGCTGGATCAAATGCTGCTTTGAAAGGTATGCTACTTTCAGCAGACAACTCTCGTTCCAGTAACAAACCAAAAGCTTGACTCTGTAAATTATTTGGATTAAATTCGACCGCCAAACCGACAGCTTTTGTCGCGTCTACTGTAATATTCTCTCCTGGGTAAGCTCGCAAGAAACTCAATGCGTTAAAACCGTTTGCTTGTCGCAGTGCAAAATTTAGGGTTGCTTTGATACTTTCTGCTGTACTACCTGGTATGACTCCGCCCAAGGATGATATGAACTGTCTCCCTGCAGGCGATCGCACCAAGTTATCAATAAATCTGTCTGCAACAGCAGGATTGATTTCTAATCGCTTGGTGAGTAATTCTCGCACTTGTGAAGTCAGGACTGGTGAGAGAATTTCTAACCCTTCTGGTAATCTCCCAGTTTTGGCAAACTTCTCTAAGTCTACAAGTGCGACTGACTGCTGAAATGGACCTAGGCGAATAGTAACTGTTTGGGCGGCCATTGTAGAAGGCATTCCCGCACCCCATCCCAAAGCAAGCATCAAAGGAAATAGTAATTTTTGTGTCCAGGATGCCTTACGCCAATGTTTGCCAAGTTGAAACTGCATCATTGTCATTAGTCATTTCATATCATGAGTTATCAGTAGCCCATAATTTATGACTTTGTGAGTTGAAATGCAGTTTCCTGCAAGTCTGGAAACAGGGAGGATTGAACAATCAATTATCAATTATCAATTGTCAATTATCAGTGATCAGTGATCAGTGATCAGTTATCAGTTATCAAGGAAGCGCAGTATCAGTTGTCAGTTGTCAGTTGTCAGTTGTCAGTTGTCAAGCAGATTTTTTGTTCTTTGTTTACTGTTCACTAGTCACTGGTCACTGGTCACTGGTCACTGTTCACTGTTTACTGATAATTGTTCATTGTTCATTGATTCTTGACAAACCTCCCCAGTTTGGGATTTTTTTAGTATCCGAATAGAGCTCTGAAAACACCTAAAACAGCACTGAAAGGATTTATGATTGTACTAATAGTATCACTCGTCTTGGCTATGCCAGAACGGTAGACTACCACAACATCATTGTTGCGAAGTATAGGATTTGTTTGCTCGTTAATTCCTGCTGCCAAATCGACTTTTACATTGCGCTTGGTGACAGAACCATCCGGATTAAGACGAACTAAATCAACTCTACCCCTGCTGGCTCTCCCATCATTAAACCCACCTGCTGAAAGCAGTGCTTGGTTTAACGTACTATTCGGCTGAACTTCTTTTATCCCTGGAGTTTTCACTTCACCGACGACATTGACTTGAATCCGTGAAGGAGCCAAAGTCGTAGTTGCTAATTGAGTCGCTTCTGCTCGGCTGACTTCTGTGGCTCTTGGAAAGGAAATCGTATCTCCGTCTTGCAAAATCACGTCCTGATTGATGTCACCACTATTCAGTAGTTTCCACAGGTCAGCTTTGATTAATTGTTCACCGCCTGTTCTCGTGGGTCGGCGTATTGTGATATTACGAACATCAGCTTCTGGCGTAATTCCTCCAGCTAGCTGTAGTGCTCGCGTCAGAGTTGGTAACCCAGTTATACTTGGCGCACCAGTTGTGTTGTTTGCGTTTCCTCCTTCTGCAGTACCTTGGGTGATCAGATAGGTTCCCTGACGGAGAACTTCACCAATCACTACTACTGTACGAGGAGTGGTGGGATCTGCTGCAAAGCTTGCAGCAGATGCATTTCGTGCATCTGCCAAGGTTACAGCGTTTGCCATAGGCACATAGATAGTATCTCCATCTCGCAAGGTAATATCTTGTGGTAATTTACCTGTTCGTAACAGCTCCTTCAAATCGATGACGAGTACTTGCTCTGAACCGCGTCCTTGCTTACGTCGTAATTCCACTCTTGTCAAATCCGCACTTTGTCTCGTTCCCTGAGCTGTTGTCAACGCCGATAGTACAGTTGGGAATTGCACACCAGGATCATTTCCTCCGCTTCCTTGTAAGCTGAGAGTATAAGCACCTGGACGTGTCACATCTCCAGCAACGAAAATGTTAATCGGACGAGGTGCTAAAAGATTAATTGTAATGATGGGTTGTTTGAGATAGCGCTTATACCTCTGAGTAATTAAGTCAGCTGCTTGTTCTGTTGTGAGTCCTAGCACAGATACATTGCCAATCAAAGGCAAGTTCAACCCTCCACCCGGAGGAACTTGATACTCTCCTGAATATTCGGGAACTTCAAATACGCTGACTCTGATGCGATCGCCACCTCCCAAAGTATAGTTTACATCTACCTGTGGTTGTGCTGGTACGCTTTGTTTTTGTGTATAGTCTATATTTATTTTTCTTGTAGGTACGCCTTGTCTTTGTGTATACTTTGTATTTATCTGTGACGGTGCTGATAAAGGTTGTCTAGAAGTATTTGTATTTATTTGTGTTGTTTGTTTGGCTGGATTCTGAGCTAAGCCAGTCAGCGGAAAAACGATATTAACAGCAGTTAACAGTAGCACGCCTCCAAATGGTTGGC
This sequence comes from Brasilonema sp. UFV-L1, assembly GCF_012912105.1. Taxonomy (GTDB): domain Bacteria; phylum Cyanobacteriota; class Cyanobacteriia; order Cyanobacteriales; family Nostocaceae; genus Brasilonema. The sequence goes on from NZ_QMEA01000036.1 coordinate 17,958, forward strand.
TAATAAACCTTAACTTTGTTTTATGCATATTTACCTGAAGCTACTATTTATAGAGTACTGTCTAAACATTTTAAGCTTGACTATTGTCTTTTATTCAAGTTCCCTAACACTTTTATTTTCTTCAAAAATCTTATTTTTTAGGGGCACAATTATTGATTGAATTTGAATTTTTAATGAAGTTCATTTAAAGATAGAGAGTTTATCATATTTAATTTTCAATATATTGTGGTTATGATTACATTTTATCTGATGAGTTTTCTGTTTGTACAAGAGTAAAAACAAAAATATTTTTCACAATCAAATAACACGTATACTCCCTGATTGCCCAAAACAGACCTCATTTGACGAATGCTCATGCTGAGCGCCTTTGCATACTGTAAAGACGCTAAGTACAACATTGCACAAGTTCGTCGTCTTATAGTTCAGGCGTTGCGCTGATGAGCGCGAGCGCAGCTACAAGCCCGGTATTGCGATACAAATTTATGAAATGCAATACTAAGGATACACAGACAGAGTTGATAGACAAAATTAGAGTTGAGTTGTCAAACATGAAATTTAACAGTGTGGGAGTACGTCACTGTTGCGACTGATTGTGTTTTTGGATCTGTCCTACAAAAAAATCTTCCAAAGAGGGACGAGATAAATTCATTGCAATAAGTTTTCCCCCCATGAGACGAAAACTGGCAAGAAAATCATAAACATCGCCTTGGACTTCACCTTGCCAAGAACCATCAGATTGATACTCTAGATTGGGAACCCATTTTTTTAGAACTTCCCACTCTCCCCCATAACCTTTGATATGATACGCGTGAGTTGTTCCTAATAGTTCATCAAGCGGACCTGAGGAAATTAATTCTCCTTGAGCAAGAATAGCGACGCGATCGCAAATTTGCTCAACCTCACTCAGAATATGGCTGTTGAAAAAAATCGTTTGACCTGCGGCTTTCAGCGCTAGGATCATTTCCCGCATTTGGCGACGTCCCACAGGATCCAGACCTGACATTGGTTCATCAAGAAACACCAATTCTGGGTCGTTAATGAGTGCCTGTGCCATACCGATACGTTGTAGCATTCCTTTAGAATAACAACGAAGCAGCTTTTTGCGTGCATCAGCTTGCGATAACCCCACCAATTCCAAGAGTTGAGGAATGCGTTGACGTTGTACCTTTTTAGGAAGTTGAAATAACCCAGCACACAGTTGCAAAAATTCCCAACCAGTGAGGTGATCATAAAAATAGGGATTTTCGCTGAGGTAGCCGATGCGTTCTTTCACACTGCGATCGCCCAATGGTCTACCTAAAATCAATCCCCGCCCTGAGGTTGGACGAATAATTCCCAGCAATAATTTTAACAACGTTGTTTTTCCAGCACCATTTGGTCCGAGTAATCCAAAAGTTTCTCCCTTATAAACTTTTAAAGAACAGCTTTTGAGGGAGACGATTTTTGAATTTAAAAAAAAGCCTGTGCGATAGACTTTTTGCAACTCAGAAGTTAAGACAACTGGCGGAATACCTGTGGTATCGAGTTGAGAGTCAGAGGCGTCTGCGACAGACATCATGTTGTGCTTAATGCAACAGAGAAAATAAGAGGTGAGAACGAATGATCCAGTTGACTGATAATAATAACACCATTATGACCAATGTGTTCTCAATAGATAAGTAAACAATTCCAGTTTGCTTTGCAGTTGTGAGTATCATTTCCTGATTTTTTGAGTACGCGCCAGTTGGTCAAAATGGGGTCAATACGGTTTTGGCGACAATAATGACTCTAGAACTAGTAAGCTGTTCCACATTTAATTTGCATATTTTGGATTGTCTCTTAAAAAGCTTAATTCCTCCCATCTCCCCAATACTCGCGCTTACCCTTCAGGGGCGCTACGCATTCGCCTAGCGTGCGCTTGCGCTTACGCTCTCTACCCCATCTCTTTAGGGATGAGACATGAACTGACCAATACGCTTAAGAACACTCAAAACTTGCTCTAATTCATTTTCTCTTTCCATTGATAAAGCATAGGAACGGCTATACAAAGGTTTATTTTCTCGTGTGAGTTTAACGAACACAAATTCTCGACCATTCACCAGAAAACCAAATGTAGCTTTGTTGCTCCTAGGATTATCCAGCATATAGGCTAAAGCTTGGGGTAGCGCCTCCATGACATCGAATTTAGTACTTTTGGATTCAATTACCAATACCCAAAGTTGTTGCTGGATAACTAAGACATCAATATTTCCTCTAACAATAACTCCTTCATCTTCAGCAGTTATTTCGATAGAACTTTCAGTTTTAATAGCAAAAGGTGGTTGATAAAATCCTGCGAAATCTAATAGAGGAGATAGCACAACCATTTTTACGACTTCTTCTAGGAGATAACGACCGTTAAACAAGTTGAAATAGTTACTTTTCACTCGGTCTAAAGCTCGTTTTTCCTCATCTGTGAGAACAGGTAAGTTTTCTTGCCATTCGGGGAAAAATTTCGGATTTGTTGTCAGTTGAAGTCCGAAATGTTCTTGGAGTTCTTCTAGACTGATATCTTTCGCTTGAATGGTTTGAATCATAACATTCCTTTAGAACTAGGAATTGTACCAGCACGACGCTTATCAATTTCCACTGCCATCCGCGTTGCTCTGGCAAACGCCTTGAATGTTGCTTCAATTATGTGATGGGAATTTATACCATCTAATTGGCGGATATGAAGCGTCATTTGGGTATGGTTCACCAAAGCTACGAAGAATTCGCGCACTAATTGGGTGTCATAAGTTCCGACTCGCTGGGTAGGAATTTGCAAACCGTAGCTTAGGTGAGGGCGTCCAGAAAAATCCAACGCGACTTGAATGAGTGCTTCATCAAGAGGCGCAACGAAATGCCCAAAGCGGACAATACCTTTTTTATCGCCAAGTGCCTTGCTAATAGCTTGACCTAGGGTAATACCAACATCTTCGTTGGTGTGGTGATCGTCAATATGCAAATCTCCTGTCGCCTTAACCTCCAGATCGATAAGCCCGTGCGAGGAAATTTGATGCAGCATATGATCCAAAAAGGGAATGCCAGTTGCTGCATTGCAAACTCCTGTACCATCCAAGTTGATTTTGACAGACACATCCGTTTCGCTTGTCGTGCGGCTAATTGTGGCAATACGAGAGTCACAGTTTTGTTGTTCGTTCTGTGAAGGGATAATTTGGCGTAGAATAGAGTCTTTGCTGGAGGAATCGCTGATTTGCATACACAACCTGGCTTATGCTTAGTATGGAATAATGGGTCAGAGCCATTTGCTAATAGTCAATCGCTAATGGTAAATACACAAATAGCACTTATTTATTAGCAAATAGCAATGTAAACGTTACATACCCATGATTTCATATCCTGCATCCACATACAGGACTTGTCCTGTTATTCCACTTGCCAACTCACTACACAAAAAAGCTGCGGCATTGCCCACTTCTAGCTGAGTGACAGTGCGTCGTAGAGGAGCAATTTGCTCCACATGGTGAATCATATCCAAAATACCTCCTACCGCACTAGAGGCTAAAGTCCGAATGGGACCAGCAGAGATGGCATTCACTCTGATATTTTGTGGACCCATTTCAGCAGCTAAATATCGCACACTTGCTTCTAGCCCTGCTTTAGCAACTCCCATCACATTATAGTTGGGAATTGCCCGCATACCTCCTAGATAGGTAAGAGTGACGATACTTCCTCCTTGTGTCATCAAAGGTTTAGCATATCCAGCGAGTAGCGCTAGGGAGTAAGTACTGACCTCTAAAGCCAGATTGAAGCCAGAACGGGAGGTTTGACTAAAATCTCCACTCAGGTCTTCTTTATTGGCATAGGCAAGGCAATGGATGAGAATATCTAATTTGCCCCACTGATCGCGAATCGTATTGAAGGTAGACTTAACCTCTTCGTCGTTTTGGACATTACAAGGAAGAAACAAGCTGGGGTTTAGAGGTTCTACCAGTTCTGCGACTTTTTTCTCCATTTTGCCTTTTTCATCTGGCAAATAGGTAATACCTAGGTTAGCTCCTGCTGCGTTCAGTTGTTGGGCAATCCCCCAGGCGATTGAGCGGTTGTTTGCAATTCCAGTTACCAAGGCATTTCTTCCGGTCAAATCTAGCATATAAATTCTTAATGTGAACACTCCTGCTTGAGCATACTAGAATCTGACACCGATTTGTCTTTGTTTTAAATACTATTTGCAAACAGGATTATTCCGTCAGCTTTTGATACCAAAAAATTCTCCTTAATTTTTGTTCATTTATGCTCAAAACGTAGTATATGAAAACGATTTCTTAGCAGACAGTAGGTGGTAGATAGTCAGTAGTAGATAGTCGGTATTAGGTAGTCAATGGAATTTCTTTCCTATCTACCATATATCACATACTCGCAACTATTTTACACCTTCAACAGGATTACTGTGTCTATTTTTTTTACTTAAGAAAAGTTTGGAAAAAACTTTTGTAATTAACTGTTAAAAAGGACTAGATCTAAACAGTAAAAATTATGTATCATGATGAACAAATGAAGATGAGCAAAAGAGGTTAAGTATAGGAAAGTACAAAAAGGTTAACAATGTGTTCTTGATTTTTCAGGTGTATTCTTAGGAAATCAATTTTAGTTTTTCCGGCATTGGGTAGGGGAAGGTAAATGCTCGTGACACAAGATAAAGCCCTAGCAAATGTTTTTCGTCAGATGGCGACTGGAGCGTTTCCGCCGGTTGTAGAAACGTTTGAACGCAGTAAAACAATCTTTTTCCCTGGCGATCCTGCCGAACGAGTGTATTTTCTATTAAAAGGTGCCGTTAAACTCTCCAGGGTGTATGAAGCCGGAGAAGAAATAACCGTAGCACTGCTGCGGGAAAATAGTGTTTTCGGCGTCTTGTCCTTGCTGACAGGAAACAAGTCAGATAGGTTTTACCATGCGGTTGCTTTCACATCTGTAGAATTGCTCTCAGCACCAATTGAACAGGTGGAGCAAGCGCTCAAAGAAAACCCAGAACTGTCTATGCTAATGCTGCGAGGACTGTCTTCGCGGATTTTGCAGACAGAGATGATGATAGAAACACTCGCTCACAGAGATATGGGTTCTAGATTGGTGAGTTTTTTGTTAATTCTCTGTCGTGATTTTGGCGTTCCTTGTGCGGATGGAATCACAATTGATCTGAAGCTATCTCATCAAGCGATCGCTGAAGCAATTGGTTCGACTCGCGTAACTGTCACCAGGTTACTGGGTGATTTGCGCGAGAAAAGAATGATTTCAATACACAAGAAAAAGATTACTGTTCATAAGCCTGTGACTTTAAGTCGGCAATTTACCTAAACAAAGTGTACTAGCTAATGAGTAACGAGTTCTGATTAGGCAGAAAAAAGCCCGAAAAAACAACTCCACAAATGCTAGTCCGCTCAACAGAACGGCACTTTGCAGACTCGGAGACTTCAAGACTCGTAGCACTCTGTTAACTTTGAATTGACGAGTTTAGGTAGGACGACTTGGCTGACAAGGAAAGCTGGCAATAGCGCAAGTGTCTGGCGTGGACAAGGAAAAATTATTAAAAATTTACCCCTTAAGTCAACCTTGACGCTCTGCTAAGAAGGAACCTGCGCCACAAGCATTGCTCCTCCGTAGGAAGCATGACAAATGTCCCTCTTGCAAAGTGTATGCTTGAGCTAGAGGGCGCAGGAAAACAACACTCACCAGACTGTAAGCTCTGTCCACAGCAGTCTGTATCCACAAAGCAGTCGTTAGGCATACGCTGAGCACAAGTCCAGGGCATAGTTCAGCCGCTGCTCACCCGAAGCGTAGACAAGGTAACACACAGACAGCGCACTGCAACCGAAAACTGCTGTGCGTCTACAGATAACTCAAGGCATTCGAGTTCTTTTGAAATGAGGAATAAAGACTGCTTGCTCATCACTAATTTTCCACAGATAATGATTGGAAGTAGTAGGCTGTATCTGGAAGGATTTCGTCGGTAGCTGAAGATGATCACCGGGTATATCCTAGTAGCAGCAATTTTAATTTTGGGAGGCTTCATTGCCACCGTGGGCGATCGCATTGGCACGCGGGTTGGCAAGGCTCGTCTCTCTTTGTTCAACCTGCGTCCCAAAAACACGGCGGTACTGATAACTATTCTGACAGGTACTTTGGTCTCGGCATCAACCCTAGGAATTTTATTCGCTGCTGACGACGGATTACGCACAGGAGTGTTCGAGTTAGAGAAGATTCAAAAAGACCTCAGGCGCAAGCGCGAACAGCTCAGCACAACAGCCAAGCAACTCGAAGACACTAAAGGAGAATTAGAACAAGCTCGAAAAGAACAAAAGGCTCAAGAAGAACGCTTGCAACAAACAAATCAGTCCTTGCGGGAAGCAAATGCTAAACAACAGGCAACTCAAGTTCAATTGAATCGTACCATTAGCCAACAAGCTCAGACTCAAGCTCGACTTCAAAACACCCAAAGTCAGCTCAGTCAAGCAGTCACTCAATATAAACAAGCCATAGCAGAACTTCAAAGTGTTGACGACGAGAAAAAAAAGCTATTGGTGGAAATTGAACAAAGAAAAGCAGAACGTCAACGACTGTATCAAGAAGCAAAAAAAGCGATTTTGCAAGCCAAAACAGCCATTGAGAAACGCGATCGCGAACTCGCCAATCGACAGCAAGCCATTAAACAGAGGGATCAAAAAATTGGCCAACTAGATCAACTCATTCAAAAGCGAAATCTAGAAATTGCAGGGCGAGAACAAGTGATTGCTCAACGGGAATCTCGCCTCAAAGAATTAGAAACACAACAAGATTATTTGGAACAGGAAGTGACAAGGCTGGAAAAGTCCTATCGTGATCTCCGCGTGGGTAAACTGGCATTAGCTCGCGGTCAAGTTCTTGCAGCAGCCGTAGTTCATGTTCAACAACCTGTTGCAGCGCGTCAGTTAATCATTCAACTTTTGCAGGAAGCTGACCGAAACGCTAGCATTGAATTAACTGAACCAGGCACGAATTCAAAGAATCTACAGGTCCTGCAAGTGACAAATGAGCAGGTTGAGCAATTAAGCAAGCAGATAAATGATGGTCGAGAATACGTAGTGCGAATTTTTTCTGCTGGCAATTACGTCAGGGGAGAGAAGCAGATTGCATTTTTTGCTGATGCAACGCGCAATGAAGTTGTTTTTAGCCGAGGAGAAACTATAGCAACAACGCCCGCAGATCCCAGAACAATGACATCTTATCAACTGGGGCAGCGACTGGAACAGTTGATTTCAGCTTCGCAGTTTCGAGCTCGTAATGCTGGTATTTTAGAAACTATTCAAATAGATGGGACTTTTATTCGGTTTATCGCCCAGGTGAAACAGTACAACCAGCCAATAGATATTAAAGTTATTGCTGTAGAGGATACATACACAGCTGGACCGCTGAAAGTAAAACTTGTGGCAATCCAGAACGGACAAATTATTTTTAGCACTTGAAAAATTAAGGAGTAAGCCCTAGGAAAACATTTTCCCCAACTTTGCGCACGAACCCTGAACAATACTGTACAATCGGATTTTGTTCAGCGTTATTCAGGTAAATGTTTAAAACACCAAAGGAAGCATCTTCTCATTTTGGAGTCTGCTTACACACACTCAGACGCTGGGAAAAAGCAGGAATCATTAAAGCAATTAGGACGCCATCAGGTCAGCGACGATATGACATCACGAGCTACACGGGCATATCAACAAACGGAGGAAGCAGGGCAATTATCATTTATGCCCGTGTTTCAAGCCGTGGACAAAAAGCAGACCTTGATAGACAGATTGCTGTCCTTAAAAACCTCTACCCAGACTCAGAACTTATCACAGACGTTGCCTCCGGACTCAACTTTAAAAGACCGGGACTTAAAGCCCTTTTGGGACGAGTGCGTGAAGGCGATGTCGGACTTGTTGTGGTTGCCCACCGTGACCGACTCGCCCGTTTTGGGTTTGACCTCATTAAGTGGTTTATCGAACAAGACAACGCAAAACTCCTGGTTCTCAACCAAGACAACTTTTCTCCAGAGCGAGAGATGGTTGAGGACATTCTTGCCATTGTCCACGTCTTTTCGTGTCGATTGTACGGATTGCGAAAATACAAGGCTGCAATCAAAGAAGATCAGGATTTATCCAGAGCCTGAGTTGCATAAAGTCTGGAAGAAATGGTTGGCAGCGTGCAGGTATTGTTTCAACCAAGCAATATCAATACAGCGTAACTCAAAGACAAAAATAGGAAAGCTTAAGCTGAGAAACATGGTGATGCAATCTGACTTACCCGATTGGGTTAAACAAGTGCCATGCCATATTAAACAAAACGCTGTCTTTGACGCTCATCAAGCTTATTCTGCTAGCCGAGATGCCAGGTTCCGCTCTGTTCGCAACCCACAACAAACTATTAAGTTCAATAACTCAAACTTTGCTAATGGAAAGTGGTATTACAACAAAACAAAGAAACTAAACTTTGTCGCGAGTGAACCAATACCAACAAGTTGTGAGCATGGGACTCAACTAATCTATAAGCGTGGTGCGTGGTTTGCAGTGTTTCCAGAACCCATGCAAAGAAACGATTCTGGGTCTAACAAATTAATCGCACTAGATCCAGGTGTAAGAAGTTTTTTGACTGGGTATGACGGGGACAAGGTAATAGAGATAGGCAGTCGAGATATGGGAGGAATCTCCCGATTATGTCAACACCTAGATAATTTGATTAGTCGCTCAAGTAAAGTTAATTCAAAACGTCGTCGAGTCATGCGACGTGCGGCTAATAGACTGCGGAGCAAGATACAGAATTTAGTTAATGAAGTTCACAAAAAGACAGCATATTATCTAACTAGTGAATATCGTGTCATATTCCTTCCTTATTTCGAGTCTTCCCAAATGGTAGCCAAATCTGGAAGAAAGATACGGTCAAAAACAGTTAGAAGTATGTTAAGTTGGGCGCATTACCAATTCAAATTAACCATAAAACATCAAGCATCAAAGCGTGGTAGCGTGGTGATTGATGTGAGCGAAGCGCATACATCCAAGACCTGTGGTGTATGTGGTCATCGACATGCAAAACTTGGTGGAAATAAAATTCACAAATGTCCAAATTGTGGAACCCAAACACTAAGAGATGCAAACGGCGCACGTAATATTATGTTACGTGCTTTGAGGGATACCTCCTTTACTGTCAATCAAGATGGTATTGCTATCGTTTCATTTGGTTCATTGTTAAACAATGTTCAAAAATGTTCAGCGTAAATGTATCAGAATATGAAAAATACTTAACTCTCAAAGCTGTCCAATCATATGACTAATTGTTAATTTTTAAGAATCTATAGTCAAAAGTCTGTAGTCCAAAACCTATTGACTTTTGACTTTTGCTTCTTCGGGTATGTCCTGAACTGACGGCTAAATTTTTATTATGACTCTCCGTGAATTCTTGCCAACTCAACCAGCTATCTTGGGTTTCGACCCAGGTCGTGATAAATGTGGTTTAGCCGTGATGGGAGTTGATAGGCAACTATATCATCACCAAGTTGTCTTGGCAACTGAGGCGATCGCCACTATCATGTCGTTACGTCAACAGTTCCCCATTTCTTTACTCGTCATGGGTGACCAAACTACGGCAAAACGCTGGAAACAGCAACTACAGGCTAAATTAGCTGATCCATTGAACATTATTTTAGTGGATGAGCGTTACACCAGTTTAGAAGCACGCGATCGCTACTGGCTAATGTATCCTCCCAAAGGACTTGCTAAGCTTATACCACAAGGCTTGCGACAACCACCACGACCAGTAGACGACATTGTAGCCATCCTGCTTATTGAAAGATATCTTAATCGTTTAACCGAATCAGTCGTCAACAATAAAGAGTAAAGAAGGAAGAACATAGCAAGTCTTAATTCTATGAAATATAGTTCTATTTTCCAAGGCGTACTTCATCCATTAAAGAACTGCTATGGTTCTATCTTCCTTTTTCTTTTTTACAATTGAGCTCGAATAGTGAAAGCATAGTCTCCTCCTGGTTCGAGCTGGTAATCTCGTTGCTCTAAAAAGCGACCGAGGGGTTCTTTGATTAAAGCACGTCCTTTATAAGGCGTAACAGAAAGTTCTCCTCGACGGAAATGCCATTGGAACTGCCATTCAAAGTCACCTGCTGTGACTTCACCTTCAAGAAAACCGTGTTGCCAGGATTGACGGGTAATCCTAACATGGGCAGTAGTTTCTGGTAAACGTTTAGCACTCACAATGCTGTGTGTCAAGTGAAAAATGAAAGCCATTTTGTTATAGCTTTACATTTATTTAAAATACCTCAAATACACTAATGAGAGTGCCCATCCTACGTTGGATTCGCCAGCACTATCGTTTGAGGTTGGGGAGTGTCAACACAGTCCTAGTGATTTTAAACAAGTCAAACGACTTCAGTCGTGCAGTTCTCTAGATATTGGGATGGTAATGCAGCCGCTATTTCGCTTGTGCGGCTGTTTTGATTTTAGATTTGTGATGTAGCTGTTGAGTGTACTCGTTGAACTGTCCTAGATTTTGGATCTGTGATTCATCCACAACCCAAAATCTAAAATCCAGTTAGAAATTACCGATTGACTGCTGCTGCTTCTCGCGCTGCTGCTGCTTGCTCTGGGTGAATACCTAGGCGGGTAAGATTAATTCTGCCTTTGTTATCGATTTCCCGGACTTTCACAATCACTTCATCGCCAACTGCGACTTCATCCTCAACTTTGCCAACACGGTAGTCAGCCAGCTGCGAAATGTGGATCATTCCTTCTTTACCAGGAAGAAATTCTACAAATGCACCTATCGGTATAATTCTTGTTACACGACCTACGTAAACATCACCTTCATTGAGCTTCCTTGTCATGCCTTGGATAATATTCCGTGCCTTTTTCGCCTTGTTTTCATCCACAGCGGAAATCGTCACGGTGCCATCATCTTCAATGTCAATTTTAGCACCTGTTTCTTCAGTGATACCCTTAATCGTTTTGCCTCCAGGTCCGATAACTAGACCAATCATGTCTGGATCAATCCGGATAGTCAACAGACGTGGGGCATAAGGTGACATTTCGGCGCGTGGTTGATCAATTGTCTGAAGCATTTTCTCCAGAATGTGCAACCGTGCGGCTTTGGCCTGGTTGATGGCTTGGGAAATAACATTTAAGGACAGACCGGAAATTTTCATATCCATTTGCAGGGCGGTAATGCCTTTATCCGTCCCAGCAACTTTAAAGTCCATATCGCCCAAAAAGTCTTCTATACCCTGAATATCAGTCAGGACTCTGATTTCGTCGCCTTCTTTAATCAGACCCATTGCAGCACCACTGACGGGTTTGGAAATGGGTACGCCTGCATCCATCAATGCCAGTGTCGAACCACATACTGAACCCATTGAGGTGGAACCGTTAGAAGAAAGCACTTCCGATACCACCCGAATCACGTAGGGGAATACTTCTTTGGGCGGAAGCACAGGTAAGAGTGCTCTTTCTGCTAGTGCCCCGTGACCGATTTCCCGACGTCCTGGGGCACGTAAGGGTTTTGTTTCCCCAACAGAGAACGGAGGGAAATTGTAATGGTGCAGGTAGCGCTTTGCCTGATCCGTTTGCAGATCATCAGCGAGTGATTGAGCATCTCCTGGTGTACCCAGAGTACAAGCGGATAAGACCTGAGTTAATCCCCGGTTGAATAAACCACTACCGTGGACTCGTTTTGGTAAAATGCTCACGTCACAAGACACAGGACGTACTTCATCAAGCTTGCGACCGTCAACGCGAACGTTATCTTCAATGATTTGACGGCGCATGAGCTTTTTGGTAAGCTCTTTGAAGGTATTATCTACAGCTTTACTGTTTTGTGAAGCAGCAACGCGAATAGGGTCTTCTTCTGAGAGTTCGGCGATCGCAACTTCAACTGATTCCTTGACTGCATCTAAAGCCGTATCACGCTGTGTTTTGTCGAAATCAAATTGTGACAGAATCTTCTTAATTTCAACAGCCGCGCGATCGCTTATGTAATTTTCCAGCGTCGAGTCTACCTCTGGTGCCTCCTGTACTGGAATTTCCAGACCAATTTCAGCAATGAAATCTTGCTGCGCCCTAATTAAGTCCTGTACAGCTTCGTAGCCAAATTCAATTGCTTCGATAATGTCTCTCTCTGACAGTTGATTTGCTCCTGCTTCCACCATGATCACACCTTCTGGTGAACCGGCAACTATCAAATCCAGATCTCCAGCTTCAATTTCTGCGTAGGTGGGGTTAATGATAAAGTCATCTCCCACCAGACCAACACGAACTGCGGCCATCGGTCCGTTAAATGGTATCTTAGCCATAATGGTAGCTATCGAAGCACCTGTGACTGCTAGCACATCAGGTGGTACCAACTCATCCATTGAGAGTGTGAAGGCAACAATTTGCAGGTCGTCTCGCAACCAAGACGGGAACAAAGGACGTAATGGACGGTCAATTAAACGGCTAGTCAGAGTTGCTTTTTCTGGAGGACGACCTTCTCGCCGCAATAACCCTCCGGGAATTCTACCTGCCGCATATAGTCTTTCTTCGTAATCTACTGTCAAAGGAAGAAAATCGATGCCTTCTCTGGCTTGTGAACGCGTAGCCGTCACCAAAACTGCTGTGTCCCCAGATTCTATCAACACTGAACCACCAGCCTGGGGAGCTAGATGGCCAACCTTCAGTCGAATATCCCGTCCGTCAAAGGATATTGACTTCTCAAATTCTCCCATTCAGTTTTTTTTCCTTCTATGCACGCTATTCTCTCTCTGTGGCAATCCTAACATTTATGCCCTATGGCTGGCGTCAGTGACGGAAAAGAACTCACCAAGTCAGTTGTCAGAATATGCCTTACGTATACGCTATGCAAACAGAATGTATCTAAATTCTATATGATTTGTGAATGAGTCAGCCGGTTCGGTGTCCCCTGTTTTTATTTAGATCCCGTTTTTAAGGACGGGGTCTAAATAAGAAGAACACAGAACGCAGAACGCAGAACACAGAATATGCCCAAAGGATAAATTTGGGAATTTCATAAACAAAGAATTTTTTTGGTCTCCATAATGAAGTCCCTGTCCTTAAGGACGGGGTCTAAATTAGGGGCTTGTGCTTTCTAACTGTGTAACCCAGTTGCACGGAGTTTGGCTGGCTATCAATTGGTGCTTATAGTTAATTCTAAGTTCTGCAAATATGCTGCGCAAACAGAAGAAAAAACGGTATAATGAGAAGCTATTAAGAATAAGAAAAAAATCTGTACAATTGGGTGGAGAGTAAAAGGTAACAGTCCCTCCACCAAAATACGAAGCTTTGGTGAATCAGCACTGTAGTCCTTGTTTCCCGCGCTAGATGGCTTTTTGTGAAATGGTCAACAATTAGATGGTGGTTTGAATCCCTACCAAATTGCACTCTGAGTTGCTGAGTTGGTGAATTCTTCTTCAAGAACATGAAAAAATAAAATAATCTAAGTTAGTTCCGAAATGAGAAAATAAACCTTTAAAAACTTAAATTTCACAAAGCTCTGAGTAGTTATTAAATGGCAATTTTACACGGTAGTTGGTTAATAGAAAGTCAAGACTGTTTATTTGTTTGGGGAGAGACCTGGCGAACTCTTGGAACAAATTCTAGTAAAAGTTCATTGAACGATGTGTCAATACATCCTCTAGCAATGACACCATTAGAATTAGTCAAGTGGTTGCATTCACGTAACATTACAATTGCGAGAATGCCACAAACAAAACATGTAGAGACATTGCATATAACCTCAAGACAAAATGGGAAAATGCGCAAAACAGCCACCGCTGCCGATGTGAGTTTGCCAACCCACTCCCAAATTGTTGCTCTACCAACTCATATTTTGGAAAATACTGACGAGGGAGCAGTTAAAAATTTTCCAGCCCATTCTGCCACATTTGATTCACTAAATCAAACTCCGCAGTATTTGCAACCGTGGGTTGTCGAAGGTTTTTGCCTCAATCCCGAACAGGCAATACAATTCTTGACTTCGTTACCTCTAAATGTGACTAATGAAGAAGATAGTTTTTTGGGAGGAGATTTACGCTTTTGGGTGCAGGTTGCCCGCTGGAGTTTAGATTTAATATCGCGCAGTAAGTTTTTGCCTATTATTCAAAGGCAACCAGATTATTCCGTAGTCGCCAAATGGCAAGCACTTCTTGATAGCGCCCAAGATGGGACTCGTTTAGAAAAATTTTCTCAATTGATGCCATTAGCTTGTCGAACTTATCAAGGCAATGGGGGAAGTGAGAAAGATAAGGGAGATGAGGGAGAAAACAATTCAAAATCGCGTAGCGTCCTGAGTGTTTGCGCAGCGCCTCCAAAGGGGCTAGCGAAGGATCTAATTCAAAATTCAAAATTAGGAGTTTCTTCCTCATCCTCCTCATATCCTCACATAAACTTACCGCTCGAACCTCAAGAATTACTGCTGGGATTTCTTAACAGTACGATAGATGCCCAAATACGAGCAATGGTGGGTTCCAAACCTGTGCTGGAAACCAGAGTGATGACGTCTTTACCAGCGACGGTGCGCCAGTGGTTGCATTCTCTGACGGCTACCTCTAACACAGTCAATACCGACGATCCGTTTGGAGTAGAACGATTAGAGGCGGTGCTGAAAGCTTGGACTATGCCTTTGCAATACCAAATAGGAACGAAAAACCAGTTTCGTACTTGTTTTGTGTTGCGTTCAAAAGAATCAGCAGGGGAAACTAATTGGACTTTAGCTTATTTCCTCCAAGCAGCTGATGACCCAAATTTTATAGTGGATGCGACAACGATTTGGAACCATCCTTTAGAAAAATTTGTTTATCAAAATCGAACAATTGAACAACCGCAAGAGACTTTTTTACGAGGTTTGGGATTGGCTTCACGATTGTATCCACCAATCGCAGCCAGTTTAGAAACTCCATATCCTCAATCTTGCCATCTCAACCCAATTCAGGCTTATGAATTTATCAAGTCTGTGGCGTGGCGGTTTGAAGATAATGGTTTGGGTATTGTTTTACCTCCTAGTTTGGCAAACCGCGACGGCTGGGCGAATCGTTTGGGTTTGAAAATTACTGCCCAAACCTCAAACAAAAAGCAGGAACGCTTGGGTTTACAAAGTCTGTTGAATTTTAAGTGGGAATTGGCGATTGGTGGACAGACTATTTCCAAAGCAGAATTTGATCGGCTGGTGGCGCTTAATAGTCCATTGGTAGAAATTAATGGCGAATGGGTGGAATTGCGATCGCAAGACATCAAGACAGCACAAACCTTTTTTGCTTCTCGCAAAGAACAAATGGCGCTGTCTTTGGAAGATGCTTTGCGTATCAGTACAGGAGACACCCAGACTGTTGAAAAATTACCAGTGGTTAGCTTTGAGGCGTCTGGGGCTTTACAAGAATTAATATCTGCCCTGACGAATAACAAAGCAGTCGAACCCTTGCCCATACCCACTAGTTTCCAGGGAAAATTGCGACCTTATCAAGAACGTGGGATGGCGTGGCTTTCGTTTTTGGAACGTTGGGGCTTGGGTGCATGTCTGGCGGACGATATGGGTCTCGGTAAGTGCCTAGTAAATGATACATTAGTATACGTAAACGGAGGACTACGCACAGCAGAAGAAATTTGGCAGACCTATGCCGGAGAAACAGAGTTTGATGGCGAGGGATTCTGGGCTGACCCCACTGAGAAATTACTCGCGAATTCTATAGATGAGGAAACTGGTAAAATTGTACAAGCCCCGATTCGGCAATTGTATCGACAACAAGTTTGCGAGAAATTGCGAAAGGTCACGCTACAAGACGGTAGCAGTATCACCATCACTCGTCGTCACAAACTGCTGACAAGCAAGGGTTGGACAAATGAGCTAAAGGTGGGTGATTATGTCTGTGTGCCTGCCAAAATGCTTTGGGAAGGTCAACCAGAAGACCCTGATTTGGTCAAGTTTCTTGCTTGGCAGATTGCTGAGGGAAATGAACCACTTGAGCATTTGGGGTCTGTTCGCATATCTCAGAAAGACAAACAAAGGTTGCAAGACTTGCTAGAAACGTTCCAGCGTATAGGTGAACGGTATAATCTT
This sequence comes from Brasilonema sp. UFV-L1, assembly GCF_012912105.1. GTDB lineage: Bacteria > Cyanobacteriota > Cyanobacteriia > Cyanobacteriales > Nostocaceae > Brasilonema. Next base: position 34,035 of record NZ_QMEA01000036.1, read on the forward strand.
AAGCTCAATCGACCTGTTGTCTGTCCTTATAGTAAAAGAGATTACTATCAGCTTGTGGCACATAGCAAAGCCTACCGACTTTTCTTGGAAGCTAAAGGGTATAAATGGGGCAAACTGTCAGCAGAAAAATCTATTCCGCCCTTTATTATGCAGGCAGACTTGGATACTGTACGGATATTTTTACAGAACTACTTCGATGCTGAGTCTGCTGTCGTTTCTAGTATGCGGAGTATCGAGATTGCCACAGCTTCACCGCAATTGATTCAGCAACTTTCTACATTACTGCGACGCTTTGGTATTTGGTTACGAATATCGCCCAAGCAGAAGTGTGCTACTAATGGAACTCGTACTTTACGCACTTATTATATCGGTGTAATTGGAGGAAATTCTGCCCGGAGATTTTTGCAAGAAATTGGGTATGGCATTCCAGAAAAACAGGGGAAGTTAGAAGAAATTTGTCAACGGGAGAGCAATACAAATGTTGAGGGAATTCCTGCTTCTGATATTGTTGCCCAAACAGTCACAGCAACGGGGTTACCTTTGCGGCATTTTGGAATGCACAACACGGTTTACATTAATGGTTCACAGCAATTTTCTAGGAATAGCTTGCAGCAAGTTATAGCTGGGATGAACCGTATTATAGGGATAAACCCCGTCCTTAAGGACGGGGTATTCGTTATAGGGATAAACCCCGTCCTTAAGGACGGGGTATTCGTTATAGGGATAAACCCCGTCCTTAAGGACGGGGTATTCGTTATTAGTGGAGAAGCCCAACAGGAGTATCAGTTACTAAAAGCTTCTAAATGGACAACTCAAACACTTGAAGCTTATGCTCGCTTAGATGTAGAACAGTTAAGCTTAACACGGCAATCTGTGCAACATCTTCTCGACCAGGAAGTTTTCTATTGCAAAATTGAAAGCATAGAGGATGTCGAGTATGAAGGTTGGGTTTATGACTTTGAAGTGAGTGAGCATCATAATTTTGTTGCTAACAATATTATTTGCCATAACACCATCCAATTCATCGCCTTCCTCTTACACCTAAAAGAACAGGAAACACTAGAAAAACCAACACTGCTTGTTTGTCCAACTTCAGTTTTAGGAAACTGGGAAAGGGAAGTCAAGAAATTTGCCCCAACACTGAAAGTTCTCCAATATCACGGTGACAAGCGCCCTAAAGGTAAAGCGTTTGTAGAAGCAGCAAACAAGCATGATATCGTCATCACTAGCTACTCGCTCATTCACCGCGATGTCAAAACCTTGCAGGGCGTTTCTTGGCAAATTGTTGTTTTAGATGAAGCACAGAATGTCAAAAATTCAGAAGCCAAACAGTCACAGGCTGTCAGGCAAATAGAATCTACATTTCGGATTGCCCTCACAGGAACACCCGTAGAAAATAGACTGCAAGAACTCTGGTCGATTTTAGATTTTCTCAATCCTGGGTATTTAGGAAATCGGCAATTTTTCCAGAGACGTTTTGCGATACCAATTGAAAAGTATGGTGATGCTGCTTCGTTGAATCAATTGCGTTCCTTAGTTCAACCTTTTATTCTGCGTCGCCTGAAAACTGACCGTGAAATAATTCAAGACTTGCCAGAAAAGCAAGAGATGACTGTATTTTGTGGTCTGAGTGCTCAACAAGCTCAACTGTATCAAAGAGTGGTGGAAGAATCTCTGGCTGAGATTGAAGAAGCTGAGGGATTGCAACGCAGAGGAATGATTTTAGCTTTACTTGTGAAACTAAAACAAATCTGCAATCACCCATCGCACTATTTGAAGCAAGACACATTGGAACAACATCATTCTGGAAAACTTCAGCGTTTACAGGAAATGTTGGAAATGGTGATAGATGGTGGCGATCGCGCTCTAATTTTCACTCAGTTTGCAGAGTGGGGTAAGTTACTCAAACCATATCTGGAAAAACAAATAGGTCGAGAAACATTGTTCTTATACGGTAGTACTCAGAAAAAACAACGTGAGGAAATGGTAGACCGTTTCCAACACGACCCCCAAGGACCACCAATTATGATTTTGTCGCTGAAAGCAGGTGGCGTAGGATTGAATCTCACACGGGCAAATCATGTTTTTCACTTTGACAGATGGTGGAACCCAGCAGTAGAAAATCAGGCAACAGACAGAGTATTTCGTATTGGTCAAACGCGCAATGTGCAAGTCCATAAATTTGTTTGTACTGGGACTTTAGAAGAGAAAATTAACGACATGATTGAAAGTAAGAAACAACTTGCTGAACAAGTCGTTGGTGCGGGTGAAGATTGGCTAACTGAAATGGATACAGACCAACTCCGCAACTTATTAATACTTGACCGTAGTGCAGTTATAGAAGAGGAAACAGAATGACAAATGATACCCTTCAAGCAAGTCGAGAATGGTGGTCACAACGGTGGCTGGATTTGTTGGATTCCTATCGTTTTAAAAAACGTTTGGAACGTGGAAGAATTTATGCGCGTCAGGGAAATGTTCTTAGCATTGAGTTTCAAGGTGCAAAGGTATTAGCCAGGGTGCAAGGTTCTGATACCGAACCATACAAAGTTTCGTTGTCTATTGACCCCTTTAGCGAGGAAGAGTGGGGTTATGTGGTTGAAACTATGTCCCAAAAGTCAATGTTTGCTGCAAAACTGCTTGCAGGAGAAATGCCTCAAAATATGGAAGACGTTTTCACGGCTAATGGTCTTTCCCTATTTCCTTTTACCTTGTCTGATGTCCATAGTAAATGCTCTTGTCCTGATAAAGCGAATCCCTGTAAACACGTTGCTGCAGTTTACTATCAGTTAGGTGATCGCTTTAGTGAAGACCCATTTGTTCTTTTTCAATTACGCGGATACACAAAGGAACAAATTATCAGTGATTTACGTCACTTACGAACCAAAAAGACTGAAACTTCTGAAACTGCACTTGCTGAAGTTCAAGAGTCAACTCCACAGAAACAATTCTTTGTAGAGATAGAATCATTTTGGCAATATAATGAGCCTTTAGAATCTTCATTAGTTGTGATTGCACCATCAACAAGCGAAACAGTTTTAGATGTGTTAGGTTCTATTCCCTTGGCAAAAGAAGAAGAAAATTTAACAAAATTAACTGCTGCTGATGTCGTTATGAAGTATTTAGAGACAGTCTACAAAGATGTTAGCCAAAGAGCTGTTTTAATAGCAATGAATGTTGGAGAAAGTTAAACAGAGGAGAAGATAGGGAATTGATCCTAAGCTTCTCAAAAAATCAAAATAAATTTTGAATGAGCGAATGAGCGAAGGCGTAAATTTTGAATTGTAGTTGTGGAACACTTTCCCCGACACTCACAGTAGGATGTAGCTTTTGGGTACTGGTTGCGGAACTTCTGTTTGTATAATTTGTCTGCTTTTTGTATGCTTTGATAATTTTGTTTATAAAGAATGGAATGCTATAAAAACAGAGTAATCCAGTCGAACACACATGGAACTTCAAACCAAAATAATTACAGTAGAACTGACTGATGGTACAAGTGTTAGAGTTGAAGCGACACAGATAGGCGATCGCAAAATCAATTTTCAAGCCCGACCTTTTGAGGAAGTCACCATTGCAATTGAATCTCTTACCAAAGAAATTGCAGAAGCATTACATAAGGTTAAGCCAGATCGAGCAAGTGTAAAGTTTGGTGTAGATATTGCCGTTGAATCAGGTAAACTCACTGCTTTACTGGTAAAAGGTTCCAATACAGCCAATATAGAGATTACCTTAGAATGGGGTCAATAATTGCTAGCTAGAAGATGTAAGGAAGCCTGTAAGCCTTCTATGGATATGACAATTAACTCAACTAACCTAAATTATTTTAAGTCTCTCAAAGTTTCTTGAACCATTAAAACTGACTTCACTGATCGCCTTACCAGATTTCCCTCCAAATCCACTTTTCCATAAAAGGTCTTGCCGTCGTAATAAAGCGAAGACGAGCTTCCGCCATCCAAATTCATTGCTTTCTCAACACCAAGAGTTTTCATAAAATTAGTTAACTCTGGTAATGACATTCCGGAGCTAGTGGGAGCTTTTTGCTTTTGAGCGACCATCACCAAGACAATTGTACCATCACCAGTCATACCAATAGCACTTCGAGCATTAGGTTTAGTGCTGCCAAGAGCATCTCGTCTCTTGGGGATATCTACAAATCCCTCTTGCACGGAGGTTGATTCTGGCAATAGTTGCGGACCACCACCAAGAGCATCAACTAATTGACAACCTGTTGGTGTAGACTCATTGTGAAGATCAATAGAGTAGCGAACAGTTTGCTCGCACAAATATCGCCGAAATTCTGCACGATTGAAAATCTTATTGAGGTAAGGTTTGAGATCAGGATTGTTTACTAATCGTTCATTGTCTTTAGGATTAGCGATTAGCTTGCCTTGTTGAAAAATAATGGACGTTGTTTTTTGGTTTACTGGGTCAAAAAAACCTGCATTGATGATAGCAACTGCTCGGTACTGATTGGCAAATTCCACTACTGTATTTAGACGTGACGACAATGCAGGAGTTACCATAAATTGCCTACCAGATGGAATTCTCAAAACATGAACGACGCTGTTTGGTAAATTACGCTGCTCATATTTAATGGTTTTGTTTATTAAGTTTGTTTCTTTTGATGTCGCAGTACGAAAAGAGAAAAGCAGCACAGTTGCACTGACAAATACTCCTGCTAGTATCCACATTTTTTTCATGCACTTTCGCCTCGACTTTGCCCAATAGATTATACCCTTTGAGCTTAGGCGATCAATCGCATGACTGATAATGGTTTGCTACGATAAAATCCATAGACTAGAGCTTTATTCCTAAACCACCATATATTTATGACGACTACAGGAACACTCGAAACCCTGTTAAAATCTTTTCCAGACCATACACAACTGCCAGAGTTAGACGGCACATTTGTTAAGAATTTTCAGGAACACCCACAGAGTCTTCTTTTAACCGACGGGGTAATTTCCGTCGCTATAAGCCGGGATAGCAAGACTCTGGTGAGTGTGGGTTGGGACAAAACTATCAAGATTTGGAATCTGCAAACCGGAGAGTTGAAATCTACCTTCACCGGGCATACTGAAGCGGTTAGTTCCGTCACCATAAGCCCGGATGGCAAGACTTTGGTGAGTGGGAGTTGGGACAAGACTATCAAGGTTTGGCGAATCCCGCAGGGATTTGAGGATTTTAGATTTGAGGTTGCTGCACTTGGTTGGCAATGCTTGGCAATTTTGGATGACTGATGGTGCGAATGAAAACCCGCACTCGTTTTCTCTACTCTTAACTAGTGAGGATCTTTTTTGTTTATTGGCGGATTCGCTGGGCGATAGCTTAGCTTGCCTTACTTTGCAAAGCACACGCTACGCGAACCGCAGATCGCCTCCTCTACAATACGAAGTCGCTCGAACCTAAGAAAATTTCATAATTATATAGGTTTTGGATATAGGTTTTGACACTGTGAATGGTTTATATTTACCGAGTAAGTGGCATTAGATATGGGAGGAAGCGCTGCATAATTGTGAACAACTGACCCTCTAGTATCATCATCAATAGACGTGAATGTCACTTACTGGCATATAAGAAGTCATCATTTCTGCTAAATTGCAAGCGTTACAGTCTAAACTGAAAATCCGTCTTCCGGAATACCTCTAGCTTTAAAATAAGCAATCATGTCTAAGGTTCTTGTCTCCGATCCAATTGACCAGGCTGGGATTGACATTCTTTCCCAAGTTGCCACTGTAGATGTGAAAACAGGATTAAAACCAGAGGAACTCGTAGAAATCATTGGTGAGTACGACGCGCTAATGATTCGCTCTGGTACCCGCGTTACCAAAGAAATTATTGAAGCTGGGACGCAATTAAAAATTATCGGTCGTGCTGGCGTAGGTGTGGATAATGTCGATGTTCCAGCCGCTACCCGCAAAGGAATTGTAGTCGTCAATTCTCCAGAAGGAAACACAATTGCTGCGGCAGAACACGCGCTGGCAATGATGCTGTCTTTGTCTCGCTACATCCCTGATGCCAATGCTTCAGTCAAACGTGGTGAGTGGGATCGTAAAAGCTTCATCGGAGCCGAAGTCTACAAAAAGACTTTGGGTATTGTCGGCTTAGGTAAAATTGGCTCTCATGTTGCTGCTGTTGCTAAAGCAATGGGAATGAAACTGTTAGCTTTCGATCCCTTCATCTCCACTGAAAGAGCAGAACAAATTGGCTGTCAATTAGTGGATTTGGAGCTATTGATACAGCAAGCAGACTACATCACGCTCCATATTCCCAAAACTCCAGAAACGACTCACTTAATTAACAGCGAAAGATTAGCAAAAATGAAACCCAACGCCCGCATTATCAATTGCGCTCGCGGTGGGATTATTGACGAAGAAGCATTAGCAGTTGCTCTCCGGGATGGTAAAATCGCCGGTGCGGCCCTGGATGTGTATGAGGCAGAACCATTGGGCGAGTCCTCATTAAAGTCACTCGGACAACAAGCTGTTCTCACTCCACATTTGGGTGCTTCAACAACAGAAGCACAAGTTAATGTGGCAATTGATGTTGCCGAACAAATTCGGGATGTGTTGTTAGGACTTCCCGCGCGTTCAGCAGTGAATATTCCCGGATTGAGTCCCGACGTGATGGAAGAACTCAAACCCTATATGCAGCTAGCAGAAACTTTGGGTAAGCTGGTGGGACAGTTGGCTGGTGGACGAGTAGAGTTGCTCAACGTCCGACTACAAGGTGAACTGGCAACAAACAAGAGTCAGCCTTTGGTGGTAGCATCATTGAAAGGTCTACTTTACCAAGCTCTGCGGGAACGGGTTAACTATGTTAATGCCAGCATTGAGGCAAAAGAGCGCGGAATTCGTGTGATTGAAACGCGGGATGCTTCGATTAAAGACTATGCTGGTTCCCTGCATCTAGAAGCAACAGGTTCTTTGGGAACTCATTCTGTGATAGGTGCTTTGTTGGGTGATGGTGAAATCCGGCTCACCAACTTGGACGGTTTCCCGATTAATGTTCCTCCTAGCCAACATATGTTATTCACCCTGCACCGTGATATGCCGGGAATTATTGGAAAACTGGGTTCCCTACTTGGCAGCTTTAATGTCAATATTGCGAGTATGCAAGTCGGTCGTAAAATTATTCGTGGTGATGCAGTGATGGTTCTCAGCCTTGATGATCCCTTACCTGACGGGATTTTACCAGAGATTACCAAAGTGCCTGGAATTCGTGATGCGTATACAGTAACACTATAGGAGTCAGGAGTCAGAGATCAGAAGTCAGAAGAAATGATTTCTCCTGACTCCTGAATTCTGAGTTCTTTATTATGACAAACACTTGGTGGGAATTACAAATTTTATGTGAGCCAGACCTAGAAGATTCAATCTTTTGGCGGCTGGAAAATTTTGGTTGTCGCGGAACAGCCCGTGAAAAAAAAGGAAAGAACTTTTTGGTTAAGAGTTATTTGCCGCAATTCCAGGCAGAACTTCCAGATTTAACTGCACTCTCGCTCTTGTTGCGTCAAGATGCTCTATCTATGGGGCTTTCTGTACCTGTTGTGCAGTGGGAGGTGATTGATGAGCAAGATTGGGCGAGTAGCTGGAAACAACATTGGGAACCTCAGGAAATAGGCGATCGCCTGCTCATTAACCCTGCATGGCTACCAGTCCCTGAAAATTCTGATCGCCTCATCCTTCGCTTAGACCCAGGTGTTGCATTTGGCACAGGCGCTCATGCGACGACACAATTGTGCCTGGAATCCCTGGAAAGACATTTGAGTCAGGTTTATAAGTCTTCGATAGAGAAGGACAAAGAAAGCCAAGATGTGGTTATTGCAGATATTGGGTGTGGTTCTGGTATTCTTTCCATCGGTTCACTCCTCTTGGGAGCGAAGAAAGCTTATGCAGTAGATGTTGATCCCTTAGCAGTCAAGTCAACCGCAGAAAACCTCGCACTCAATGGTATAAGTTCAGAACGCTTGGTTGTAGCGGAGGGTAGTTTAGACGTTTTGACAAGACTGCTGGAACAACCTGTTGATGGTATTGTCTGCAATATTTTGGCTGATGTCATTATAAATTTGATTCCAGATTTGAGTGCGATAGCGCCAGGTAAGCCTGCCTCTGGGAGGGTCGCCCATGAGGGTACTAACCTTAGTCCAATTACCAAACACAGTACTTGGGCTATCTTTAGCGGCATATTAGTTGACCAATCTAAAGCCGTCACAGATACTTTAGAGAAATATGGTTGGATTGTTGCAACTGTGTTGCATCGCCAAGAGTGGTGTTGTATTAATGTACGGCGTTCCTGCTAGTATCGCATAAAGGTTGGCTTCATCCTAAAATCACTTCTGTTAGATGAAATTGATGGTGGAATTATCATTAATTATTGAATTTTAAAGGCTTGCTTTCCTTATTGGATAGTTCATCATTCGGCGTTGCATAATTGAAATATGGGCGTTGCATAATTGAAGTATGAATTAGAGCGTTAAGCGTAGCTGCGCCTCCGGCAATCGCTATGCAGTGCCGCTACATTTTTCCAAGACTTAACCGGACAACCTATTGCCTAACGGCAACGCTACGAATCGGGCATGCGTAGGCGGGTTTATCTATCAATAAGTACGATAACTCTCGAATCACCGCCTACGCATGCCCAAGGTGTGAATCAACTCATATTCGCAAGAATGAAACAAAAGGTAGTAAGCACGCATCACATATGTGTTAATTGTGGTCGTCAATTTATAGATTCTTATGAACATCAAGGTTACTCAGAAGAATTGAAAAAAGAATGTTTAGAAATGTACCTTAATGGCTCAGGATTCCGTGCAATTGAGCGCGTGAAGAAAGTACATCATACGACCGTAATAAATTGGGTTAGACAGGTGGGAAATCTGTTACCAAAGTCCCCAGAATATAATGAGATACCGGAAATTACTCAGGTTGATGAGCTTGAAACTTTTGTAGGTAAAAAAAAACAAAATTTGGTTGACGCATTTGGGCAAAGACTAGGAGCCAGCCTTTGTAATGTGTATCTCTCTTCGTAGTCGGTTATTCGTTGTAGTACGCTCGTGCTCATTTTCACAAGGAGTAACCCCGCGTGGACAGCAGTCAATAAGCATATTCCGGTAGTTCTAGCTTGGGTTTTAGGTGATCGTAGTTCTGAAACTTTTAAGCTTTTATGGCAGATTATAAGTTGTTGGCATTCTTATTTTTATGTGACAGATGGTGAGACAGCCCTGCAAGAAAGTTTCCTTCTGTAGGGGAGTGCGAACCCGTTAGGCGCAGCCGTGGCGTCAGCCATAGGGTTACCCAGTTTACCCTTGTTTTATCAGTAATGAAGACCATATTGTGAGCCAGCGCGTTGCGGGGGTTCCCCCCGTTGAAGCGACTGGCGAACCCGTAAGGGTCAGCAAAACTTATATGACGAGAGTCGAAGGCGAAAATAGCCGTTTTAGGCATTATCTGGCTCGACTACATCGTAAAACTTTTTGTTACTCTAAGTCCGAAGAAATGCTGGAACTATCTATTCGATTAGTAATATATTATCTCAAGCACGGTTCAGTGGCGCTGCGGGCGCGTAGCGCCCGCAAGCTTGAGGCGATTGCCGGAGGCGCAGCTACGCTTAACGCCTAATTCATACTTCAATTATGCAACGCCAAAAATCCGCTTGTGGCATGAGCTACACTTACGTAAAGCTTCAACACATCCAATGTCGCTAGTATTAGTTAAACGCTTAAAAGAGGATGGTACTACACGAGTGGCCAAACCAATGTGGTTGGCTTTTATTGGTGAGTCAATGCCCCCTTGCACTGAAATTTTACGGCTTTACTTGCGACGGTTTGCTGTTAACGCATTGTCCCCTAAAAAATCAGGCAGCCTTATGACAACGAATACCCGACTACGCCGACAGATCAATCAGACGTTCAGCGTTAGCGCAGCGCCCCTTTTGGGGCTAGCCTGCCGTTAGGCATAGGCTGCCTGATTTTTTCACGTGTTAGACCCCGTGACCATTGGTATCGTTTTGCTCCCGCAACGACTGCATTGGACATTACCCAAACTCTCAACTCTAGAACAATCTGACAGGTGGACTAACCTTATGCCATTAATCACTTGGCAATTATGGTTAGCACGGGATATTGTTAAAGATAACCCCCTGCCTTGGCAGAAAACAGACCTTAAGTTGACGCCTGGAAGGGTTGCACAATCTATGGGGGGAATTTTAGCTGTGATTCACACACCTGCTATACCTCCAAAACCACGCGGAAAATCTTCTGGTTGGAAACCAGAACAAACACGCAAACGTAGAATTAACTACCCTATCGTTAAAAATCGTTAAAAAAAGCACAAAAAATCGAACTCAAAAACAACCGTTACCCGCTTAAAAACTTTATTTTTTCAATTTCTATATTACTTCTGCATTACGCGCATCAAATTCTTACTGTTGCGCTGTTTTGTTGTGTCTTAGTCTAAAGTCCAGTATTTCAGATAGCAAATTTGATTTAGTTTATCAATCAAAATTAGCATTTCTTAGCAAGACTTAACTCATTCATTCATGAAAAACAGTAAACATAGATTAAAACTAATAAATTTAATAATCATTCGTTAAGCTCATCGGTGAAAATTAATAGTAAGCTGAAATCAATAAACCCTAGTTAAAACATTAGGTAACTAGGCGTAAATGAACTGAAATGTCATTGTCATTTGTCATTTTTTTCTTGACTTATACTTAATGACTCTTGACTCATGACTAATGGCAAATCCTCCAAGCAACCTGAAGAACAAGACGTGATGATGATAGAAAAAATTTTGCTAGCTGTCTCTGGGTTGGGTCATGCAGAAGAAATGCTCAAAACTTTGACAGATGTGCCTTCAATCCAACGGTCAAAAGTGACAGTTTTGCATGTTGTTCCTGACCGATATTCTGCTGAAGCCATGACAACTAAGTGGGAAGAAGGCGGTAAGATTCTGGCGAATGCAATACAATATTTGAACTTAGATCCGAGCAAAGTTTCTTCAATTTTGCGACAAGGTGACCCGAAACGTGTTGTTTGTGAGGTAGCGAACGAAATCGACGCAGACTTGATTATTATGGGTTCACGTGGACTCAAGCGGCTGCAATCGATTCTAAGTAACTCAGTCAGTCAGTACGTTTTCCAATTATCTTCTCGTCCCATGTTGCTGGTCAAAGATGACATTTATGTCAAAAAAGTTAACCGCATTATGGTAGCAATGGATAACTCTGATGCGGCAAAACATTGCTTGAGTTTGGCTTTATTCCTCCTAAGAGATATTAAAGGAGGTGAACTGCTTCTGGCTAATATTAATACAGATTTACGTGGCAAAGAATCTGAAATCACTGAAATCACTCCAGAACAAAATCCTGTTTTCGCCACAGCTTATGCAGAAGCGAAGAAATATGGCGTGCAAACTCGTTGTATAACTAGCAATGGTAAACCAGGTGAAGAAATTTGTCGCTTAGCAGATGAGTGGAAGGTTGATTTACTATTGCTCGGTTCTCCAGATCGCCGTCCTTCAATAGCTAAAAATTTGGTTGATATAGATCGACTTTTGGGAGCTTCTTTATCTGACTATGTTCGAGTGAATGCAACCTGTCCAGTATTGTTAGCGCGGACGACGGGTTAAAGTTACTGCGGTTGATAAACAAAACACCCCTACACGAAAAGTGTAGGGGTTTTTCATCTTAATTTTAACAAAATCAGCCTTAATCTTTTTTCCCTTCGCGGCTAGCAGTTTGGATGTAAAGAATGATTAAAAAAACAGCAGGAACCAAAACGAACAAAATGCTCGCCACGAACCCCAGGTCATTAACTTCCATGGAAAGAAAGCCTCTCAATGATGTCCAGTCAACAATCTTAGGATACCATTATCCTGGCTTCAAGGAATTATTTGTTACGAGTTAAGAGTCTGAGTTTAATATCTTTTTTGACTCTTGATTTTCAACTCCTGATTACTTACTGTTAAGGCTTTGTAACTACACTCACTGGACCATTAACTAAGGTTTGACAAGCAAGACGGCAGTTTTGAGGCTTTTTCTTCAATAATCGATTTTCCGCATCTGTGCGGGGTGAAAGGTTTTCTATTCCTTCGACGACTTCGATAACACAGCAGCCACACTGACCATACCCCCCACAATTCATCATCTTGCCAAAGACTTTATATATATCTATGTTGTTTTGCAAGGCTTTCTGCCGTAGATTCGCACCATTGGCTGCTACAACCTCTTGATTTTCTTTCACAAATGCAATGTTACCCATGCCTCATACCTCTTTTACTGTAAGCCTAAACTCAGAAGGACGTTTTGACTTATTTTAAGACTAATTTATTACTTATTATCTTAATATATTACTTTTTGTTAAGTATTATAACTTAAGTGAGACAAATGAAAAGGACATAAAAATTGTGGTCTGAAAGTGTCTCAGAAAAACTCTCCACAACTAAAGTGGGATAGGTAATACCCATCCCACTTTAGTTGTCATATTTTCATGATGGTGAAGACGCGATTAATTGCGCCCAGTGACCTTATCTAAAACCAACGGCTGCTTGCCAAACAAAAGCCAGCAATAAGAAAAATAGAGGAATCAGTGGTAGAACATCTACCAAAGGATTGAAGATTTGGTAAGCTTCAGGCAGTTTTGCTAACAACAATGCTGCTTCCATAATTTTTAAAATCCACCTATCAACACAGCTTTCAGAATTGACAAGTATCTTAACACGGTTTAGTCCTCTATGAGTTCTAAGTCTTTATCTACTGGACACTCGGCATTTTCTGGAGTGAGCCACTTGGCAAATTCTGTGGAAAATCGGTTTTCTAGTATTGCCTTGCGTATTCTTTGAGTAAAGCGAATGAGTTCGGTGATGTTGTGAATACTTAACAAGGTGTAAGCCAAGATTTCTTGGGATCGGACTAAATGAGACAAATATGCACGGCTGAAGTTTTGACAAGTGTAGCAAGGGCAAGTTTCATCTAAAGGTGTAAAATCTTCACGAAATTTTGCATTTTTTAAGTTCCACCGTTCGCTTAGCACCATTGCTGTACCATGTCTAGCCCAGCGAGTGGGAATTACGCAGTCAAATAGATCTACACCTGAGGCGATCGCGATCGCCATTTCTCGGAAGGTACCAATACCCATTAAATAACGCGGCTTTTCTGGTGGTAGTAGCGGTGCTGTTGCTTGCACAATTTTTGCAACGAGTTCTGGTGGTTCGCCCACACTCACACCACCAATAGCATATCCGGGCAGATCCAACTTTGTTAAAGCAATAGCTGCAGCAGAGCGCAAATCGAGATGCACACCTCCCTGTACAATGCCAAACAATGCTTGTTCACGACATTGATGAGCCACAATACAACGTTCTAACCAACGATAAGTTCGTTGCGTAGCTGCTTCTACCTGTTCTCGACTGGCTGGGTATGGCGGACACTCATCAAACGCCATGATGACATCCGCTCCCAAAATACTTTGAATCTCAATAGAGCGTTCTGGTGTTAGATTAATAATCTGACCATCATGAGGTGAGCGAAACGTGACACCTTCTTCACTGATTTTGCGCATTTCACTCAAACTAAAGACTTGAAATCCACCTGAATCAGTCAGAACAGGAGCATTCCAGCCCATAAATTTGTGTAGTCCTCCACCTCCAGCTACAATTGCTTCACCTGGTTGGAGATGCAAATGATAAGTATTACACAATATCATCTGTGCTCCTGTATCTTGGAGTTGTGCTGGAGTTAGAGTTTTAACATTTGCAAGAGTTCCCACTGGCATAAATCGTGGGGTTTCTACTGGACCATGAGGAGTAAAAAAAATTCCGGCTCTAGCTTTCGTTTGGTTACAGCTAGCAAGACGTTGAAATGAAAATTTTGCGCTCAAGACACAATTAACCTCTATCAAATAGACATCTCCAAAATAAAACTTTTCTATGGTAAAAGAGTATAAAATAAGCTCTTTACCACAATAAGATGAGTTACGTACTAGGGCGTGTTTTAAAACTATAACCACAAGAGGATAGAAGCTAGAGTCAGCATGGCAAGGTAGTTTTGAGCATTTTTCTCATAACGTGTAGCAACCCGACGGAATTGCTTTAAACGGTTGAAGCAACGCTCAACCCGATTGCGTTGCCGATAAATTGATTTGTCAAACTTACCTCGTCGTGGTTCATTAGATTTACGGGGGATAGTTAGACGAATACCTCGTCGCCGTAAATAGAGTCGGATTTTGCGACTGCTGTAACCCTTATCACCCACGACGAGGTGAGGTCGTAAACGGGGACGACCGGAACTTGGACGTTTGACTACTCCTTGCTCGATCAGTTGCTCAAAAACCACTACTTCATGGTAACTTTTCACTCTCCCCCCCCCCATAGCGCAGCAACTTAAAGAGCAA
>NZ_QMEA01000037.1 GCF_012912105.1 Brasilonema sp. UFV-L1
GTGAATAAAGCAGTTTACACACAAAGCTTGTTCCACCCGCCTTACCTATCACTAAAGTTTAGGAATCCTTGCCCGCTTCAACCCAAATCTTTGAAATTCCACCTCCCTGTTCACCTACGGCTAAAGTAGGACGACCACCCTCTTCGCCTATTGCTAAAGTAGTGAGAGTGGAACCACCTGCTACTTGCTCCATATCTTCATCCGTGAGTTCTTGCTCAGCCTCTGTTTGCTCTTGTTCAGCATTTAATTTGGCTGCTTCTTGTTCGGAAAATTCGCGTTCAAATGGATGTTGTGTCATGTTTTCCTCCTAGTGGGAAAGTTTTCTCTTGAATGTTACTGCTAGTAAAATGCGGTTCCAATCACCTTTTTTTTGCTGACCATTCATGTTTTTTTAGCTTTTTGCAGTTTCGGGTTAACAGGATTGCAAGCACATATTATCAATAGTTTCAGGTCAGCACTAGCAGAAGTGAAAAAGTCTAATTTTTTGCCATAAAAACCTTTACAAAAGAGCGAAAAAAACATGAATCAAGAGCGGAAAATACGTGAATGCAATCACGCTACATTGACTCTATGTTTAGGTAAAGAGGCTGCCCTAGAACAGCTTTCAAGCTCAAAAGCCTAAAATCGTTCTAAATTTTATGATGACCAATCCAATCAATTCCTACGAAGCTCTTCTCGAGCGGCTATGGACCGATAAAGACTTCAAAAACCGCTTCATTGCAGACCCGAAGCCGATACTCGCTGAGGTTGGGGTTATGATTCCCGATTCCTTAAAGGTTGAAGTGCATGAAGACGGACCAAACTTGCGGAATTATGTTTTGCCGAGAAAGGAGCAACTAGAAAGGTACAATCTGGAAGGACAAAATCCGATTATCAGTCAAGTCATACAACAAACTTTAGTTGATGATGCCTTCAAAGCCAGATTGCTCCTGAACCCCAAGGCTTGTATCAAAGAGGTAACAAGTGAAGACATACCTGACGCTTTCACCATTTGCTTTCATCAAGATACGCCAAGTGTCAAACACCTAGTCATTGCCACAAATCCGATCAATCAAGAACTGAGTGAGTCCGAACTGGAGATGGTTGCCGGTGGTATAACTTCCCCAAGCTTGATCAAACCTGGCGTTCTAGGTTTCGTTGCACTTTGATATCAAATCCGTTTAATCACTTATATGAGGTTCGGTTGATTACTTATCATTCATTCCTGAAGAACCCCACCCCGCCAAAGCTGCGCTTAGGCTCCCCTCCCCTTAGCAAGGGGAGGGGATAAAGGGGAGCCAGCGCTGCAGGAGGGTTAGCCCGACCTAGGCGACTGGCGTGTGGGGTGCAGTCAACGTGGGAATTATAACTAATTAGCCGAACATGATATTACTGTAAATCTTCTCCGTGTCCTGCGTCCCCGCGTCTCCGTATTTGTCTTAACGATAAGTATTCAACCGGATTTTATATGACCATTTTTTGAATTCAAAATTCGCTCATTTAAAGTTCAAAATTTAAGAAAAATTTTGAATTGACAGTTGGGATACAAGCCCCTGGCTGCGGGAGCATGCCAAATGTGCAAGTTTACTGTCATGCTGAACAAAGCGAAGCGTAGTGAAGCATCTCGCGAGATTCTTCGCTTCACTTCGTTACGCTCAGAATGACAAACAGAGGTATTTTTGCCAAATTGGGATGCTCCCCTGGATGCGCGACATGGAAAACAAAAAAAGCGCAGCATCCTTGCTTCAAGCCCCTGGCTTTAGCCATAGGGTATTATTTTTGAATTTTGAATTTTGAATTGTTTTGACCCCATACCTTCAGCTATAGGAGTCATCCTGTGGAACAATCAATTCTCTCATCTCAAAATCAATTGACTTACGAAACTCAGCGGATTAGGTTGGAAGAGTTAAAGCCTACTGCCCTTCAGGTTCGTAAAAGAGCGATTGAGGCTCGCTCTGTTGGTGGGATGTTCAAGTCACTCCAAGTCTCCTCCTACAACCTTGGCGGGTGGAGAAGCATGTTTGAAGAATATGTGCCGCAGCCCCTTAGCTCGAATGGCAACTCTGAAAATTCCAAAACCAGTAAGCGCCCGCTCACCAATTTAGCGCTGTCAGTAGAGACTTCCACATCAGCCGACTCTCGCTTGAGCCTGAGTCGCCGTGAATCTACCCCATCAATCTCCGATGTAGTGACAATGCCTCTTTGCCCAAGCGGACGACCAGAAGCTGACGAAGCTGTTGTGTTTGGTGTGGTGGGAGGAACTTTAGCCGCACCCCAGGTGGGATATCTTACCGAGGCGGTACCAGTCAGTGAGGATGTCTTGGCACTATCTGGTTCCGTGGAACCCACAGAAATATTCCGCATAGCCTCCAGTTGTGCCGGTCATGATTGCAAGCACTTTGACGGCTCTCGCTGCCGCCTAGCCATGCGGATTGTGGAGCAATTACCCCCTGTTGTCGAAGCACTGCCAGCCTGTCAAATTCGCTCGCATTGCCGATGGTGGCAGCAAGAAGGAAAAGCTGCTTGCCAGCGCTGTCCTCAAGTAGTAACAGACAACTACTATGTGTCTGGTCTGGTACGGCAAGTAGCGGCTCCCAATGAATTGTCGCAGTCAGTTCAGCAGGAAAAATAACGCTACTACTATTCACTTTTCATAGAGCGCGAAAATATTCTCTGAAAAAACGTTTTGACTGTCGAAAGTTGTTTGTCCAAAACAATTTAGGCAGTCAAAACGTTGTGGTGTTAGTTTATCAAAAGCTGAACTATAGCAATCCTCCGCAGATTTGTGAGAATTGAAAGCCACAGATCCCCGACTTCTTTGAGAAGTCGGGGATCTTGTTTCGTGTGCGTGTATTCTATGCAAGTAAGAATCGCTATATTAGCTTATCAAAAGTTGAACTAATTTCTTAGTAATGGGAAAACCCGTTTGTTGCTCAAAGTAGAGAAACATGGGACTGGGATTAGTCTCTAAAAATACATATTCTCGCCTAGGTTGATGACGCCAATCAATTGCTGTCCACTCCAACATGAATGCCTTGGCGATCGCCAAACACGGTGGCACTAGCTTGTGTCAGTGCAAAATGTATGTGGGCAGCATGAGCATCTTTGGCATCACCTAGAATTAAAATATTCATTCACCGAAAGAATGGATTGAATAATACGACGTTTCAAACCTTGGTTACATAGAGGGATATTCCACAAGGGCGGGTGTGAATAAAGCAGTTTACACACAAAGCTTGTTCCACCCGCCTTACCTATCACTAAGGTTTAGGAATTTCCACCCGCTTCAACTCAAGTCTTTAAAATTCCACCTCCCTGTTCACCTATGCCCCAAGTAAGATGACCACCCCCTTCGTTTATTCCTTTAGTAATAGCTATCGAGCCACCAGCCACTTGGTCAGTATCCTCATCCGTGAGTTCTTGTTCAGTATCTTTTGGCTCTTGTTCAGCATTTAATTTGGCTGCTTTTTGTTCGGACAATTCGTGTTCAAATGGATGTTGTGTCATGTTTTCCTCGTAATGGAAACGTTTTCTCTTGAATGCTACTGCTAGTAAAATTCTGTTACCATTACCTTTTTTTCAAAAAAAATCACCTTTTTGTCGCTGTTATTGAACAGCCTTATACTGTATTTCAAACTCTGGAATCTGCTGAAGTCGAGATTCACTTAAATTGTACTGCTCGCAAACTAAACTGATACGAGCCTGTGAACTTTTGACTTCATTGACTAAATGTCTTAAATTACCCCGAAAATAAAGCAGGGTGTTTGTCTGAGGCTGAATTTGTGCAACTTGATGCTCACGATTTTGAAGCACTAGTTCTCCTCCTTGCAGGTCAGGTGGTATTTGGACATAGAGCACACTCACAACATTTGGAATGGCGATAAACTTACCATAAGCAGAAAGGCTGCAATCAATATGTGGTTCTACACGAGCTCCCCCCTCTAATACCAAGGGATTAAGATAAAATGCGTTACACGTAGGCTCTAGGACTACTTTTAAATAAGGTTGGAAGAAGGGAAAGTGCCGTTCAACCTCACTGATGCTTGAGCGTTTAAAGACTACCGAGAATCCCTTAGTTTCTGCAAAGCTGTCACTTAATTGGCTCGCCGCTAAGTAGGGGGAAAACAAAATTTGTGATCGCAAAGTGTTTAGGTAGTCACGGGGAAATGTTTGTGACCTGAGTTGGTAATACTTATTTGTAGTTATTTGCATTGCTGTTACTCTCTCCGTTTTTTATTTTTTTTCTCCTTACAAGAGTATTTCCCATGTTCATCATCAAGGTATTACTTTCATATAAACCGACACCATTGACATGGGTTTGTGCCCATTTGTCTACTTCTTTATAACGAACACTTTCAAAAATATCATTGTAAGGAAATCTTAAAGAGAGAGGTTCTTCGATTTTAAGTTCCTTGGGATTCAAGATTCCATGATTAGTAGCAACATAAATTTTTTTAAAGCTGCGATAGTTACCACCACCTTGAGCATAATCCCATCCTTTTATCCGTTTCAAAATGTTGTAAAAACTTGAAGCTGTAATGCTGGTAAAGAAATTAGCCAAAGGATTGCGACCTGGTCTTGCTTGAATATTTTCTTTGGAAAAGTCAAAATAAAATATGCTATAAAAATTAGGAAAAACTACTTCAAGTTGATAAATTACTTGCCAACGGCAATGCTCTATAAATAAAGAAGCTTTATTCTCCATAAAGAATTTTGGCAGATTTAAACAGACTTCTTCATTAATTGCTTCTTTCATCTCATCAAGACTATAATTCTCTGGATTGTCGTCAACTAGCTTACTTTCTACCTTCACAGGCGAAAAATCTAAGCTGTCTCTATTATCTTCAACCTTCTTGACAAATTGACACATTTCTTGAAAATGGCAAAATTCGCCATTTTTAAAGGCTAGTATGTCTCCTGGGTCTAAAGCAAAGATGTTTTCTCCTATTTCTGGAAAAACCATCCTTACATCTTTACAAAATTGTTCTCGTGATACTGGGAATACAATTTGGTTCAGCCAAGATGAACCATTGATAAATTTAACGCCATTGGCTCCTGGAGCAATTGCCTTTGGTCGAATTAAACCGACTTTTTCAAGTAACTCGTTGTATTGGGAGTAAGGAAAAGATAAACTATAATTATTTTGGTAGTTGATTTCTAACATTGGTTGCCAAGCTGCTAATAAAAAATCAATATTCGGATAGCGAGATTTTACAAAACGAATTGTATCTAGACTGACTATCGTGTCTACTTGATTCCAGAAAACTCCAGATTCATCAGCAAATACTATGCCATATTCAGGTACGCGGTTTTCTGAGCGGGTTGCCATTAGACGGGTGGAACCAAGCTGAACTTCGCTAAAATCTCTCAAATAATAAATTTGCGAATATCCTAATTTACGGAGACAACTCTCCAACAGTTGGTCCTTAGGAATCAAGACATCAACTGTTTTTGGTAAATAAGCAAGAGAGCGAATGTCAAAGTGATCCAAATGCCGATGAGATATGATGAGCAGATCAAATTCCGGAAGTTGTTCGTGAATCACTTCTCGCTTTGGACATACATCCTCTATACCTTCGCCGTGTGAATCCCAAAGCACGGGGTCTATGAGAATCTTAGAATCTTGCGTTTCTACAAATATCGAAGCATGTCCAATCATGTGAATTTTCATGGTTCACCTCTGTTATTATTAGGGTTCTTCTCTTTAAAAGAAAGCCGAACAGGACAGTAACGTGGCGCTGAATAGTGTAACGATGCATGAATATCTAATTCAGCCTAGTAAATGTATGAACCCTGTTACAATACAGAATTTTTCGTTAATACTGGCAATTTTTCAGGTGTTATCACAAAAGCGTTATTTTAGAGCACATCTAGAAAATATCAGGAGTTGACAAGACCAAATCGAACAAGTCACTAGCTGAACAAATTCCGCGTAATTCTTCAAAGTATAAACAGAGCAATCTCTACTAAAACTTAAATTAATAGCAAGGTAGTAACAGAAAAAATGTGAGTCAAACTGAAAAATTGTGCATTGTAATCGAGTGTTGTATCCCACAAACTAATAAACAGTAAAGCGCTGTAAGGAGAGCTTCAAATAACTCTCGGGTGCAGCGGAGATTCAACTAAATCAAACTACAGGAGATACTCAAATGTCAGAAATGAATCAACAACCTAGTGATGGAATGAGCAAACATGCTCTGGAAAGAGAACTAATTGCCCGTGCCTATAAAGATACAACATTTAAGCAAAAGCTGCTGAGTAATCCTAAGGCAACGGTAGGAGAGATTTTAGGGGTAGAGTTTCCAGAATACTATGAAGTCAAAGTGTTTGAACAGCCTACAAACTCCCTCTACTTGGTGATTCCTCAAAATATTGAGAGTAATTCAGCAAATGCAGAGTTGAGTGAAGAAGAATTGGAAGCAGTCGCCGGTGGCTGTAGCTTCAAAGTCCTTTGGAGTGGACTTTGTGTAGATTAATAGGCAACGCTCGATTATTGCTCTTGGCTACTTTGTTGTAGCACCTGCACAGTTATCAGATCTCAGAGGATATCTATCTTTAAGCCAAAGAACTTACTACTGTTTAGATATCCTCTCATTCTTTAGCTTGGAAATAAACCAAGTTAGTCAAGTTCAGCGCCAAAGTGTTGGAACCGGCTCAATTTATCGATTTCTAGCTTGATACTGTTTAGATATCCTCTTCCTAAAAAGGATAATAAATCAAAGTCAGTTAAACAATATTATTATGATTACAATTTCAACTAATAAAAAATATTTCATTAAAGTAGTAGAGAAAGCAAGCACAATTGCTGAACGCCTTAGCTCTGGATTTGTTTTCAACGAAGCTCAACAAAATGATGGCATCACGAATTCCAAGGTTGAAGAGTGGTGCCAGGTTGTCGCGCAGGGAAATAAAGAGCAATTGGAAAAGCGTCTTGCATTGGATGGTCTTGATTTAAGTAAGGTACGTCGAGTGCTGGATTCTGTAAGCATAACTGATAAGCAGCATTTACCGATCTGGGTAAAAACTTTACACGAAGTCATACAAGCCACTGCCTTAGTTAGTCTGGAGAGGTTAGAAGAAGGTACTTTTCAGAAACACGGTTTTTTAAATTCTCAAAAACCTATACCCTTTGAAGAAATCTTTTTGCCGTTCATTCATGTTGCCAAGCAAAGGTTAATCGCTCGCACTGGTTCCAGTTACCATCTTCTTTTAGAAGAATCACACGCTCTTCTAGAACGTGACCTCTTACGACAACTGTCTTATATCTGCTCGCAATCGCTATACTTAGAGTTTTCAATTTTTCGTAATTTTACGCAGCATACATTAGTTGGTATGCTTGGGCAACTTTCTGGCAGTCATTCCAGACAGCTTTACAAAAAGTTTATTAAGGATATGTTGGAAGGAGGTCTGCTCTCATTCTTCCAAGAATATAGTGTATTAGCCAGACTGGCTGCAACAGCAACTGATTTGTGGGTTGATGCCACTTTTGAATTTATTCTTCGACTAGCATCAGACTGGTCTGAAATTCAGACGACTTTTCAACCAGAAAAAGAACTGGGTCAAGTTGTTGCTGTAAAACCTAGTCTCTCTGATCCACATAGGGGTAGACGCTCAGTTATCAAAATAACGTTTGCATCTGGCTTAAACCTGATTTATAAACCCAGGAATTTAGGTATTGAGGAAGCGTATTTTAAGTTATTAGCCTGGTTTAATCAGCACGGTGTACCTTTACCATTCAAGTTACTCAATGTAATAAACTATTCAACTCATGGTTGGGTTGAGTTTGTAGAATCTTTAGTTTGTAAAGATGAACAAGAAGTCAAGCAATACTATCGGCAAGCCGGTATGCTTTTATGTTTGTTGTACGTCCTGCAAGCAACCGACTGCCATTTTGAAAATATTATTGCTTGCGGTAAACACCCTGTCCTGATTGATATGGAAACGCTATTGCAGCATCGCGTCTGGGAAGATGTTAATGCAGAGAGCGAATCTCTGGGAAATCGGCAGCTTCAGGATTCTGTACTGCGTACTGGTTTATTACCACGTTGGGAGTTTGGACTTACAGGCGAGAGTTTTGATTTCAGCGGGTTAGGGGGAGTTGGTGAACAGCAGACATCTTCTCGCGTGCTGAAGTGGAATAACATTAACACTGACAGCATGATGTCCAGTTATGAGTATGGAAAAACTCCCCTGCGATCCAATTTACCTTCATTAAATGGTGTAACTCTGCCACTCGATAATTATACTGAAGAGCTTATTAATGGTTTTCAGCAAATGTACCGTTTCCTTATGGAACACAGAGAATTAATCTTAGCTTCAGACGGTCCTTTGAAAGCTCTAGCACATCAGCCAACTCGCTTTATTTTCCGCAACACTCAGACTTATCATTCTATTCTGGAAAAAACGCTAAACCCAAAATATTTGCGGGATGGTGCTGATAGAAGCGTTCAGCTCGACATTCTTAGCAGAGCGATGCTCTCATCAGATTCCAAATGTTCATTTTGGCCACTACTTAAAATAGAGCAGCAGGCGCTGGAGCAGATGGATATTCCTTTATTCACATCTTATCCAGACAGCGATGCTTTGACGCTCGCCCCCAATGAGACGGTTGAAAAATATTTTAAGGAACCTAGTTTGAATCGTATCATTGCTTGTCTGAACAATCTCAATGATGAAGATTTAGAAAAACAGATTGGTTTTATTAAGGGGTCATTGTATTCGCGTACCGCTAGCAAGGACAGCAGTTCATCCTTATCTGATAACGTTGGTTTAAATCTCGATGCTGTCACTCCTTTAACAACAGAAGAGATGGTGCAGCAGGCAATTGCGATCGCCTTAGACCTTGAGAAACGCGCAATTTGCTCTGCTGAGGGTAGTGTTGGCTGGATTACATTTGCACATATTGTAAAAGCACAGCGATTCCAACTTCAGCCAATGGAGTTTGGTTTGTATGACGGAAGTTGTGGAGTGGCATTATTTCTGGCTGCATTGGAAGCAGTCACTGGCGATAATGGATTTCGCAAATTGACCGTAGGAGCTTTGCAGCCCCTTCGCAAGGTTTTGCACAACTCAAATTCTAAATCTGGGCAAAAAATCACCAAGCGAATTGGTATTGGTGGAGCTATGGGGATAGGCTCAATCCTCTACGCCCTGGTGCGAATCAGTCAATTGCTAGGCGAACCAGCACTTTTGCAAGATGCCAAAATAGCAGCTTTGTTAATCACACCAGAGTGCATTGCTGCCGATAGTGACTTGGACGTTATGTTAGGGGCTGCGGGTGCCATTTTGGGATTATTAGCCTTACATAGGGCTACTGCGAACTCAACAGTTTTAGAGCAAGCCATTATCTGTGGTCATCATCTACTAAATAACCGCACGCCAAGCGACGCTGGATTCAGAACCTGGGCAACCCTAAATGGAAAACTGTTGACTGGATTTTCTCACGGTGCTGCTGGCATTGCCTACGCCTTGCTACAGTTATATGAAACCACTCAAGATACAGTATTTCTAGAAGCTGCCCAAGAAGCGATTGCATATGAGCGCAGTGTGTTTTCCTCAGAAGCGATAAACTGGCCTGACTTGCGGTGGGAAAAAGCCTCATTCACTGCAAGAAGCTGGTGTCATGGCGCTCCGGGTATCGGACTAGCACGCTTAGGTAGTTTAAAGATTCTCGATACGCCTGAGATCCGGCAAGAGATTGAAGTTGCCTTAAAAAAGACACAACAATTTGGTTTGCAGGGGGTGGATAACATCTGCTGTGGCAACTTTGGCAAAATGGAGGTTCTAATAGTAGCAGCCCAACAACTGTCACGTCCGGAATTACTTCAAACAGTCAAAAGGCAAGCGTCCTCGCTTGTCGCAAAAGCACAACAAATAGGTTCTTTTTACCTCTCTCACCATCTTCCTAAAGATGCTTATATCCCTAGTTTGTTTATGGGAACAGCCGGAATCGGTTATGAACTACTGAGAATAGCCTACCCCGACCGTCTTTCCTCAGTTCTACTGTTCAATTAATAACTCAGTCATCAATACAACGCGTATTTTGTGACATCAAGCTGTGAGGAAATAGCTGAGGTTTGTAATGTAGCCAAATTACGATATTTTCTGCTCTACGCTCATGGTTTTCGCGGCATTGGACGTGATCCTATGGAACGAAAATCCATGACTGATGTGAAAGTAGCTACGAGAGTTGCGGAATGTTTAAAAACGAGAAGCCCGAGCACACATGCGGTTAACTGGAACCCTGGTGATATGGTTCTATTCAAAGACGGCAAGATTGTTGTACAACAATTTCCTGTAAGGAGATGATTGGGTAGAAATTGACGATAAATTTAACATGAAAAGATCAGCTATCTCTGCTCTCATAAACGCCATTTAACTAGTCAAAAAATCCAGCATTTTGGGTCAAACATAAAGCTGTTTTTCGTGAGTTTTAACGGTTTTTAGTAATTAGTATACTGACTGAAATCTTACACATTATCCGCAAAATTAAGTCATTTTTAAAGCCCAAATGCTAGCATTTGGGCTTTTTATTGGGTGGTACAGGATTTTAGAAAAGCTGTCAATTGTGCCAAAGATTGGCAAACAAAAAATCAGCTATCAATGAGCGAAAAATAAGAGATTAACAAAAGTTTTAAATGTCTTGTACATTTAGATTAACAAACGAAGTAAGTAGTTTGTTAATCCATCTAACGCTCTACTAAATTTAGAAGATAGGAGATTGAACCATGTCAAAGCAAAACGTTTTGGATTTCTTCACCCAAGTTGAAAATAATTCGACATTAAAACAAAAAGTCCAGGCAGCAGCTAACAAAGAAGATTTGTTGAAAATTGCTCAAGAATCAGGTTACAGCTTTACTGCTGAGGATATAAAGGCTATTGCTGAAACAACCGAGTCTGAAGAATTGAAAGAAGAAGAATTGGAAGCAGTTGCAGGCGGCGGTGTAAAGCAAATTGCACGTGAGGTTGTGAAAACTGCTAAGGATGTGTGGAATGCATTTTGGGGGTAATAGTCCACTGGTTGTGACGTCATTGGTTACACCATGCCCACGCATTGTATGGTCTAGATAGAGGCAATCCTATTCACTTTCCACAAGCAAAAGTCAGCCAACCAGCCCAACTGCTAACAGCAGTTGGGCTTTGTTTTGAGTGGGATAGGATTTTGAAAAAGCTTTGAACTGATTTGCCTGACATCCAAGCCCCTTACAGTCTGCATCCGCAGAACCCGAAAAATTGCGAGTTTCACAGAAATATTGTGCATTGTGGTCAGAGTTTTACTCCCCTAAGCTCTAGTTATCAACAGGAGAAAGCTATATGTCCATTGAAAGCGCAAGCGCCTTTTATCAAAGAGTAACTACAGATGAAGCGTTCCGCACTCAACTCCAGAATACTGCCAGTGAAGAACGCACAGCAATCATACAAGCAGCAGGATACGATTTCACTCCAGAAGAATGGGAAGCCGCTACTGTTGAAATTTTAAAGACAGCTGAAACTAACACAGAACTCAACGATGCTCAGCTAGAGGCGATCGCTGGTGGGATTACAATGGTTGCTTTGTACGGTCTACCGCGTGACCTTCGTTGGCCAGTAGTATAACTTGTCTCTGGTCTAAGAACAGTTGGATATCAGGTATCAAGTTACACCACTTAAATGTCACAGGAGGAATGTATGTCTATTGAAAGCGCAAAAGCCTTTTACGACAGGATTGTTACCGATGAAGCATTCAAAACTCAGTACCAAAGTGCTGTCAGTGATGATGAACGCCGAGAAATTGTACTAGCTGCTGGCTATAACTTTACCCCGGAAGAATGGGAAGCCGCCATGACTCAAATCTCAGAGTCCTCTGATGAAGAACTCAGCGACGCAGAACTAACAGCGGTTAGCGGTGGATCGTCATTGCTCCCAGGCAAGCCACCGAAATGGCCAATTGTGTATCCTTTGTACGGCGCGCCAATATCTTAGAACCTTTTGGGCAGGGTGAAACAATGTCTAAAGAGTACCAACGAATCAGTTATGCTGTTTGGGAAATTACCCTCAAGTGCAACCTTGCTTGCAGCCACTGTGGTTCGCGAGCAGGGCAAGCTCGTACTAAAGAACTCTCAACAGAGGAAGCGCTTGACCTTGTTCAGCAGTTAGCCGAAGTTGGCATTAAGGAAGTAACTCTGATTGGGGGAGAAGCGTTTTTGCGCCCCGACTGGCTGGAAATTGCTCGTGCCATCACTCAGGCAGGTATGCTCTGCGGCATGACTACCGGGGGGTATGGCATATCACTGGACATGGCACGCCGGATGAAGGAAGCGGGAATTTCTATGGTTTCCGTCTCAACGGATGGAATGGAGGCGACTCATGACCGCCTTCGTGGTCGAAAAGGCTCTTGGAAGTCCGGATTGAGAACCATGGGCTACCTCAAGGAAGTTGGCATACCGTTCGGCTGCAACACCCAGATCAACCGCCTGTCTGCCCCTGAATTTCCGCTCATCTACGAGCATATCCGTGATGCTGGCGCGTGTGCATGGCAAATCCAACTGACTGTTCCGATGGGAAACGCAGCAGACAACGCAGACATCCTGCTCCAGCCGTCCGAACTATTAGATATCTACCCGATGCTGGCTCGTGTTACCCAGCGAGCCAGCCGTGAAGGAGTCAAGGTACGTGCTGGTAATAACATCGGTTACTACGGTCCTTATGAACGGCTGCTGCGTGGGGGAGGCAATGAATGGGGATTTTGGCAGGGTTGCGGTGCTGGGCTGTCTACACTGGGGCTTGAAGCAGATGGTGCAATTAAAGGCTGTCCTTCACTACCTACTACAGCATATACCGGTGGTAACATCAGAGACCGCTCTCTGCGCGAAATTATTGAACAAACAGAAGAGCTGCGGTTTAACCTCGGTGCCGATACTCCCCAAGGTACGAAACATTTGTGGGGATTCTGTAAGACCTGCAAGTTCGCTGAACTATGCCGTGGGGGCTGCACTTGGACGGCTCACGTATTCTTCAACCGCAGAGGTAACAATCCTTACTGCCATCACCGAGCATTAGAGCAGGCAAAGCGCGGGAAACGAGAGCGTGTCTACCCTAAAGTACGGGCGCAAGGACTTCCCTTTGATAACGGTGAGTTTGCCTTGATTGAGGAGCCACTTGACGCTCCTTGGCCTCTCGACGATCCACTTCATTTTACTGCTGATAGCATTCAATGGTCAGACAGTTGGCAAGAAGAACCTGAATACACTTACTCCCTAGCAAGATAAATACTGTGAACGAAACAACTAGTGAATTCTCAGTTCCAGAGAACAACTCCGTCGATTCTGAAAAGACTGAGCATCAAGAGTGGTCGAAAAGTGTCTCTGAAGGTCAATTGGGTTCTGCGTCTCCCCTTTTACCTCGCTCTGCTTGGCAGAATCAACAAGCTTTTTTAAGGGTTCTGATTAAGGCAAAGCAAGCCCTCGATATGGCAGAAATTACTGCCACTCTCTGGGGTTGAACCAGCTTATTAATCCAATTCTGTTGAAAAAATTCTACACCCAAATGAAGCTTAC
This sequence comes from Brasilonema sp. UFV-L1, assembly GCF_012912105.1. Classification (GTDB taxonomy): domain Bacteria; phylum Cyanobacteriota; class Cyanobacteriia; order Cyanobacteriales; family Nostocaceae; genus Brasilonema. The sequence continues at coordinate 13,515 of NZ_QMEA01000037.1, forward strand.
ACATCGGTTACTTTACCCCCCAGCCTGGTCGATCGCCGCCAAAATTTCGGCAGCATTGCTCTGTGCTGCAATTATACCGATGAGCTTCATCGCCTGCTACAATCTGCGACAGAGCTTAGAAAGTGTGGAGGCGAGCGAATACCGCAAACTCGAGTTGTCAGCCACCAGTACTGCTAGTCGTCTTGACCAACTCATTATCGATATCCAGCGCGTTTTGGTTCAAGTTAGCAGCGATCGCAATGTCGTAAGTTTCCTAACTTCTACCACGCCTGCAAAGCGAGGAGCCTTGCGTCCCAACCTACAACAGACGCTGTTGAACGTCTTCCGCTCTAACCCAGACTTTGATGCTGTCTTTCTCATAAACAGACAGGGTGAATGTCTCGCTTCCACCGATCCAAAATTCGTTGGTCAAAACTACGCTTTCCGCGAATACTTCCGTTCCAGCATCCAAGGAAATTCCTACATTTCTAGCATTTTGGTAGGTCAAACGACTAAACGACCAGGGCTTTTCCTCTCCAACCCCGTGCGTTCTGACAATGGCGAGATTGTGGGAGTGACGGTACTCAAGATTAGGGGAGAAGATATCTGGGCGATCGTTAATGCATTGCCAGTTGGCTCCCACAGCTACGCCTTCCTCGTTGACCAGCATGGAGTCATCATTAGCCATCCCGATCAATCCCTCCTGTATAAGAGTCTCAATCCCTTGCCGCAAAAAACCCGAAAGCAGGTGCTGACCGACAGACGTTACGGTGTTGATGAGATTAAGAGCTTGAACATTCGAGAGTTGAAGGTGATGGTCACAGCAGAAGAGCCGGGACACACCAGCTATCGCTTTGGGATAGAGCAGATACCCAGGATAGTTGGCTTTGCACCCTTGAAAGAGCAACCTTGGGTGTTGGGGGTTAGCCAACCCAAAACACAGTTTGACGTTCCCTTGAATCGCCTAATTTGGCAGTATGGTAGTAGCGTGTTGTTGGTGGGGGGAATCACCGCAATCATCGCGCTGTTCCTAGCACGGAGTATTTCTCGACCAATTCGCGCCCTCACCGCCGCAGCCCAAGCACTGGAACAGGGGAATTTCAATCTTCAAGAGTTGGCTGTTGTGTCTCGCACTCAGGACGACATGGGACGACTAGTGCGTGTGTTTTTACACATGGCTCGTGAAGTTAAAGCTAGAGAGCAGAACTTGAAACAGCAGGTAACCGCGTTGCGAATTGAGATTGACGAAACTAAAAGAGTCAACCAGGTTGCGGAAATTACGGAAAATGAACACTTTAAGCAGTTGCAGAAAAAAATACAAAAGCTTAAACAGCAAACGGTAAGCTCAGGCGAAACAGAGACGGAGTACTTCCAGCGATTGCATGGCAAAGTGCAATCCCTTAAGGAGCGGTCAACCCCTTCGCTTAATTCAAAATTCAAAATTCAAAATTCAAAATTGAAGACCCCACGGATAAATCCGGGGGCTTGAATAATTAGCTTGTGCATTTTTTCTTCTCCATGCCATAAGTTGGGGGCTTGTATCCTTTTCTTTTTCGGTCACGAAAGATTGCTCCATAAAACCAGGAATGCACTAGACAAATTAACAAAAATGTGTATGAGAAAATTTCTTGGCAAATTCTACAGTCTACAGCAATCATCAAAGCCTAACAGCAATGAAGAGGAAATTTACTTAACGGCGCTGTCACTATCAAATACTCACAAACAGAATAATTATGATTTTAACTACCCCAAGACTGACACAAGCTAAGGCTGTTGTTGCTAAACAAATGTCTAATCTGGAGATGGCAGCAACAGCCATAGTAGTTCTGATCCTTATTTATTATGGAACTTTGCTGGATTTGTTATCTGGCACACAAGAAGACTAAACAAAGAAGTGGCAAGCGCTAACCAGGTAGCCGCCGCGTAAGTCCTAAAAACTTTAATTTCACAATCAGGAGGTGAGAAATATGTCATCTGACGAGGAATTAATCTCGCGTGAGGAGGTGCTGGCGGGTTTTCCAGCCAGACGAGCAAATACTTTGCTGTTTTTGATAGAGAGCCGGACAGCGCAGATAGTGGCGCGATCGCGCGTGGAGTTTTCCCTCACGGAGCAAGCTGCATCAGAGCGCGACTTGGCTTTCTTGGAAGCCTTTGCCTTAGGAAATGCGCCTCCACTCCACCCCACCATCCAACACTTGGAACGCTATGCCCTTCAATGGACACCCTTAGTGCCGGAAAACACCAGACTGAAAGCCGCTGTTGTCCACGCTCTGAGCGAGAAATACACTTTCACATATCAGACAGTGCCTAATATCCGGGCAGCTTTGGGTTTGGATGAGAAAGCGGTACAAGTGGCTTATTCCCGCCTGTACAAAAGACACTTAGTAAAAATATTTGCAACAAAACTGCCGCTCACGGAACAATTGCGGTGGAATTTATCTGCGATCGCCCAACGACTAGAGTCTTTGCCACCCTTCTGGCTCGCCTCCTTAATCACCGTTGCTTTGGGTTTGCCCCAAGCCTTCTTAGCTTTGCCCATTGCTGTCGCCGATATCGGTCCTCTGGCTACTGTTGCTTTTATTCTCATCATCGGCACTATCAACATACTGACTATGGCTTGTATGGCTGAGGCTGTTGGTCGCAGCGGTGACTTTCGTTACGGTAATCCTTTTATCAAACAATTAGTCTCCAATTATTTAGGAAATACTGGCTCCTTTATACTTTCGATAGCCGTGGGCATCCGTGTTTTTCTCATAGCCTTAGCTTGTTACATCGGTTTATCAACGACTCTAGCAAACTTCACCCACATAAGCGCAGCGCTCTGGGCGATGTTGCTTTTCTTCGCTGGGTTGTACTTGCTGTCGCGTCAATCCCTAAATTTTACCGTTGCCGTGATGGTATTGCTTGCAGCAATCAACGTGAGTTTACTCCTGATTCTCTCAATTCTTGCCTTGAGCCATGTGCAACTGGACAACCTTTTTTATCTAAACTTGCCTTTCCTCAATGGTCATCCTTTCCAACCCTGGATGCTACAGCAGGTACTTGGTGTTAGCCTGATGCTTTACTTTGGGCATGTTTATGTGGGAGAATGTGCTAAGGTCATACTTCCTCGCGACCCAAGCGCCTCATCACTGATTTGGGGTAGCGTAGCGGGAACTGCTTTTTTAACTGTTCTTTTTTGCATCTGGGTGTTGGCAGTCAACGGAGCTATTTCACCGCAGTTGCTAGCTGGACAGTCAGGCACTGCCTTGGAGCCACTGGCGCTTCAGGTTGGTTCCATCGTCTCAGTCTTGGGGGCAGTTTTAGTCACCCTTCTTTTAGGAATGGCTTGGCTGCGTAGTTCGAGTCTCCTGCTTAACTTAGCGCGGGAGTGGTTACCTGTGCGACCTCGACCCGTTTTGATGTTGCCTCGCAAGCAAGGAACATTGATAATGCACCCCTGTGGCGAGCGCAGTCGTGTTCCCCATATTGGTTTAACCTACCTGGGACTGGAAGAAACTAAACCAAGGTTTCGCCTAGATGTTCAATCGAACGGCAAAATCAGTCATGCAGAGATAGCAGTGACTGAGCGTTGGGAGATAAAAGAACTACTTGAGCAGTTTCCAGACCTCCGCAAGTGGGACATTCACCTAACTTTAGACGTACGTTCGGCAAACCAAGATAGTGTCTGTCTACAAGTCACTTCACCAATGCTGATAGCCTACGAAGGATGGTTGAAGGCAGATGTCAGCAATGCTACTGATAATAATGTCAATATGCCAACAATGGCACGACGGTTTTGGGCAACTCTGCTCAATCAACGTCGCTTCCTGCTATCCATCAGCCCGTTAGTGCTAGTCTTTCTGCTGACTGAGTGGCTTTTCCTTACTGGTGTACAATCGTTTACTGGCGTACTTGCCTTTGCTGGTGTCCTGGGTAACTCCTTGGTTGGTGGTATTTTCCCAGTTTTACTGTTGCTTTCCAGCCGACGCAAAGGCGAGTTGGTACCCGGAGTCGTCTTGGAAATTCTCAACCATCCATTTTTCAGCGTCGGTATCTACAGCCTGTTTTTAGCCATTTTATTTGTCCACGGTTTGTTCATATGGTCGAATCCTGTGGCGCGTATCAGCGCATTGTGCATCGCCTTGCTATCGCTAGGAGCAACCTTTGTGATGAAGCGCTATGGAGCTTTTGCTTCTCGCGTGGTTGTAGAGTTGCGAGAGGAGCAGCATTTGGGAGGGCGATCGCTCTTCACGATCACTGCTGGCGGACAACCAAAAATGGCAGAGGTCTGTCTGGGATATGCTGAGGGTGAGCAACACCATCAAGCTGCTAGTGTTGAAATTCCATCCCTAAAGACGCTGCGTTATGCCATTTTCCGATTACCAACCAAGCGCGAAGAAGAATTGAGAGTGTGGGCACACAGTAGCAATTTCAGCGGGGACTCGAAGAGTCTACCTGCATTTGTAGAAGTTGAGAGTGGAAACAAGAATATGCAGTTTGATTTGAAGCTATCCAGTGGACGAGTTTTGCTACCTCTGTTTAGCAACGCGTGCTGGTTAAAATTGACATTTCCCGCAGATGAGGGGTTTGTGGCTAGTGGTTAGTGGTATTTTTTGACAACTAACAACTAACAACTACTCCTTTCCCGCCCAAAAAATACCTAATTTAACGAACCGCATTAGCGCAGCGTGTCCGCAGGACATAGACGCTAAGGACACGTTAGCGCAGCGTGCGCCCTTGGCGCATAGGAAGAAGAAAAAGAAGATAGGTAATCTTACATCGGGAAGCGAGTAACATCCAACAACTAACAACTAACAAATGACTAGAGGTAAATTATGGCACAAATCGTAGCGGTTCACTCTTTCCGTGGTGGTACTGGCAAATCAAACTTGATTGCTAACGTTGCTGCTACTATGGTGCGTCAGGGACAACGGGTAGGTATTGTTGATACTGACATTCAGTCCCCTGGAGTTCACGTTCTTTTCGGTCTTAATGAGGAAAACATGACCTACTCCCTGAATGACTATCTGTGGGGACGCTGTGATATTAAAGACACTGCTTACGACGTGAGTCCTATTCTCATGGCACAGGGGGAGACAAGTATGGTAAAGGGTAGTCTTTACCTGATTCCTTCTAGTATTAAGGCTAGTGAAATCGCCAGGGTTCTGCGCGAGGGGTATGATGTAGTTCGGCTCAACGATGGTTTTCAAGAACTCATCCGCTGTCTGAACTTAGACTATCTGCTAATTGATACTCACCCCGGTCTTAATGAAGAAACTTTACTTTCTATTGGGATATCTCATGTTCTAATCGTCATTCTGCGTCCAGATCACCAAGACTTTCAAGGTACTGCGGTGACAGTGGATGTGGCTCGAAAGCTGAAGGTACCCAAAATGATGCTAGTGGTTAATAAGGTGCTATCAGCTTTCGATTTTGCAGACTTGCGCCAACAAGTGGAGACAACTTACAATGTGCCTGTAGCTGGTATTTTGCCTTTGTCTGAAGAGATGGTGCAGCTAGCCAGCAAAGGTATCTTCTGTCTGCGCTATTCCCAGCATCCCATAAGTCAGACTATGAAAGGGATTGTTGACGAGATTTGTGGTTTAGTCGTATGTCAGTAGCGAGGAGTTACTCCTATCCCGCCGGAAGAATACCTAATTTTTTTTTAACGTAGACGCGCAGCGGTGAGACAGCGCTCTTTGGAGGGTTTCCCTCGGTAGGCGACTGCGAATCCGAAGGGCTTCCCGCAGGGTACCGCCAAGGACGCCAAGGACGCCAAGGAGGAGAGAGAAGAATAAATAGGTAATCTTCCAGCACCGAAGGCAGTAGTAGTTAGTTGTTAATTGTCAAAAAGTACCACTAATTATTAACCACTAAGTACTAACCACTCCCCTTGTCAGTTTCTAGTGACGATGTCCTATGCTTGCTCAAGAATCATTTCGCGCTGATGTCCTTGCCAGTTTCGCAGCCAGCGCAAAAGAAGTAGAAGAACTACTGGCTTACAATCAAAACGTCTTTGCTCGCAACACGTTTACCCATCCCGTCAAATTTCCACTTGCACCTGAAGCTCATGTGGTAGCTTGGGAGGAGTACGCTGTTGCAGCAATTGACGGAGCATTTGAAGCACTCAAGCAACGGCTTGTACAGTTTCGGTTTCCCATACTCGAAGGTATCAGCCAAACTGAGGTATATCGCGCTGCTACTCGTAAGGGTGTTCCAACCGATGGCATAAGCGAGGCGACTGGTTTGGTTTTGAAGCAACCTGAGAAACTCCAGCTGATTATACATCAAAGCGTAGCTGGAGCCATCCCGGTTTTAGTTGCCCCAAATCGAGAGGACTTTGTTTCTCTGGTACAAGCGCTGACTATGCGGAATGAACCACTACCAGTTCCTGCTTCTATGGGAGCGTGCATAGTCGGCGGGTACAACAACTGGGATAGAATTCGCTCTTATCGGCAGCAATGGGAAGCTCAAAATCCTGGCAATTGCTCTGAAAGTAGTTGGGCAGCAGAGTTTAAGCGGATAATACCGCAAAAAGAGCTCTATCAGGATCGGTTCATTATTTTGAGTGACGGTCCCTATAGTAACGTTTCAGCAAAGGACGTGGGACTAGAGGAACCCGAATGGCGACGCTTATCTCTAAGCATTCGGCTGGAACATGAATGTACCCACTACTTCACACGTCGTTTGTTTAACTCAATGCGAAACAATATGCTCGACGAACTCATTGCTGACTACAGGGGCATTGTAGCGGCTTGCGGGCACTATCGAGCCGATTGGTTCTTGCGCTTTGTGGGGTTGGAGTCGTTTCCAAATTACCGAAAAGGAGGTAGGCTCGAAAACTACCTGGGTCAGCCTCCACTTTCCGATGGCGCTTTTAAGATTCTACAGGCGTTAGTGAAAGCTGCCGCCGAAAATTTGCAGCGCTTTGATGCTGAGTATGCAGATGAGTTAAGAACCGTTAATGGTCAAACCTTTATGTTGATGGCACTGACCTATTTGACATTGGAAGAATTGGCTTCACCTGAAGCTCACTCACGTATCCAAAATACCATAAATCAATTGCAGACAGCTATGTTCTTTGAAACAAATCCGCTCCCTCCAACCCCCCTTATTAAGGAGGCCTAGCTAGGCATTGCCTACCTAGCTCTGTCAAAGTGGCTCAAAAATTAGGAAAATTATGCCAACTCTTCGACATCTTACCTTCGCGTTCTTCGCGTCTTTGCGGTTCAAAAATATTTTTTAACCACGAAGACGCTAAGAGCACAAACAGAAGAGCAGAGGTTGAATGACGTTATCCACCTTGATAGGACTAGCAATGCCTACTTTACTATCTGTATATAGCAACCAAAAATAACAACAAACAATATACGCGGATACACGCAGGCATAACCGAAAATTATCTGTGTCCATCTGCACTTCAAAATTCACGCATCCTATTAGAGGTATGAGTTATGACAGAAGTTCTCCTACAAGAATTGAGTAACAGTGACATCGATTGGATGATTGCTACGGGGCGTCAGCGAGAAATAGCACCTGGTACTGTACTCGTTCACCCAGGAAAAGCTGCTGATAGCCTGCACATCCTACTGGATGGAAATTTAACAGTTACCGTCTCTGGTACTGACAACAATCCTCTGGCTCGTGCTTTTGCGGCCATAGAGGGTGGTGAAACTTCAGGACGGGAGATTGCTCGCTTATCGAGTGGTGAGGTTGTGGGAGAAATTCCCTTTGTGGGTGTCCGTCCGTCTGCTACTACGGTTAGGGCTACTGAAAAGTCACTGGTGATGTCAATTCCCCAGCAGCATTTGGCAGCAAAATTGCAGCAGGATGTGGGTTTTGCTTCACGCTTTTATCGGGCGATCGCCATTCTATTTTCAGACAGACTGCAAAGCATCATCAATCGGTTTGGTCGTAGCAACTTTGCACAAGGTAAGCCCCTAAGGGACGTGCTGTTTATTTTGAGCGAATTGCATGACAGTGACATCGATTGGATCATGGCATATGGAACTCAGCAAAGAATTCCAGCTAACACAGTACTCATTCATGAAGGAGGAGTTGTGGATGCGCTATATATTCTATTTGGTGGAACAATGTCACTCTCTGTTTCTGGTGACTCGCGCAATCCCTTAACTCGTGCTTTTGCAGCTATAGAAGGTGATGAATTTTCTGGTTTTGAGATAGCGAGATTATCCAAAGGCGAAATCGTGGGAGAAACACCCTTTATCGATGGTCGTTTACCCTCTGCAACCGTCAAAACCCTTGAAGATTCATTTGTGTTGTCGATTTCGCGCCAGCAATTAGCAGCAAAATTGCTGCAGGATATCGGTTTTGGATCCCGCTTTTATCGAGTGATTGCAACTTTGCTTTCACATAGATTGCAAGGAATGCTCAGCAGCCTTGGTTATGGTAGGCGGGTTTATAGCAAAGGTCAATCATTGGGGGAAAATGTTGAATATGAGGATGAACTGGATGTCAGTGTTTTAGATGGTCTGGCGCTGGCTGGAACTAGATTTGATTGGATGCAGAGACGCTTGAGAATTTCCTCCGTTTGATATTAACGGATTTCTCAAACATAAGGTTCTTTACACGCATAATTTTTGTAAGATAGGCTCTGTTAACAACAGCTTGCCTATCTTTTTATTGATTAATTTTAAATTGACACTCCGATGTTTTGAAATTATCAGACCATCAATTGGGTGCATCCCATTTTTGCAAATTTTATGCTGGCGATTATAAACCACCGCGCCTACACAAACTAAACTCGCTCGCCTACGCTGGTTCAATGAGGCTTGCGTAGGTAGCTTTGTCTGTGTAGCTCCAGAATTCTATTCTAAGGGGCGCAGGTAGACTTTGTTTGCCCTGCTCTGCACCTGTGTCAGGTATTTTTACAAAAGTGAAATGCTTGCCATCAATTGATAAACGTCATCGAAAAAAATATGACTTCCATCTAAATATTGTGCAGTGTTATTATTTTTTATTGAACTTACTATTGAAATTGTGAACATTAATTCTTCCAAAAAGGAGATAAAAATGAGTACAGCAATGACAAGAAAAGAAATCGAAGAAAAACTTATTACTCGGGCTTGGCAAGATGCGTCGTTTAAGCAGGAGTTACTCAGCAATCCTCAGGCTGCTTTTGAGAAAGAAGGCATCACTCTACCTGAAAGTATTAAAGTCACGGTTGTTGAGGAAAGTCCCAGCTCTTTCTACTTAGTTTTGCCTACACAGCCTAGCGAAACCGCAGAACTGTCTGAGACAGAACTAGAATCAGTTGCAGGAGGAAAATTCATTGATGTTGACGTTTGGAAGTGTAAGTAATTGATAAATAGGAAACCTAAATTTCTGAAGGTTTCCTAATTTTTTAATGTAGTTATTTGTCGTCAAACAGAAACATTTCTACCCTTTTTATTTAGTTCTGCCTAGACAACCTAGCAAAACAGAGAAAATGTCTTAGGCAGAGCTATAATTTCTGATAAAAAAAGTTTTACACAGAGAGTAATTTTATCTATGCAGCTAAGAAAAATCTTCACATTTTTTAATTTTGTAATTTGATTGAGGACTGTTATTTATGAATAATTCTTTGAAAAATGTTCTACAGTTTGCTGGCTCTTATCTCAATGATGAGCTTGTTTCTTCTGAGTCCATTTTCCAAATGAGTCAAATAGCAAATTTATTACCAACTATTCCTGCCGTATCAGAGGCTGTTTTAGAATGTCATTTGGGTTCATCTGCACCTAGAACAGATTTCTCAATATCTTTCACTCCCTTAAATCAAGGTAGGGAAGCTTTAACTGGTTATTGCGAGCCTTTAGCAAACTTGCTCTGCACTAATCCTGTTTGGAACCGTGTGCGTGATTTTTGCGCTTGCTGGGCAGATATAGAATCTCCTCTTTACAAGAATGTAGCCCATATATGGCTAGAGTTTGATTTAGATAGACAAGCTTCAGAGGTTCCAGAACCTAGCTTCTTTTTTTATCCTATAAGCATTACAGGAGAGGAGGAAAAGCTATCTCTAACTAAAAACATTTCTCTCACAAAAAATTGGGTTACTGATGAAGCTCTTAGATTATTGTTAGGTAATTCTTTGCCAGAGCAAGTTAAAAAAAACGTATTAATTTGTTTTAATGCGCTACCTGCTAGTGGGGAAGTTTATCAAATTGGTGTCATGTTGCCTAGAAAATCTGAGTCCCAAGCTGTAAGACTATGTGTCAAAGGTATTACCCCTGAACAGATATTAGAATATTTGAGAAGTATAGGTTGGTCAGATTCTATTAGTCAATTAAGTTATATCTTGTCTGAGTTATCTTCTTTTGTTGATGTTATCATGCTTAGTTTTTCTGTAGAAAAAAATGTACATTCCAAAATTGGATTTGAGTGTTATTTTGACAAGCAACCTCAAAATTCATCTAGGTGGCACTTATTTTTAGATTATCTCATAAAACATCAATTATGTACTTTAGAGGAAGCTAAGGCACTATTGAAGTGGTCTGGATATTCAATAGAAAATTGTAATCAAGAACTGTGGCCAAGTAACTTTACTAAAGCATCAGCATTTGTTGGAACTAGTTTTAAGAGTACTATTATCAGACTCTTAAACCATATCAAGATTGTTTATGAGCCTCATCAACCTCTACAGGCAAAAGCTTATTTATGGCTTGGTCATCGTTGGTTTTCTCCTAGCATTTTGTTGGAAAAATAACAAATATAAAATCTATGATTTTGTATTAATGCACACTAAAATGAGAGTTCTATCTGTATGTTATTACAAAAATAGTCTTTTTGATATATTTTAAAAAAGAAAATACACTCAGTATGAAGGAGTAGATGCAAATGATGCTTAATACAAATGCCAAAACTGATTTTCCAAATCTCAATAACGATAGTTTAACTATTAACAACACTGGAGAAGTTTTAGTTAGGAGTAATTTGGATAGTAATTTAGTGAGGAGGGGTATAGTATCAAATCGGTACTTTAACCTGATTATACTACCAACGGAAAATTGTAATTTTCGCTGCACTTATTGTTATGAAGACTTTGCAGTAGGTCGGATGAAATCAGAGACAATTTTGGGAATTAAAGCATTACTTGAGAGGCGTTGTGCTGATTTAAGTTATTTGAATATTGAATGGTTTGGTGGCGAACCTCTGACTGCTAAAGATATCGTCTTGGAAATTTCTAAGTACGCTAGCTCATTAGTCTACAGGTATCCCCAATTACGTTATTTGGGTAGTATGACGACAAATGCATACTTATTAAATTACAACACAATTACATCTCTAGCAAATGTTGGTGTTCGACATTATCAAATTTCTCTTGATGGACCTCGTGATGTCCATAATAAAAGTCGAATTCGTGCTGATGGTGCCAGTACATTTGACCGAATTTGGGCTAATTTATTAGCAATCCGCGATAGCTCACTATCAGTTTCTATTCTGCTGCGTATTCACTTTAGTGTAGATACTTTTGAACTCATTGATCCATTGATTGAGGACATTAGAAGAGAATTTTTAGATGATTCAAGATTTTCTGTTGTTTTCAGACCAATTGAACGCTTTGGTAGTCCTAAAAACGCATCACTCAAAATATTTTCGGAGACAGAAAAAAAGGAAGCAGTTAAATCTCTACAAACTAAGTTGTTTGGCGAAAATTTTGCCTCACCGCAAAATCTCTGTGAGCCGGATGATTATGTCTGTTACGCATCACGACCCAACTCTTTGGTCATTCGTTCTAATGGTGATGTAGGCAAGTGTACCGTGGCTCTCTACGATGAGCGGAATAAGATTGCTTCTTTACAACCGGATGGAACGCTAAAGTTAATACCAGGTCGTCTTGCTCCTTGGCTGCGTGGCATTGAAACCCTTGATCCCGAAACGCTAGGGTGTCCCCTTGTTGGTCTACCGTCAAACAACGAAGTTAGTTCTAATTCATAAGAAAAAGCATTGTCTAGGTAATCAAAACACCTGGCTTTGACGATCTAAAGAATTGTAAACAGATTATATTCCCAAGCAAAAACAGTGTTCAGTACGCCCTGTCAGTCAATAACTGATTCCTACAATAAACTTGTACAGACTACTCTGGAGTATTATCGGCGTGGTTGTGCAAAGCCCATTCAGATGACATCAGAGTTTTCTGGTGACTCAGCCCAGCAAATGGTGCAAACCTTTATACAAACCCGCTTGCCACTCGCCGACCAACTGCTCATGCGTAGGTTTGAGAATGCTCGGACTCGAGGACTGATTGCTACTCGTCAAGGAAACCTCATAGCGGCTGAACGTGCATTTGCAGTAGCGCATACACCTCTTCAATTAGGAAAGCTTTCGTCTGAGGGAAATCTGCTTTACCAATCTCTCTTAGAACAGGCAGAAGCTTACCTTGACTATCGCCGTGGTGATTTTGACCAAGCTCGTAACCGAACGTTTGAGGCGATAAGAATTGATGTAGTGTTGGAGGAAAAATACGGGTATGACTTTCTTCTTTTACATCGTATTCAACTCGTCCATAATCTTGTGCGTATTGACGCACGTTGTCTGTGGTTTGATCGCGCTATTGGACTTGCCTGTCAAATTCTCAACTACTTGGAAGGAGCATTGGAGGCTTTACCAATTCTAGGTTCTTGGGATTACGAACGTGTTGCGCGTCAATCTCCTAAGCTTGTCGCTGCCATGTTTGCTCAAGTGACCAATGAGCTTGCTCTGATTTTGGCAGGGAAGAACCGTCAGCTTGATCGCGATCTGTTTGAAGTTACTTCCACTCACTTGCACTTACCAACTAATAGTAACTGCCACTGCCACCCACGTGCTTACGCATGGTTGCTTATTAAGCAGGCATTCATAAATAACGATGTTGTCACTTTCCTAGAACGAGCGTCTCACTTCCTTAGTGAGGGACGTTCTGACACCCCATTGCTTTGGTACGCAACTGTCATCGATTTGATTAGCCTGTGCAATGAGCTTGATATTCCAGAATCTGAGTTGGTAAGGCAGGAGGTCGCTAGAGAAGCGGTAACCTGGGAATATTGCCCACAAAAGCTTTTACCCCTACTTGGTGTCTGTTCAAAGACTGAGAGAGCATAACAGTCACACTTATTGAATCACAGGCGATCGCACTCCTTTAACACCAAGCAGCACCGAAAATATTGCGATTTTTACCAAAAGATTCTGCATTGTGGGCGGGTGTTGCACTTTCTAAGCTAGCAATTACAAATCCTTGTTAGAGAACTTGACATATCTGGAGCTACAAAACAAGGGATATCTTTAAGCATAAGCAATTCTCAAGGCACTTTCAATGTTAGACCAAAAGCGCAGCTTATTCCGAAAAGAATCAATCGAGCGGCTATCTTCCCCTGAAAGACTAGACCAACTCATGCAGGTGGTCAGTCCTAAAAGCTGGCTACCTCTAGCCGCCTTAGGTTCCTTGGTAGCAGTTGCCATCGTCTGGAGTATTTATGGACGTATCCCCATCACTGTCGAAGGTCGAGGAGTAGTGATTTACCCCCGCAAAGTTGTGCCGCTGCAATCGAAAAGCGCAGGGCAGTTACTTGCTCTCGATGTCAAAGTTGGGGATGTCGTCAAAAAGGGACAGGTGCTGGCGACAATTGACCAAGCTGAACTGCGCAAGCAACTACAACAGCAACGCGCTAAACTGAGGGAACTAGAATCGCAAGACCAAGCGGTTGGTTCGTTGCAAGGACAAAGGCTCGAACAGGAAAAACTCTCAATGCAGCAGCAACGGCTGTATCTCCAGCAACGCATCCGGGAACTTCATGCCCTGACACCTCTGGTAAAAACCAAAGGCAAGGACTCTATTAAGCAGCAACGCCAGGGCTTGCAACAACGTATCCGGGAAGCCCAAACTCTGACTCCCGTTTTTAAGCAGAGACTGGAAATCCGCAGACAGCTACGCGAAAAAGAAAGAGCAATTTCAGGTGATGAAGTTCTCAAAGCAGAACAGGAATATCTAGAAAACTTGCAAAAAATTTCTGAACTCCAAGCTCAGTTGAAGGAATTGGACGTTAAGGAGACTGAACAAGAAAAAGTCTATCGTGAAAACCTCAGTACAATGTCTGACTTGCAAGCTCAGTTGAAACAACTTGACAGCAAACAAGCTTCTCAAGCTCAACAAGACTTAGAAAATGCAACTGTCCGCAAAAAAGAGATTCAAGAAGTCAATCGAGAAATTGTCAAACTAGAACTGCAACTAGGCAATAACAGCCAGATTATTAGTCAACATAATGGACGCATTCTCGAACTCACTGTTACGCCTGGGCAAGTCGTCAATGCAGGAACCCGCTTGGCAACCGTGGAGGTGGAGAATCCATCCAACAAGCTGGTTGGCGTCACCTATTTTCCGGTTGCGGAAGGCAAGAAAATTCAGTCGGGTATGGCAATCCAAATTACCCCCCAAACCATTAAACGAGAACGCTTTGGTGGCATTGTCGGTACTGTAACTAGTATCTCACGGTTTCCCATTACAAAAGAGGCAGCCGCTAATGAGGTGGGCAATTCAGAAGTCGTAGAAGGTTTAGTATCTCAAAAACAAGAAGGTCTGATGCAAGTATTCGCTGAGCTACAGACGGATTCCACCTTCAGCGGCTACAAGTGGTCTTCTTCCACCGGACCACGCCTAAAAATCTCTCCTGGAACTACCACTGTTGTTCGAGTCAAGGTGGATGAACGCGCTCCCATCACCTTCGTTTTACCTATCTTGAGGTCCTTCAGTGGTATCTACTAATCCAACTTTAGAAACACCTATTAATCCTTTGCGGTACTTGCAAACACTTCTCAAAAGCAGAGGCAGGCGGCGCGTCAAAACCCCCACTCTCCTACAAATGGAGGCTGTGGAATGTGGAGCTGCTGCGTTAGGAATTATTTTAGGTTACTACCGTCGAGTTGTACCACTGCCAGAACTGCGTCGAGAATGCGGAGTTTCCCGCGATGGTAGCAAGGCGTCTAATGTGCTGAAAGCTGCCAGAAGCTACGGACTCCAAGCGAAAGGTTTTAAAAAAGAACTGAAGCAACTGCAAGACCTACGCCCTCCTTATATTGTCTTCTGGAATTTCAACCACTTCCTGGTAGTGGAGGGATTTGGCAAAGAACGCGTTTATCTCAATGACCCCGGTACTGGTCCGCGTACTGTGTCCCAACAGGAATTTGACGAGGGGTATACCGGAGTGGTGCTGGTGATGGAACCAGGCACTGAGTTCACTAAAGGTGGTCGCAAACCCAGTATGGTAACAGCACTGTGGGAACGGCTACAAGGTGCTGCTGGTGCTTTAGTTTACTGTATAATCGCGGGTTTTTTCTTAACTCTTATCGGGCTAGTGGTACCGGTATTTAGCCAAGTATTTGTAGATGATATATTAGTGCAGCAACGGCAACACTGGCTGCGTCCTCTGCTTTTAGGAATGGCGATCGCAGCCGTACTCCAAGGGTCACTAACGTTACTGCGGTTGCGCTACCTACGCCGCCTGAAAATCAAGCTGTCTGTCGGCATGTCCAGCCGTTTTCTCTGGCACATCCTGCGTTTACCTGTTGGTTTTTACGCCCAACGATTTGCTGGAGAAATCAGCAATCGTACCAGTCTCAACGACCAAGTTGCTGATGTCCTTTCCGGAAAGTTGGCGACTACAGGCATCGATACGGTAATGGTGATTTTTTACGCCGCAGTCATGTTCCAGTATGACTGGGTACTGACCTTGATTGTAGTTACTTTTGCTGCTGTGAATGTCTTAACATTACAGTGGATTTCCCGACAACGGGTAGACGCGAATCAGCGATTGATACAAGAGTATGGCAAAGCTGCTGGCGCGTCGATAGCTGCTCTCCAAAGTATAGAAACACTCAAGGCATCTGGGTTAGAGTCGGATTTCTTTTCCCGATGGTCAGGTTACTACACCAAGGCTATCAATTCCCAGCAAGAACTTGGTGTCACAAACCAGATTTTCTCAGTATTACCCACGCTCTTATCAGCCCTCTCGTCTATGCTCTTGTTGGTTGTAGGCGGTTTACGGGTAATGGGTGGACACCTTAGCATTGGGATGCTTATAGCTTTTCAAGGTCTAATGCACAGTTTTCAGGAGCCTGTAAACAATCTTGTCAACTTTGGTAGTACTCTTCAAGAACTGGAGGGCAATTTAATTCGCCTAGATGATGTGCTGGACAACCCGATAGATCCGATAGTAGAGCATAGGAGAGAGGGAGAAAACAATTCAAAATGGACTGCGTCCCGCTGCGCTAACAAAATTCAAAATTCAAAATTAGAAATCTCTTCCTCATCTTCCTCATCTTCCTCATCTGTTCTGCCTAGATTACAGGGGTATGTTGAGCTGCGGAACATCACATTTGGCTATAGCCGCTTAGATCCCCCCCTAATTGAAAACTTGAACCTCTCGGTTAAACCCGGACAGCGAGTCGCTTTGGTCGGTGGGAGTGGTTCTGGCAAATCTACTGTAGCCAAAGTGGTCAGTGGGCTTTATCAACCTTGGGCGGGAGAAATTTTGTTTGATGGTAAACCCAGAGAGGAGATTCCGCATCAAGTACTTACTAACTCGGTTGCAATGGTAGAACAGGATATCCTGCTGTTTGGCGGAACTGTCAGGGATAATTTAACTTTATGGGATACTACGGTATCAGACAAAAGCTTGATTCGAGCTTGTCAGGATGCAGCGATCGCTGATGTAATTCTTTCCATGTCTGGCGGGTTCGATGGAGAACTGATAGAAGGTGCTGCTAATTTAAGTGGAGGTCAGCGACAGCGGCTGGAAATAGCACGCGCTTTGGTCAACAACCCCTCTATACTCGTTATGGATGAAGCTACTAGCGCCTTGGATGCGGAAACCGAAAAAATTATTGATGAGAATCTGCGGCGACGGGGATGCACCTGCATAATTGTCGCACACCGCTTAAGCACTATCCGGGACTGTGATGAAATCATTGTCCTAGAACGAGGAAAGGTGGTACAACGAGGCACTCACCAACAATTGTGGCACGTTGAGGGTGTGTACTCGCGATTAATTCGCACTGAAGGTGAAGCGCTTTAGGAAATTCAAAATTCAATCCGGGACTGCGTCCCGCAGAGCGATCAAAATTCAAAAAAGCAATTTTTAATTTTTAATTGGAGCAAGGCGACAATGGAGGGGCAAGTTTATATAGTTAAGGGTAATGAGCCGATACTGCTGGATGACCTAGATAAGGTTTGGATAATTCAGTCTGGGTCTATGGCGTTGTTTGCGGTTACAGTCAAAGATGGTGTTATAGAAGGTACTCGCCGTTATCTATGCACGGTGAATCAGGGTGAAGCACTTTTCGGAACTTATGTCAACTCTTTTGTCCCACAAGGCCAGATTTTGGCAGTACCGATTGGGGAAACGCAGTTGTTACAAGTAGATCACGAATGTTGGGAGCAGCTGTTAAGCAATGGAGATGCGAGGGCGATTACTTGGATAGAAAGTTGGCTGCTGCAACTCGCCAGTACACTCTCCCATGTTGCGACACCAGCAATTCAAGTGAGGGCTTCTGCAGCAGCACGATTTTCTTTGAACAATGGTCAGACTTTCCAACCTGAATCAGATGTTGTTTGTTGGGTACAGTTGACTCAAGGAAGTGTCCGTTTCTTGGGGTTTGAGGAACTGACTTTGACAAGTGCAGCACAAACTTTTCCCGTCAATGACAGAATGTGGTTAGAAGCTGTAGAGGGGGTTCAGCTTACCACTGTGACCACTTCAGAAATCCAAAATCCAGATATCATCAAAGCAGGGCTATCCCAGCTTCATACTCAACTCCTACACTGCATTTACCTGCTGGATGAACGGGAAGCACACGAAGAACTACAGCGGTTGCGCGATCGCCAACGTCTTAATCGTCAAGTCACAGCGGAAGCTTTAGGGGAATTAGCATCAACCCTGAACTACCAAGACGGGAACTTTTTCCTGGAAGGTACACCTTTGTTAGTTGCTGCTGGTGCAGTCGGAAGAGCTATGGGTGTGAAAATTCGCCCTCCTGCTCGTTCAGAAAACCTCAAGCGGGTAAAAGAGCCACTAGAGGCAATTGTTCGGGCTTCGCGCATCCGGATGCGGCGGGTGCTGTTGCGGGACAACTGGTGGGAGAAAGATTGTGGTCCAATGGTTGCCTATACTCAAGAAGATAACCGACCTGTAGCGCTGCTGAGCGTTTCTGCAACTTCCTATGAAATGTTTGACCCAATTGAGCAGACTCGTGTAAGAGTAGATGAGCAGATAGCTGTAACATTAACTCCAGTCGCTTATATGTTTTATCGGTCTTTGCCCGATAAAGCTCTCAAAGCTTTGGATCTACTACAGTTTGCACTTAAAGGACGTGGCAGGGAACTACTTGCCATTTTAGTTACAGGAATTGCTGTCACGCTTCTGGGGATGGTTACACCTCAAGCGACTGCAATTCTCATGGACAATGCGATTCCAGATAGTGACAGAGGATTATTGCTGCAAGTAGGATTAGGGCTGTTGGCTGCAGCTTTAGGCACAGCTTTATTTCAGCTAGCTCAAGGCTTTGCTATTTTGCGTCTGGAATCAGCTTCTGACGCTTCCACTCAAGCCGCTGTATGGGACCGATTATTGAACCTACCAGTATCCTTTTTCCGCCAGTACACAACAGGTGATCTTCAGTCGCGGGTATCATCAATTAGTACAATCCGTCGCCAACTTAGTGGCAGGACTTTGATAAATCTTATTACTAGCCTGTTTGCACTGTTTTACTTAGGGCAATTGTTTTATTACAACTTCAAATTAGCCCTCGTTGCTGTTGGTGTGGCAGTAGTTGCGATCGCTATCACTACAATCTCTGGCACACTCCTCGTTCGTAAGGTTCGTCCACTGCTGGAATTGCAGGGAAATATTTTTGGACAGACGGTGCAGCTCATCAATGGCATTTCTAAATTGCATATTGCTGGGGCTGAGGAACGCGCTTTTGCCTGTTGGAGTAAAAACTACAGTCGGCAAGTTAAGCTTGAACTGAGCACACAGCAAGTTGAAGATTTTGTTGCACTTTTCAATACTGTGATGCCTACACTGACGAATGGAGTCCTTTTTTGGTTTACTATCAGCTTGCTTGAGGAGGCTAAAACTTCAGGAGGTATCGGACTATCCCTTGGCACCTTCTTAGCTTTCAATACAGCTTTTGGCAATTTTATTCAAGGAGCCACAAACCTGAGCAATACAGTTACTGAAGTTTTGCAAGTCATTCCTCAGTGGAAACGCACTCAGCCAATTCTGGGAAGCATACCAGAAGTGGATCTGAGTAAAGCTGATCCTGGTAAGCTCGTAGGTAGGATTGTTGTGGATCATGTGACCTTCCGCTACCGGAGTGATGGACCACTGACGCTGGATGATGTAAGTATTTATGCAGAGCCTGGGGAGTTTATTGCGTTGGTAGGAGGCTCTGGCAGCGGTAAATCAACGATATTCCGATTATTGCTGGGGTTTGAAACTCCGGAAGCTGGTAGCATTTACTACGATGGTCAAGATTTGTCTGGGTTAGATGTTGACGCAGTACGCCGACAGTTGGGTGTGGTCTTGCAGGGTGGTCAACTGACATCAGCTTCCATTTTTGATAATATCGCTGGCGGTGCTCAGATTACTCTGGATGAAGCTTGGGAAGCAGCCCGAATGTCTGGGTTTGCTGACGATGTTGCAGCCATGCCAATGGAAATGCATACAGTGATTAGTGAAGGCGGAGGTAATCTTTCTGGGGGACAACGACAGCGGCTGCTGATTGCTCGCGCTTTGGCATTGAAACCTCGAATTTTGCTATTCGATGAGGCGACTAGTGCTTTAGATAACAAAACTCAGGCAATTGTCAGTGAAAGCTTGGAAAAGCTGCAAGTTACTAGGATAGCGATCGCCCACCGCCTCAGTACTATCCGCAACGCTCACCGTATTTATGTACTCCAAGCAGGTCGAACTTTGCAGCAGGGTAGTTTTGAGGAACTGGCTAGAGTTGAGGGGCTGTTTGCTCAGTTAATGGCTCGGCAGATGACGTGATTTTAACCCAAATCTTCCATGTTGCTTTCTGTTGGCTTTTTTTTGAGCCACTCCGCGCGAGCGCATAGACGCGGATTCAGGCGGAGGTATTCTAGCGACTGACGCCTCTGTTGTGAGTTCTTTTTGTTTTTGCTGTTAGTAGCTTCGCCAGTCCATTCGTAAGCTCCGACAAAACGTGTCACCTGCACTATACCCGAATGGACAATACCTGAAACCGATATCTCTGCAATCTTAGCAGCAGGACGCCATATTTCTTTTAAAACTCAAGTCTTTGTAGATTTCTTTGCCAATCGATTTCGTGGAGTTCCTTATTGGGATGCGAACTGATCGATTCTTTATAGTCTTAGCCCGTCTCAATTCATAAGTTCACCCTAAACGCAATAGTAATATTACATTTATTAACAAAAAATGCCAGAATATGTTTGTGAATTTTGAATGGGCGAATTTTGAATTTTCAAAGTCTTTTTTCTACCATCAACATTCGTCGATAAGATAACCATCCACCGATAACCATAAGCACAGAAAATACTGTTAAAAATTGAAAGTGATATGCAATATCTGAGACTGTATAACTTTGAGCAGATACTCCCGAAAGAGCTTCATTCATATGATAAATTGGATTAAAATTTGCGATATCCAGTAGTCTTTTAGGAAACAATGAACTCGGCAAGAAGACGCCACCTAAAATTAATAAAGGAACTCCAAACGCAGCTACCAAAGCGTTAACATCTTCAGTACGACGAGCTAATTGTGTACCTAAAATAAACCCTAAACCTACATAAGCGACTATACTCATAATAATAATGATAAGTCCTAAAAATATAGAACCTTGAAAAGTAGCACCCCAAAATCCAGCAATAGTATAAACAAGCAGTGTTTGCCCAAAGCCAATGCAGCTATGAGCAAGAAAAATTCCTAAAAAATAAGAGATACCACTCAATGGTGAAATAAAAAGGCGTTTGAGAGTTTGCTGTTCTCGTTCTGCTACTACAGTTGCGACACTACCACCCAAGCAGCTAAAAAATAATGCTGCACCAACTAAAGTTGAAGGCGCGGCATTTTCAAAAGCACGAGCCATCGACAATTTTGCCCGTTCTGCCAAAATCATTCCATTAAGGATTAAAACTGAAATTGGAAAAATACTCCAAAAAATCAAGCTACGTTTCCGACGCAATAACTCAATTAAAATGCGTTGAGTCACAGCTATTGTTTCACGCCAATACTTCATCTTGAGTCGTGTTATAGGTAAAACAAAAACTATTAAACCAGTTACCAGTTATCAGTTATCAGTTATCAGAAAGAACTCAGAAGTCAGGAATCAGGAGTCAGGAGGAAATGCTGGATTCTTTATTTCTTTATTCTGAATCAAGAATTGCTGACCGGAGGCGGAGCGGCTCCGGCTCCGCTCCTGAATTCTTCATTGTGTACTGTTCACTGTTGAGGTTTGATTCCATTTAGCAAGACGGAAATGATTTCATTCACTATCACTTCACCAGAAGCAGTATCTGGAAGCTTTGTGACATAGGGAATGCTTTCAAGACAAGACAAAAAGAATCCTGTTAACATTTTTGGACGAACGTCGTCTCGAATCTCTGTTCTTTCTTGCGCCTCGGTAAAGACTTGTCGAATTGGCTCAAAGATAGATTGTTCAGCACAAGCCGATAGCCTTTTGATATTTTCTTCCCCTAATAATGGCATATCTGTGTGGAACATACTCAAGAAATGGATGGGAGGCTGAGAGAGAAACCACGTAGAAACTGCATGAAGTTGCGTTTGCAACTCACCTCCTGCATCCTGAATTGCTTGTTGTAAACCTGTTCGATGGCGCTCAAACATTCGCTCAGTGACTCCCACAAAAAGTTGCTCCTTGCTGGAAAAATGGTAGTATAACGATGCCTGACGAATTCCCGCCTCACGAGCAATATCCCTCATGGTGACTGTATTGTAGCCTTGTGTGCGAAATAAGCGTTCTGCCTGATCGAGAATACGCTCGCGTCCATTACAGGAGACTTCTTTGGGAGAGAGGGAGTCATCTGGCAATCTGGAACCTACCTAACGTTTAGTAGTCAACTATTAAAGATTATATTACACTGGCAAGTGATGTTCTCTTTTTTTACCCAAATCTCGCAGTTTTCTTGTTTATTCGGCTAAAAACTCGTCGGCGATTACAGTTGAGGATGCAGCATTCTTAACGGAGTATCCTTTTGAGAATTTTGTCGATTGCTCAAAATCAATCCGTTGAGAATTCATACTGATATTGGAAAAAAACTCCAAAATATTAGGCTGTATCTATATTGCAACAATTCTATTAAAATGCCCTCTTGTTACAGCCATTGTGTCACATCAGAAGAATTCAGAATACACGAGTCAGGCTTCAGAATCATCCAAGAATTTGTAACCCCCGACTCAACCCCCAGAATTCAAATACCCAAGCTGAATTTTGAATTCTGAATTTTGAGTTCTGTTAGCGTAGCGGGGCGCAGCCCGTTCTTCTTCAGTTAGTACTTCATGGTGAGGAGTTAATTGAGTAACGCATGAGTCAAGTATTCAATTCCCCAGAATCATCTACTATTTCTCGTCGCACATTACTAAAATTATTTGGTGTAGGTGCGATGACAGGAGTCTTAGGATACTCTCGGTTTACTAGACCAAAACCAACAGTTTTTCAACAAGATACCTTAAGTTTGCCACAGTTATTGAATCAACAAAAAAGTGTTGTTGTCGTTGGAGGTGGACTAGCTGGTTTAGCTTGTGCTTATGAATTGAGTCAGAGAGGATTTGCAGTTACACTGTTAGAAAAATCTGCCCAACTTGGTGGCAAAATTGCCAGCTGGGAAATTCAAGTCAAGGGTGAAACCTTCAGGATGGAGCATGGCTTTCATGGCTTTTTCCCTCAGTACTATAATCTGAATCATTTAGTCACAGAATTAGGCATTTATGAAAATTTCAAGTCATTAAATTTTTACTCTGTTGTTTATCGTGATACCAAGTACAAACCAGAGGTATTTCGTCCCAGTCGTTCTGCTTTTCCTTGGAATATTGTAGATTTAGCTATAGCCTCTCCCAATCGCTTTCAGTGGGGCATTAATCTCACAAAATGGAAACATTTACAAGTTTTCCAAGCGATTGGTGGTTTTGAGAGAGAAAAAAATTATCGGCGTTTTGATAATATATCAGTTGCTGATTGGGTAGAGAAAGAATTTCCCAGGGGTTTATACGATTTGTATTTTTTACCTTTTGCCAAATCGAGTTTGAATGCACCAGACATGATGAGTGTTGCTGAACTTATGCAGTTCTTCCACTTTTATTTTTTTGGTAATCCAGAAGGACTCGCTTTTAATGGTACTAAAGACGATATGGGAACAAGTTTAGTGCAACCCATTGCTAAAGCTATTCAAAGTAAAGGTGGTAAAATTATTACAGAAGCAATGGTGAGTGAAGTTCAAGCAACACAAAGCAAAATAAATTCACTCAGCTATCAGATTGGTAATCATACAAATAACGTTCCTTTTTGGGTTAAGCGTAATCAGACTTTAGAGACGCATCCGATTAGCACGTCTTTACAATATTTTGGCGCAGCTGATGAAGTCTTTACCTTATCAGATGATAGTCAAGAAGCTATTTCTCTGACCTGCACTCACCAAGGTTGTACAGTGAAAATGGCAGAAGATGGCAAATTTCATTGCCCTTGTCATGGAGCAGTGTTCGCGGCTGATGGTAAAGTCTTAAAAGGTCCTGCACAACGAGATTTACCTAGATTTGAAATTGTACAACGTCAAGATGATAGTTTGCAGTTGCTCGCTGTAAATCCTGATTCGTCCTTACCACAGACAATTCAAGCAGATTATTATGTCTTCGCTACCGATGTACCAGGTGTACAGCAGTTGTTTCGCAAAATCAATAGTGATGTGGATGTATCAGTGCAATCGCAAATCAAAAAACTGAACGTTGCTGATCCATTCGCTGTCTGTCGCTTCTGGTTTGACAAAGATTTTGAGTGGGAGCACAGTCATTTTACTTCTTTGTCTGGCTATCAGCTCACTGACAGCATCACTCTCTATCACCGTATTCAGGAACAATTCATTGAGTGGGCAAAACGCACTGGTGGTAGTGTGGTAGAGTTACACGCTTACTGCTACAAAGAAAAACAATTTCCCACCCAAGAAGCCTTGTTAACAACTTTTGAGCAAGAACTCTACGAAATTGTTCCTCAGTTAAAACAAGCAAACATGTTGCATAGAGAATTGGTAAATCAAAAAAACTTTTCTGGATATCCTCCAAATAGTTACGCTGAACGTCCAGAAACGAGTACCAATATTTCTAACTTGGTGTTTGCAGGAGATTGGGTAAAAATGCCATTTCCTTGCGGTTTGATGGAACGAGCTGTAAGCAGTGGCTTATTAGCTGCTAATGAAATTTTACATCGGGAGGGTTTGCAAAGGCGAACACTTTTGTCAGTCAATCCAGAGGGGTTGTTGCAGATTTAAACCTGAACGAAGAAAAAAGCTTAGTACTGCTCGCTCGCTGCTTTGGAATTTAAAATCACCGCCCTATGGCTCTTGCCACGCCAAAAGGCGATCGCAGCGGGCAAGAGAGCGGTTAATATGTACTGAAAAACCACTATTACTAAGCCAAAGATTGTTGCATGAAATAGAGTGTTTTGAGCATAGAAAACTGATAGTTTTTGTTGTCACCGAGCTAGCTTCACAAGGGTATTGCCCATCTGCATCATCAGCGTTCTAGGTTCCTGGGGTTTTGCTCTATTATTATTTTCATGACTCCATTGAGCGATTTCATTCTGTAAAATTCTCTTGAGGACTTCGCGGTAAGGAAATTTCAAAGCCAGCGGCTCGGAAATTCGCTCTTGTTCGTCTGGTTTGGTTATTCCTTGAGGAGTTGGGATATATAATTTTTGAAACCCGCGATAGTAACCGCCAAGATTAGCATAATCCCAACCTTTTAGTCCTTGGAAAATTCCATAAAGACTAGAAGCAGTCATATAAGTAAACAAATTCGCCAAAGGATTTCTACCTTCTTGAGCTTGAATTTCAGTTTGAGAAAAATCAAAATTCCAAATTTTTGAGCCGTCAGGGAAGACTATTTCTAATTGATAAATGACTTGCCAGCGACAATGTTCTATAAATAAAACATTTCGATTTTTGGTGATAAATTTGGGCAGGTTAACGCTAATTTCTTTACAAATTGCCTCCTTCATCTCATCAAGATGATAATTATCGGGATTATTATCTATCATTTCATTGCCAACTCGAACGGGTGAAAAATCTAAATCCTCTCGGTTGTCGCTAATCTTGTGGACAAATGGGCACTTACCTTTTAAATGACTGAATTCACCGCCGTCAAAAGTTAACACGTCGCCAGGATATAAAGGAAATACATTGTTGCCTATTTCTGGACAAGCATTTTTGACATCGTGACAAAAACGTTCTGTCGTCACCGGAAATAAGATTTTATTCAACCAAGCCGAACCTCCAATACATCTAAAACCATTAGAACCTGGAGCGACTGCTTGGGGTTGAATTGTACTAATAGTTTGGAGAATCTTGCTATAGATGGAATCAGGAAAATTCAAACTCATATTCATCTGATAGTTCATCTCTAGCATGGGTTGCCACATAGCTAAGAGAAAATTAATTTTTTCATAGCGAGATTTAATGAAACGAATGGTATTCAGGCTGACGATAGTATCGACTTGATTCCAAAAAACTCCCGATGCGTCAGCAAAGATAACGCCGTATTCGGGTACGCGGTTTTCCGAACGAGTTGTCAGTAAACTAGTTGCACCAAATTTAACTTTATTAAAATCTTTTAAGGGATATATATGTGAATATCCTAATTGGCGCAGACAGTCTTCTATCAACTTGTCTTCAGGAATGAGAACATCGACGGTTTTAGGTAAATAAGCCAGAGAACGAATATGAAAGTGATCCAAATGTTGATGGGAAATAATCAGTAGGTCGAATTCGGGAATGTTCTCATGAATGACTTCTCGTTGCGGACAAATATCAAATAAGCCTTCTTGGTGAGGATCCCAGAGAACCGGATCCATCAAAATTTGACAATCTTGGGTTTTGACAAAAATAGAAGCATGTCCGATGAAATTAATTTCCATATTCTGAAAGCGCAAAATTAATTGGCTAATTTTTGAACTAAAATTGCAGTGGCAAGCTGGATACGTTGATATTTTTTGTACATAGCTTGAGAATTGGCCTCGTCTCCCATCTGCTTGTAAATTTTGGCGAGTACGTTCGCAGGCTGACTAAAGGCTGGCATGAGTTCGCTCACTTTTAAAAAATGCTCGGACGCTTGTTTTAAATCCCCCTGTTTGACGGAAATTCTACCAAGTAATGAATGAGCGCCACAGACAGTCATGTCATCTTGTAATGCACCGCGCAGAAAGCTGGCTGCACGTTGGGGATATCCTGCTTGCAATAATAAATTGCCTAACCGGAAGTTGAGTTGAGGGTGTCGATCACTGATTTTCTTGTAAATTTGATGATGCTTGAACACTTGACGAAAATCACCCAATTTGCTGTATAAAAGCCCTAATGTAAAATGAGCGATCGCTAATTCCTCTTGATTCACAACGCTGGTTAAGAGTCGATTTTCTAATTCTTCCAGATTCGTCCTGTCGAATTTTAAGTCTCGACTCGCTAGTTCACTGATGGAACGCAACACACTCGGCCGATAATTAGGATCTAAATTGGTAGCTTTGTTTTGATACTCTTGGGCGAGTTCGGCTTTGGATTCTGCTAGGCTGAGTAAGTAGTAAGTCGCGGCGCAGTCAGGGAATTTTTCTAGTTCATCAAGACAACCCGCAACCACAGCCGCTGCTTCTGTTTGTCCCAATCTCCTGTCGAGGTGAAACAAGCGCGAGTAATGGGTTGATTTTTGGCGATCGCCTAACCACAAAGCAGCCAGATAGTCTGCGAAAAAACGATAGCGCAATGGCATGTAACCGCTACTTACCGAACGAGTTATGGTGACAAAATCGGATGTTAAAGGCAACTTTTGCAAGCTAGCAAAAACCTCTTGTGGATCAATCCAGGGTTCGTCAGCAGGCAATTCAATAAAATAGTCAATATCAATATCTATTAAGCTGTCTTCTGGAAGCTGCAATTGCGGGAGATCGCGATAGTCACAAATCACTACATCCAATCCCAGCAGTTTACCTTCTAAGATATTACCAATAAGTTTTAAACTCGATAAATCTTCGAGGCTCACACCTTCCATCGATTGCAACTTGCCAAGAATTTCTTGGGTTTTTTGTTCTCGAGTTTGCTCGGATTTTTGTGGAGGATTTACCCAAATCAAACGCGAAATTATTCCCAAGCAGTAAGCTGGATATAAGAAATCTTCAATGCTATAGCTGTAACCGCGATCAGGCAGCATGTGATGGGGTTTCTCAAACTTAGCCAATTCATCAGCTGTCTGACAATTTTTCAGCGCTGCAATTCGCTCTTGACTGACCAATTGCAGGTCTATATGTGCATCTAAATAAATTAAAGTCTTTCCTTTAATTCCCCATCGCATCCATTCTGGTAATACAGAAGAATGCTCTTCAAATATGATCGTTTTCATGTTTTTTACTTTTTCAAACGCTCTTTTCGTAAATATCAACTCTTTTAGTCATATGATAATCTAAGTTTTATAAAATGTTCACAATATCTAATATGCAAACGACTAAAAAAACCAAATACTGAACTTTTCAGAACTTTTCTCTAACTCAGATCAAAAATTTTCTTTAACTCCTGAATTTTTCATAAGTTATCTGTATGGCGAGTAAAGATGGCATAGGATATAAAAAAAATATCCAAAGTTCTGAAGTCTCAAATAAAAATCAAAAGCTCTCTTGTAGTTATGGTAATCAGCAAAGAGCATCATTTACAAAGCCTTTACAAGCTAAGGGTTTCAGCACAAACTTTTTAGGAACCTATCAGTAATGAGGCGGTTTTCCACCACAAGTGCGGGAGAGCCAAATCAAATGCATTTTTATGTGAGTCTAAACAGATAAAAATCAACGTTCTCAAGTAATAACTAGGAGATATAAAATGTCTAAAGAAGCTATTGAACAAATGTTCCAAGCTGCTAGCCAAGATGTAACTTTGCAACAGCAACTAGAAAATGCCCCTGGATATGCAGAAGCTGTTAAAATCGGTGCCGATCATGGTTATCAATTTACTGAAGAGGAAGCAAAAGCTTTTCTCACCGAACGTGGCATATTAGAAGGGTCAGAAGGAGAATTATCAGACAACGCCCTAGAAGCTGTTGCTGGTGGATTGTTTGACGGCTGGAGAATTGGTGTCAGAATTGGTTGGTAATTTCTGCTATTCTACAGCTATCGGAAAACTCCAAAGAATAAAAACAACGACTTGAAGTTGTTGAGTGTTGAGTGTTGAGTGTTGAATGTTGACTGTTAGCAGTCAACATTCAATGGTCAGCAGATTTTTCTGGAGGATGATAAAAATGTCAAAAGAATCTGTCGAGCAATTCATGCAAGCTGCAGGTCTTGATGCGGCTTTGCAAAAAAAACTAGAAGCCGCAGAAGGGTTTGCAGAAGTTGTTGAAATTGGAGCCGAGAAAGGCTATCAGTTTACCGAGGAAGAAGTGCAAGCTTTTTTATCCGAACGTGGTATTACTCTTGAAGAGAGTCAAGAGGGGGAACTATCAGAAGCAGCTCTTGATGCTGTCGCTGGTGGATGGTTTGAGAATTTGAGAATTAGGTTAGGTAATGACGCGCCAATTACAATTCGTCAGTGGTAGCAAGATATTTTTTCTGTATTTAAGATTAGGAGATTTAAAATGTCAATAGAAGCTGTTGATAGCCTAATACAAGCTGCTGGAAAAGATGTAGCTTTGCAACAAAAGCTAGAAGCCGCACAAGGATTTGCAGAAGTTGTTCAAATTGGAACCGAAAAAGGCTATCAGTTTACTGAGGAAGAAGTACAAGCGTTTTTAAGAGAAAGTGGTATTACTCTCGAAGGGATTCAACAAGAAGAACTATCTGAGGAAGCGTTGGATGCTGTCGCTGGGGGGTCTATTTGGGACGGAAAATGGACGGATAACGTGAGAATTAACATTCGGGGCTGGTAGTTCTGTTCAATATTATGCTTCGCTGCTGTGAAAATCATTGAGGTAATTTTACGATGTCGAAAGAAGCGATCTCACAAATGATGCAATCTGCTAGTGAAAATCCTACTTTGCAACATCAACTAGAACAAGCTGGCGGATTAGCAGAAGTGGTGAAAATTGGAGCCGAAAAAGGCTATCAGTTTACTGAGGAAGAAGTGCAAGCTTTTCTATCCGAACGCGGCGTTAATTTTGAAGATAGCACAGAGGGAGAACTATCGGAGGAAACCCTGGAAACTGTCGCTGGTGGTTTTATTGTCGGGTGGGCGCTCAGGTTTAGAGATTGGTAACACCTTGCTGATTATGGATGTACTTCTAGCTTGGCAGGAACTCCTCAGTTCAGAAAATGTTTTAACCGACGAAAAAACTATATCTGCTGTGCAAACAGCAACATTTGCAACCACACAGCGAGTGCTGGCGGTGATTCGGCCAGGCGATCGCGCAGAGGTGCAAGAATGTATCAAAATTGCTAATCAATACCAAACACCGATTTATCCCATTAGCCGTGGTAAAAATTGGGGCTTGGGTTCGCGAGTTCCGGTTAAAGATAACTGTGTAGTGATGGATTTAAGCAGGCTTGATCGCATTGTCGATTATCATGAAAAACTTGCTTATATAACTGTTGAGCCAGGAGTTACTTTTCAACAAGTCTTTGAATACTTGCGTGATATTCAGTCCAACTTATTTCTTTCGGTGATTGGTGGTCCTCCTGAAGGGAGTGTGATTGCAAATACGCTAGAAAGAGGTGATGGTATTGGACCATTAGGCGATCGCATCAATTATGTTTGTGGATTTGAGGTAGTTCTACCGACGGGAGAATTAATTCACACTGGATTTGGAAGGTTTGCTAATGCCAAAACTACGCCTGTGAGTCGTTGGGGTGTGGGGCCTTCTGTAGATGGGATATTCGCCCAATCTAACTTGGGAATAGTCACACAAATGACCGTTTGGTTAACGCCTATCCCCAAATATTATCTATCTTTTAATTGTATAGTTAAAGATCATTCTCGTCTGCAACAACTCATAGATATTATTCAGCAATTAATTCTACAAGGCACAATTAAGGAGAACTGTTTTAATTTTTGGAATTGCTACAAATTTTTAGCCAAAGAAGGGCGATATCCGTGGCAACTTTTAGGGGGAAAAACGCCCTTTTCGCTTCAAGAACTAAAAGGTACTGAACCTTGGTTCGGAACTGGAGATTTATATTGCGCCAGTCAAGAACAAGGATTAGCAGAACGGAAGATAATTGAGGAGGCATTAGCCGGACGAGTAGAACAACTCATTTTTAGTGATCAAGAAGATAGCAGCAGCCCGTTAAAAGATGATATACGTCTTGGTATTCCTAGCAATATCAATATCAAAAGTACTTATTGGCGAAAGAAAATTAAAATTCCTAAAAATCTAGATCCTGATAGAGATGCTTGTGGCGTTCTGTGGCTTTGTCTGCTTTTTCCTTTTGATGGGCAACCAATTGTTGAATCATTAAGAACTATTGAATCGACAATTAAATCTTATCAATTTGAGCCAAACATTGCCATAAATTGTTCGACAAGTAGAAGTGTAAAAATGTTTATAGCGATTATGTATGATCGCCAGGTACTCGAAGCAGATAGCCGAGCAATGGCATGTCACGATCACCTGTTACAATTGTTTGTTCAAGAAGGATATATTCCTTATCGCTTAGGCATTCAATCGATGCATTCTTTACCAACAGCACAAGATGATTATGACCAGTTAATTAGAAATATTAAAAACCAATTAGACCCCAATAATATCCTTGCTCCTGGTCGATACGATTTTAGTAGGGATAAATGAATTGGTTGAGGTATAGGTGGGGTTCCCTGTCCAAAACGATGCAAACCCTCCGTTTTTCTTGCTAGAGGGGATTTTATTATCTTTGCGATCAGCCGGAGACTTGACGCCCTTGCGTATCGCCTTCTCAAATAACTAGCAACTTGGGTTACTACCCAAACGCTGGCTGGTTGAGAGAACTTTTGGTTGGTTCAATTGGTGCCGTAGGTTGAGTAAGGACTATGAAATTTTACCTCAAACATCAGAAGCTTTTATTTACGTAGCGATGATTCGTTTGATGTTGAAGCAACTTGCGTAATTAAAGTTACCTATCTAAAACTTTTCAGACATCCTCTAAAGTTTTTTGTACTTTTTTCAAGCCGTCGAACTCAGGTTAAGATAGATGCCAAACCCTTGAAATACCCTATCCTGTTAGTTCGGTTATGAAAGTTCGTAGACGTATCGTCCTTCAAATGGGTGCAGGTGCAGTTGTTGCATCTGCAATTCATGGCTGCAATCAAAAAACGTCAAACCAACTAGTTACAAAGTCATCATCTTCAACAGAAAAAACAGAAATTGCTCCCAAAATTATTATTGGTTACTGGCCTGTATCAGCAAGTTTATCGTTCTATTTAGCTCTGGAAAAGGGATATTTTAAACAAGCCGGATTAAATGTAGACGCCAACAAATTCCCTGGAGCACAGCAGGTTGTTGAAGGGCTAATTGCTGGACGAGTTCAAGGTTCAGCGGCTATTGGATCGAGTAATCTAGCTCTGGGGGAAATTTTACAACCTGGTTTATTTAAAATCATTGCATCCAATCCCAGCAATATTCAGAACGTGGTGGATGAGATTATTGTGGCTAACAATAGTCCCATTAAAACAATTGACGACTTAAGAGGAAAAAAATTCGCTACAGGTCCTGGTCCTCAAAATCAAGCGTTAGCCAAAGGAATTTTAGAAAAAATCGGTATCGATAATCCTCAAGTTATTCAATTGGAAACAAAGCAACACATTCCAGCGATTACCTCAGGTCAAATTGATGCTGCGTTTACCTTAGAGCCTACCGGAGCGATTGGTCAACTTAAAGGAGTTACAAGGATACTCGAAACAGGGGTTATTGCCAAATACATTCTGGGAAACTCCAGTGTTCCTTGGTTTGGTGGTTCATCGACCCTGAGTACTCAATTCATTCAACAAAATCCTGAAGCCACGAAGAAATATATACAAGTTTATCGCCGCGCTATTCAAGACATTCGTAACAATCCAAATGAAGCGCGCAAATACTTGGCTGGTTACACTCCCATTGAAGGAGAATTAGCTAAAGCCGTTCCCATACCCGCCTTCAAAATGTATGATGAATTTACAGATTCAGACTTGAAATACTTCCAAAAATTCTTCGATTATATGTATGAAAAACAAGTCTTTTCTAAAAAAGTAGACGTAACCTCTTTAATCTATAAGGATGCCTAATGAAATGCTTGAATTCAACTCAAAGGCGAATTCTATTGATACAGAGGCAATTATCAGTATCAAAGGCTTGTGTAAGTCTTTTGCAGACCAGGTGCTGTATGAAAATTTTAATTTAGATTTACCCAAGGGATATTTCATCTCCATCTTTGGTCCCAACGGGTGTGGTAAATCCACTCTAATTAATATGATGAGTGGATTAGTGCCATTTGACAAAGGGCAGATATTAATTAATGATAAACCGATTCGTCGGGCGCGAATTGGTTATGTATTTCAGAATTATCGAGACTCACTATTTCCTTGGTTAAGTGCATTTGATAATATTGCTTATCCTCTCAAAGTAAAAGGGATATCGGAACGGGAGAGTAAACAGCGAGTTGAAAAATTAATTAGCGCTTTTGATATTAAATTAGATTTGAAACGCTATCCCTACAGTTTTTCAGGTGGACAACAACAACTAATATCAATTTTACGGGCACTAGTCGCTGAACCAGAGGTTTTGTTTCTCGATGAACCGTTCTCTGCACTGGACTTTGAAACAACTCTCTACGTTCGGGAAAAGTTACAAGAAATTTTTATGGAATCCTCACTCACAATGGTGATGGTGGTTCATAATCTAGAAGAAGCAGTCTATCTGGCAGATATGATTCTGCTATTAAGTAAACGCCCTACCTCTTTGATTGAGATGGTTCATTATAATGCTCCACGTCCGCGATCGCTAGAAATTCTATCTGAGCCAGACTTTATTCGTGTTAGCAGCCATTGTCTAAACGTGTTTCGCGAACAGATGCGCAAATGATATGTATGAAGAGGGAGAGAATGGGAGATAGGTAATCTTACGGCATGCAGGGAGTAACAAGCTGGCTATGGCAACCCAGTCTCTACGAAACCAACAAAATAAAACAGCTAAATCCTTAGTCTTCAAGAATATCGGTAACAAATTGCTGCCTCTGATTGGTGTTTTGTTGCTGTTTGTGATGTGGTGGTTAGTGGCTAAGTCGGGATGGATTAATCCGGTTTTGCTACCCACTCCGATTGATACTTTGGGTGAACTGTTTAAGGCAACGTTTAGTGGCACTCTGATGCAAGATTTCATCGCCACTGTGATGCGAACCTTCCAAGCGTTTCTCATTGCGGCTATCATAGGCGTTCCTTTAGGGATAGCGTTGGGAAGTTCAGAACCTGTCTATCGCAGCTTTGAGTTTTTGATTGACTTTTTTCGTTCCACGCCTGCGAGTGCTTTGATTCCGATGTTCATCCTTTTTTTCGGAATCGGTGAATTTAATAAAGTTGCGATCGCAGCGTTTAGTGCTCTACTCATTATCGTGTTCAACAGCGCCTATGGCGTTATCCACACTACAAAGAACAGGATTTTAGCTGCGAAGGTGATGGGTGCTAATCGATTTAAGATTTTTAAAGATGTCTTGTTTTGGGAAAGTCTGCCTCAGACGTTTATTGGATTACGCAGCGCAATCAGTCTCGCCCTCGTGATTGTGATTGTGGCAGAAATGTTTATTGGTACTGAAACCGGACTGGGTAAGCGTATCATTGATGCTCAACAAGTCCTGAATGTCAAGGATATGTATGCTTCTATTTTGATTACTGGCATTCTGGGGTATGCCCTAAATGCACTGTTCTTGCTAATTGAGAAACGATTTATTCATTGGAGTGGTAGGTAAGAAGTCAGGGGAAGCAATGCGATTTTGTGGGATGAACCCAAAACGAGAGCGATCATCGAAGATTTTCCTCAGTACAAAAATATATTTCTAACAGAAAGTAGAGTATTAATAGGCGATCGCCTCAAGAGTTCCGGTGGAAATTAGCCAATAGCCCCCAACTTACTGGGGGCGTAAATTATTGAATGCGGCAAACAGATAACGAGCTATTGTACCAAAATCGAGCGTATCAAAATGCTCATAACCTCACCTGTATTACCAGTTGGTACAAGGGGACTCCAATCACCAATTGAAGCGTATTTGAGTTGATGCAGAACGCGAATTGTGCTCTTTACAGCTTTCGGAGAACCAATGAGTGTGTGTTTAATGAGTTCTCTTTGTGCGGATGCTTGAGAGTTCGTTTGATTGGGGGTGGGTGTATTTGCGTTGTCAGCACTGGACAAAAAACCTTGAGTTATCGATTGTAAAGAATAATTTCCACCATCTTTTAGCACCACCGCGCTTGCTTGACTTTGCACGTATTGTTCTAACTGCAATTGAGTCATTAGTTGCTCGTCATATGCGATACGCTCGCTGTCTTGCCTCTGGCTTATCGCCAATTGACTAGAAAGCCAGATAATGGAATAAATTAGTTTATAGTGGAACA
>NZ_QMEA01000038.1 GCF_012912105.1 Brasilonema sp. UFV-L1
ACTCCCCCGACTCCCCCGACTTCCTCTACTCCTCCTACGTCCCTAACACTCACCCACGTTTCCAGTGAGGGAGTTGCTGAACCTAGGATGAGGGGGTAGTTTTCTAACTCTGCTCGCCATTGGGCGACTGTGCGGGCGTGATAGTTGGGGATGAGAGAATCTTGCTTAAAGCTGCTGTCGTGTTCTTCGTCTAAGATTATCAAACCTAAATTTGGTAAAGGAGCAAAAACTGCACTGCGGGTACCTATGACAACTTGGGGTTCTCCTGTTAACATTTGTCGCCAAGTGTCATATCGTTCACCATCTGAAAGGGCGCTGTGATAAACGCTGACTTTATTGCCGAAACGAGCACGGAAACGATCAGTCAGCTGAGGTGTCAGTCCAATTTCTGGTACTAAAACGAGAGCAGACTTGCCTTTTGCCAGTAGAGGGGCTATGGCTTGCAAATACACCTCTGTTTTTCCAGAACCTGTCACACCATGCAACAATACCGTAGCACATCCTTCTAGATGGGTAATGACCCCTAACGCTTGCGATTGAGCTGATGTTAGTATTTTGGTCTGCTCCAATGCAGAAGTATCGCCTTGCGTTCCGTCTGCAAGAGGAGGAAACACAGGAGATGTTCGCAAGACTTCTCGTTCTTGAATGACAATGTACCCCTTTTGTTCTAATGTTTTAAGAGTGGAGGTAGTGGTACTACAAATTTGTAAGAGTTCACTTTGCCACAACTCGCCCCCGCGTCTTCGCAGCACTTCTAAAATTTCTCGCTGACGAATGCTTAAGTCGCGTTCCAATGTACTCCCTATTAGTGTCACTGCTTTTTGCTGTTTTGGTTGAGTCAGTCGTGGGGGTTCTAAATAACTTTCCACTAAACCTCGTCGCTGCAGTTCTCGTACACCTTGGTAAGCAGCTTTGATTTGGCGTTGCAGGTAGGCGAAACTATAATCTCCATCTGCTTGTGCTTGTAAAAGTTCCAGAATTTGCTGCGCTGCTGAACTGAGGAAGGGTAGAACAGATGACGAAGATGAGGAGAGGTTTATTTCTTTGTTATCTTTTTTGGCGAGGCGAATGCGCCGTTGCGATCGCCCTAACAAACCAGGTGGTAAAGCTATACGTATAACTTGAATCAGCGGTGTGTAGTAGTACGCTGCAACTCGATTCAAAAGTTCCCAGTAATGCGACGGAAAAAACCCCACACTGACGACATCTTCTACGTTACGAATTTTTTCTAGTGGTAAATCTACTGGAGGTTGTGTTACAAAACGAATGGCGATTCCTCCTAGCAATTGCGTACCAAATGGCACACTTAAAATATCCCCTGGTTTTACTTCTAACTGAGCAGGGAGCCGATATGTATAAAGTCCTGAACCTCCCGGACAGTCTACTAGCACCTCAATCCAACGATTCACTGGTGTTTGTGACTGGTACGATTGACCAGGTTCAGCAACTATCAAAGAGGACAACCTGACACCATTCATATACATACTTTGTGAACTAATAGTATAGATCTTTTCTTTACCAAAACAGTTCCAAGTGTGAAAAGACTTCTTTTCTATTTTCAATCCTCTAGATGACTCCAGCACTTAGGAAAATAGTTAGAAGCCCTCGAATTGATTCTTGGAAAAACAACTTTTTTTCTTTGTTCTATGTTTCGGATTCATTGGTCGTCATTTCTATAAAACTCTCAACTCAACACTTTTGCAATCATGAACCAGTTTGTCTATCTTAACTTTCCTTTCTTCGGCTCTAAATATATACATCCCTTGATGGAAAATGTAATTGCCAATACTGTCATCAGACATAATACTTGATAAGTTTCGTCTTATGTAATCTGGTAGAAAATGACTCTATTACTGTAGAAGACAATCAATATTTGAGGTTATCCCAACAAAATTAGACAATCTCAGCTTTTTCAGTTCATATTCTCTGATTACTAAATAGGGAATGATGCTTTTCCCCCTATTGATAGATATTCAACCCTAGGTGTATGTGAGATCCTTTATCAGGAGAAGACATTGCTAAAGTTTTTACTTGCCAAGTTTCTAATTTTGGGGAAAGCTCAAGAGCGATGCATAACCCCCACTATTCTAAAGACATCAAAAAGTCAAAAAAATTAGAAAATACAAAAAGATTTAAGATTCTGGAGAGAGACGAATGAGTTTTTACCATTGTTAAGATAGTGATACTTTCGTGGAGGAGGGTTAGGAAAAATTTTTAATCAAGAAAATTAACAAGACCTGTATCGCTAGCCTGAGAAAATATTAATAGGGTGAGACTACCAAGATTAGTTAAGAACTGTATCTATCTGTAACCAAAAAATGACATCAACCGAGGTTTAAGTGTTGAAAATGAAGTATGAAGAAAC
The DNA here is from genome assembly GCF_012912105.1 of Brasilonema sp. UFV-L1. Lineage (GTDB taxonomy): Bacteria > Cyanobacteriota > Cyanobacteriia > Cyanobacteriales > Nostocaceae > Brasilonema. The sequence continues at coordinate 2,366 of NZ_QMEA01000038.1, forward strand.
TGCATAAATAAAAAAACCAGGGCTTGTGTGAGAGTGTTTCCTGTTTTTTCATACTTCTACCTTGATCCCAGCTTATGGCAAATACTGACATCTTTATTGTATGTCATTGGCTTAAGACACTTTTCCTAAAGCATGAGCTTTTGGTGATGATAGATAGATACTATTGTTCAGAATCAGATCAATTCTGGGCAGGTATTTGTATTTTGTCATGTGGCAGTGTCTTTGTTCTTAAAAGAAAACAATAAGCAATGCCTGAGTAGCTGTGACTAATTATGTACCAAACAGAGCAACAATCCCTGAAGGAAACTATGAATCTAGCTGAATTAAAAACAACGGAGACAATGGGAAGTGCTGCTGATAATGAAGAATTATTTATAACGTTAGATGCAGTGGTAGATGATGAATCTCTAGTTGTAGTAGAAAATATAGAAGCCGAAGAGCGCGATGGAGATCGAATGGCGGCGGCGCGTCCCTCGGGATATAATAAAACCGAGTATGATGATGCGGTTGGGGCGTTTTTTAAAGAAATGGCTCGCTACCCGTTGCTAAAGCCAGATGAAGAAGTTGAATTAGCGCGTAGAGTCCGATTTTTAGAAGAATTTAGAGAAATACAAGCTTCGTTGTTTGAAAAACTAGGAGAACAACCAAGCAAGGAAACTGTAGGTTCCCATCTGGGGATGACAGAAAAACAATTGGAACATCGGTTGTATCAAGGGCGGGTTGCGAAACGTAAAATGATTCGCTCAAATCTACGGTTAGTCGTTTCTATTGCTAAGCGATATTTAAATAGGGGAGTTCCTTTTCTGGATTTAATTCAGGAAGGAGCAATGGGGTTAAATCGTGCCACAGAAAAATTTGATCCAGATAAAGGATATAAGTTCTCTACATATGCTTATTGGTGGATCAGACAAGCAATTACGCGGGCGATCGCCAACGATGCACGAACAATTCGCTTACCCATTCATATTGTTGAAAAACTTAACAAACTCAAAAAAGCGCAACGAGAACTCAAGCAGAGATTAGGGCGCAACCCATCTGAAGAAGAAATGGCTCAAGCTTTGGATGTTCCCGCCCAACAACTACGCCAGCTGCAACAACTACGACGACAAGCACTATCCCTCAACCATCGTGTTGGTAAAGAAGAAGACACAGAATTGATGGATTTGCTAGAAGATGATGATAACCTCTCTCCAGAGGCGAAAATGAATGAAAGTATGATGCGCCAGGAGATTTGGGAAGTCTTAGGTGACGTACTTACACCTAGAGAGAAAGACGTCATCTCTCTACGCTATGGTTTGGTGACTAGTGAACCCTGTACTTTAGAAGAAGTTGGTACTATGTTCAATCTTTCCCGCGAGCGAGTGCGACAAATTCAAAGTAAAGCTATGCGGAAGTTGAGACGCCCTCACATCGCCAAACGTTTAAAAGGATGGTTGGTATAGATGAAATACCCCACTCTAGCAGCAGTTCAAGGGTGGGGCTTGCAGTTTCACACAAGAGTGGCTATGCTCCACTTGGGGATCGACCTCCGTGGGGATCCCTAGTACAAGGCGGCGGAAATAAGGCTACCATTTTCAATCAACAAAAAGCTTACAGCATAAGCCTTTTGACTTGTTACCTTCAATGCATGACTTCCGCACAGCGGTACTAGCCCCCCACCTGACACGAAGTTTGACAGCTTGTCTTTTGACAAATCATCTTACTAATCGTAAGTTGACAAATACTCTTACCAGAGTTTTTGTTAATAAAGTTGGGTGTGGTGAGGTAGAAAATGAGATTCAATCTCCTTATTTGTCCAGTCATATTAATTAACTTTGCTTTCAATTCTGTCGCTTTTGCACAAGAAAATAATTTAGAGCCAAAGAAGACTTCCATAAAGAAAATATCAAAAATTCCCTATTTAAATGAGATAGAAAAACCATATACCAGTGCAAAATTCCTCACTCAAACGCCAATTCCATCTCAAAAACCACAAACAACTGATAACCCAGAACCAAATTCCACAACGAACGAATCCAAACCCGTAGTTGAAGATGATGGTGCGATTATTATAGATGTGACAGGAAAGAAAGATGACCTTCCTCAATCTACTCCTACATACGTCATTGAAAAAGAAGAAATTGAAAAACAAGGTGCGACAAGTGTCTCTGATGTGTTGAAAAAGTTGCCTGGTTTTGCTATCAATGACTCAGGTCATGGTGCAGATATTCACACAGGTACATACTATCGAGGAGCTTCGATTAATCAGTCTGTCTTTCTGATTAATGGCAGATCCATTAATACTAATGTCAATACCTATCATGGTGCAACAGATTTAAATAGTATTCCTGTAGAAGCAATTGAACGAGTGGAGTTGTATAGTGGAGCTGCTTCTACTCTTTATGGTTCTTCCGCTTTTGGAGGAGTTGTTAATATCATCACCAAAGAAGGTAGCAGGGATCCTCGCTTAAATGCAACTGTAGAATTTGGCGATTTGAATTTTAATAATCAACAATTAACTTATGCAGGTGCAACTGCTTCCTTAAGATATAACCTCAGCTTTGAAAGATCTTTTATTGATAACCGTTACCGTGTTCCTGTTGGTGCAGCCAATCGTGATGAGCGAGGATATTTATTTAATGCTGATACAGCTAGGAGCACATATTTTGGTAGTTTTGCCTTTGATGTCAATTCTAGGAATACGTTAAGTTTAGATGTGACTAAACTTAGCAGTCGTCGAGGATTAATTTACTTTGGCTTTCCTTTGCAAAGCGACCGACTAGACCATGATAATTTAAATATTGGTTTTTCCTGGAAAACTCGCTTGGGTAATGGTAACAGTTCTGTTCTGACAACGACACTCGGTTATAACCAAGATTACTTTAATACTTATGGTCCTAGCAGTCAATATTACCGTACAGGAACTTTAGATACACAATTATATACAGCTAGGGTAGACCATGTGTGGCAACTCACTCCCAATTATAAATTGCGCTGGGGATTAGATCTACAAAACACAGATTTAAGCGGTGATGCATTGAGTACAGTTCCTAATCGAGTCGCCTTGAATGAAGAAGAAAATCAAAGTTTATTCAACACCGCATTATTTGCTGTTAATACTTGGAATATCACCGATAATTTTCAGGTAGATTTAGGCTTGAGACAAAGCTTTGATAGCAAATTCGGAAGTTATCTGAATCCAAGCGTGGGATTTAAATATGATATTGTTCCTGCTTTAGCTGTGCGAGGAAGTTGGGCAGGAGGACAACGTAATCCTGGTTTGGATCAATTGTACGTTTATGATACAGTGCATGGATGGCTTCCTAACCCTGATTTAGAACCAGAAACTGGCTCATCTTGGACTGCGGGAGTTGATGTCATGTTTTTTAAAAACTTAACAGGACAATTTACTTACTTCGGGAGTAGTTTAGATAATCGCTTAGGAGTCGTACAAGGAAAATGGGCAAATATTGGGTTAGTTGATACCAATGGTTTTGAGGCGGCGTTACGGTTGAAAATTGCTTCTGGATGGTCAACTTTTCTCAACTATACATACACAGATGCCAAAATTAAAACGGGAACAGAAAAAGGTTTACAGTTGGGTTTAATTCCTTACTCTGTTGCTTCTGCTGGTATTGGTTATGAAAATAGAGGTTGGCAGGCTAATTTGTATGCTACTTATTATAGTGGCGCTCGTCGCTCTTTATATACAAGAGCTGGAGATACAACGACAGATTTCTCGCCCTCTTTCTTTAATTTAGATTTTAGCGCTCGCCTTCCTGTGACGAGAAATGTGGGGTTAACAGTTTATCTCGAAAATTTACTCGATGAACAATATGAGCGAGTCAATCGTATCTATAGCCCTGGGTTTACTTTTCGTTTGGGTTTAACAGCTAGTATTTAGATATTGTGGAATCTAACTGAGTAAAAATGGCTATCATGAAAGCCAAAATTCAAGACAGCGTACTTTTTCTTCACCACGAGGATGTGCCAGAGTACAAAAAAGGTGGTTCTGTGGTGAGGAATAGTTATTTCTGGGCGCTGCGTTCGATTGCTGGTAAGGCTTCGCGTTATAGTGATTGGGAATATGAGTCTGAGGTTTGGTTTGCACTGACGCGCATGCTTTTATCCTTCGCTGAGTCTGGTTATTTGGGGCTAAAAGAAACTGTGCTAGAGTTTCCTCTATCTCAAGGGGAAATTCCTGAAGTGCTGCGAGATGTTTCAACTTGGGAATAGGATAATACTCAAGGCGGAGGCTGAAAACGAAAAGAATGTAGCAACGTTTACACAAAAACTTAATATTAAAATCAGTCAAAAATCATAGAAGTTAAGGGGCAAAACTAGCTATGCTAGTTTTGCCCCTCGCAAAAAAATTTACCTACTGGAGAGTTATAATTATCCAAACTTTGATCTATTAAAATACTCGCTCTGCTTCGAGATGTTTTAACTTGGCAATAGGATAAAGCTGGAGACTCCGCCTTAGAAAATTTATTTTCAGGCTGAGCCTGGAAACCAGGAGATATTGATTCATTCCAAAAAAATATTTGGGGGGCAAAACTAGCTATGCTAGTTTTGCCCCCCCTTGCAAAGAAATTCATCTACTGGAGAATTATGCATGAAAGCTCTGAAGAATACCGTCAGTTCATTGAAAAATACAATAAGTTCATTGAAGAATACAATAAGTTCTTACAAAATTATGGAAACTCCTCACGAGTTCTTACAGCCATGAAAACTTCAAAACCGCAAAATACTCAAGTTGCCGTATTATATGACGAAGCTCTACAGGCACACATCTATGCTACTGATGCATACATAAAAACAGTTGCAATGTATAGAGAGTTAGTTCAGAAATGGATTTTGTTAGCAAAATCCTGTTACAAGAGTGGATCATTCAAATAGGCTCAAATACCATTTCAGGAATGAGTTGCTCTTGGTTGTCTAAATTTATCAGTTTACCTATTCCCAAAAAACGCTGCTCTTCGTTGTAGACTCGCAAAATTCCTGTAAGACTGGGCGTGACAGGAATACGCTGACCTTGACACCATTTTTGTGCTGATGTTACTGGTAATTTTATAAAAGGAAGATGCTGTAGTGGTGCATCAGGGACAAGAGGTTGAAATGTCCCGGCTTTGAGATGTGTTTCCAAGTCAGTCAAGGTAAGACTATTGGTTAAGTCAAACCCACTGCTTTGTGTTCGTGTTAAAGCAGCAAGAGTTCCACCAGTTTGTAATATTGTGCCTAAATCACGGGCGATCGCCCGAATATATGTACCCGCACCACAGGCGATCGCCACATCCACTTCTGCAAATTCCTCTTCACGCCAGTCCAAAACCTCGATTTTAAAAACCTCCACTGTTCGCGCTGGTACTTCTACATCTTCCCCTTTGCGTGCTAAGTCGTACAAGCGTTTTCCTTGAACTTGAATGGCGCTGTAAATCGGAGGAATTTGTTCAATTTTCCCGACAAATTGTTGCAGTGCTGATTTCACTGCATTTAAACTCAACCCAGTGCAAGGTTTTGAGGTGATGATTTCGCCTTGCAAATCATCAGTTGTTGTCCGCACACCCAAACGAATTGTTGCTTTGTAAGCTTTTTCTCCTGGAAGATATTGTAACAAGCGAGTTGCTTTTCCAAGAGCGATCGGTAATACTCCTGTTGCTGCTGGATCTAAAGTTCCAGCATGTCCGACTCGTTTGAGGTGCAAAAGTTTGCGTGTCTTCGCTACACAGTCGTGAGAAGTCCAACCAAATGGTTTGTTGAGATTGAGGAAACCTTGCATATGAGTTTTGAATTTTGATTTCTTTTTTAACCGCACGAGGCAAGAGAGAACGCACCAGAAAATACGCTTCGCTTGATAGATAATTTTAGAGCACCGAAGAAAGTAAGTTTAGGTTAACTTAGATTTTGCACCTCTACCTGAGCAATGTAGAGACGTAGCATTTACGTGCTCTACACATCACCAAATCTCACCAATAATCCTTAACTGAATATTGCGTTAAAACGGAGCCAAAGACTTATCCAGTCGGTTTTAACGGACTTGAACTTTGAGCCAATAAATTTATTTATTGACATAGGAAAATAATGGTGCGAGATATCAGTTAACGTTCTTTTCCCAAAGCAATAGTCATCGAACCTGTGACCACTAAAACTGCTCCTACGATTCCGATAAAGGAAATGTTTTCTGGTAAAATGAGAGTTGGTGCCAAAACTGATACAAGCCAAATTGAGATTAAAGTCACAATTGGAGCTAATGCTAAAACTGCACTCACGCGTGAGGCTTCCCAATGTTCCAGAGATTCAGCGAATGCACCATAAGCAATCAGAGTATTTAAAGCACAAAAAATTAACACACCCAAATGCCAAGGATTTAGTGTCAAAATGACTTTTGGATTAGCAAATGGAGTAAATAACAAAGTACATCCTCCATAAATGATCAGCATGATGCTAAAAGAAGATAAAGATTGTAATAACTGCTTTTGCGCCAAAGCATAAATAACCCAAGTGACTGCACCTAGCACAACCAAACCACTACCCAAAAGATATTGATCATGAGCTGTCACTAAATTCTTTAATTGTTCGTGAAAAAACAGAGTGAAGCCCATAACAAGAACACTGACACCAATCCATTGAGGCAGAGTATAACGTTCTCTAAAAAGAAATAAACCACCAAAACCCAAAAGGAAAGGAGCCAACTGAATAATCACTTCAGCGTTACCAGGTGTAGTTAATGCTAAACCTTGCGTGAAAAGAATATAGTTAGTTGCTAAGCCGAGAATAGCAATTCCTAGCAACATCCAAGAAGTGGAACGCAATCTTTCTAATGTTGGTAGTTTTCCTTGCCATCCTAAATAAACAGCTGATAACACAAACGATACTAAAAAGCGAAACCAAATGAGCGTGTAAACATCAAGTACTTGCAAAGTGATTGCTAAAGCAATTGGTAGAATTCCCCACAAAGAAACGGTCACTAACGATAATGCTAGCCCGAAACGCCAGCGACCGGAAGTTGTATGCATTGTAGTTATTAGTTATGAGTTATTAATGATTAGTCAAAGAACAAACGACTAATGACAAAAGACAACATCAGGACTTATGTAAAGAAACCCGGTTTATACCAAAAATCATTTGTTTTGCAAGCAAATACGAACGAATAAACCGGGTTTCTAGCAGATGGTGCGTCAGTGGTAAACATTTTAAAAAAAATCAGCCATCCAAGGGGATGCGCCAGCAAATATTTGAGTTGCTGCTAACAAAGCTGTTTCTGTAGCATCAAGTTGTCCTGCAAGTTGCAGTTTCTCAGGAGTAAACAAGCCTGTGTACAAAGGTGCTAATCCTCTAATATCTAGCTTCATTTCGCCTTTCCCACCACTGGTAACTTCACCGCGTCCATTGGCAACAGACAAAATAAATCTACCATTATTTTCAGCAAGCAAGTCATCTTGAATTTCCAGGTGCAGTTCTGCTTTTATTCCTAGTGGATAACCACGCTTTTCTAGCGCCTTGACTACATCAATGACACGTAGCATCCAGCGCTTGACAGATTTTTGCTTAGCAGTTTGCTCTGGTAACAGTAAAGTTAGAGAGTCAACAGCAGAACCTTTCCATCGGATATAGTTGATCATAGAACGATGGTTGGCAATAAAGTTCCAAAAGGTTCGTGCAGCAGCACTTGTCAGGACTGCCCAATCCCTGATACGTATAAAGGAGTCATCCTCGTTTTGGTCTTGATTGAATATTATGTAGCCTTGGGGTTGGTCTGCTGAACCGATAAAATAAGCGTAAACTGTTTCCTTCTCATCTGGTGTCACTAAACGTTTCCAAATCCCTACATGTCGATCTAAGTGTCCGTTGTTGAGTCTTGCATGTTGCTGATACAGCTCATGAAAGAGTTCATGATTGTCTGATATTCTAGATACTAGAGGTAGTGGTTGCTCTTTTAGTTGGATACTCTGGGTATCGACTTCCCAAATACAAAAGGTACCACCTTGTTCATAGCCTGTTTTTCGGTATAAGCCTTGAGTCGCTGGATAAAGAGCAGAGATTGGTACTCCCTTCGCGTGAAGTTCTCTAACAGTATGCTGCATCAGAGTTAATCCTGCTCCACCTCCACGATATTCTGGAGCAACACCTACTGCAGCTATTCCTATCATAGGTACACGTTGACCACCCCACCACTGAGCCATCGGGATAGTCGCTAGTCCACCAGCAACTTCCTCACCTACACGGATGACATGAAAGTTTTCCAAGCCGAGACGGTTGAAGTAAATTTCGCTCTCACCCGGCGACATGAGAAAACACTGCTCAAGAATATTCCCTAGTCGCTGAATGTCCTTTTGATTGACAACTTGGCTGTATTTAAATGTTGATATCATTGTATGTGCTGCCTAGTACGCTCAAACTACAAGCATACTACAGCAAGTAGTCGTACTAGCGCCTCACCCAAAAGGTTCATGCAAATGGGGGAAGTGTGTTAGCCTTCAATTTGTTTTGAAGACTTCCAGTCTTTTGTTTCTATTGCTAAGAGATTTTCTTCCACCCATTTCCCGTGTTTCTGGAAACCTTGTGGGATATAACAAATAAATTTCATCCCAATTCTTTTTAAAACTTTCTCGCTAGCCTTATTCCACAAAGCGTGATACGCTTCAATACGTTCCGCTCCTAAAACAGTAAAACCAAACTCGACAATAGCTTTAGCCGCCTCTGTCATATAACCTTGACGTTGGTGTTCTGGGTGTGTCCAAAACCCAAGATTCCAAACATCTTTTAATTCGTTATGTTTTCTGATAGAAATTCTGCCAATAAATGCATTTGTCTCAGCAGATTCAAGCGTGAATGTGTAAGCTAAACCGAAATCCCAAGCTTGAAGATTTCGTTGAAGAGGTTCGTGAAGTTCTTCGATAGATTTCGGAGCTTCCCAAAGGATACCATCATTAAACCCCTGGAACCGTGTTGCTGAAAACACGTATGGAATATCTTGTTCGCAGACGCATCTTAGAATATAGCGTTCAGTGTGAATTCGGTATGTTCTTGGTACTCTCATGTGTTCAAATAAGAGCTTCACTTGACTTTACCAATCTTAACTTGTAAGATCCAATCCTTTACCATTGAGACGACTTAGGAAACTACGTAGGCGATCGCTTTCTGGATGAGAAAGAACTTTGCAAGCCAAGCCCTGTTCTACCACAACACCTTTATCCAAAAACATAACTCGATGTGCTACTTCACGAGCGAATTGCATTTCATGAGTGACAACTACCATTGTCATACCTTCTGCTGCTAATTGTTGTATGACTTGCAAGACTTCACCAACAAGTTCTGGATCTAAAGCGCTAGTTGGTTCATCAAAAAGCATAACTTGGGGATTCATACACAAACTACGGGCAATAGCGACTCGTTGCTTTTGTCCTCCTGAAAGTTGTTCTGGATATGCAGATACTTTATCAAAAAGTCCTACTTTTTCAAGATAAAATTTTGCCAATTTTGTACTTTCTTGTATTGATTTTCCCTGCACTTGACGCGGAGCTAGTGTAAGATTTTCTAGTACGCTTAAATGAGGAAATAAGTTAAACTGTTGAAACACCATACCGACTTGTGTTCTTAGTTGCCGCAGTTGCCTATCGCTAAAGTTAGGTTGCGATAGGTCTATTCCATTGACTATTAAACGTCCACAATCAATAGCTTCCAGCCGATTGAAGCAGCGAAGTAAAGTACTTTTACCACAACCAGAAGCACCAATGACTGCTACGACTTCTCCGCGTTTGATTTCGCCAGAAATTCCCTTGAGAACTTTTAGGGGACCATAACTCTTTTCAATATTTTGAAAGAAAATTGTAACAGAGGAATTGTCCATTTTATATACTTATTTGACGACAGATTATTCCAGGTAAACACCCTGATTTGTCAAACATAAAAGTTAAGCTGGTACGTCTTGAATATATTGAATCTTTTGGACAAAAACACATGTCAGAGCAAAAAATGACGCGATCGCGTTTTCTGAAACATTTTTTAACGACTTTAGGTGCAGCTGTCATTTTGTCAGCTTGTGAAACTTCAGGCAGCAGTACTAGCACTACTTCTAACGGTAATTCCGAGACAACAGCAAAGTCAACATCAGAAACAGGACAGAAAGCGACATCGGGAAAAACCATAACAGTTGCTACAGAACCGACTTTTCCACCCTTTGAGTCTAAAGGTTTGGGAAATGAACTCGTAGGGTTCGATATTGATCTCATCAAAGCAGTGGGACAAGCCGCTGGAATAACGATTGAATTCCAAAGTTTACCTTTTGATGGTATAATACCAGGACTTCAAGCCAATACTGTTGATGCTGCTATCAGTTCAATTACAATCACTCCAGAACGTGCTCAAGCAGTGTCTTTTTCTCGACCTTATTTTAGAGCAGGGTTGGCGATCGCAGTCCGTCAAGACAACACAGCAATTACCAACCTAGATAATCTAAAAGGCAAGAAAATTGCTGCTCAAATTGGGACAACCGGAGCGAAAAAAGCAAAAAGCATCTCTGGTGCTCAAGTACGGGAATTCGACTCAGCCCCTTTAGCGCTGCAGGAACTGGCAAATGGTAACGTAGATGCTGTCATCAACGATGGTCCTGTGACATTAGAAGCGATCAAGAGTGGTAACATCAAAGGTTTAAAGGTAGTTGGTCAACTCGTCACCGAAGAATATTATGGCATTGCCTTACCGAAAAACTCTCCCAATCTCAACGCCATTAACACAGCTCTTGCAAAGATAATTTCAGACGGTACTTACGCTCAAATTTATAAGAAGTGGTTCAATGCAGAACCTCCAAAATTACCAGAGACTGCACCAGCCTCTACCTCTTAAGGAGAAGACAAGCAGACAAATCAATTCAAAGCAAGTCTTCCCACCTCCCCATTAATAATCTAATGATTCAGAGTCTAACCATCATTCTCAACGCCCTACCAGATTTACTGCTTGGCGCTGTTGTCACGCTTGAGATTACCGCGTTTTCAATTGTTTTTGGCATGATTGGCGGCTCGTTGATTGGAATTGCTCGACTTTCGCCAATTGTACCCTTGCGCTTTTGCACTCGTGCTTATGTTGATTTTTTTCGCGGAACGCCTTTGCTCGTACAAATTTTTATGATTTACTTTGGTTTACCAGCACTGGCTCAAAGCATTGGTATACCTCTGCGTTTTGACCGTTTACTTGCTGCTGTGGTTGCTTTGAGCCTCAACTGTGCTGCATATATAAGTGAAATCGTTCGTGCTGGAATTCAATCTATTGAACCAGGACAAGCAGAAGCAGCAAACTCGCTGGGTATGAGTGGATTACAAACCATGCGCTATATCATTTTTCCCCAGGCGTTGCGCCGCATGATTCCACCGCTTGGAAATGAATTTATTACTTTGCTTAAAGATACCAGTCTTGTCGCAGTCATCGGTTTTGAAGAATTATTTCGACGCGGTCAATTAATTGTCGCTAGTACTTATCGCGCTTTTGAGATTTACACTGCAGTTGCTTTAGTTTACCTTGTTCTCACCTTAGCTTCATCCCAATTTTTCTCTTTTCTTGAAGTTTGGATGAACCCAATCAAGCGTAAAAGACCAAGTCATACCAAATTGACCTCGTCATAATGGCGTTGCTGAATCAGCGTATGAATTGTCATTCTGAGCGTAACGAAGTGAAGCGTTAGCGCAGCGTGTCCGCAGGACATAGAATCTCTGCAGATGCTTCATTTCGCTTCGCTACATTCAGCATGACAAAACTAGATTCATACTTCAAATCAGCAACGCCGTCATAATAATACCATTTCTTTGTGAGGCTGCGCCAAATTTTCTTTCTTTCTTTCTTTCTTTCTTTGTGTCCTTTGCGCTCTACCCTGCGGGAAGCCGCTCCGCGTCTATGTGGTTCGTTCTTCATATAATTAGGCGCATCTTCATACAGAATTGGTATAAGTCAATAGCGCGTTCTACTAAATTTCTGAGCTAATTTTCTTAATAGACACAAGGTCACAACAAAATTTTGCTAAAATGCATTCAACTCATTGAAGAGGAAAGACCCCTCTGAGAGGTTCACCTGAAAAGGAAATCTGCAATCAGACTATAAACTGATTTAGATAGGCATTAGTAAGGTGAAACGTAGCTGCAACGAAACTGCAGTAATTGAGTGCCACATTCTTGTGCTAGCAAGCAAAAAAACCGAGTGTGTGGAAGCTGGATGGCACCGCCGTTGATATGGTTCCAGTACTTAAACAATAGTCGTTGTTTGCGAACCGTAGCATATGGTGAGTCCCACACGTACACTTATTGGCTCCCTTCAATCGTCACTTTCAGAACAAGTTCTTATTCGCGGATGGATATATCGTTTGCGAGAACTTGCTAGAACAACATTTATTATTGTTAAGGACTGTAGCGGCGAAGTTCAGTGTGTTGCTGATTCAGCTTCAGTTCGAGAAATGTCTCTCAAGCTGGATGAACCAGTTGAAATCAAAGGGAAGGTAAAACCTGATCTTCGCTCACGCGGTGGTTTTGAGATAGAAGTTATTGATATTTCCATTTTAAATCGCGTTACTCATCTTGTTCCTTTTAATTCTTGTTCAGATATTTCAGAAATTGGAATTGACACAATTTTGGCTTATCGTCCCTTGTCACTTCGTAATGATAGCGTTGGCAATATTTTCAAGATTCAAGCTGCAATTCTACATAACTTTCGTCAATTCTTGAGAGAGCAACACTTCAGCGAGATAATAACATCCAAAATCGTCTCCAGTGGAACGGAAGGAGGAACAAATCTCTTTGAAATCAAGTACTTTGAACGCTCAGCATACCTTGCTCAAAGTCCCCAATTTTATAAAGAACAAGGCGTGGCGGGATTGGAGAGGGTTTTTGAAACAGGTCATGTTTACCGCGCTGAACCTCACGCCAGTAGTCGTCACCTCACAGAATATTACTCCCTAGACCTGGAAATAGGATTCATCCATAGTCCCGAAGAGGTCATTCAGTTGGAGAAAGAACTCTTGAGTTATGTATTTGAGCGACTTAACCAAGAGTACGCTCACCTACTAAAAAAGTATCGAGACAAGCCTCTTCCAGAAATAATTAACGCCCCTACATGGGAATTTGAAGAATGTCTTGAGCGACTGCATCTGCACTTTAATCGTACTGACCTTGTAGACGACTTAGATCCAGAAGCGGAACGTCAGCTTTGTCAACTTGCAGAGTCAGAAACTGGAATTCCAGCCGTTTTTGTTATAGGTTTCCCACTTTCAGCGCGACCTTTTTACACGCACCCTCGTGGTAATAACGGGGCTTCGCAAAGCTTTGACCTTTTGTTTGAGGGTGTTGAGATTACGACGGGTGGGCAAAGACTTCATAAGCGAGAGGATTTGGAACAAGCACTCACAAACCGTGGTATTCCTCCAGCCTCATTTGAAAATCATCTTCAGATGTTTGAAATGGGTATGCCTCCACATGGTGGGTTGGCTATTGGTTTGGAAAGACTGACTGCACGAATATTGCATCTTTCCAACGTCAGACAAGCAACGCTTTACCCACGAGATAGGTATCGAATCTTTCCGTAGATGGAGCAGAGAGAATGTCTGCCTTAAAATAGTCAGGGTGGGCATTTTGCCCATCCTGCAAAACTTGTTAAATCACTTCTCAAATATGGAACGCCATCACTGGATTACCCTACACCAATAATGCAACCAGAGCGTGGAGGAACACCTAAAGTAAGATTCCTAGATTCTCCCTCAACACTCCACTCTACCTGTGCAGCACCATATAAAAGCTTATTCGGTTGAGTTTTCAAACTTGCGATGTCAACATCTCCTTTTGCCTCAGCAGTACCAACGTTCACTGCAATTATCAATTCTTCTGTTTCCAAAACTCGCGTAAAGATATAGAGTCCTCCTTGAGCACATAAGACTTTGTAATCACCTGTACGTAAACATGGATAAGCGTGTCTTATGGCAATTAATTCGCGGTGAGTCTTGAAAATTTGCCTATCCCAGGTAGCTTCTAGTGGAAAACCACGACGAGAGTCTGGATCTATAGCTCCTGGTAAACCAACCTCATCACCATAATAAACGCTGGGAGCACCAGGAAAGGTCAGCAGCAGTAAAGTTGCTAATTCCACACTTGCTTGATCACCACCAGCGATCGTCATCAACCGTGCTGTATCGTGACTAGCAAGCAGATTTAATTGAGTCAGTTGAATCTCCCAAGGGTAAAGTTGCAGAAGTTCTTGCATTTTCTGTGCATACTCAGCGGCGAACAATGGTGGGTAGGGTTTGTAGTCGCGGCTTTGCACTTGTTCCATAACAACGCGATCGCCTGCGCTAAAAGCAATAGTAGGTCCTGCAAACAGATAATTCATCACCCCATCGAATTGAGTCCCATCCAACCACTCACGCGAATCTCCCCAAACTTCACCGACAATATAAGCATCGGGATTAATCGCTTTGACTCGCTGACGGAATTCTTGCCAAAAACCAGGAGTTTTAATTTCAAAAGGCACATCTAACCGCCAACCGTCAATCCCAAATTTTATCCAATATTCGGCGATTTCCATAATATATTCTTTGACTTCCGGGTTATCATGATTAAACGCTGGCAGCGCCCGATTATCTGCCCAACCGACATAATTAGCAGGAAACTCACCATTGTAAGGAGAAAGTGGCCAGTCTTCTATTTTGAACCAATTCACCCAAGGTGAATAAGGACCATTTTCTAAAACATCATGGAAAAAGAAAAATCCACGACTAGAATGGTTAAACACTCCATCGAGAACAACTTTGATATTACGCTTGTGAGCAGCGTCTAGCAATTCCTTAAAAGCTGGGTTACCACCAAGCATTGGATCTACTTGATAATAATCATGCGTATGATAGCGGTGGTTGCTAGCCGACTGAAAGATAGGCGTAAAGTAAATGGCATTAATTCCTAAATCCTGTATGTAGTCTAACTGCTCTAGAACCCCCCACAAATCTCCTCCTTTGTAACCTTGGAGTGTGGGCGTAGCTTCCCAATCCTCCCAACGAGCATTGTGTAAAAGTTGTTTGCGAGGTTGCTTGCTTTTGGCAAACCGATCTGGAAAGATTTGGTAAAAAACAGCGTGTTTAACCCAGTCTGGTGTTTGAATCTGCATGAATGACACTCTATGACTCCACAGCCATAGTTGCAGATATCAGGCTGCTTACGACTCACACTTATGATAGAAAATTTAACGCTTCTTCACAATGCTGGTAAACTTGCTGGATTTTCCACTTCCTCATTTTTTGATATCCTTTGTCTAGGATATACTGTTAATTTACCATTAATGTGGAGAAACAAGCCTCAGTCCGATCACACCTGTGATGATCAAGCCCATACAAATGAGGCGGCGCGCTTCAAGAGGCTCTTGAAACAAAACTGTACCTAATACAATTGTACCAACAGCGCCTATACCTGTCCAAACAGTGTAGGCAGTACCCACTGGTAGTGTACGCAGGGCTCTAGACAGAAAGGTGAAGCTCAGTAACATAAAAACAATAGTAATAACACTGGCACCAAACTTAGTGAATCCTTGTGCATACTTAAGACTAATTGCCCACCCTACCTCAAGTAAACCAGCAATTAGAAGATAGATCCACGCCATACGCTTCTCCCTATACATTAGCAATCACTTAAAACTGAGGAGTTTCTATCCGAGTCATAGTAGGGATACTTTGGTCAATGAGTTCAGTATTTTATGTAATTAAAATAACATAATATTCTCTTGTTGTCTATAACTCTATCTGTCTCATAATTTCAGTTTCAGACTTCCAAAGACATGCTGGCAATCGCCAATAAAAACCATTTTCCCGCTCCATGAGCTGATAACCAATCAGTTCCCGTCGTAATGTCGCATGGTCACAGTGATGACGCCCGATAATTTCGTTCACTTGACGTTCCGTGTAAGTCACCTCTTGCTCAAATTTTCTGATTAACCACCTGAGTACAACTAAGCGTTTTTTGCGAGAAGCAGGAATCTTTATGAGACGCGTGCCATCAAGATAATTTTTAAGTACTTTTTCTTCCCATGCTTCTATTTTGACATTTCTCATTTGTTGCATCCTGCACTCTAAAATATCAATGCCTAAGCACAAGAAAAATCTGGCGCTATATGAGCGTTAAGGTGTTGGAAAATTTGAGAACAATATGTTACAGAGAATCAGTTAGGATTGTTTTTGCTATCTATAATTTTAGATCAGGTTATGTCAGGACCTTATGGCACTCCGAATTTTCAGTGAATTGAAAAATGTATTGAAAATTACACTTGTTTCATGAACTTTCACAGGGTGATTTATGCAGGAGCATGGAAGCCCATTATAATTCCTTAGATTTGTTCAAATTTGACCACAATTTTGTCTTAAACTGCGTCCGGTGAAACAGTATCTCATGCTCCAAGTTAGGTAAAATCATTTATCATCTTAATTTTTACAAGGCAAACTGGCTACCTCACCACTTAACCACAGTTACTTGGTGTGTATCCACAGAAGACGTTATGTTACATTAACCACTGGAATAACCAGTTTCTTACATAACTATAGTAGATACACTAACTTGAGCAATTGCCTTGACTTAACTTAACGTAGGTATGCAATACTGCGCCGCAGGAATGCAAATGGATTGGATTAGCTTACTCAAAGCTCAACAAGCTGATTTCCTTCAAAGAGTCAAAAAACCTAAGACTTATGATCTGTCTTTGCTGGAAAGTCAAGTCAAAGGTTGCCACAGCGAAATTATGGCATTTTGGGGTGAACCATTGGCAAAACTGCTTGATATGACTCGCCAACAAGCAGAAATTATTGCCAAAAATCCCCCTCCTACACCGCCTGAATATCCTGAACCTCCTGACTGGGCTATTCCCTTTACAACATACTTTCAGCAGCAAGCAGAAGATTATCTTTTGCGAGAGCAAATTGTTGACCGGGTGATAGGCGATCGCCTGGCTAAGCAAGTGAAAAAAGTGGCACAAGATACCTTGAACAATATAGTTCTAGATGACGAAGGAAATTTACGTGGTGAAAGCAAATTTTCCTACGTGCTTGCAAGTAACCCCAAAGTCAGTCTTCAAGTTTATGCTGCGGATGGAGAAAGTTTTAACAGTATTAAGAAAGATAAAGTGAGATGGTCTGTTACACAAGAGGATATAAAAAATCACCAAGTCTTAATATTTCTATGTTTGTTTTATCCATTTACTGGTCAAAGAGGTTACGAAAAGCAGGCGGTGATGGCAGGATTTTTACCTACAAATCAAATTGAATTTAGTGAGCCAAAACTGTATATCACGCCAAGTCAATTGTTATATACTGGAGGACTGAGTTGGTATTTAGAATCACTAAATACTCAAAAAGACAAGCTACGAGTCTTGAATGCAATTACGATCACAGAGTCAACTCAAACTCTACCACCAGACCATCCTCTCAAGGCAATAGTAGGTGATTGGGAATGCTGGCAGACGTTAAAAGGACATACCAGAGGAATAAATTGCTTAGCGTTCAGTCACAGAGGTAGTAATGGGAATGCCTCTCCTCTTGTCGCAAGTGGTAGTCGTGGAGAGACAAAACTATGGGATTTAACCAAAGGTGAGTTGATAGGGACATTATCTGAACATCCTTGGATTTTATCTGGGTTAGTTGATGAAGTGAATTCCCTGGCTTTCAGTCCAGATGGACAGACATTAGTCAGTGCTGGTGCAGACTCGACAATTAAACTTTGGCACGTTGGGGCACAAGATTTGATTGATATTTTGCACAAGCATAATGGGATGGTGCGGTGTGTAGCCTTTACCCCAAATGGACGAATGTTAGCAACTGGGGGGGATGATAGAACAATTATGTTTTGGGACTTGATGCAGCGTCAGGTTGCTATTGCCCTATCTTTAGAAGATACAGCTGCCCATTCACTTGCTTTGAGTCCAGATGGACAAACTCTAGTCACCGGGAGTTACCGTAAAATCAAAGTTTGGCGTCTATGCCAACAAGAAGGTAAAATACCTTTGGTTCCTGAGTTGCTACACTCGTTTACAGGTCACTCCCATATTGTTCGTTCCTTGGCTGTGAGTACAGACGGCAAACTTTTGGTTAGCGGTAGTCGGGATAAAACAATTAAAATTTGGCACTTAGAGAATGGAGAATTACTTCGCACTCTGAATGGACACAGGGATGGAGTGTATGCTATTGGGTTAAGTCCCGATGGACAAATTATCGCCAGTGGCAGTGCAGATAAAACGATTAAATTGTGGCATATAGAAACGGGAGAACTACTAGCTACATTTACAGGTCATACGCATACGGTAACAGCACTAGCTTTTACTGCTTCCGGGGAACTTTTGGTGAGTGGGAGTTTGGATAAGACGATTAAAATTTGGCAGCGGAGTTGAAAGGATTTTCGATGCTAAATTGTAGAGGCGTGAAGCGCAAAGTTTCTCACGTCTCTACAACTGTGATTCTCATATGACAAATGATATTGTGAAGGCAGCTCTTGCAGAATATAACTTAGAACAAACCAACGCTTCTTTATTAAGAAGTTTAGGTAACTCAACATATAAAGTTGTTGCTAATGATGAGAAATGTTTTTCCTTAAGAATCTATTCACCAGATAACTTTGACGAAGCTCAAGTTTCTTCCGAATTAACTTGGCTGCGTTTCCTATTCTCAAAAAATAGTATACTCGTTCCAAATCCTGTAAGAAATAAACAAGGAAATTTCATTACAAATCTTCATCTTAAAGATAGTGAAAGCTTGTGGCTGTGCTGCTTGTTTGACTGGGTTGAAGGACAAGAATCTAGCAAGAACCTTTCCTCAAAATTGATAGAGAATATAGGTGAGACAATAGCACATCTTCACTCTTATTCCCGGAGTTTCCATCCACCTGCTGGATTTAAACGCAAAAGTTATGATGCAAATTGGCTGAGAAAGCACTCTTCTTGGATACGTAATGCCTATACTGAACTTAGTGAAAATGAGTGTCAGTTATTATTGCAAGCCATAGAAAGAATTTACTCTGAAATGGTCACACTTGGAGAAAGCAATCAATACTTTGGCTTAATTCATTCTGACTTGCATTTTGGCAATTTTATAGTGAATTCAGAGAAAGTTCAAGTTATAGATTTTGATGAGTGCGGCTGGGGATTTTATCTATTTGATATAGCCGGAACTCTCATGGAAATTATAGATGAGCCAAGTCAATACCCAATTTTTCGAGAATGTCTACTCAAAGGTTATGAGAAGCTATCTCCCTTGCCTCTGACTCACATACAACAAATAGAAATTTTTATGGCAGCCCAAGGTCTAGCTTTTTTACAATGGGTCTTTCTAGCTAAAAATCCAGAAGTTCGTCAACAAAAAATGAAATGGGTTCCTGAGATAATAGAACGCATTGAAGAGTTTATTTCAGCTTGACTAAAAATTAAAAAGAAAAGTGACCCTCGCTTCGCTCAAATTCAAAGTTCAAAATTCAAAATTCAAAAAAAAAGAAAAAAGGATACAAGCCCCTAAATTTATTTATGGAAAATTTAAAGAGATTTTTTCCGAGACGCGCAGCGCAAGGAAAAAGGCGTCCTTATTTCAAGCCCCTAAATTTATTTTGGTGGTTCTTAATTTTGAACTTTGAATTTTGAATTTTGAATTGTTTTGACTTGGGGCGGCACGTTTTTAGAGAAATCTTCCCCAAAAACCTGCAAAGCCTTCCAGACAGAATCTTCCGCCCAGCAAGCTTTGCACCTTGACAATGCGTCGGAGTTGTCAGTCTCTCCGGAATCGAAAGAGTTGAGATTGTATCATACTTTGTCAGCACATTCTAATTAACTTTGATCATCTATTATGAAACTCAACAAAAATCAACTTGATTTACTTGGCACTGTCTTAGGTGTTGTTGCAGGTGTTTCCACAGTCCTCACAACCCAAGGCGTTATTAATCAGAAAGTTGGCGGTAGCGTCAGTGGTATTGCTACTGTTTTATTAGGGGTTATTGTCCAAAGACCAACAGATGCAGAGCCAACGACTCAACAAGTAGAACAAGAAGAAGTCAAACAAACAAAAGTTTAATGAATGATTGCAAAGGAGCGCAGCGCCTTGACAAACAATTGGGCGATCATTTAATAACTACTTTTATCAATAAAACTATCTTTATTGGACTTCTTATATAAAAAAAGCGATCGCTCTTTTAGTAGGGCGATCGCTTTTCAATTATTTCAATAACTTTATACCAACAAATTACACCAGCAAACTTTGCATCAAGGGCTTATCTTCCGATAACTTACCCGTCCGCAACCACTCAGCTAGTTCAGCTG
Source organism: Brasilonema sp. UFV-L1 (assembly GCF_012912105.1). GTDB lineage: Bacteria > Cyanobacteriota > Cyanobacteriia > Cyanobacteriales > Nostocaceae > Brasilonema. The sequence goes on from NZ_QMEA01000038.1 coordinate 22,646, forward strand.
GTGCTTTTGCTTGGTTGAGATGTTCGCGCAGTTGTGTACCTTCTAAAATTTCCCTCTGCAACAGTTCTTGTGCAGTTTGCTCTAGTAAGTCGCGGTTTTCTTGCAAAATACTTAAAGCAATATGATGAGCATTATCCACTATCTGCTTGACCTCGCGGTCAATTTCTTTTGCCACTTCAGGACTAATTGAACGACGCGGGTTACCATATCCTTCAATAAACTGCTGTTGAACTTTTTCAAATGCCACAGGACCGAGTTTATCGCTCATACCGTAGACAGTCACGGCGCGTTCTGCAAGATCAGTAGCTTTTTGGATATCGTCACTCGCACCTGTGGATACCTTCCCAAAGACGATTTCTTCTGCAGAACGTCCACCCAACAGGATTGCAATGCGACCACGAATTTCGTCTTCTATCATTAAGAAGCGGTCTTCTTCTGGCATTTGAATAGTGTAACCTAAGGCTCCAACACCACGAGGGACGACAGAAATTTTCTCTACTTTACCAGCCCCTGGCATCAAAGCACCAATGATAGCGTGACCAACTTCGTGATAAGCAACAGTCTTTTTCTCAATTTCATTGAGAACACGAGAGCGTTTTTCCAAACCAGCAACAACGCGTTCAATGGCTTCGTTGAAGTCTGCCATGATCACTGCTTGTCGATTTTGCCGTGCTGCAAGTAGTGCAGCTTCGTTGACAAGATTCGCTAAATCTGCTCCAGCAAATCCAGGTGTCCTGATAGCGATGGTTCCTAAGTTGACATCATCAGCCAATTTGACATTTCTGGCATGAACTTTGAGAATTGCTTCACGACCAATTTTATCAGGACGATCCACAACAACTTGACGGTCAAAGCGACCAGGACGACGTAATGCAGGGTCAAGAATTTCAGGACGGTTGGTAGCGGCGATGATGATCACTCCAGTATTAGCATCAAAGCCATCCATTTCAGTTAGTAACTGGTTGAGGGTTTGTTCTCGTTCATCGTTACCACCCATCATTGCACCACTACCGCGAGATTTACCCAGTGCATCCAATTCATCAATAAAGACGATACACGGAGCTTGTTTTTTTGCTTGTTCAAATAAGTCGCGGACTCGTGCAGCACCAACACCAACAAAGAGTTCAATAAATTCAGAACCAGAGATGCTGAAGAAAGGGACACTCGCTTCACCAGCAATTGCCTTGGCTAGAAGTGTTTTACCTGTTCCTGGAGGTCCTACCAGTAAGACTCCTTTAGGAATTTTCGCACCTAAACGGGTGTATTTATCAGCACTTTTAAGAAAGTCAACAATCTCTTCCAGTTCAGCTTTAGCTTCATCTACACCAGCAACATCGAGAAATTTGACACCAGTGCTACCTTCTGAGTAAATACGAGCTTTACTTTTACCGACTGTCAGTGCTGCAGGACCACCCCCACCTCGATTGAGCAAAAAGCCCCAAATACCAAAGAAAATTAATGGTGGTGCAACCCAGCTTAAAAGAGTGCCAATCCAACCATTTTGGTCTGGTGGTGGTGCGGCAAACTCTACCTTATTGTCGCGCAGAATTTTAGGTAAATCTAGGTCGATTGCCACTGGTGTGGTTGCAAAAACTTGTTCAGAAGGTTTACCATCAGGGGCTTGAGTCTTGAGGGCATACTCAATGCGATCGCCACCCACAACCGCCCTATCAACTTTACCTGCTTGTACCTGAGCAATAAAATCGCTATAAGGAACTTGTGGTAATTTAGGACCGAAAAAGCTAGGAACAATCGCGTTCAGAAGAAAAAGAAGCGTCAACAAAATGAGCAAGCTACCACCAAACTGACGTATTCTTGGTGGTTTCATTTGACGTTTATTATTATTAGTTTCTACTGGCATTGTTTGAGCTACCCTCCAATAATTTCTTCTTTATCCTTCTTCATTCGCCTGTTGTTCTCGCAAATGAAAAATGACTATTTCACGTTAATAAAAGAGCAAATAAACCACACAAGGCGATACCATCAAATACACCCGCACCACCAATACTCAGGACTCCTGAACTCATCATTTGAATGTCCTTAAGATGCAGTAAGTCAGCACCAATTAAAGTTCCAAGAACGCCACTAGCAAAGGCAACTGGAGCCGCATGGCTTGCAGCAAAAACAGAAGCAGATAAAGCCGCAGTTAAAGGAGCCAGCAATGGATTCATTTGTATGCCTATTCCAGGGACAACACGCGCTGCATAGTAGCTCACAACTGTGACAATAGCTGTCACTGGCAAAATAGCGATCGCGTTTCCTTGTGTAAATTGATAAAGTGCCAACACAATAGGGATCAAGCCTCCCCCCACATTGAGAGCGATCACAGTCGAACGCTGTACTTTCCCCAGAGGAATGCCCCAAAACTCCCTCACCCACAAAGATGCAAAGCTATCTGCCACTGCAATAGATGATTCAGTGCGGTACAGAGGAATATTGATCGTACTGGTCAATATCACTAGCGCAAATAATAAAATTGCGATAGAGGGGGAAAGCCCTAATTTTGCAACTGCAATTTCTACCACGTCTACTGCGACAACAAACCAAAGAAAAGGTAGTAGCAGTAACAACACCAGAAAAAGCAGCAGCGATACTGGTAAGTAAATCATGGCAGTTTACAAGCAGAGTGTTGTCTATATGCTCTGCTTGCATTTATTTTAAATAATGATATGTCTTTTTTTATTTCGTATCTCCCCCCCAGATAGATGTGAATTGCCGTACTTGTTATGCAAAATCAATTTGGATTTGTTTTAAAAGTGTTTTTTCTCTCCGCTGGACTCTCAGTCTTGATCAAGTACATTTTTCCAAATCTACATATTCCAGCCACAGCAGCCAATGCTCTGATAATTGTTTTTTTGCCAATCGTTATTGTGACAGGTGTTTTATTGTGGCGATTTCAACAACAGCACAATTAACAAAAAATATTTAGTCGGTGACTGCTAAAATCAGCTAACCTATCTGGAGCAAGAGGAATGAGCAGCTCGTTAAAAGCCAGGAGTCAGGTAGTGAATCTAGGTCAATGGATTGGTTTAATTGTCATAGTTCTTTCTTTGTATATTCTGTGGCAAATTCGGGAAGTTTTGTTACTGATATTTGCTGCAGTTGTCTTAGCAACTACCTTAAATCGACTGGCTCGAAGGTTCCAGCGCTCAGGAATGAAACGTGGAATTGGGGTTTTCTTATCAGTTACTTTGTTCATAGCGCTAGTTGTATTTTTCTTCTTGCTGGTTGTACCGCCTTTTGCAGTTGAGTTTCAAGCAGTCACAAAACAGGTTCCTCAAGGATTGGAGCTGTTTAATAGTTGGCTGGATCAACTTAAAAATCGCATTCCTAGCCAACTCACTCCCTATGTACCAGATTTAAATAGCTTGATTAAACAAGCACAACCTTTTATCAATCGTGCGGTGGGAAGTTCTTTAGCCTTAGTCTCTGGTTCTTTGGAAGTTCTTGGCAAAACCTTACTGGTACTGGTGTTGACTGGAATGTTCCTTGTAGATCCCTCAGCTTATCGAAAGGTTTTTGTGCGGCTGTTTCCCTCATTTTATCGACGGCGAGTAGATGGCATTTTGGATAAATGCGAAGTGTCATTGGAAGGATGGGTGACAGGTGCTTTTATTGGTATAGGTGTTGTGGGACTCATGAGCGTGATTGGCTTATCAATTTTGCGCGTACGTTCAGCGCTGGCTTTAGGGATTTTGGCGGGATTTTTGAATTTGATTCCTAATCTCGGTCCAATAATGAGTGTAGTTCCAGCAATGGCGATCGCCCTTTTAGATGCTCCCTGGAAAGCTGTTGCTGTGTTGATTCTCTACGTTGTCATTCAGCAGATTGAGAGCAACTTTATCACCCCAATTGTGATGGCGCATCAAGTGTCGCTATTACCTGCTATCACTCTAATTGCTCAGTTATTTTTTGTGACATTCTTTGGTGTTCTGGGCTTGTTTCTTGCACTACCCCTAACAGTTGTCGCTAAAATTTGGCTGCAAGAAGTGTTGATTAAAGATGTTTTGGATCGATGGGGTCATAGATCTCATGCAGAGACTGAGTGTGTGCTTGTTTGTGATCAGCCGCAAACAGAGAAATCTGAAGAGAATTTGCCAAATGATGAGAATCAACCAGTTCGTTAATGTTTTAAATCTTCCTAAAATCCTGTAGTTCTTAATTTGACATTCTCTCCACCCTCAATACGGTTCAGATAAGCCTTTTAGCATAAATAGGCTTTTTTCTCGTAAAAATATAATTTTTGTGTAAGAATTCAGCACCCAGGAGTCAGAAGTCAGAATATACTAGGAATCCAGTATATTTGGTAAATTAATTTATCAAATGTTTTTTTGATTCTTTAAATCTTCTGACTCCTGAATTCTGACTCCTGAATTCTTACATTTTTGTAATATGCATTGGTTCTGTCAATGAGTTTAGATTGACTAATAAATATGTTTTAGATACAACTAAGTATACTTCGGTTTGCTAAGTAAAATCATGGGGCTATATTAGCTCAATCATCTATTTTCCAAGAGCTTTAGATGAATTGATTACCTCTCAACAACGAAGCTCAATAAATTTTGATTATTATTTAATACATGTAAAAAGCTTGATTAATCCTGAAACAACAAGTATAATCAACTACGAAAGCCAAAAAAGTACGCAAATCAATGCTAGAAGAGATATCTATAACGATGTGATATGAGAATTTCAAAAAGAGTTCAGTATTCACAATGCAATGAGTGGTGGCTGAGAATTCTCTACTCATTGAATACCCTTCATAGTAGGTCGAACAAAAGTCATTCTGACTTCTGGCGGGGAGCGTAGGCAAGAGGGAACGTTGCTAGTAATTGAGTTGGTAAGTTGTTTCTTGATGAAGTGCAAGTAAGCACAAGTTGGAAACTCAGTCAATAGCTCAAAAAACACATTACCTTTTAAGCATCTGAGTGTCAAAATTTAAATATCTAATCTCTTAACATTGTCGATTGATTTAACTCTTGCTTTAAGAAATATTTAATAAATAATTAATAAAAAATCATGATTTCCTGCCAATATCCTGACAGCATAAGGAAACACAATGCAAGAAGTAAAGGCAATTAAGGCTTTATTGCCACTGTTAAGATTATATCCTTGGACAATTCCATTAATCATCATTCTAGGAATATTCTCCTCTTTGTTTGAGGGATTAGGAATTAGTTTGTTTATACCTTTTCTACAAAGTCTAGATACAACAAACTTGCAAGAGAAAGCAAGTCATTCACTCGTCGATAATTTTCTGAATCAAATATTTATTCATGTCCCACAAGAGAAACGTTTGTTTCTAATACCGTTGTGTATGCTTGGATTGGTTTTACTAAAAAACTGTCTTGCATATATTAGTACTCTTCTTTCTTATCAACTATACTGGCGTATTGGGCAGCGTTTACTATGCAAAATTTTTCAGCATCTTTTAAGCGTGAGTTATAGTTTTTTAGACTCTACTCCATCAGGTAAATTGCTGAATACTCTAGATATTGAAACCTGGCGAACTTGTGACGCTATTTTTACTTTCATTAATATTATTATCAGTCTTTGCACAGTTGTTGTTTTTGTCATTCTGCTCATGTTGACATCTTGGCAATTGAGTGTGTTAGTTACTGTTGCCTTGATACTCATTTCACTGAGCATACAGTATGTAACGCGCAGAGCAAAAAAGCTTGGTCAGCAATCAGTACAGGCAAATAATAACCTTGCTAATCGAGTGATGGAAGGGTTTTACGGAATGAGAGAGATTCGCGCCTTTGGTCACGAATCTTACGAACTTAAACGTTTTGAACAAGCAACGATTCATTCACGTAATATCGCTTTGAAACTGGCGAAGCTTTATTCAATTACGGGACCACTATCAGAATTTTTAGCTGTTGCTTTACTAGTATGTATTTTGATTATCGCTCTGCAATATAAATCAGATGTCCCAACATTACTAACATTCATTTTTATGCTTTATCGTCTCCAACCAGTCGTGAGGCGGTTAGATACTGAGCGTGTAAATTTTATTAGTTACTTAGGTGCGCTAGAGGATGTTATGTCCTTTTTGGAGAGAGCAGAGAAACATTACATTCATTCGGGCGATATCCAATTTCAAAAATTACAGCGAGGAATCAGTTTTGAATCTGTTGATTTTTGCTATACCGCTTCAGAAAAACCTGCACTACAGGATATTTCACTTTTGATTCCACGAGGAAAAACCACCGCGTTAGTTGGACCATCAGGTGCAGGTAAGTCTACACTGATTGGGTTGATTTGCCGCTTTCATGAGATAACAAAGGGAGAAATTTGTGTTGATAATTTGCCTCTTAGAAAGTTGAATTTGCCTTCCTGGCGTAGTCGAATTGCTATTGTCAGTCAGGATATTTATATATTCAATACAACGATAGGAGAAAATATCGCTTATGGTCGCTTGGATGCAACAAAATCCGAAATTATTGCCGCCGCCAAAAAAGCGAATGCCCATGAGTTTATTAGTAAATTACCCGAAGGATACGATACTGTAGTAGGCGATCGCGGAATTCGACTTTCTGGGGGACAAAAGCAACGTATCGCCCTAGCTCGTGCTATGGTTCGCGAACCAGAGATTTTGATTCTTGATGAAGCAACGAATGCTTTGGATAGTCTTTCTGAAAATTTAATTCAGGAAGCTCTCAATTCCTTTAGTCAGAATCGTACTGTCATTGTGATTGCCCACCGTTTATCTACGATTGAGCAAGCAGACCAAATTATTGTACTGCAAGAAGGACGGATTGTAGAACAAGGTCATCTTCAATATTTACTTAAACTTAATGGATTATTTGCTAAGCTCTATCATCTGCAATCTGGTAGTACACAAGTTTAAATCAGTACACAATGATCACTAATAACTGTTAAATGTTTAGAACAAAGAAATTTTCTTCATATTCAGGGTATAGAAAATCATGAACAATCAACCTCTAGTCTCTATCATTACTCCCTTTTTAAATACTGAAAAATTCATCCAAGAAGCGATAGAAAGTGTCATCATCCAATCTTATGAAAATTGGGAGTTATTGTTAATAGATGATGGTTCCACTGATAGGAGTACTGCAATTGCTCAGGAGTATGTTTCTTTGTATCCAAAAAAGGTGTATTATTTTGAGCATGATGGTCACCAAAATTGCGGTAAGAGTACTTCCCGCAACTTGGGAGTCAGCAAGGCAAAAGGCAAGTATATTGCTTTTCTAGATGCCGATGATATCTTTTTGCCACAAAAACTAGAACATCAGGTGGCAATTTTGGAATCTCAACCTGAGACTGGTATGGTCTACGGACCAACTCAACATTGGTACAGTTGGACAGGCAAACCAGAAGATTACCAACGTGACAGTATGAGACCACTTGGGGTTGAGCCGAACACTTTGTTTCATCCACCAAGCTTGCTCACAGAATTTTTAAAAACGGGTGAGATCGTACCTTGTACCTGCGGAGTACTGGTGCGACGGGAGGTTATGGAAGCTGTAGGAGGATTCGATGACAGTATTCAATATATGTTTGAGGATCAAGTGTTGCTAGCAAAAATTTGCTTGCACGTCCCTGTATTTGTAGATAGTAGTTGCTGGGATCGGTATCGCCAACACTCAGAATCTAGTTGCTCTAAAGCAATGCAAAAAGGAGAGTATCATCCTTCAAAACCGAATCGTGCGCATCAGATTTATTTAAATTGGGTACAGCAGTACATTACTACACAGCAAGTGAAAGATGCTGAACTTTGGAAGGCACTGCACAAGGCTATATTTCCATATCGCTATCCCTTCTTATACTTCTTGTTGCGAATGAAAAACAAACTCAAGCAAATAGGACACAAAAGATTACCTGGTTTGGTTCACCGCTTTGTGGGAACGCAATTACAGGGTGATAAATATATCCCTCCAACGGGGGCAGTGGACTTTGGTAGTTTGCGGCGGGTTATCCCCATGAGCCAAAACTTTGGCTATGAGAGAGGTCAGCCTGTTGACCGCTACTATATTGAAAACTTTCTAGCTCGTTGTCAAGATGATATTCGTGGGCGTGTCTTGGAGGTTGGTGATGATGGCTATACAAGGCGGTTTGGTGGTGGTGTTTGTGGTAAGGACTTCGTTCAACGCATCACTCAAAGCGATGTACTTCATGTGACAAAAGGCAATCCCAAGGCAACTATTATTGGGGATCTTGCCTCTGGCGACAATATTCCATCAGATAGCTTTGACTGCTTTATTTTGACCCATACAATACAGCTGATTTACGATGTCCGGGCGACACTGAAGACAGTTTACCGCATTCTGAAGCCTGGAGGAGTTGCCCTAGTTACAGTTCCGGGCATTAGTCATATTGGTGATCATCAGTGGTCTCATTACTGGTGTTGGAGTTTTACAGCTCTGTCAATACAGCGTTTATTTGAAGAGTCCTTCCCAAGCGAAAATCTCCAGATAGAGACTCACGGAAATGTGCTAGTTGCTGCTGCTTTTCTGTATGGGTTAGCAACAGAAGAACTGCGTCAAGAAGAATTAGATTACCACGATCCCAATTATCAAGTCACGATTACTATCAGAGCAGTCAAGCCACAGACACCATGAAAATACCTGGAGTAAGTAAATTGCGGCGAGTTGCTAAACGCTTGCGCGCACGTTTAGCACCAGGGGGTCTAATTTTGATGTATCACCGTATTACTGAAGTAAAATCTGATCCCTGGTCAATTTGCGTCAGTCCCCGCCACTTTGCCGAACAAATGGAAGTCTTACGCAAGTTTGGCAAAGTTGTTTCGTTACAACAATTCAACCAGACATTACAACAAGGAAAGAGTCCTCATTGGCAGATAGCAGTCACTTTTGATGATGGTTACACAGATAATTTATATACTGCCAAACCATTGTTAGAGCGTTACGATATTCCTGCCACGATGTTTTTGACTAGTGGATATATAGAGCAAAAACGTGATTTGTGGTGGGATGAACTTAATAGGTTATTGCTGGAACCTGGTTCTTTACCAGAAGTTCTTTGTTTAGAAATTAACGGTACAATCCATCGGTGGGAATTAGGTACAGCAGCTCATTACAACGAAGAGCAGTTCCAACAATATCGCAGCTGGAAGGCGTCGAGGGAAGATCACCCCACTCCTCGTCATGCTCTTTTCTATGAACTTTACTGGCTACTATCGCCTTTGCTTCCAGAAGTACGACAAAAAGTCATGGATGAACTGCTGGCGTGGGCTGGTTCTGTTCCAACACTACGCCCTGAGTACCGTATTGCAAATTTAGAGGAAGTGTCTGCTTTAGCGAAAGGTGGACTTATTGAAATTGGCGCTCATTCTGTGACACATCCATTTTTATCTTTCTTAGCGATCGCCAGACAAAGGCAGGAAATTCAAGACAACAAAACTGATCTTGAAGAAATTGTAGGACAACCAGTGGTGAGTTTTGCTTATCCTCACGGCAATTATTCTGAGGAAACAACAGCTTTGGTGCAGGAAGCCGGATTTACGAGTGCTTGCACGACTTATGCTGGTACTGTGCGGCGAAAGTGCGATCGCCTGAAATTACCTCGCGTTGTTGTTGAGGATTGGGATGGAGAAGAGTTCGCCAAACAGTTGTTTGAGTGGAGAGCAAACTGAACGGTGCATTGAGATGTCGAGGTAGTTATCTACTTAGTGACCGGGAAAATGGGCTATCCCGGTCGTTCTGTTTTAAACTTGCTGCCGTTCAACTCTTTACATGACTCGGAACGGTTCTGATTTTGTCGTGAAATGAATTGGCAAAACACTTTCCACATTCTCAGGCGGATTAGGCACAATGTAGTGGGTAATAACCTTACCACCATTAGATTGAGTATTACCAGCTTCTATACCAGCTTCAACAGCTCTTTCTACCTCAGCAGTTTGTCCCCGAACAGCGACTATCAAGCGAGCACTTTCCGCTTGCCCATAATAGACAATGGTGACTGCAGCAGCTTTTACCATTGCATCTGCTGCTGCTAGCACAGCAGAAAAACCCTGGGTTTCAATGACTCCAACTGCAATTGGCACGGTTTTACACCCCTTGATGAAGGATTGGCAATCTTTATTGTACAAGCAAGCACTTAGAATTTAAAACTCTTCACCTCAGATCTTGCACCAGCTTCAAAAACCGGGTTTCTTGCAACTCATACAATCTAGAAACCTTGATTTTTCGTTAAGAAACCCGGTTTTTTGGTCTTGTTGAGAATGGTGCAAGATCTCAGTCACCAGGATTTACGCAAACAAACCCGGTTAGGGGAGACCGTAAAAATAAAATACCAGCCGTATTTCGGGTTGACGGGTTGGTAACAAGGGATCTAGGAATGATCTGCTGGTATTTTATTTCAAGGCAAGTGCCTTAAGAGCAAAAATCGTCTGTTGCGCAACTAAATACGAATGAAAAAACTAGGTTTGTGGCAGATGCTGCGTAAGTCTTGGCTACTTGATAGCTACAATCTTAAGATTTTATCAAAAGAAGTCAGGAGCGGAGCAAGGAAAGCTCCGCCTCCGGTCAGGAGTCAGGAGCGGAGCCACCAGCCGCTCCGCCTCCGGTCAGAATGAACGAGCGGTACTCAGAGATGCGGATGACTCTAGGGGTCGCGCAACCCCACCGTCTTCACGGGAGCCAGTACTGCAGGAGGGTCTCCCTCCGTAGGTATCTGGCGTTGTCTACAATTGGTTGGGGTCCCAAACCCCATCCAAAAGATTGCTGAATTCTGAATCAGGACTTGCTGAATTCTTCTTCATTAACTTTTCTTACCTTTTTATTTTCATCATCCTGTCGATAGATAGATTGAGCCAGCTTAATAGAGAATAATTAAAAACAATCTAACTAAATTAATAAAATCTTATGAAAATATATATAAAGTCATAAGTTTATAAGTGAAGTTAGCGTCCCAACATAGGCAAGCGTATTAAGAATAGAATTTAAGCGTATGAACACTCCACAATTCTTAGATGGGTTGCGGGTACTGGTTGTTGATGACGATACTGATAATCTTGATTTGATAAAGATTATTTTTGAAGAGTACAATACTCAAGTGATTACGGTTACATCAGCAACTGAAGGCCTTGAAGCAATTACGCGGTTAAAGCCGAATATTCTGATTAGCGATATTGCTATGCCTGGTGAGGATGGTTTTTCCTTTATTCACAAAGTTAGAAACCTTGCTCTTAAAGTCAGCCAGATTCCGGCGATCGCTTTGACTGCACTAGCTTCTGAGGAAGTAGGTACTCTTGCTCTTGATGCAGGATTCTCCACAAGGTTAGTTAAGCCATTTGATCCTGATGAGTTAGTTGAAGTTGTTTCCAAGCTTGCTTTAATTGCTCAATACGATATTTGTCCTATTTGTCGCACTGAAAAACTATCCTTTATTGAGTGGGAATCACTCAACAAAATTAGGTTTCATTGTCGGGGCTGTCAATGGAATAAGAGTTACAAACTCAATAAAGCTAAAGAAGTTGGATTTATGAATCGATACCATTAGAAAAACAGAATGCATGATACAAGTAAGCCTGCTTTAGGGTATCCACTCCACATTCATACCTAAGCGAGTATCTTTATCCTGTCTGGTATTTTGCTGCTGTATTTCTGTAGATATACGTAGATGACGAGTCAGGGCATAACTGAATGATATAGTCGTGAAACCAACTTCTTCTCCTGTACCCAAAGCAATCCAACTCTGTGTTAAAGAAATATCTGCAGCACCACCACGAGACAACACTAACAACAGTTTTGCACCTAGACTCACTCCATCTGTGGAATCGCTATTTATTTCCAGGTGACGATAGCCTACCACAGGTGCGATATTGATGTAGCTACCTAAAGGACGCAGATAATAATGCAAGTCTGCACCATAAACCTCACGCTGACCATTGAACGCTGCTTGATACTCACCACTTAACGTTAAACCACTACGACCAATAAAGATATCCTGTACACTAATATTTAGCCCAAATGCTTGCTTAGAAGAAAAGTAAGAATAACCCAACCGTACTTTGGTGGGAAAACTAGGGTCATTTTTGATATCTTCCAAGACATTAGGCACTTGACGCTGCCAACGCTGCAAAACTGGACTATTTTTAATAATTTCCGGGCTTAAATCTAAATCCTGGGCACTTTTTGAAGGCGTATCACATAAACCAGGAGTAGCCGTCAAAATCAAATTCATACCTACTCCAAAGCATAAAGCTAACCGCCCTCTCATTCCTTTGCGCCTCTGCTGTTCATAAAAAAGTGGCTCTGTATCATACAGAACCACTTAAGTTTTAGCAAATCTTATAACTTAGTGAACAGTTGCTTGAATTGCTGTAGCATCAATTGGTTTGATGAAGTACAACCGTGAAATTTGCCAAGCGTTGGAGATGTAATAAGGTAGCTTTTGGAAGAATTGTAGGAATTTAGGAGTCTTTGAGTTAGCGATCGCCGTTAACTTCTCGTTATTCTTCACACAAACTTCTAATCGCTGATAAAACTCCGGATGCTCAACATCCAGTATCACTGGGAACACACGTCCTGCGGTTTCATTGGTCTTTTCAATCACGTAGATGTCATATTCTCTTGCATCTAAACCAATTGATGCATAGAAGTCTTTGCGCTGGACATCGTTGAGGTACATTGTCGCGAACACCGACAATAAAAAGAACCGACTCCACAACCGTGCCTTCCAATCATTTAACATTTGGGGCTGGGACCTCATGATCGCATCAAAGAAATCCCCGTGACGGTTTTCATCCTGACACCAGTTTTCAAACCAACGGAAAATTGGATAAACTCGGTCTTCTGGATGTGCCTCTAAATGACGATAAATTGTGATATATCGCCAATAACCAATTTTTTCTGACAAATAAGTTGCGTAAAAGATGAATTTCGGCTTAAAGAAGGTGTATTGGCGGCTTTTCGTCAAAAACCCTAAATCCAGCGCCAGATTAAAGTCCGACAGCGCTTTGTTCAAGAAGCCAGCATGACGTGCTTCATCCCGAGACATGAGGGTGAAACATTCTGCTAAAACAGGACTTTTGTCCTTCAAGCGGCGACCGAGTTCTTTATACAGCAAAAAGCCAGAAAACTCTGCCGTACAAGAACGTTCTAGAAATTCAACGAACAATCGGCGAGTATCCCCGTCAATATGATCCCAGGATTGTTCAAACTCGGCATCCCGAACAAAGTGATGGCGGTTGTAATCTGCACGAAACTCTTCCAAAATGGCTTTCAATTCGTCTTCATTTGGCGAGATGTCCATCCGTGCCATCTCATCAAAGTCGGTCGTGTAGAATCGGGGTGTCAGTAGGGTTTCTTTTGCCGGAACTTTAATCCCGGACCGCATTTCTTCAAAGCCTGGTTTTTTTAGGGAATCTACCATGTCTTGATTGCCACGAGTGTCTTATTATCTTGAGTGCCTGCAAAAGTCAACAGTAATACTTTTATTAAGGCACAATATGACGACAGTATTTTATTCGTACTGTTCAGTCTACCAAGGTGTAGGGCGACAACAAACACAACAAACGTTAAGAGTTGCAACAACACTGCAATTTTTTTGGAAATCCTCAATTGAGGATGTGTAGCCTGTAGTAAATGCCCATGCGAACTCAAATCATCCAGTTGGGTGAATCCACTAGGTGAGGTAGGGTAAGCACAAATCAATCATACTGTAAATATATGCCAGCCTGATTTAATTTGTAAAAAATGTAACATTTATCTTTTCAGTAGAATTACTATAATCTTAGTTATTGTCATGGATGAGAACTGTCCAATCACACTCAGCTTGTTGGTGCGCTGGTTTGCTCAGTCGTGGTGGTTATGAAAATTTAGAAAACTCTAACTGCCTATCCTGACACGAAAAAAACAGAAGAGAAAGTTATTGGGGAATTAAGAATGAATGAGAGGGGAAAGAAACGAGATGAAAGCAGAAAATAATAATAATAAAGATAATCAAGAACGTCTTCTTGTCTCCTACATCTTGAGTGCAGCCTGGTTTGTTGGCTTGGGAGGACTCCACCGTTTATATAACGGCAAGATAGGGACAGGTATAGTTTGGTTGTTAACTGGTGGTGTGCTAGGGATAGGGCAGTTTGTAGACTTGTTCGTTATCCCCAACATGGTAGATGAACACCAAATGAGACTCAGAGCAAAAGCCGGTTTATCGCCTTTGGGTGTTCCTTTGAATCAACCGGCTGTTGCTGCTCAAGTTTTTCGCTCTCCTCAGGAAAAACTGATGATGGAATTGCTCAAAGCAGCAGAAAAAAGAGGTGGACAGTTGACTGTGACTCAAGCAGTTATGGACACAGGTGCTAGCTTTGCGGAGGTCGAGGCTGTTTTTAAGGAGATGCTGAAAACAGGTTACGTTAGAATAGGTAACGATCCGGTCACCGGAGCCGTCACCTATGATTTTCACGAATTGAACTAATTTCTCCCCAGCCACTTTTGACCATTCAAGCGCTGTACGAGTCCATAAACTAGTAAGTCAAGAGTGACTTTGCGTTCATCGATTAAGAATGACTCAAGAGTACTAGGCTTTTTGCCTTCATGACAGGAAAAAGCCTTTTTCGCTTGGATATCTTCTTCGGTAAAGTACAGGTTGAATTGACGCAATCCATTCTGCCAACAGCCGATAATTTGCCAGCATTCGTCAGACTTGTCAAAACCAACGATGGAAATTTTTTGCTTAGCGAAATTCAGCGCTAAATCTTGGACTCCTTCTTTGGCGATCGCCTTTTGCACAGCTGGCAAATAATCTTGCTGGATAAACTCTGCAAATGGCTTATCTTCCAAAGCCGGGGCTTTCTCTTTTTTTGCTGCTTTAGCGGCTGGCTTTTCCCCTGCGGTTGCTTTGGCTGCCCCTGCTGGTTTCTCGCCTTTGGGTGCTTTGGCTGCATTTGGATTCTCTTCTGGATTCGCCGCTTTGGGATCTGGCGCATTTGCAGAAGGAATATCTGTCGCTTCGGGTGAGTCTGTACTGGGAGCGTGTTCTTCAGCGACACTGGGAGCCTGCTTATCTACAGTGCTGGGAGCAACTTCCCTAGCTTCATTGTGATTTGTTTCTTCTGCCATTGCTCAGGTTTATCCTTTGTCTTGCGTTTAAGAGCTCACAAGCATGGTTCAGTCACTTTCATTTTGACACAGCCACGTGCATCTCCCGACAGCGATAGCTTCGCTGCTGCGCGGAGCGCAGATCGCTTTTTAAAGCAACCAAAACCTTGCCTTTTGAGGACAAATCAATTCAAAAGTATTCTTTCTTTTGAATTTTGAATGTTGAATTCTACTAGCCTCCAGCCACTGCTGGTACAATGCTGACTTCATCACCATCATTTAATGGTGTTTCGGTTCCATCCAAAAAGCGAATATCTTCACTGTTTACGTAGAAATTCAAAAACCGACGTGGTTGTCCAGCCTCATCGCACAAGCGCGACTTAATTCCAGGACAGTTTGCTTCTAGAGAGTCAAATAGTTCTGCAACCGTATCACCTTTACATTCTAAGGTGGCTTGGTCATTGGTGAATTTTTGCAGAGCAGTAGGAACTAAAACTTTTACAGTCATAAATTCGGAGACTTGTGAATTGGGAGTGAAGAGTTGTCGTTTGTCCTTTGTTCTTACTGATGACAAACGACAAATAACTAATGACTAAACCAAGACTTGCTGCCATTCTAGGCGATCTAATGTCTGGGAACGCTCTAGCGCTCGTTCAAAGCTATCGAGTTTTGCCTCGATTGTCAGAGGTTCGCCAATGTAACCTTGTATCGCTTCTTGGGTTTTCAAGCCGTTTCCGGTAATATATACCACGGTGGTTTCATCTGGGTTAATCTTACCAGCTTCTGCTAACTTCTTCAGCACAGCAATAGTTGTTCCACCTGCGGTTTCTGTAAAAATGCCTTCTGTTTCTGCCAAGAGCTTAATACCTTCGATAATTTCAGTATCGGTCACTGATTCAATATGACCACCTGTTTTTTTAGCGAGTTCTACAGCGTAGACACCATCTGCTGGGTTACCAATTGCAAGAGACTTGGCAATGGTGTTGGGTTTGACTGGCTTGATAAAGTCGCGTTCTTCTTTGTAAGCTTGGGCTATCGGTGAACACCCTTCTGCTTGTGCGCCACTGAATCTAACACTCTTGCCTTCCACTAAACCAACTTCTACAAATTCTTGGAAGCCTTTGTAGATTTTTGTGTATAGCGAACCAGATGCTAAGGGTGCAACAATGTGGTCGGGTAGCTCCCAGCCCAGTTGTTCGGCCACTTCAAAACCCAATGTCTTTGAACCTTCTGAGTAGTAAGGACGCAAGTTTATATTGACAAAACCCCAACCATGTGTATTAGCAACTTCAGAACAGAGGCGGTTAACTTGGTCGTAATTACCTTTAACAGCCATGAGGGTTGGACTGTAAACAAGGCTACCTAAAACTTTTCCAGCTTCTAAATCAGCAGGAATGAAGACGCAACAGTCTAAACCAGCATGTGCGGCGATCGCAGCAGTTGAATTTGCGAGGTTACCTGTGCTAGCGCAAGAAACTGTTGTGAAACCTAACTCGCGTGCGCGGGTAAGTGCAACTGATACCACCCGATCTTTGAAGCTGAGCGTAGGCATGTTGACGGCATCGTTTTTAATATAGAGCTTATTTAAACCAAGGCGACGTGCCAAGCGATGGGAACGAACCAACGGAGTCATACCAGTTCCTACATCAATGGGGTTGTCACTTGCGACAGGCAAAAACTTACGATAGCGCCAGATGGAGTTTGGTCCCGCTTGAATTGTTTCACGGGTGACTGTAGAGCGTAGGGCACTATAGTCGTAGGTTACTTCCAATGGACCAAAGCAGAACTCGCACACATGAAGAGCCTTGAGTTCGTACTCCGCGCCACATTCTTTACACTTTAAGGCTTTAAAAGCGGCAGTGGTGGCTTGGGTGTGGGTAGTTTTCGCCTGTGTCATAAGTCTTCCCTGGATGTCCGTCAACTGAGCATTGATGTTACCACGAGCAAAAACACGAGTCAAACATACCCGACTTTTTTTATCGGGTATTTTGGAAAGATTGTCTTTCAATATCTTTGGCGATTGCCTGTTACAGTTGGATAAAGTCCTGAGCAAAAAAAACTGTCTAAAGTTATAGAATGTAAATAAAGTTCCCAAGCAAGCTGGCATTTAAGGATGACTCTCACCACAGCCAAATGGACGCTTGACGATTATCATCGGATGATTGAAGTCGGTCTTCTTTCTGGTCGTCAGGTTGAACTGTTGAATGGAGAAATCGTTGAAATGTCCCCTGAAGGTCCCGAACACGCACAGATCAGTACAGATGCTGGGGATTATCTGCGATCGCTACTTGGTGAAAAAGCACTGGTGCGTGATGCAAAACCAATTACAATACCCGAAATCAATTCGGAACCAGAACCTGATTTAGCAATTGTTCAACCATTAAGGGCAGTGTATCGTACTCGTCACCCATACCCAGAAAATATTTTTTGGGTTATTGAATATTCAAACACTAGCTTGAGTAAAGATTTAGATGCGAAGAGAAAGACTTACGCATATGCTGGGATTAAAGAATATTGGGTTGTAGATTTGAAGAATCGCCTCCTCAAAGTTTTACGCAATCCTATTGATGAAAACTATAGCGATGAAGTCACCCTGAGTGAGGGGGAAATTAGTCCTCTTGCGTTTCCAGAAATTAAGGTCTTAGTGCAACGATTATTAAATTAGTACAAAAAGTCAGGAGTCAGAAGTCAGGAGTCAGGAGAGAAAAAAACATAGCAAACAAGTAGTCAAAAGTCAAGAGTCAGCAAATGTGAATGGCGAATCCTCAAAGATTTTGAAATACGTAAACAAAGCCATAGAGACTGATGCTAAGAAAGAAAAATGCTGCTAATTGATTAATTCGTATATCGGGTGAAGGAGCAATCGCTTCTCGTACTAAGATAGAAATAGACGCTCCAATCACAAAGCTCCACCCAAGTATCATATAAGGTGTATCTAGCGTAAAGTTCCAAATAATCAGCATTATTATTGCTAACAATACCATCAGCATCTCTACAAACCGAGGCGGATTGTATTGACTGGATAAAACAAAGCTATTGAGCCAAAAGTGCCAAAATCTCATAATTAGTGCTGAGTAAGAAGTCAGGAGTCACCGAGTCAGGAATCAGGAGTCAGGAATCACCGAGTCAGGAGTCAGGAGTCACCGAGTCAGGAGTCAGGAGGGAATGCTGAATTCTATCTCCTGGCTTCTACATTTTGGATTCTGAATTCTTAATTTCTAACTCCTAGTTTTTGTGCTGTACCGTTTGCTTGTGTTGTTTCTTGTGATGTCTCTACACCAAAGACGCGGCTAAAGGCTTTATCTACTTTATATCCAGAATCAATTGACTCTAGAGGATCTTTCCGTAGTCTGTGGCGCAGACATAAAGTCATCACGCGGCGGATGTCATCAACTGTAACCTCAGTACGTCCTTCATATGCGGTTATTGCTTTGGCGGCGCGGTTAGTTACAATGTCTCCGCGTAAACCATCAACATCGAGTTCGGAACAAACTTCGGAAATCTTTACCCGCAAGTCATAATCTATTTTTACTGATGGCAACAACTTTTGGGCGTTGATGATATTCTGTTGGAGTTCTTGTTGCTGTTGTTTATATTTTTCCAGAAATTCTGGTGGGTTTTGGTCGAACTCTGAACGTTGCTCAACGATTTGGACGCGCAAGGCTGGTTCTTTGACTGTATGAATTTCTGCGTGCATTCCAAATCTATCTAAGAGTTGGGGGCGTAGCTCTCCTTCTTCTGGGTTACCAGAACCTACAAGAACAAAACGCGCTGGGTGACGTATGGAAATTCCTTCTCGTTCTACAGTGTTCCAACCACTGGCGGCGGAGTCTAGAAGTACGTCTACGAGGTGATCATCTAGCAAGTTGACTTCATCTACGTAGAGGATACCCCGGTTGGCTTTTGCCAAAAGTCCTGGTTCAAAGGCTTTGACACCTTCTGATAATGCTTTTTCGATGTCTATTGTACCACAAACTCGGTCTTCTGTTGCTCCTAGTGGTAAATCTACCATTTGGACTTTTTTCTGAACTATGGGAATATCCACCCCTTGCTGTAGCTGTTGGCGGACTTCATCACTCATCAAATCGGGATCGCTAGGATCGCTGTTGAAGGGATCATTCGCAACGACGGGGATTTCTGGGAGTAAATCAGCCAGCGCCCTGATAGTTGTGGATTTTCCGGTACCGCGATCGCCCATAATCATCACACCACCAATTTTAGGGTCAATCACGTTCAACAGCAAAGCCAGTTTCATTTCTTCTTGACCGACAATTGCTGTAAATGGAAATACCACGCGACGCGCAGCAGCGGTAGCTTGAGCAGTAGGACTCACTAAATTACCTTATCTATATTTTTCTTATTACCGTCTTTATTGTGCCACACGTGGGGAGACCCCCTCCGGGGGAATTCAAAGTTCAAAATTCAAAGTTCAAAAAAAGATTCTTTAATGAGCGAATTTTGAATTTGTTAGCGTAGCGAGTGGGGAGGTGGGGAGGTGGGGAGGGATATGATCGGGAATGAGGAAATCACTATTAACTCATTGGTTTATGTTAGAGTACGATGCTTTTGCCTGTTTGCCCTCATCTGAGGAACTTCCCGATTCTGACGATACGCCCGTGGATAATGAACTCCAAGATTTAATTCCTAGTTTACTCAAAGCCATACTCGCTATGGTGTGGGCTAACCGCATGGACTGGTTTTTTGGTGTTGATATGGGTGTTTACTTTGACCCAAATCAACCGCCTATTGTACCAGATGGGTTTCTGAGTTTGGGTGTTGAGCGATTTTTTGACGAAAATTTGCGTCCGAGTTATGTTCTTTGGGAAGAAGAGAAACTCCCAATTTTGATGCTGGAAGTTGTTTCTCAGAATTATCGTGGAGAATATACCACCAAAAAAGATGCGTATGCAAAGTTAGGAGTTTTGTACTACGTCGTTTATCATCCAACTCGTCGTCGCAAACCACGTTTGGAAGTCTATAAGTTGGTAAATGACACCTATTTCTTGCAGCAAGGGAATCCTGTATGGTTACCCGAAGTTGGTTTAGGTATTGGTATGGAACGGGGAATTTATCAAGGAATTACGCGGGAGTGGCTGTATTGGTATCATGAGCAAGGAGAACGAATTCTGACACCAGAGGAACAGGCTCAACAAGCTCAACATCGTCTTCACTTGCTGGCGGAACGCTTACGTACAATGGGTGTTGACCCAGATTCTTTTTAAAATCGTCTAGAAATCATCTTAAGATCATCGGAAAATCAAGCATCAAAGCTGTAATTATTTGTATTCTTGAAATCAAGGATATGAAAAATAAATAATCTAAATTACACGCTTTATGATAATAGATTTACGAAAGTTTTTTGAAGCAACAGACCCCAGCCGAACTCTGGTTATTAACAACACACAGGATAAGAAATATTATATTGATTTTTCTTCTGTGCGCGGTGGGGATATTATCAGCAAACTGAAGCAGAAAATCACATATTTTAAGCCAGATGATCCGACTTGCACTTTGTTTACTGGGCACATTGGCTGTGGTAAATCTACGGAATTACGGCGGCTGCAACTAGAACTGGAAGCGGATGGTTTTTGTGTTATCTATTTTGAGTCTAGTGAAGATTTGGAAATGACTGATGTGGATATTGCTGATGTACTTTTAGCAATCGCCCGTCGTGTCAGTCAAAGTTTAGAAAAACTCAATCTTGCAGAACCCAGTCGGCTTAAGGAATTACTGCTAGGTGCGATCAAGGTTTTAAACGCTGATGTGACTGGGGTAAAACTTAAAGTTCCTAATGTTGGTGATTTTGGTGTCAGTTCTGAAAAAGAAAAGTTTACTTTGGCTTTTGGAATTGGAGAAATCACGACTAAGGCTAAGAGTGATGCGACGCTGCGCGAAAGACTTAATCAGTATTTGGGACCACAAAAAATTAAGCTCTTAGATGCAATTAATAAGGAGTTGCTGGAACCTGCGATCGCCAAACTCAAACAGCAAGGCAAAAAAGGTCTAGTAGTCATTGTAGATAATCTTGACAGAATTGATAATCGTCCCAAGGCTTGGGGACGTCCACAACAGGAATACTTGTTTGTGGATCAGGGTGAGTATTTGACGAAGTTGAATTGTCATGTTGTGTATACAATGCCACTATCTCTGAAGTTTTCCAATGACTATGGTACGCTCACACAACGGTTTTTGGAAGACCCCAGAGTGTTACCGATGGTACCTGTACAATGGTCTGATGGCAGTGTTCATGAAGAAGGAATGATGCTGATGCAACAAATGGTACTGGCAAGAGCTTATCCTGACTTGCGATCAGACCAGCGTCTCAGTAATATTACTTTTATCTTTGACCGGAAAGCGACACTTGAGTATTTATGTAGAATGAGTGGCGGTCATGTCCGCGACTTGTTGAGGCTGCTGAATACATGGATTATGGAGGAAATGTCACTTCCTTTAACGCGTGATACTTTGGATACTGTAATTCGTGCTCGTCGAAATGAAATGGTTTTACCGATTTCTGATGATGAGTGGGGATTGTTACGTCGTGTGAAGGAAACGAAAAAAGTCAGTGATGATCAAGGATATCAAAAGCTGATTCGCAGTCGGTTTGTTTTTGAATATCGCGATCGCGGTGAGTCTTGGTTTGAAGTTAATCCGATTTTGGCACAAGCGCGGGAGTTGCAGTAAGGGGGACAAGGGGACTTAGGGTGTACACACCGAAGTGCTCAAAACCTCACCCTCGCTTTTCGCTTCGCTAAAATCTTTCCCTCTCCTACCCTGCGGGAAGCCCTTCGGATTCGCAGTCGCCTACGGAGGGAAACCCTCCTGCAGCGCTGTCTCACCGCAAAGCGTCTATAGCAAGGAGAGGGATGCCCGACAGGGCAGGGTGAGGTTCCCAGAGTCTTGGTTTGAGGTTAATCCGATTTTGGCACAGGCGCGGGAGTTGCAGTAAGGGGGACAAGGGGACTTAGGGTGTACACAGCGAAGCCCTCAAAACCTCACCCTCGCTTTTCGCTTCGCGAAAATCTTTCCCTCTCCTTGCTAAGGAGAGGGATGCCCGACAGGGCAGGGTGAGGTTCCCAGAGTCTTGGTTTGAAGTTAATCCGATTTTGGCACAGGCGCGGGAGTTGCAGTAAGGGGGACAAGAGGACTTAGGATGTACACAGCGAAGCCCTCAAAACCTCACCCTCGCTTTTCGCTTCGCGAAAATCTTTCCCTCTCCTTGCTAAGGAGAGGGATGCCCGACAGGGCAGGGTGAGGTTCCCAGGGAGTTTTGGATCATTCGATGACTTGTACACCACCACCGTAGAGTAGAACCTGGGAACGAGTCTAAGGACTAATGACTAATGAATAATGACAAATTAGAAGATGTCGATTTTAACAATGAGCGATCGCTACAACAACTGGCTTGGGCGATTGATGCTTCTGTTGGACAGTTTAAGCTGATTTTGGCACGGTGTAATTATGCTAGTTCGCGATCGCATCTCCTACAACGATTACGTGACATTTGTCAAGCAAAAATTCGCGTCTTGGTTCTGAAGGAATCTGCAAGGAGTCTCTATACTGCAATTCGGGAAGAATTAAAGGATAATGTGCAAGCTTTGATGATTTTAGGTTTAGAATCAGTACGGAATCTTGACCAAATGCTGATTAGTGCAAATCAGGTACGAGAGGAGTTTCGCAATCATTTTCCTTTTCCTGTAGTGTTGTGGATTGATGATGAAGTTCACAAGCGGTTTATGCAGTTTGCCCCTGATTTGGAAAGTTGGGGAACGACGAGAAATTTTGCGATTGCTCCCAATGAATTGATAAAGTTTCTGCAAGAAACAGCTGAGCAATTTTTGATTGGTGATTCTAGCCTGACATTAGAAAAATATTCAGAGATTAAATTAGCTTGGCAAGATTTGCAAAATTCGGGATATGTTTTAGAACCAGAAGTGAAAGCGAGAATTGAATATTTGTTGGGAGTCACAGAATATGTGGATAATCATCTAGATAATGCTCTGGAATACTATCAAAAAAGTTTGGCTTTTTGGCAGCAAGTGAATGATTTAGTCTGGCAAGGTAAAGTCTTGAGTGATATTACTTTATGTTATTACGAAAAAGCGAGACAACAAGAAACAAATTCTCCTCAGACTGTAGAGACGTTGCATGCAACGTCTCTACAACGTGAGAACACAGATGATTCTGATTGGCAAGAAACAAGAAATTACCTTCAGCAATCTCTCCAAATTTTAGAAGCTACTCAACGTCCTGATTTAGTTGCTCATTCACTTGAGAAATTTGGCAAAATATTACGTGATTTACAAGACTTTGAGCAGTTGAAAAACTTAGCAGAACGTGCTTTAGTCGTTCATGAAGCTGAAGGAGATTCGCTCAAGATATCTCAGGATTATGGGTTTTTAGCTGAAGCTGCTTTAGCAAATCAAAAATGGCAAGATGCGAAAACTTTAGCGCAAAAGGCGTTAGAAGTAAATAGCGCTCAGACTAGAAGTCTGGCGCTACACAGACAAAGCCTGCCTCCGCAGGCTAATGAGTCCGCGCAGGCGGACTTCGTTTGTGTAGCCGCGATTTCTAATCGCCAGGAATTTTTGTTTATTTTAGCGAAAGCAGAACAAAACTTAGGCGAAGAGCAAGCTGCTATAAGTTTTTTAAAAACAGCAATCAAAATAGGTGTTATTGACTCTAAACCACAACTTTATCTTAGTCTTTTAATAAATTTACGAAGCTTATATTTAAAAGAAAAGCAATATCTCGAAGCTTTTAAAATTAAACAAGAAAGACTTTCTGTTGAACAGCAATTTGGCTTACGGGCGTTTATTGGTGCTGGGAGATTACAAGCAACACGACAGGTAAATTTCTCCAAAATTGTAGAACTTTCGGATGCAACGTCTCTACAGGAAAATATCTCGCCAGAAATTAGCGCATCTGGTCGTTTACTTGATGTAGAACGTTTGATTGAACGCGTCGGTCGTCTTGATTATAAATTAATTGTTATTTATGGACAATCCGGTGTTGGTAAAAGTTCTCTGGTTAATGCGGGAATTGTACCAGCTTTGAAAAAGAAGGCGATCGGCATTCAAGATAATTTGGTTGTGCCGATACGAGTTTACACGAACTGGGCGGATGAGTTGGGATGGCAGATGACAGAGGCGTTGCGGGAAATGGGGAGAGGGGGAGCTGTCTC
>NZ_QMEA01000039.1 GCF_012912105.1 Brasilonema sp. UFV-L1
GTAACCTTTCACACCCCCGCATTTAGTGCATGAAAATTAGCCAGTTAGCACGTAAGTAAAGAATTTCCGGCTCTAAAGATGGTAATGTAAGGCTTGACAGGCACTTGAGACTTCATGAATCGACTGAGTAAAGATGACCGATCACAAATGAGCCGGGACTACTTCCAATCTCTGGACAAGGAGAAGTTGGTGGAAGTAGCAGGTAATCTCCACGCCTTTGCAGTCGAACAATTAGAGCGATTAGAGCAGAATTCAAACAATAGTTCCAGACCGCCATCATCAGACAGCCCCTTCCTTAAGGAAGCAGCAGAGTTTGACTGTGGAAAGACACAGACAGCCAATCAGCATAAACATCTAACTGATACTGAAGACCTTGAGAGTGAGAAAGTTGAGGAAAAGCAAAAACAGAAGTCTATAGCTCAAGGGTTTGGGAAGCGATTGCCTTCGGCAGAGCTTCGCTTAACGCCGGGAAAGCAACCAGGAGCTAGGGGGATGTGGCGGACAACGCCCTTAGTTCCAAAGATCACGATTCCTCATTATCCAGAAAATTGTGCTGCCTGCAATGCCGAACTGACAATAACATCAGACAACAAACCCTATATGGGGTATTACGTCCTGGAACTAGAAAAACAGGAATCTGGTGTTGAGGTGATTTGCCAACTTCATCATTACTACTCAGCCACCTGTGAGTGTGGACACCATACCAAAGCTCTTCCTGGGTTTGGGTATGTGTCTGTAGTTTCGGGAAGGAGCAAAGATTTGCAATTACAGGAGTACGGACTAGTCGGACCGATGCTAGTCTCCTTCATCGCCAGCCTTGCGGTGCGCTACCGGATGTCCCGACCCAAGATTCAAGAATTCTTACTTGAGTGGGTAAGTGTGGAACTAAGTATTGGCACTCTAGACCGCTGCATTCGAGAAGCAGGGATTGCTTGCGCCCCAGTAGTTAAGCAGTTGCTTTGTGAATTGCAAGCAGCAGAAGTGATCCATATCGATGAAACACCCTGGTACGAAAAGGGGAAATTGTGTTGGTTATGGGTGGCAATTACCAACACAATTGCGGTGTACCATATCGGTAGTCGCAGAAAAGAAGAATTGCTGCACCTGATAAGTAGCGCTTTTATCGGTTGGTTAGTCACCGATGGTTATGGAGCCTATAGCAGTTATGAAAAACGCCAGCACTGTCTGGCACACTTGATTCGCAAAGCGATCGCCCTGACCCAGGTTGTAAATAAAGAAGCTTCAGATTTAGGACAGTGGCTTCTAGAAGAGTTGAGGGAATTAATACAAACCCTCTCCTCTGGCGACGGGGATAACAGCGATGACCCAGTCCCCGGTCGCCTCTACCGGGTCTGCCTCCTGGGTCGCGCCGCAGAACATCCCAAATTAAAAGCTCTAGCACAAGAGATTTTAAGGGATTGGGATGCTGTAGTTGCGTTTGTCTATCATCCAGGATTGCCACCTACCAATAATGAAGCTGAACGTGCTCTAAGACATGCAGTCATTGCACGACGGATTAGCTATGGTACACGTACCTCCGAAGGCAGTCTGGCTTATTGTTCTCTATTAAGCGTGATTGAAACCTGTCGGTTGAGAAAAGTCGATCCTTGGTATTACATTGCCCAAGTAATTGCTTTAGGCCGCAAAGGAATATTACCTCCTCTGATTTCCGTTGCTCTTTAAGTTGCTGCGCTATGGGGGGGGGAGAGTGAAAAGTTACGTGAGCCTCTGCAAACCTCATTGCATTTGAAGTTCACGCCCCAAATCGGCTTGCTCCACTGTCTGTTTATGCAAATACCCCGCCACGCAGGTTTTTAGAGTAGGACTTACGCACGCTCTCAAAAGGGACATCATATGTAGAACGTAATTTGGTCGTTCCAGACTTTTGAGAATTACCACCAGATGAGTGGCGATAAGCCGGAGGCTTGACGCAAAGCGTATCGCGCTCAAGATTATCCAAAAATCAGGTTTGAATGCCCCAAACCCATACCCCATATTTGGTATTTCGTGCTCAAAAGTAAGTCCTATAGAGTAGATACGGTTTGTCAGTTGCGTGGCTACGATATCCGCTAGGGTGTAATAGATGAAAACTATTGATAAAAGTCTATGTTAATCACAAATAATTAGGTTTAAACTTATATATTAAATTATCATGAAATTTAGTCCAGCTCAAAGATTTGCAGATTTTGAATTGCCGATGATTGATATCGAACAGAATCTATGCCAAGATACACATCGTTCGACTTGAATATGAACTACCTACGGACTTTGCTTCGGCACCGCTTCATTAGACCTCTTGCAAAAGTCAGAGATCATAAAATGGGAGAGCTTTAAATATTGAAAACTATGCGCGGATGGCGTTCGCCGTGCCTAGACACCGACGGATAACCGCTCCCATGCTCCGGTTGAAGTGTCAATTAAAACCTACGTCATAAGTTGTCTAGGTTTTGAATAGCAGTTTTACTCATAAAGCTCAAAAAAGAGAGTTTAGGCATCCTCCACGGGGGATTATTCGGAGAAACTGAGAGTTAGCGATCTGCAAAACGCTCATGCGCTCGCGCTTTGCGCTCGTAAGGCAAGCGTTAGCGCAGGCCCCCTAAGGGGCTAGCGATCGCCGATTACCCTATTTCTGACCGGAATGCATCATTCTCAACAAGACCTAAAAAACCGGGTTTCTAAACGGAAAATTAAGGTTTTAAAACAGTCAACAGTGAACAGTGAACAGTGAACAGTAAACAATAAACAATAAACAATAAACAAAAAATCTGCTTGACAACTGACAACTGGTAACTGATACTGCGCTTCCTTGATAACTGATAACTGATAACTGGTAACTGTTAAAGTGTTGTCGTTCTCAACAAACCCGCGCTTTTTGACCTTGGTGCAAGATATAAGATTTGATCAAGGAAGTTGAGTGACAGCCGGACGACACGCCGCTTAAACTCGGATACATGCAAAAGCAGCTTTGCGCTTCAGAAAAAAGCGAGTTTCCTTGAGGAGACTCGCTTTTTTAAACCAACAGAGCAACTCAAACCAGTTATCAGTTATCTGTTATCAGTTATTGAGCAACTGATAACTGTTAAACATCTTTTTCGCTGAACTCTGCACTCATGTGGTCAAATGGCTCATCGATAAAAGAAGTATCTGTCAAACCTGCAGCAGCTGCTTGCCCTTTTGCAATATCCTTCATAATCTGGATACCACGAACCGTTGGACCAATGGGTACTCCTAAAGAATTGTAAGTTTCCCGTAGCCCTTGCAGCACCCGTTCATCTAACACATCCATACTCCCAGCAACGAGAGCATAGGTAGCATAACGTAGGTAGTAGTCCATATCGCGCAGACAAGCTGCATAACGACGAGTTGTGTAAGCATTTCCACCTGGGCGAATCAACTCTGGTAGTTCTTCAAACAGTTGAGAACCAGCCTGCTTGACAATTGCTGCCGCATTTGAATTGATAGCTGCTGCTGCTTGCACACGTGCCGTACCGCTTTCAAAGTAAGACTTGAGGCTGTCAATGGCATTCCGGTCGAAATACCGGCCTGCAACGTCATAATTCTTAATTAAGCTGGTTACTGCATCCCGCATTTCTTTTTCTCCTAATCAATCCTTTCTATGGTTTGATATTAATTTGACTACTTTTAGCAAGCTGCAACCTTAAAGTGCCTCTTGTAAAAAAAGCCCCAGCACAAAAACAATCTATAGCGCTAATTATGGATTCTATGCCAAAGTTGACCCCTACGAGATAACTGTCTACTTTTGTGAAACTAGTTAAGGAAAGGTTAAATATAACCTTTTGACCTAATCTTTTGTTACAAAAGATACAAAATAATCCAATTTTAAATATTTACGATATTTCAGGTGTCTCATAGATTTGGATTTACAAGCAGGTCATCATGCATTGAGCGCTCAGGTCTTACTATTAAAAAATCGGCAGATTAAGGAGTAACCATGACAACCCCACAAGAAGTTCTGAAGTTGATTCAGGACAACAACATTCAGATGATTGATCTGAAATTCATCGATATGCCAGGAATCTGGCAGCACCTCACGGTTTTCCACAACCAAATCGATGAGAGTTCCTTTACAGACGGCGTACCTTTCGACGGTTCTAGTATCCGGGGTTGGAAAGCCATCAATGAATCAGACATGGCGATGGTACTCGATCCAAACACTGCCTGGATCGACCCTTTCATGCAAGAACCAACTCTCTCGATCATTTGTAGCATCAAGGAACCACGGACAGACGAGTGGTACAGCCGTTGTCCCCGTGTTATTGCCCAAAAAGCAATAGATTACTTAGTCTCCACTGGTCTTGGTGATACAGCGTTCTTTGGTCCGGAAGCTGAATTCTTCATTTTTGATGATGTCCGCTTTGACCAAACAGCGCAGCAGGGCTACTACTACGTAGACTCAGTTGAGGGTCGTTGGAATTCTGGCAGACAAGAAGGTCCGAACCTGGGTTACAAACCTCCTTACAAACAAGGCTACTTCCCAGTTCCCCCTACGGATACTTTCCAAGATATTCGTACAGAAATGTTGCTGACAATGGCAAAGTGCGGAGTACCAATTGAAAAGCAGCACCACGAAGTCGCCACAGGTGGACAGTGTGAATTGGGCTTCCGCTTTGGTAAGTTAATTGAAGCCGCCGACTGGCTGTTGACTTACAAATATGTCATCAAGAACGTAGCCAAGAAGTATGGCAAGACTGTCACCTTCATGCCTAAGCCAATTTTTGGCGATAACGGTTCTGGAATGCATACCCACCAGTCCATTTGGAAAGATGGTCAACCCCTGTTTGCTGGAGATAAATACGCTGGCTTGAGTGAAATGGCGTTGCACTACATTGGCGGTATCCTCAAGCATGCACCAGCACTGCTGGCAATTACTAACCCTACCACCAACTCTTACAAGCGCTTGGTACCTGGGTATGAAGCACCTGTAAACTTGGCTTACTCCCAAGGTAACCGTTCTGCTTCTATCCGCATTCCTTTGTCTGGTACTAACCCCAAAGCTAAGCGTTTAGAGTTCCGCTGTCCTGATGCGACTTCTAACCCCTACCTGGCATTTGCTGCTATGCTGTGTGCTGGAATAGATGGGATTAAGAACAAGATCGACCCAGGTGAACCTCTGGATAAGAATATTTACGAACTCTCTCCAGAAGAACTCGCGAAAGTTCCTTCAACTCCAGGTTCTCTGGAACTGGCATTAGAAGCGCTGGAGAAAGACCACGCTTTCTTAACAGAATCAGGTGTGTTCACTGAGGATTTGATTGAAACTTGGATTTCCTACAAGCTGGATAATGAAGTCAACCCCATGCGGTTACGTCCTCATCCCTACGAATTTGCTCTTTATTACGATGTTTAATTGAGGACAGTCGTAAGGCAGGTTTCCTGACCAAGATTCACAGGAGTGAACCAATACGGTTCAGTTAAGGGTAGGTCGTGTGCTTAGAAACCCGGTTTCTTTGAAAGTTACCGCGTTTCTGTTCGAGTGCTTATCCGAACCGTATTGAGGAGTGAATCGTCTGTTAGTGCCGTTTGAACAGGTAAAAACATAAGTTAAGCCACCCTCACAGAACGGGTGGCTTTTTTACAACTATTAAGCAAGAAAGCCTATGTCTATGGCTTGCACCACGATTTTTGGCCGTGGAATGAATTGTTAGCACATTCAGGATGACGTGGGATGACTGTACCGATGCTCTAGCTCATAGTCGCACTGCTGCGATCATAAGTTATGCGAGTGGTCGGATCAATTTTTCCTTGTATCGGGTTCCAGTAGTGAGAGACTTCTCCAGGAAGACCTAATTCCTCACCAGCACGCCCCAGCATTGATTGTTGACGATTCTTAATGAGCTGATAGTGACGCATCATCAAAGCACGAGCTTTTTCTTGAGTAGACATACCAAAGTCCTCCCTAGTAGTTTCAGCAATGTTATGATTGGCTAACTTTGCTTTCTTATAGTCTAGCAAAAATCTGTATCCAAATTTACAGAAAAATAGATTTTGAGAAAAATTAATATGTAGCAACCAGAAGCAAGAAGGATCGATTCACCAGTCGGGAACCCGAAGACCGGACTGGTGAACCACAGCACTATCCTCCCCAAGTTGAGCAATACCGCTCCTCGCGTCACCGAGTCTAACACGGAAAAAATGGGGACAAATTGGTCACTCGCTAGCCCCTAAGAGGGGCGCTACGCAAACGCTCAAATTCGCTCATTCGCTCATTCAAAATTAAGAACCACCAAAATAAATTTAGGGGCTTGAAACAAGGACGCCGTTTTCCGCACTTCGTGCCGCTCCGCTAACGCGCTATGCGTCTTTTGAAAACATTTTTTACATTCTCCATACCATAAGTTGGGGGCTTGTATCCTTTTCTTTTTCGGTCAATTGAGAAGTGCTTATCCGAACCGCATTGATGCCTGAATCAAACTGATTTATCAGACTTTTCTGCAAAGCTTGCTTGATGTGAAGAAAAGTTACTCCGGTTACAGATAACTTATGTAAGATTAATATTAGTTTACATAACTCTCACAAAAAGTTATGGCTGTTGCTTACCCACGGAAATTTCAAAACGCAATCGGTGCAAGGGAAATCTTGACACGAATTGTTGGCGATCAAGAAGCACATCTGGTCACTCTCAACCGCTATCGCTACAGCGAACAACGCAGTTGCAAAGACTTGACTGAAATTATTGAACGACTCAATGGACAGCCACCTCAACTGGTACGGGATTTATCTCACCATATTTCAGATGAAGCCCGTCATGCCATGTGGCTAACTGATTTGTTAGTGGAACTAGGAGCAAATGTAGGAACCCCTCCAGGTTCTTCCTACATTGATGAGTTTGAAAGGCTAATAGACCGTGAACAAAAAGATCCAAGCAAAGACCTTGAGGATTTTTTGATTTCAACCCTTGCTGCAATTAACGTAACTGAAAAACGCGGTTGTGAGTACTTCTCGGCACATATTTACACTCTCAAGCAAGCGCCACAAACCGAAGAAAACATCAAAATCCGCGAAACGATTGAGAAAATTCTTCCAGAGGAAGCAGGACACGTTCGCTGGGGTAACCGTTGGTTAGCACAATTAGCAGATAAAAGCCCAGAACATCGTCAAAAGGTTGAGCAAGCTAAGCTCAAATATGCTGCTATTGAACAAGCAGCCTTTGAAGCTGGGATGGATATTACTTTGGGTGCAGAACTGCGTAGAGTCGCCAACCTATTGGAAGTCGCAAACACACTGCCTGTATGGCAACGTCCTCAATACCTGATGGAACGCTTACCGCAGACTCTGTTGGCACCAGATTTGCAAATGACTCGCATTAATGTTGTTCAACGAATTTGGAAGCGAGATCCACAGGCATTGATGGAAAAGTTTGTGCCGATGTTTCTCAATGGTTTACAAGGGACGCGAGATCAGCGTCAGAAAAGAATATCATAGAACATTTGTTCTATATATGATGTATGTAGAGTGGGCAATGTCCACTCTATTTTTTTAGTAAAACCAACCCGAAGAGTTGTTTCATAATCAAGCCCAATTCAGGAGTGATGACAAAGGAGCATCTGTGCAAAAACCTTAAAGTCCACATCTGGTGCTCCCAGCCCCTGGAGCGAGCCCACCTGTAGTCTTAATGAAATGAAAAAGCATAATCTGTATGGCATTTTTATGCCAAACTAAGTACGGTGACTAGGTATACAGATACTTACGGACAGCAATTAAGAATAATTGCTTAGATTGACTGTATTTTTTCCCCAATATCTACACTAGAAGGGTGTGTAACATTTTTTTTGGAAAACACCCTGGTTGAGAGTACTTTGATTTCCTTTCTACAAAACAATTGTCACCCCAACAAATAGCATTGACTGACTGTCATTAAACAAGAGGATGTGTGCTCTTGATTTGTTGCACCAATTGTTTGCGACCACTACCCCTCCAGTCTTTGCGAGGTCTTTTGGTATTGCCAATTGCCGCCATCAACTCTTGTGACTCAGAGTTAGATACCTGTATGTCAGGTGCTTGGTTGTTAATCACTGCTAAGGAGCTAAACAACAATCCTGTGATGAAAAGTGAAATGGCAGCACGCATAATAAATGTCTATTTTGGAACTCTTCATTTCACTACTACTGAGTTTTATTTACTGCATCCGGAAAATTCCTTAAATAGTATTTTTTTTTACTGTTATTTTTTTTTGGATCTGCTGATGTTTTCAACTATCAACCAATTAAGCGCACGATTTATTCGACCCCAAATCGTAAGCAGTTGCTGATCACAAAAAGTTTGCAACGCCTCATTGATGTGGGATCGCAAAGTTACTATCTGCCAAGTATGCCCCCTATGTATACTTGGCGCAGTGATAGTAAATTTGTAATCTTGCTCAGATATATGGTGAAAGATGCCCTGGAAACAACAAGTGTCCTGTATGGTTACAGTGTTATCGCGATCAACGTCATAATATTGACGAGGCGATAAAAAAGGGCAGTTTCCATTAACTGGATAGAATTCTGGATCTTCTAAATAGTGCAGTTGCCAATGTAACCAATCCGGATCTTTTGGTAGCAAATTCAATAATGGAATCATTGCTGCAGGTGCATATTGATCCTGCAACAAAGCTTTTTGTAGAACTTTAACTGGCAGATTTCGGGGACTAACATTCAACTGGACACACAAAGCAGCAGCCATTCCTGCAGCTTGACCAATACCCATCACCACAGGCTGCAATCTGGTTGCTCCATTAGCGATATGAGAGACAGAAATGTTCTTCTCGCATACTAGTAAACCATCCGTTGCTATGGGAATTAGACAACCATAGGGAATTGTGAAAGGAGTTCCCGTCTTCCGTCCTCCCCAGCGCATTGATTTGGGTTGTACCTGGAACTCAACACCTGGATAATGATGGTCGTTGGGATAGTTTGCGATCGCTATTGTATCTGTATTTAAAGGTGCAACCTGACCTCCAGCTATAGGCAAAATATCTTGTTCTCGCACAGTCGTTAGTCCAACTACGCGGCGGCTTTCTCGGTAATAGGGGTGAAGGGCAAACGAGGAGTTAGGAAAGATATTGTGAGCTAAACCGTAGCGACGACCAAGCTGATTTTGAATAAAACAAGCAAAGTTTTGACTGTGCCAAAGGGATTCTTGGAGAAACTCACGCTTAGTTTCTTCTGTTTCTATTAATCGTCCTACACCATTACCGTAGTCATTGCCACGAATCGGCCAGTTAATCATAAATAGACCACCAGGCAAGCGTCCGTAATTTAAAAACTGTTCCGCACCGCAGCTATCCCAAGCGCCAACAAACTGTGATGAGTTGTTGTTAGGTGCATTTGGAATTTCTGGTGCAACTGCCTCACCAAAGTCTTGCATGATCACCACCCAAGTGGGGGCTTGCACTGGATATCTTTGTGTGAGATGATTAAAATTTGCTGGGGCACTTTGCTCTCTCCACTCAGAATGTAATTCCCAGCCCCAACGGTAAGGTATATCAGCCAAAGCTAAGACATCTCCTAGTTCCGTCGCGTCCAGAGTGATCTTGGCTTTGACAGTCAAATCTGCAAATCGGACGCCACAAACACAATTTCCCTCTTGGAAAACCTCTAATGGCACTTGTCCTGTTATCCAAAGCAAATTAGGCAATTCCTGAACCCAATCTGCAAAAATCTTTGCCCCAATACGCGGATCGTAACTAAAAAAGCTAACCCAGCAATTGTCTAATCCTCCCGGTTGTCTGTGCTGCAATTCTCGTAAAAATGCACCCCATAATCCTGTCTGAAAAGCTTCTAGTTCATTTCCATCCGGTGCAGACACTCCGGCGGAAGTCAGCATTCCTCCTAACCAAGGAAATTCACTCACAAGGATAGTTTTTGCTCCCCGTCGCGCCGCTTGAATCGCAGCAGCGGTTCCTCCTGTTCCTCCGCCGACAACTAAGACATCAGCTGTGTATGTTTGATGAAGCATTTTTGAACCTTACAAAAATAGTGCTAAGTACCGAGTACTCAAACACTATCTCAAAATAGATATATAGTAATCTTATTTAGTTTGTAAAAATCTATGTCATTCAGATTTCCCACTTTTTAGAGAAGTCGGAAATCTTCGTGTATACGAATGATTTAGAATTGCTATAATAGGTTGCACTTGAATGCAATAAATTAAGAAATAAGGAACTACTGATGTAGACGCAAAGCAGCTTTCTGCATGATACACAAATAATTCTGCGCTACAATTGCCATTTTTTACCGAGAGAAATTCGGTTCAACAACTATTGGAAAACTCTCAAAATTTCGCCGCACCCAATCCATACCAACTTCATTATTAAGCTTGATATGTTGAGGGGTGTTCGCATAAACTTTGCTTAAAATGTCAGCGTCTTGCTCCACAACAATATCTATCAGTCGCAGCAGATTTCGTTTAATCAAATGAGCAATGGGAATATGTGCTTTTATGAACATCAAAACGAAGACGCGGGAGCGATTTGGTGATTCTGGAATATAAAAATGACACTCTTTAAGACTGAGGATTGCATTCTCACCATGCATCACCGCCATGCATGGGAAAAAGTTTTCTAAATGAGCTTGAAGTACTTTTGGCATGACTATAAGAGCGGGATTTTTTAGAATGTCGCGAAGTGTCGGTTGCTTCCTGAACTGATCAATGTAGGCGTGGGAGTGAAATCCTTCATCGATGAACTGCTTCAACTGCACTTGTTCAATTTCAAATAACTCACGATGGGTTCCATTTTGGTGGTTGTAGTCGTGCATATTTAGCAGAAGGCTGAGGAAATCAGTTTTGATGCTGCAATCGCCTGTGAATCCAATAAACTCATACTCTGCTGCAATCTCATTCATAATTGTTGGGATAGGAATCTTCGCCTCATATCCACCGTAGGACCAAATAAAGTCGCCTTGAATCACTAACTCCAATGGTTCTATCAAAGATTTTGTTGGCTTGTTAGAACCTGGTAAAACTGTACAGCCAGATCCATCAAATTCCAACGCATGAAACGGGCAAACCACCACACTACTGCCATCTGGCTTGCTTACACACCATCCTTCCGAAAGCATGGCACCCATATGAGGGCAGGCATTTGGCAAGCAACTAATTTTACCTGTGCTGTCTTGCCAGAGAACGTAGTCATTGCCGTAGAGTGAAACCTTCACAGGTTGATTGGGCTTGAGCATCGAACGATGTGCCAACAGCCACGGTGTACCTTGGAGCATAATCATAAATACTTCTTCAAACTTACTAATTAATTAATAAGTTAAATGATGAGTGATTTTGTAGTCAAGCTTAAACTCAACGAAATAAGATATCTGTTGATACTATGAAAAAGCAAACGAGAGATTGTCATGCTGTGGTTTGAAAAGTCTTGACTAAGCGAGTTACCAAATCAGTTCGTCAAATTCGAGATGCGGATGTGACGCAGCAGCAGATTCTTGATGCTGCAGAAGTAGAGTTTGCTAGGCACGGTTTAAAAGGTGCCCGGTTGAGTGCGATCGCAACTCGTGCCTGCATTACAACTGCCACAATTCATTACTACTTCGAGAATAAAGAGGGCTTATACAAAGCGGTGTTGCAGCGCCCAGTTGATGAAGTTCAGGCAATGGTTAGTCAACTCAATCTCGACCATTTGCCGCCCGAAGACGCACTTGAGTATATCATTCGGACTGCGATCGCCTACGAAGCGACCAATCCCCATCGTCAGATGCTGTGGTTTCAAG
The DNA here is from genome assembly GCF_012912105.1 of Brasilonema sp. UFV-L1. Taxonomy (GTDB): domain Bacteria; phylum Cyanobacteriota; class Cyanobacteriia; order Cyanobacteriales; family Nostocaceae; genus Brasilonema. The sequence continues at coordinate 11,718 of NZ_QMEA01000039.1, forward strand.
AAGCGAGTCAAAATCAAGGCTTGTATTTCAAGCAAGCCAATGTGTCAAGTCTACACGAACACCTTCTCAAAGTTCTTGAGCGAGGTATGGCACAGGGGTGTTTTCGTCCACTCGATCCATTTTTAACGCTGACGCATATTCTCAGCGTTTGTATTTTCTATTTTACTGTCCATGAAAACTGGAAACACCTGACTCCTGAGATTAATCGCCTCAGTCCAGAGATGGTAGAAAAGCATACTGAGGCAGCAATCAAATTTACTTTAGCAGGTGTGAAGAAAACTGCATGAACTCGTTGACTGCTTACGGATACAAAATGATACTGAATAACTGTTAAAAATTTCCTGTTTCAAAGATTTGCTGTCAGTAATTTATTAAAAATATGATGTAGTTAAATGTGTTTCACAAAAAAGCCCGTGTTCAAGAGTTAATCAAGCCGTGAAAAAAATCCTGATTTTGTCAGCCAATCCCCAGAATACAGACAAGCTACGTCTGGATGAAGAAGTGCGGGAAATTCAGGCTGGGCTGGAACGCGCTAAAAATCGGGAGAAGTTTGAAGTCATCTCTAGATGGGCGTTGCGTCCTGACGATTTGCGCCGTGCGCTTTTGGATTTCGAGCCTGAAATTGTTCACTTTTCTGGACATGGGGCAGGAAATCAGGGCTTAGCGTTGGAAAATAATGCGGGAAACACGCAACTGGTGAGTACAGAGTCACTGGCAAAGCTATTTAAGTTATTTAAGGACAAAGTTGAGTGTGTCTTATTAAATGCCTGCTATTCAGAAGCGCAAGCTGAGGCAATTTACCAACATGTTAACTGCGTAGTTGGTATGAATCAGGCGATTGGGGATAGGGCTGCTATAGAGTTTGCAGTCGGATTTTACGACGCGTTGGGCGCTGGTAGATCCTATGAAGATGCTTATGAATTTGGTTGTAGTGCTATTGATTTAGAGGGTATTCCAGAGTTTTCAACTCCAGTGCTAAAAAGCAGGAAGACAACAAAAGATTCATCAATAATAAACAAAGAGATTTTTTACCAAGAGCTAAAACCAAACGAGATAGTAAAGACACAAACCGTTTCAGTAGTTGTCCCAGAAGATCCAGAAGGTCAAGTACCGCTAGATTCTGCATTTTATATTGAACGTCCACCAATTGAAGCAGATTGTTACGAAACGATTCTCAAACCTGGTGCTCTGATTCGGGTCAAAGCTCCTCGGCAAATGGGCAAAACTTCATTAATGACGCGGATTTTGCACCATGCGACTGGGCATGGTTATCAAGCAGCATCGTTGAACTTCCAGTCAGCAGATGCAGAATTTCTCAACAGCTTGGAGCAGTTCTTGCAGTGGTTTTGTGCCAGCACTACCTACGAACTCAATCTACCAGATAAGTTAAGCGACTATTGGAAAGGTGGTATTCTGGGTAGCAAGAACAAATGTACAAATTACTTTCAGCGGTATTTGTTATCCGAGATTAACAGTCCAATTGCTTTGGGATTGGATGAAGTCGATGAAGTCTTCAAGCATCCCCAAATTGCTGCTGATTTTTTTGGGCTGCTGCGAGCATGGCATGAGCGAGCAAAAAATGAGCCAATCTGGAAAAAGCTGAGGCTGGTGATTGTTCATTCCAAAGAAGTTTACATCCCGCTCAACATTAATCAGTCCCCCTTCAACGTTGGCTTACCAGTTGAGTTGCCAGACTTGAATCAGGCACAAGTGCAAGAACTGGTACAGCGTCACGGACTTCAGTGGACTCAAGAACAACTAGAACAACTGATGATGCTTGTGGATGGACATCCTTACTTGGTGCGGGTGGCTTTGTATCAAATTGCTCGTGGTAGGATGACTTTACAAAAGTTAAAGCAAGTCGCGCCTACAGAGGAAGGACCATTATGTGACCACCTACGCCGCCACCTGCGAAATTTAGAAGAGGATGCAGAGTTGCTGGCTGCGGTTCAACTAGTTATGACATCAGATACACCAGTGGATGTTGGTTCTGTGGAGGCGTTTAAGCTCCGGAGTATGGGAATCATCAAGTTTCAGGGCAATAAGGTGATGCCTTTGTGTGATTTGTATCGTCAGTACTTTCGCGATCGCCTAGAGGTTAGCTGATGAACACTGCACCTGACTCAGCCTACGAATATCAAGTCGGTGGCAGTTTACCAGTTTATGCTCCCACCTACGTCAGGCGACAAGCTGATGAAGACCTCTACAAGAACTTGAAGAAAGGAGAGTTCTGTTACGTCCTCAACTCCCGGCAGATGGGGAAATCGAGCTTGCGGGTGCAGGTGATGCAACAGTTGCAATCAGAGGGAGTCGCCTGTGCTGCTATTGATATTACTGCTATTGGCACCGCAGATATTACCCCAGAGCAATGGTATGCCGGGATGATTGATAGTCTCGTAGGAAGTTTGAATCTTTACACCATATTTGATTTAGAAATTTGGTGGTCAGATAACAGTTTGCTTTCTCCAGTTCAGCGATTAAGCAAGTTTATTGAAACAGTTTTAATCCAAGACATTACTGAGAGAATAGTTATATTCATTGATGAAATTGACAGCATTCTTAGTCTCCAGTTCAATCTTGATGACTTTTTTGCAGTCATCCGGGAGTGCTACAATCGTCGGGCAGATAAACCTGCTTATAACCGCTTAACCTTTGCCTTGATTGGAGTGTCTACGCCATCAGACCTGATTCAAGACAAAAGGCGGACACCATTTAATATCGGTTGTGCAATTAACTTGAGCGGCTTCCAAGTACAAGAGGCGCAACCGCTAGCACGAGGACTAGCGGCGGTGGGAAATCCCCAAGTTTTGATGCAAACAGTGCTGGACTGGACTGGAGGACAGCCGTTTTTGACGCAAAAAGTTTGTAAGTTAGTGCTGAGTGCAGGTGCTGCTAACATTCGCATAGGAGAGGAAGTAGCTTGGGTAGAACGTCTGGTGCAAGAACGAGTTATTGAGAACTGGGAAGCGCAGGACGAACCAGAACATCTAAAAACGATACGCGATCGCATCTTATGCAGTGGTGATCAACGTACTGGAAGACTACTAGGGTTGTGTCAGCAAATTTTGCAACAGGGAGAGATAGCAGCCGATGACAGCCCAGAACAAACAGAACTAAGGCTGACAGGATTGGTGGTGAAGCGTGATAGCAAGTTACGAATTTATAACCTTATTTATGCGGAGGTGTTTAACCAGGAATGGTGTGATAAGCAACTGGCAAAATTGCGTCCCTATGCTGATACACTGGATGCTTGGGTAAACTCCGACCGTCAGGATGAGTCGCGCTTGCTGCGAGGACAGGCTTTACAGGATGCTCAGGAATGGTCAGTAGGTAAAAGTTTGAGCGATTTGGATTATCAGTTCTTAGCTGCTAGTCAGGAGTTAGATAAGCGAGACGTTCAAAAAAGACTGCAAGCAGAAGAACGGGCAAAGCAAGTTTTGGAAAGAGCAAATCGCAAAGCAAATCGACGGATTCGTATTGGCTTTGTGGTATTAGGGGTGACTTTGGCAGGCGCAGTTGCATCGGGAATATTTGCTCAATGGAGTACTCAACAAGCAAACGCTGCTAAAGAAAAACAAAAAAATACCGAGGCACAAATTAATAAGATTATCAAAGAAAAAGATTTGGCATCAACAGGAGTAGAAATGGCTAAGGCAGTTTTAAAAAAAGCGAAACAAGAAACTAACAAAATTCGCTCAGAAAATCAACACATATTGAAAGAAGTAGCAACTGCCAAGGCAGATTTCAAAAAAGCGAAACAAGAAACTAACAAAACTCGCTTACAAAATCAGCAAATATCAGCAGAAAACCAGCGAATATCTAAACAAGCAGAAAATGCAGAAGAAAGACGCAATGCAGCAGAAGCTAAAGCTAAAGAAGCCCAAAAAACCTTCAAGCAAGCCCAAAGAGACCTTCAAGCCGTGCAACTAGAGCAAGCTGGAATTAAAGCTTTACAACAGTTTGAGTCTGGTGAAGGTATAGAGGCTCTGCTGTTAGCAATTGACAGCGGACAAAAGTTACAGAAATTGCTGAAAGAGGGAACTTTGGCAACCTACCCAAACTCTGTTCTGGTTGCTCTACAAACGATTCTAGATAATCCTAAAGAACAGAATCGGCTATCTGGTCACCAAAGAGTAGTCAACACCACAAGTTTCAGTCCTAATGGGCAACTGATAGCTACAGCAGGAGCAGACGGTATAGTTAAAATATGGAATCAGTCCGGAGAACTACAAACTCAGTGGCAAGCCCACCAAGGTGAGATTGATGTTTTGCAATTTGCTCCAGATGGACAGCACCTTGCAACAACTACGAAAAACAATACTGTACAACTCTGGAATATTTCTGGAAAGCAACTAGCTAAATGGCAGGTTCCCCAAATTAGCAGTGTGAGTTTTAGCTCAGTTAAGAATATCCTAGCCACAGGAGGACATGATAGTAAAATTCGGCTGTGGGACTGGTCAGGAAAACAGCTAGCTCAGTTGAATGGTAATCAACAGGCTGTTTACAGCGTAAATTTTAGCCCTGATGGGCAACACTTGGTTACGACAGGAGAAGATAAAATCCTACTTTGGGATCTCTCTACACAGCAATCAATTACATTGGTGGAAAAATCATCCGGAAGTGCAGCTTTTAGCCCTGATGGACAACGCATAGCTGCTTCAGACGGAGATGGTGTAGCACGAATTTGGAATCTTTCAGGGAAGCAGCTAGAGGAATTTGATGTCGGCAACGGGATCTGGATCAGTAGCATCAGTTTTAGTCCAGATGGACAGCGTTTGATGACGGCAGGAGGGAAATCTGTGCAAATTTGGGATTTATCAAAACCTCAAATCCGTTTATTTACAAAGTTCAATTCGATAATTGGTGTTAAGCAAGCAAGGCTTAGCCCTGATGGAAAGCGTATTCTAATATTATCCGCAAGTGATATAGCCCGAATTTGGAAACCGTCAGAAAGGCAAAAAATTTTACTGAAAAGTGAGTGGGGTATCAGAGATGCAACTTTTAGCCCTGATGGAAAGCGAATTGCCACAGCAGGACAGGACAACACAGTTCGGCTTTGGGACTATCTATCAGGCAAGCAACTGGCTGTATTAAACGGGCACACATGGCACGTTGAGAGAGTAGACTTTAGTCCAAATGGTGAGTATTTAGCCAGCACCTCACGAGATGGCACAGTCCGCTTGTGGAATCTCTCTTCCCAGCAACCGATTGCTTCATTGAAAGGGTATCAGAACGGAGGTGGAGATGTTGATTTTAGTCCAAATGGGCTGCTAATTGCTACTGCTAGCCAAGATGGTACTCGACTGTGGAATCTTACAGGGAAGGAGCTAGCTTTACTGCAAGGACATATAGGAGGAAGAGTTAATCGTGTCAGATTCAGCCCTAATGGGGAACAACTAGCAACAGCTGGAGCCGATGGCACTGTCAGACTGTGGAACATTGCTTCTAGAAAGCAACTCGTCTCACTTGAAGGCCATCACGGAGATATTTTTCGTGTCAGATTCAGCCCTAATGGGGAACAACTAGCAACAGCTGGAGCCGATGGCACTGTCAGACTGTGGAACCTTTCCTCAAAGCAGCATTTGGTTTTGAAGGGACATCAAGGTTACGTTTATAGCGTGAATTTTAGCCCTGATGGAAAAAGCATAGCCAGCGCGGGGGAAGATAGTATAGTCAGGGTGTGGAATCTTTTTGGTCAGCAATTAACACAGTTTTATACTCACCAGTATGATATCTGGAGTGTAAAGTTTACTCCTGATGGGCAAAGTCTTGTAACAGCCGGACAAGATGGCACAGTACGGTTGTGGAAGTTGGAGGGATTCAATAATCTAGATAAACTGCTTGAGCGAAGTTGTCAGTCGCTCAAAGATTACCTTGCTAGCAATCCTAAAGGGCAGCATCCCAAATGTGTAAGTTATATTAAACCCAGGTTATGAATTGTCATTGCGAGCACAACGTAGTGAGACCAGCGCTGCAGGAGGGTTTCCCTCACTTGGCGACTGGCGTTAGCCTTTGGCGTGCGCTTTGCGCATACCTCGAGGGTGGAGCGTAGACCCCGAAGGGGGCTTCCCGCAGGGTAGCAATCCCACATCTTGCGATTGCTTCACAACGTGCTCCGCTTCGTATATCCTAATCGAGAATGCAACAGTTTTTTTATATCTTCTAGAGCTTGCTCCTGGTTAGGGGCTTCAACAAAACAGTTGGGAAGTTCTAAAACAGAAGCAATCATCATTTCCTCACTGCTGTGTTCTATCAAAATATGTAGCTTCAGATTTGCAGATTGAGACAATGTTGTATTTGATAAATTGAGAGTCATAAAGTTTTTGATGACTAAGCCTTTTCCCAATCATAGCTTCTGAGTTTGCAAGGTAGCAGCACAAGTCATCCTGATACATCCAAAGTCTGCTTAAGGGACTTCCAATTAAAAAAGTATCAACCTGTAGAGTGGTGCGCTATAGCGGGACGCCATAACGCACCCTACTATCGAATAATTTATTTTTTGGTTCTCTCTAAATCAGCGAGTTATTAACAAATCATTGTGAGTTGGCAAAGGTAATGCTGAGTTCACGAATGAATGACTAAAAGCTCTCTCAAACTTCTGGTTCTACTCCCAAAGCACGCAGTTGAGCTGCCAATCTTTCTGCTCGCTGTCGTTCCTTAGCTGCTAACTCCAAACCCCATAGCAAGAGTTCTCCTGTTTCATCCCACCAACGCAACCAATAACCAGTGCGATTTTCTCGGCTTCCCTGCCATATTCCCAAAAATAAGTTCATTTGAGCAATCCAGTAACGGTTATTTTCATCTGGTGTCTCAAGTTGATACTGCCCAGAATTATCTAGCTGATACACTTCTAACACTCCCGTTTCTGGTTCAAAAATGCCGTAGTTAGGAACTTTTAAAACTTGTTCGTAATAGAACCATTTACCAGGTGGATAAGTTGGTTTACTAGAGTATTCTCCACCTTCAGTATCCGAAAGAAATTCCATTACGATGACTGGAAAATCGCCCTGGAGTTGTGGGGTGTAACTCCGCTTGACTTCTTCTCGTGGCACTTTAATAGAAGGTATAAATCCCCAATCAGGTGCTTTCACGATAATTTTGTGATTTAAAGTGGCACAGATGCCGTAGTTCGTTACAGTTAAGGCGTTGGCGGGTAATCTTCCAGCAAGTTCTAAGCTTTCTGTTAAAGCCGCTGCTAGTAGTGGTTGATTAATGTTATCCACTGGTTCGTCATCTAAAACAAAATCATCTGGTAACTTTTGCCAGGTAATTTCATATGTGGTTGCACTGGCTAGCATAGTAAGAATACCTCTTCAATGCCATTGATAAATCTAGCTTAACTGTTGACAGTTGGTGGAAACGTTTCACAACAAAAAGTATAGAAAATCAAACTTTGATATCAATGCTATCATTAAGTAAGATTCTCTAGCACAAGCATGAAAAAAAAGCTATGGCACAGCTCATCGTTCGTAACTTAGATGAGGAGGTGGTTCGCCGATTGAAGCTTAGAGCTGCTCAAAATGGTCGTTCTACCGAAGCTGAACATCGGGCGATTCTGGAAGCAGTTTTGCTTGAGCGTTCTTCTCAAGAGTCTCTGAAACAACTCTTGCAGTCGATGCCGGATGTTGGCGAGGATACTGACTTTGACCGGATAGAAGATCGCGGTCGTAAGGTAGATTTGTGAAGGGCTACTTGTTCGATACGAATATTCTGTCCGAATTACGCAAAGGTAAGCGTTGCCATCCGGGGGTAGCGGGGTGGTTTGAGCTCGTTGACGAACAAGATATTTTTCTCAGCGTCTTGGTGATTGGCGAGATTGAAAGCGGAATCGAGAGAATTCGGCGACGCGACCAAAAAGCCGCTACAAATTTAGATATTTGGTTAAAAAAAATTGTGACTGGCTACGAGAACCGTATCCTTCCAATTACTCAGGCAATTACCCTGGAGTGGGGAAGAATCAATGTTCCTAATCCGGTTTCTGGTGTGGATGGCTTACTGGCTGCTACTGCCAAGGTTCACGATTTGACTTTGATTACCCGCAATGTTAAGGATATTCAAAACATCGGAGTGGAATTTTATAATCCTTTTACTTATGCTTGACATTTACTTTTTGAGTTATTCTGGAACCATAATGAAACCATAATAGTTCCATTGTCATACCTGATGTCTATGGTCACGTTAACCCTTAAAAATATTCCAGAAACGCTTTACGACAAACTGAAGCAAAACGCCGCTCAGAATCGTCGTAGTCTAAATAGCGAAATTCTAGTTTGTCTAGAACAAGCCGTAGCAACTCCAAAACTCAAGAAAACTGAAGTTTTGGAAAGAGTTCGTGCTCTTCGCCAGAAAACAGTCAATCATTTGTTAACACAAACAGAGTTGCTTGAGGTGAAAAACGAGGGAAGGTTGTGATTGTTGTAGATACGAATGTCATCGCCTACTTCTTTTTGCAGGGTGAACAAACACAACAAGCAGAAGCAGTTTATGAACAAGATCCAGAATGGGTAGCTCCCTATCTTTGGCGATCAGAATTCCGTAACGTTCTGGCGTTGTATCTGCGTCAAGGATACCTATCTTTAGAGGATGCCATTCAGATTTATCAGGAAGCAGAAACCTTGATGCAGCAGGGTGAGTATGCAATTGATGCGATAGCAGTTTTACAGTTAACTTTTGAATCAGGTTGTTCTGCTTATGACTGTGAATATGTCGTCTTAGCACAGCAGTTGGGAGTGCCTCTGATTACAGCCGATCGCAAACTGATTGCGAGTTTTCCATTGGTGGCAATTCCAATAGCAACATTTTTGCAAAATTTAGCGTAAGCAGTTTATCGCCATTTCAAGTTTGAGCTAACTCATGTTGTCACAACCAACGATGCTCTTTTTTGCGATTTTGCGATCTACAATCATTTCATCGTAATTAGCCCCGATCATGTTTCTCAAGTTTCCTTTGGCGGATCACACTCAATATTTTGTGCTGAAATGGTAATTCATTACAGACAACAGATAAGGAAAATTTCATGACTCAATATGACTATATTGTGATAGGTGCAGGTTCGGCAGGCTGCGTTGTCGCCAACCGTCTGACACAAGACAGTAAAACAACGGTGTTATTGCTCGAAGCTGGCAACCCAGATACTAAACCGGAGATTCAAATCCCATCGGAATGCATAAACCTACCGGGTACCGAGGTGGACTGGGGATATTTTTCTGAACCAGAACCGTACCTAAATAACCGCAAAATGTTTTGTCCGCGTGGGAAAGTCTTGGGTGGTTGCAGTTCGATTAATTTCTTGCTTTATGCCCGAGGCAATCATCATGATTATGATCACTGGCAGGAATTGGGAAATCCCGGTTGGTCGTACCTTGATGTACTGCCATATTTCAAGAAATCTGAAAACCAGCAACGCGGTGCCTCCGAATACCACAGTGTTGATGGCGAGTTGAGCGTGACCGATGTTATTTCCCCTGCTGTGGCATCCCAACGATTTGTAGACGCATGTGTGGCAATGGGATATAACCACAATCCTGATTTCAACGGAATGCAGCAGGAAGGTGCCGGACCCTATCAGTTTACTATCAAAGATGGTAAACGGCACAGTGCCGCTGCTGCATTCCTAGTGCCAATTCTCAAGCGTCCCAATTTGACAACGATAACAGGAGCGTTGGTGACTCGATTGTTGTTTGAGGGAACTTGCACTGTTGGGGTAGAATACCTGCACGATAATCAGCTGCACCAAGCCAGGATCAACTCTGAAGTGATTTTAAGTGCTGGCGCGTTCAATTCGCCCAAGCTGCTGATGCTTTCAGGCATTGGTGATGCAAAACACCTGCAAGCATTGGGGATTTCTGTAGTCGTTGATTTGCCGGGTGTCGGTCAAAACCTCCAAGACCACGTTTGCGTTTTTCTGCCATATCAGGCAACTCAGGATTTACAACCTGCAATCAACGGTACTGGTATCAGTGAAACCGGATTGTTTTTGCATAGCGAGGGTAATCTGGATGCTGCGCCAGATTTACAGTTTTTCTTCGGTCCCATTCTGTGGGCACCTCCTGGCTATGCTGGTTCTGGTCCGGGATTCATTGGTACAGTCAGTTTGACTCATCCCCAAAATATTGGGAGTGTCAGTTTGCGTTCGCCTGACGCCAAAGATGCACCGATTCTTCGGATGAACTATCTCCAAAGTCAATCCGATGTGCAAAAGCTAGTTGCCGGGATTAAATTAATGCGCAAATTGTTTGATACAAGTGCCTTTGATGAGTTTCGAGGTGAGGAAGTCGCTCCTGGTGCCGACGTGACTAGCGATGAAGCACTCGTTGCCTACATCCGGGAAACTTGCAGTACTATGTTTCATCCTGTTGGCACCTGTAAAATGGGAATTGACCCAATGGCGGTTGTAGACCCCGAACTACGGGTATACGGGGTTGAGGGGTTACGTGTCGTGGATGCATCAATCATGCCAACTCTGACTACGGGAAATACTAATGCACCCACAATTATGATTGGCGAAAAAGCAGCCGATTTAATTAAAGCCGCAGATCGCGTTTCACAGCAAGCACTTTCAGCAATTGCAAACTAACTCGCTTGCGCCCAGATGCAGAGTAGTGAGGGAATCATCACCTAAAGCAGTACTCTTGTTCTACCATAGTAAAGGCGACAATGATAACATTAAGAACTGTTTCGCCTCTACTGCTTTTTCCCAGACTGCTCATATGTCAAATACCCAGCTAGCCACATCCTTAAATGGACATCTTCCCAACTCTAGCAACAACCAAAACACAATCCGCATTCGTGGTGCTCGGCAGCATAATCTTAAGAATATTGATTTAGAACTGCCACGCGATCGCCTGATTGTCTTTACTGGTGTTTCTGGTTCTGGCAAGTCTTCCTTAGCATTTGACACTATTTTCGCAGAAGGGCAACGCCGTTATGTGGAATCCCTCAGCGCTTATGCACGGCAATTTTTAGGACAGGTGGAAAAACCTGATGTGGAGGCGATAGAAGGTTTAAGTCCAGCAATTTCTATTGATCAAAAGTCAACTTCTCATAACCCTCGTTCTACGGTGGGGACGGTGACTGAGATTTACGACTATATGCGGTTGCTGTTTGGACGGGCGGGTGAACCTCATTGTCCGATATGCGATCGCTGTATTGCTCCTCAGACAATAGATCAGATGTGCGATCGCATATCTGAACTTCCTGATCGTACTCGCTTTCAAATCCTTGCGCCTGTTGTTCGCGGGAAAAAAGGGACTCATAGCAAGCTCTTATCAAGTTTAGCTTCTCAAGGTTTTGTCCGTGTCCGGGTAGATGGCGAGGTACGAGAACTTGCTGATGCAATTAAGTTAGATAAAAATGTTACTCACACGATTGAAGTCGTCATTGACCGTCTTGTGAAAAAGCCTGGTATTCAGGAGCGTTTGGTCGATTCTCTTACCACTTGTTTGAAGCAATCAAGTGGAATTGCGGTTATTGAAATTACAAAAGATACAGAAAATCAAGAATTACCTTCAGAATTAATATTTTCCGAGAACTTCGCGTGTCCAGAACACGGGGCGGTTATGGAGGAATTATCACCGCGCTTGTTCTCGTTTAATTCACCGTATGGTGCTTGTCCTCATTGTCACGGGATTGGAAGTTTAAGAAGATTTTCGCCAGAGTTGGTAGTTCCTGACCCGAAAGCGCCTGTGTATTCTGCGATCGCTCCTTGGTCGGATAAAGAGAATTCTTATTATCTGGAGTTGTTGTATCATTTGGGACAAGAGTTTGGGTTTGAATTGCAGAGATTGTGGAATCAGTTAACTGAGGAACAGCGGGAGGTCATTTTACATGGAACCACCCAGACGCAGAAGTCGCAGAGTTTATTTAAAGGGGTGCTTCCTATGTTGCAAAAGCAATACGAGGGGAGTTCAGAGTTAATTAAGCAAAAGTTGGAACAGTATTTAATAGATCAACCGTGTCCTGTGTGTGAGGGGAAACGGTTGAAACCGGAGGCGTTAGCGGTGCGGTTGGGACAGTATGGAATTTTGGATTTGACTGGTACCTCAATTCGGGAGTGTCGCGAGAGGATTGATAAGTTAGAGTTGAGTCAACGTCAGGTGCAAATTGCAGATTTAGTACTCAGAGAAATCAAAGCGCGATTGCAGTTTCTCTTGGATGTGGGTTTAGATTACCTGACACTTGATCGTCCGGCGATGACGCTTTCGGGTGGTGAAGCACAACGAATTCGTCTGGCGACTCAAATTGGTTCTGGGTTGACTGGGGTTTTATACGTTTTGGATGAACCGAGTATTGGTTTGCATCAACGAGATAATGCACGGTTGCTACGAACTTTAACAAGATTGAGGGATTTGGGTAATACGTTGATTGTAGTAGAGCATGATGAAGAAACAATTCGTGCTGCTGACTATCTTGTTGATATTGGTCCTTTTGCAGGTATTCATGGCGGAAATATTGTGACTCAAGGTAATTTGCAAGCGTTACTGGAGTCGCAAGAGTCGCTGACGGGTGCATATTTGTCCAAACGAAAAGTGATTACAACTCCGGCTGTACGCAGAGAAGGAAACGGGTTGAGTTTGGCGATCAAAAATGCTCATCGCAATAATTTAAAAAATATAAATGTAGAAATACCTTTGGGTAAACTTGTCGCCGTGACTGGTGTTTCTGGTTCTGGTAAATCGACTTTAATGAATGAGTTACTCTATCCTGCACTACAACATCAGCTGACGCGTAAAGTTCCATTTCCCAAAGAAATAGATGCAATTGAAGGATTGGATACTGTTGACAAAGCAATTGTCATTGACCAATCACCCATTGGTAGAACACCACGTTCTAACCCAGCGACATATACAGGTGTTTTTAGTATTATTCGTGAAGTGTTTACACAAACAATTGAAGCGAAAGCAAGAGGTTATAAAGCAGGACAATTTTCCTTCAATGTCAAAGGTGGACGTTGCGAAGCTTGCGGCGGACAGGGTGTAAATGTCATTGAAATGAACTTTTTGCCGGATGTTTATGTACAGTGCGAAGTTTGTAAAGGTGCAAGATATAACCGCGAAACTTTGCAGGTGAAGTACAAAGACAAGTCTATTTCTGATGTTCTTAACATGACGGTTGAGGAAGCTTTGGAGTTTTTTAAAAATATTCCGAAAGCGGTTAGTAAATTACAAACTTTGGTGGATGTAGGGTTGGGATATATTAAACTTGGACAACCAGCAACGACTTTATCTGGTGGGGAAGCACAGCGGGTGAAATTAGCAACAGAACTTTCGCGCCGCGCTACAGGTAAGACACTTTATCTTATAGATGAACCGACAACAGGTTTATCTTTTTATGATGTTCACAAGTTGTTAGATGTGTTGCAACGTTTGGTAGATAAAGGAAATTCAATTTTAGTGATTGAACACAATTTAGATGTGATTCGTTGTGCGGATTGGTTGATAGATTTAGGTCCAGAAGGGGGTGATCAAGGGGGAGAAGTGATTGCTGTAGGTACGCCAGAAGAAGTCGCAGAAAATTCTCGCTCATATACTGGGCAGTATGTTAAGCATGTGTTGCAACAGTATCCAGTAGAGACAAAAGTTCTGTGAACAGCGATCGCTCTAATACCAAATAATCAGTTCAGATTGCAAGAATACTCACCTCTGGTTTTGATAAACTATTGAGAACAGTGGGTTAAGTTTGGTATGTCCTTTGATAACCTGTGTAAGCTGCTATCTGAAAAATATCCTGATCGTTTCGCCTCATGGGTACTAGGGACACCCCAACGCTCAGTCGAAATTCTCAAAACCGAACTCAGCATTGAACCAATTCGGGCAGATTATGTTACCTTCTTGCAATTGCAAGGACAAATCTTACACCTAGAATTTCAAACCAAACTAGAATCCAATCCTCCGATACCGTTACGAATGCTCGATTACTGGGTACGGCTGCATCGCCTCTAGCGCTTACCAATTACCCAGGTTGTTGTGTTGCTGCTACCTCCACCTGAAGATACAGTGATTGAAACCGCCTTTGTCGCAGCCACAACCCGTCATGAATATCGCGTCATCCGACTGTGGGAGCAAGAACCAGAAATCTTCCTGAATGACTCGGCGTTGTTACCCCTTGCTCCTTTAGCAAGCACAACGTCTCCAGAACAGTTACTGCAGCAAGTAGCACAGCAAGTCAATCGCTTAGCACAAGAACAACGACAGGAAGTTTCGACTTACGCCCAAATTTTGGCAGGGTTAAAATTTAAGAAGGACTTGATTCGGCGAATATTTCGGGAGGGTATGATGCGCGAGTCAGTAATTTACCAGGAAATTTTAGAAGAAGGACGCCAAGAGGGTGAACAGCTAGGACGTCAAGAGGAAGGACGATCGCTTGTTCTGCTTTTACTTGAGCAAAAAGTGGGGCAGTTGTCAGAAATTGAGCACGAGCGCATTTCGGCTTTAAGCCTGGAACGATTGGAAGCGTTAGCATTGGCACTACTCAATTTCTCTTCAAAGGCAGATTTTACAACTTGGTTGCAGCAAGAACAAGCATTGTAATTCGGTTGCTTCATAGTAGCACAGCAAGTCAATCGTTTAGCACAAGAACAACGACAGGAAGTTTCGACTTACGCCCAAATTCTGGCAGGGTTAAAATTTAAGAAGGACTTGATTCGGCGAATATTTCGGGAGGGTATGATGCGCGAGTCAGTAATTTACCAGGAAATTTTAGAGGAAGGTGAAGAACTTGGGAGAAGAAAGGGAGAACGATCGCTTGTTCTGCTTTTACTTGAGCAAAAAGTGGGGCAGTTGTCAGAAATTGAGCACGAGCGCATTTCGGCTTTAAGCCTGGAACGATTGGAAGCGTTAGCATTGGCACTACTCAATTTCTCTTCAAAGGCAGATTTTACAACTTGGTTGGAGCAAGAACAAGCGTTGTAATTCGGTTGCTTGATTGCGAACATATATTTTGGCGATCGCTAAGATACAAAATACTCACAAGAGTGATTGTCCTCTGAAATCAAGCCAGAGCGATCGCGCTTTAGTTCTGTAGAAGAATTTATAGCATTGCATGATCATCAAATAACTCATTGCTATCAGGAGCAACACACTGCTTGGTGTCAACAAGACATTTATTAATCCAATCTAAAATGGCTTGATTTACCAATTCTGGGCGTTCATCGTGAGGACAATGACCGACATCTTCCAAGTTAAGCAGTTCTAACTTTTCGTTAAAATGAGCAAATTGACCAGCAAGTGCAGAGGGAATAAATCGGTCTTTTTGCCCCCAAACCAAAAGCATGGGAATTTGTAAGGTTGGTAGTACTGTCTTGACGCTGGGGCTAAAGTTAATACCAATAGTCGCTTTAAACAAGGCGCTGAAAGCACGCGCAGAACCCCGATCTTGAGCAGGACCAACTAAAATTTCTACGAGTTCATCGGTAATTGCTTCTGGGTTAGCATAGGCGATACTAGCCCAGCGACGTACTATTGTTGGTCGGCGCAATACCTGAAATAAAGGTTTAAGTAACAGTGGGGAAGCAACAAGATTTTTGATTCCCATGACAATCGGTCGCAGTATAGCAGGAATAGCTTCTTGCTCTAATGACGGATCGGGCAAACTCATCATCACAACACCTTGTACCATTTCGGGATGAGCTGCTGCTGCTGCTAAAGAAACAAGTGAACCAAGGGAGTTACCTATTAGTACAACTGGTTGACGGATAAAGACTTTCCAAAAATCGTAAATCTGTTCTGCCCAAAGATGTGTGCTGTAATTTACCGGAGCTTTTTCAGAAGCGCCCCAACCCAACATATCAAGCGCATAAACGGTGTGGTGTTCGCCTAGTACCTCTAAATTGTGTCGCCAATGACCAATAGACGCACCAAATCCGTGTAGCAATATGAGGGGAGTTGTCTTGCGATTGTTTTGAGCTGGACGAATATATGTGTAGCGAGTTTGCCAGCCTCTCCAAACCCAGTCTCTTTGATTTCCAACTCGTTGTTGCCAATGCACTGTGGTATTCATGGTTTTCTCCAATGTATCGTACTGAAAGATTTTTTATCAACAAAGAATTCATTGAGTCAGTCGTCAGAATACAGAATATATTCTGTGCGACTAGCGAATGAAATTTAGCTTTCAACTCCAGTTGATTGATTCTGACCGGAGTTCCACTAAAGTTAGGGGGAATGCTCCTGACTTAGTGGCTTCTGACTTCTGTTTTATCAGACTGAGCAATTTCTTTATAATTTTTAGATAGCATTCAAAGCAGATTTCGTATAAAATATGAAAAATTTAATCTTTCTGTAAAAAGTGATGAAAAAAATAGAAAACATTCCAGCAGGAGTCTGGCTTAGCTTTTGTCTGTATCCTTACTAACTTAATTGTAAATAAAATTTGAAATTTTCATTTTTGCAATTCCTATAGCAAGTTTAATATAGAAGTAGAGAAAAAGCTTTTTATGCTTTCTCATGTTTATTTTTGAACCTATATTTAAAAACATGTGCTTATGAACTTCTCGTCAGCGCGGCAATATTTTGACCAAGAAATCCAGCAGCCTGATGAGCATCTTGACTTGGCGAGGGCAGCTTTATACATAGCACAGGAAGAATATCCCAACCTGGATCCAGAGGAATATCTTAATGCCCTTGATACAATGGCTCTAGAACTGCAAGAACGCTTACCATCCCAAAGATATCCCTTGCGAGTTATTCAAAGTCTCAATCATTATCTCTATGATGATTTAGGATTTGCTGGAAATAAGAAAAATTACTATGATCCTCGCAACAGCTTTTTAAATGATGTGATTGACCGTCGGTCAGGAATTCCTATTACCTTAGCACTTGTTTATCTGGAAGTCGCCCGAAGAGTAGACTTTCCTATGGTGGGGGTGGGAATGCCAGGACATTTTCTGATTCGTCCTGATATTCCAGATACGGAGATTTTTATTGATGCGTTCAATAGTGGTGAAGTCATGTTTCCACAAGATTGTCAAGAACGCCTAAATCAAGTTTATCAACAAACAGTGCAGTTGCAACCGGAATTTTTAGCCACAGTCAGTAAGAGGCAGTTTCTAGCACGAATATTGGCGAATCTGAAATATATTTATCTAAGTCAACAGGAATTAGAGAAAGCTTTAGCAGCTGTTGAGAGGATTTTACTTTTGTTTCCTGGTGCGGCGCTAGAATTGCGCGATCGCGGTCTTTTGTGCTATGAACTTGGTTTATTTGCTCAAGCTGCTAACGACTTGGAAACTTATTTGACAAAAGCTCCCCAAGCCCAGGATGCTGTTACTATTCGGCAGATACTGAGTCTGCTGAAAAGGACTGAGTAGTAGACAAGGTTAGTAAAATCCTTGTTGTATTTCCTCTGCAACGCGCTTGAGCCGACGCAATTGAGCTTGCATATCTTCTTTTGTCCAACTTTGGGCAAAGGTTTTGAAACCCCAACTCACAACAGGGTTAGGAATCTGGAATTCAAAGCGGTTAAGGAGGCATGTTCCTTTGTCTATCGGTTGACATTCCCAGCGATCGCGCCCTTTAAAAAAACCTTGGAACTCCCATACGACTAAACCTGGCTGTCTTTCCACAATTATACTATTCAATGTCGGTTTTATGATTGGTATTTGAATGACAAACCGACTTTTGCTACCAACATTGGTACTCCACTGACCAATCGGTTCACAACGCAAGACAGGATTAAGCCAGCGATGCATCAGAGCATATTCGGTAATGCAGCGCTCTACGGTCGTTGCTGTGGCATTAATTTGAATTGATTGTTCAAAGACTTGAGACATTCCACATCTGTTTTGCTATGGCTGCATTTAGAGTAACGCGAAATTCTACACGCCACACAAATTCTTAAAATACGACAACTCAGTTAAGTGTTGAACTTTACATATTATAAGCAGCTTATCATCTTATAACTTTTTGATTAGAAAAATCAAGAAAAAATAACAACAAATTAAAAATAACAAAGTAAAAAGTCATTCTTGATATCTATTTTTTTGTAGAAATTTACCACTCAATTTATAGACAAAACACTGATAAACTTACGGGAGTGTAGGATAATCAGGACAATCCACATTCAGAAGCATCTAAAGTGTTTTCTGCATAACACTCAACTTTAATTTTGAACAACAACCATGAACACAACTTGGCAAGAAATGATCCAGGTGATGGAAGTTGGTTTGTCAATGAGGGTGCAAAGTTTTTTAGCACAATCGCCAACATTACCATCGGAACAACCCGATGCGAGGAGTTACTTGCAAGGGACTTTACAACAGGTGCTGAATTTTCTGCCCCAATTGCTGGGAGCAGTGCTAATTTTGTTAATTGGCTGGCTAATTGCTGCTATTGTATCTGCTGTAGTACGCTCCCTCCTCAAACGCACCAATCTAGACAACCGCATTGCTTCAGGAGTAACTGGTGGTCGAGATGTTCCCCAAATAGAGTCAATTATCTCTGGCTTTGTCTTTTGGGGCATCCTACTTTTAACTATAGTTGCCGTTTTAGACACGTTACAACTTAGAGTCGCTTCGCAGCCGCTGAACAATTTTCTTAATCAAATTGGTGAGTTTTTACCCAGATTGGCTGTAGCTGGGGTGATTTTGGGAGTCGCCTGGTTAGTCGCGACTTTAGTCAAGCTTATAACAGTACGCGGACTGCAAGCGTTACGAGTAGATGAACGATTAAACCCACCACAAGATGAAACTCCAAGTCTCAATCAATTATCTCTGAGTCAGACGATTGGCAATGCTTTGTATTGGTTTGTCTTTTTAGTCTTTCTCATACCGTTGCTTGAAAGCCTAGGATTAACTCAGGCATTAGAACCAGTCAAACTTCTGGTCACAGAGGTTACATCAATTCTACCCAATATTTTGGGTGCAACGTTAATTGCTGCGATTGGCTGGTTTGTGGCGAATGTGGTGCGTCGTATTGTCACAAACTTACTAGCGACAACAGGAGTTGACAGTTTAGGACGTCGCTTTGGGTTGAGTACAGCTTCAGGGACACAATCCCTATCTAGCATTCTCGGCACAATTGTCTATGTCTTGATTTTGATTCCTGTAGCAATTGCCGCACTCAATCAACTACAAATTCAAGCAATTTCCGTTCCGGCGATCGCAATGCTGCAACGGATTTTGAATACGCTACCAGCTGTCTTTACAGCAATCGGTATTCTAATTGTTGCCTATTTCATTGGACGGTTTGTTTGTGAACTGGTGACTAGTATCCTTACAAGTATAGGGTTTAACAACATTTTCTCTGTTATCGGTCTACCATCGCCTACCAGACGAGTCGTTATTCCAGAAGAACCAACAGTATCGTCAGTACCAAACCGCACTCCATCAGAAATTGTCGGCATTATCGCCCTTGTTGGCATTATGCTATTTGCAACTTTGGCAGCGGTTAATATTCTGAATATTCCAGCGCTCACAGCATTGGTGGCTGGTATTGTCATAATATTGGGGCGAATTTTGGCTGGATTAGTCGTATTCGCTATTGGTTTATTTCTGGCAAATCTTGCTTTCAATATCATTACCAGTTCTGGCAATCGCCAAGCACGGATTTTAGGACAAATCACCCGAATTGCGATCATTGCGTTTGTCTGTGCAATGGCGCTGCAACAGATTGGTGTTGCCAGTGATATTGTCAACTTAGCTTTTGGACTTTTACTAGGGGCGATCGCTGTTGCCATTGCGTTAGCATTTGGTTTAGGTGGTCGCGATATTGCTAGAACACAAGTCCAAGAATGGCTTGATTCTTTCAAAGGAAGAAGTTAACGACAACCTAGTCTTCAATTAGGTGGCGCTATAGTACTCCTCTTAATTGTATCTATTACCGGAGGTAGAGCGTAGGCATGGGGTAAACTAAATCTACTTAAAGCTATGCAATAGGTAGAAATGTCTGAAATTGCTGGTTTCATCCGTACTGGTTACTGCGATTAGAGCGTTGTCGTTCAACTGGTTTGAACTTCCAGTCATCGGAGCTTAACCATACTCGCTACCCCTGCGAGTGATACTTATCTTCAAGTTTCAATGCTTTTGCTTTAAACTTAGGTAGAAGCCACCCAAGATTTAATGCATCAGTGACTGACGAACCTATCGAAGCTAAGTACCGCACAGTCCGAGTTAACAACTCAGATTCAACATCACTCGATTTCATGTAGCGGGTGATGTTGTTGTCTGTGCCTCGAATGCGAATATTTATCGACGCATTCAGATCAGCTTGGATCACGTCCCCCGTGTACCGGATAAAGCAATCGCGCTCCCGACGACCTAAAAGCGTCCCGGTTGCAGAATCAACTTGCGACGTGTAAGCAGGATTTACCACTGACACTTTTGATCCTGTCTCCAATGAGATTTTCTCAATCGAAGCTTGTAGCTCACCGTTCATCCATTGGTTCAGCTTGCGGTTGATGTGTTTTGCTTGCTGCTTACCAATAATCGGTTGAGTGAGATCTTCGCAGAAGATTTCAACGGGTGTTGTGATATTCAGTCTTAAATCTTTACGAATGAAATTCTGTATGGTCGCCTTCTCACGCTGTAGACGACGTTTCTTAGTTTTATAACCTAAATTATTTTTGAGAATAGTTGCAGACTTAGCAGGATTAATCCTGGATATCGCAAAGAGTCTATAACGATTACGATTAGTTTTAGTAATCCTATTTGTCTTTGCTGTCAGCAGTTTACCTAAACCCTCAGCAATTTTAGTACCTTCTGACGTGTAGTACCCTTCTGTATACCCTTTATCAATTCCTAACTTTTTATTAGGTTCCCCCTGTGGCAGAATTAGAGTTTTAGTCCGAATACAATGAACCTCTAAACCCCCATGTTCGTTGCGGATTAACCGAATTTGACCTTTAATAATATGACGACAACGCAATTTTAAAGTGATGCGTTTGCCTCTAGTTAACCCGGCAACTTCTAACTGTATAGTATTTCTGGTTAGACGCTTAGAGGAATATCCTGCACCCTGGTAAACAATCTGATTTCTGACAAACGTATGACCTTTCAAGTACTGTTTTCTAAACTGACGATGTAGCCAGTTGTCAACAGTTGGATTGGTCTTAAGTAGGTCTATTAAACGTTTGCGCTTGTCGGGGTCATTGGTGTGGTTGTAGATATCTTGAGTTAAGAAAGTTTTCGCAGATTCCTGTTGGGCGCTAATAGCTTTCATCGTGTCATTTACCGACCATTCCCATAGTTTACCAGGAAGACCAATATCATCCGGTTTTAAGACTGTTCTAACTATAGGGTCTGCTTTTTTCCAATCTAGACCCCAGCCTTGTAAAGAGCCGAGTTTGTTGTAAGTTAATCTTCTTGGTACACCACACAGGTGCATGATTCGGTCAATCTGTGATTCGTCTGAGCAAGAAACAACAGGAACAACCTGAGTGTAGGTGTATTCAGTTTTCTGTTGCTTCTTTTTTTCCATAGAATTAATTGAATAAATCTTTTCTTGAGACTAACGTGCTAAGATTTCATCTGTCAATTCTCGGCAGCAAGAATTTTATCTACACATTCGTGCATTGCTTGCATTGCTTTTAGGTTACGTTTAGAACGCTTTCCATACAGACGAGCGGACATGACTGTGATTACAGCTAAGACATCATCTACCAATTCTTGTTCAGGTTCTTGAGTAATAGGTTTGTTTAAAATGATCACTTCAGTTCTATTATTCTCACATAGAGCAAATACTAGCTCTGAACCAAACCTGAGCAAGCGGTCTTTATCAGTAATGAGCAAACGCTCTACTTGATTACGCTGCAACAACTCAAGAAGTTTTAGTAACCCACGTTTTTTATAGTTGAGTCCAGATCCTACATCTTTTAAAGTGTAAATTTCTTCATACCCTTGCTGCTGGCAATAAAGTTCAAGTACCCCTATTTGACGAGCTAGATCGTCTTTCTTATCCGGAGTGCTGACTCGACCATAAATCACAGTATGCCGCAAGTTGGGATTGTCCGCTTTAAGTAAGTCTGCTACACGGTAGCGACGATGACCTCCTTCTGTTCTCACAGCTTGAATCTTTCCTGTTTTCTCCCAACGACGGAGTGTGTCAATACTGACTCCCCTAAGTTTTGCGGCATCACCAATCTGGAGTAAATCTTCTAACCTATGCATATTATTTTATTGCTAGCTTATGCATAGATTAGCATAGATTTCAGGTGATCTGCCCAACCGCTCGCCTCCTAAATTCTTTGTGTATGAATCATTAGTATTAAAATTTATTAAAGTAACGATGAATGATCATTGATGTTCATCAAAAATGTGTTAATTTTCATGATCCAAAAAACAACCAGTGAAAATTTGGGAGTACAATTATAGAGCGAGATAATAATCAAGCAAACAAAAATTATAGAAAGAACAGATGAGGTTGAACGACTAGTTGCGACCATTGAGGGAATCTGTGTGGTAAACAAGCAGCATCTTCTTAGCTCAGAACCAAAACTACAAAAATGTCTTCTAGCATTCAAAAAACATTTGCGGAATGACTGTTGAGTGAGTTGTAGTTAGCATTAAGACTAAAACTTGGCTGAGCACGAATTGTAACACCACGAGTAGAGGAAAAAAAACCCCAGAGGAAGTTAGCGGTTGCTGAAATTCCTAATAGACGCGTAACCACCTCTTGTTAGGGTGCTAGTGTATTGCCAAAAACACTACGTTGGTATTCTCTCCTTTGTTGTAGCGACTGACCTCAGCCTGACTTCTTATCGATTCCTGTCTGTCAAACCAAAAAAGACGGGTTCGACCTAAGAATCTCCGACGAGATGTTGCTTAAGTGTCAAAGAGTTTACGTGTCACTCAATTACTTTTTTTATGTCTTATGCTTAATCAAAATCGTCTTAAAGCCGAAATCACCAAAAGCTGGTTCAATAAGTTAGCTTGTGTTGTAGGAATTGCTGGAACTGCTACCCTCGTTAGTGTTCCTGTTTTAGCCAAGTTCTATCCTCCCCCAGCTCTTTTTCAGCCATCTGCTCATCGTAGCTATCCCTATCGTAACTCAGAGAAAAACGTCGCTGATACTCTTGCCCAAAATAGTAAATTTGCTAATCTTTATTATGAGTTGAAACAAGCAGGTCTTCTTCAAACTCTCAAGCAATCAGGTAATTTCACAATTTTTGCTCCAACTAATGAAGCCTTTAATGCTTTACCTAAAGATGTGTTTGAGCGATATAGCCAGCCACAAAATCGGCAGAGAGTATTAAAGTATCATTTAGTTGCTGGTGAAGTTAATGCTAAAGATGCTAAAGAGCTAAATGGTAAGTCAATCACAACTGTTGAAGGTGAGCAAATCAAAATTGCTGTTGACTCAGAAGGTACAGTCAAGTTGAATAATGCTATTGGTAAGCATCCTTCTACGAGAGCAAAGAACGGTGTGATTATTGAAGTGGATAAGGTGCTTCTACCATCTGGGTTTTAGCTCATTCCACAATTCTTCTCATCACTCACCTCGAAAGCATAGGTGATGGTAATAACCTTCATCATTACTCATCGTTAGTCATTTTTGGTTTGCTCTAATATGAGTTTGGTCAATCAAATTTCTTCGCCGTTCTTTCTTAGTTAGGAACGGCTTTTAAGTTTTTAAAAACTCTGAACATAACTGGCGAAAATGGTCACCCCGTTGTTCAAAATTAGCATATTGGTCGAAACTTGCACAAGCAGGAGATAGTAACACCACAGATGCTTGATGGTGTTTTGCCAATGCTGCTGATTTGGGAACAGCTTTCTCCATTGTTTCTACAATTTCGTAGTTGCTATATCCTTCTTTTTGCAAGCGTTGGGCAAATGCAGGTGCAGCAGTGCCAATCAGCAAGACTGCAGTCGCTTTGTCTTTAATTTTTGCTATCCAGCCAGTGTCATCTCCGGCTTTAGCTTCACCACCAGCAATTAATACAACTGGACTTTTGACAGAGATTAAGCCAACTTCAGCGGCGTCATAGTTAGTGGCTTTGCTGTCGTTAATGAAATCAATACCTTCCCAGGTACAAATGTGTTCCAAACGATGGGGAACACCAGGAAATGTAGTTATCGCGCGAGTAATAGCATCTTTATCAATTCCCGCTAAACGCGCTGCTGCAACTGACATTAGCAAATTTTGTTGGTTGTGTTCTCCAACCATCCGCAAAGCGGAAGCTTTCACAATACGTTCGGGCTGGGAATTTGCATCCAACTTTTCTACAACCCAACCATCTTCTATGTAATAGCCTTTTGAACCGATTAAATCATCTTTACCTTTGACACTTGTCCAATAAGCGTCAAACCAATCACTTGCACTGACTTTCCTCAGATATGGATCATCACCGTTAAATACTTGCAACTGCGACTGACGCAACAGAGAAGCTTTAATGTTGTAGTAGTTCTCTAAGGTTTTATGGCGACTGAGGTGATCTGGCGTAAAAGTTGTCCATATACCGATGCGAGGCGCAAGAGAACAAGATGATTCTATTTGATAGCTACTAACCTCTGCAATCACCCAGTCTATTTGATTGTCTGATGAGGGGGATGGGGAGGTGGGGAGGTGGAGAGAAACTTCTAATAATTTTGTTAGCGCAGCGGGACGCAGTCCATTTTGAATTTTGAGAGAAGTTGGAGATGTGGTTTCCTCCGTCCCTTGCGCATCTGGGATAGCGAAGCGTGGCGGAACGCCATAGGAGAATCCAATCTTCGGTAATTTTGAATTGTCTTGTTCTCTTGTCTCTACAGACAGGGCAACTTCACAGGCAGCATAGCCAATGTTACCGCAGGCAGGAGCGTTTAATCCTGCTTCTTGAAAAATTGCAGCAATTAGGGCTGTGGTAGTCGTTTTACCGTTTGTGCCAGTAATTCCTACCCAGGGGACGGATTGCAAATGTTGCCAAGCAAGTTCCATTTCCCCAATAGTTTTAATACCTAATTCTCGTGCCTTAACTAATACAGGGATATCCCAAGGCACGCCAGGGCTAACAACTATCAATTGAGGTAAATCAGGATCATTGAGGTCTAGCGTATACCCCAATTTCACAGTAATTTCCTCTGCGGTAAGTTCTTGTTGTTGCTTTAGAAGGTCAAGAGAGGTGTTGCGATCGCCAATTTCCACCTCCCAACCTTCCTGTCTCAACAATCTTGCCGCAGCAATACCAGACTTTCCTAATCCAATGACGTGGGCTTTGGGCATAGTGGGCATAGACTGTGGCAGAGGTCCCTGGTTAAGCATCATTATGGTAACGTTTCTTGGTCAGAATCACACAACTTTTTTTTACTCATGTTACAAATTTTTTACTATGGCACCAAAATCCGCTAAAACACGGGCGTGATTGCGAAGTAATCCCAGCAAATTTAACCGATTACGTTTGATTTCCGGATTAGAATCCATGACTAATACGCTTTCTGGTCCGTCAAAAAAGTTACTTACGGTGGGGGTAATTTGCTCTAATGCTGTGAGTAGCTGTCCATAGTCTCGTGATTGTTGTGCGGCTTGAGTTTGTGGCACTAAATCGACAATGGCATTGTAAAATGCTGCCTCAGATGATTTTTGGAAGAGTTCTTTATGAACTATAGTTTTGGGGTCAAGTTGTTTTGTATCCAAATCGCCTTGAGCTGCTAAACGAGTGGAACGATTTACGGTTTCGTAAATGTTCTCTAATGTACCATTGTTACGGATTTTTTGCAGGAAAGTTGCGCGATCGCCGACATCCAATAAATCCTTTAACGCCCTTTCTGTATACTCTGGATCGTTTTCTCCCAAAACAGCATTCACTAAATCATAGTCAATGTGCTTCTCTTCTTGCAGTAGGCTACGGATGCGTTGCAGGAAGAATTCTTGTAAAGCAGCAACTAATTGATTTTTATCTTTGTTATATTCACCAGCAAAGTCTGTCGCAATTTTTTCCAATAACTGTTGTAGATTGATAGGTAGATGAGCCGTCCATGTGATATTTACAATCGCATTTGCTGCTCGTCGCAAAGCAAAGGGGTCAGAAGAACCTGTGGGTATCATCCCCAATCCAAAAATGCTGACTAATGTGTCAAGTCTATCTGCCAAACCAACAACTTGTCCTGTCAAAGTTTGGGGTAATATATCATCTGCAGAGCGAGGTAAATAATGTTCAAAAATTGCTGTTGCAACTGCTGTATCTTCTCCACTTGCCAAAGCATATTTTTGTCCCATGACTCCTTGTAATTCTGGGAATTCATACACCATTTGACTGACTAAATCAGCTTTGCATAAAAGAGCTGCTCTTTGAATATTTTCTCGTTCTTTTTCGCCTAATTGCAGTTGTTCTGTGATTTGTTCGGCAATTAGGCCAATCCGGTTGACTTTTTTCAGCAGCGAACCTAAATCCTCTTGGAAAGTAACTGTTTCCAATTGAGGTAAAAAGCTTTCTAGAGGTTTTTCTAAATCAGCGTCGTAGAAAAATTGACCATCAGCCAAACGTGCGCGGATGACTCTTTCATTTCCCCGAGCAATGATATCTGATTTTGTGGGGTCACCGTTAGAGATTGTGATAAAATTGGGTAGTAATTCTTTAGCGTTTGGACTTTGGAAGACAGGAAAATAACGCTGGTGACTCACCATGACTGTGGTAATCACTTCTGTAGGTAAGTTCAGAAACTCTGATTCAAAATTACCAACAACTGCTGAAGGAAATTCTACAAGGTTTGTGACTTCTTCTAATAAATCTGGATAGATTTGTGCAAAACCGTTTAACTTTTGTACAGATTCTTTGACTTGCTGTGTGATGGTATTTGCTCGTTCGTCGATATCAACGACAACATGTGCAGAACGAAGCGTGCTGACATAATCATTCGCGTGGGGTATTGTCACAGGTTCTGGATGTAAGACACGATGACCACAAGAAGTGCTATCGCTTCTGATTGTCTCGGAACCATTATCTAATTCTATTGGCAGTATCGCCTCATCTAACAAAGCAACAATCCAGCGGATGGGACGAGAAAAAATCTTATCTCCATCACCCCAACGCATCAACCGCTTGCCTTCGAGTTTGAAAATCCACTGGGGAACAAGTTCTGTTAAGATATCGACAACTGGACGACCGGGGGTGAGTTTTTGGACAAAGACAAAATCTCCTTTATCAGTGGGACGAACTTGCAATGCAGAGACTTCCACACCTTGCTTTTTGGCAAAACCTTGTGCTGCTGGTGTTGGTTTTCCATCTTTAAAAGCTGCTTGTGCGGGAGGACCTTTAATTTCAAGGGAGCGATCGCTCCCTTGAGATGGTAAATTTTTGATGAGAACAGCTAAGCGTCGGGGAGTTCCGTAAACTTCCACAGCATCATAAGTCAGGTTGTTTTCTTGCAGAGTTTGGGGAATGCGAGATTTCCACTGTAAGACAGCGCTACTGAGGAAACTAGCAGGGAGTTCTTCTGTACCAACTTCTAATAAAAACGAAGGCATAGGACTATTTTTCTAGCAAGTGGCATAACTATATTAGTCAATTCAACTAGTTTACCGTGCTTGTTATGCTTGCGTTACATTGATGCTAACTTCTTTTCTACTTTTGTTACTTGAGTTCTCGTCATGGCTAAACCCAAAATTCTTCAGGAAAACCGAGACTACACGTTCGGTTCGTACTTTGAGATGAATTATGAGCCTGATGAAATCTTAGCAGAGCTTGGTTATCAGTTGATTGGTCAGTTGCTGTCCTTGCCAAGAACGAATAAAGAACTCGATAGACTAGCTGATTTACAAGACCGCATTGAAAGAACACTACCACGAGTCAGTCTGACGAGCGAAACTGCTCGCAGAGAAACTTTAGTTGCTCCTATTTTACTAGAGGTTGCGACATACTACTGTGACTGCCAGTTAAGAATTGAATATTCACTGACAGTCAATAATTGGCTAAAGGGAAACTTAGATTATTTATTACGCTCAACCCAAAGTCTTTTAGTTGTAGAAGCTAAAAATGATGATATCACCAGAGGTTTTACCCAACTTGCCGTAGAACTGATTGCTCTTTCTAAAATAGAAGAGCAAGAGGTGTTTTATGGTGCAGTTACAATTGGTGAAGTTTGGAGATTTGGGATATTAAGAGTGAACTCGCAACAGATTATTGAGGATATCACCTTATATTCGCTACCTGATGATTTAGAAGAGCTAATGACGATTTTGGTAGGGATTGTTGAGAGGTCTTGAAGTTACAGCAGAATCATTCTTCAGAAGTCAGAAGCGGAGCAAGGAAAGCTCCGCTCCTGACTCCTGACTCCTGAATTCTGCTGTAAAACATCTTCTAAACATCACTAATTATCTTTTTTAAGATAGCATTCACATCTGTTCTTCTCAAACAGCTTCCATAGATTTCCTCAAACGATTGAATTGCTGCTTGGTATGTTTTTTGTGAATCATATTGCTTCTCAAAATATTCACCATCTTTATAACCGTATACAATGAGGTTTGAATCAATTTTTTTCAAAAATGGTTGAACAATAGGAATTGGTTTTAAACTCTGAAAATATCCAGTTATATAACCATAGAAAAAGCTGAAAAAATAGTTAATCTCTTGCCTGGAGAATTCCAAAGCGAATGGCTCACGCAATTTTTCAGTATCATAATCGTTGATACCATTTTCCAGGATTCTATATATACTGAAGTAAACAGTACTTCGATGGTCATAAATACGCATCAAGTAAAAGAAATCTCCTCTCGCCTTCTTGACCACCAGTAAGATTGGAAAACAGAAAGAGCCTTTCCAATCATCAAAGAAATCACTACTGTCTCCAAATAGCCACTCTAAGGTGACAAATAGTTCTGCTAAGTTCAGCCTATCCTCTTTCTCTCGCTCAAAAAGATAAAGTTCTATGTAAAAGCTGTAATCATCTGCTATTGGGAGACTATTCGAGCGTAACTTTTGGTATTCTGTAGTATCCAAACTCCAAAGCTGATAATTGATTCCCCTAGAGTGCAAGTCAATTTTGTTTCGCTCTTTTAGTTGCCTGACTACCTGCTTCATAAGTTTGATGGCATAATTAATAACAAAGGAACTTGTCATTCCTCAATTATCATGACTTCCTTTCCAGGAATATACCTAACAGGTAGACCTTCATTTATTTCTCTTGGTTCCCAGTCATAAGGTTCATAACGACTCAAGTGAGATAATTGACACTCTTCAGCCGCAGCAAGTGCATCGTCTGATAGGTGTTCTAGTTTTTCAACAATTTGTTCTTTGAGAAAATCCATGATGATGTGCTACAAATTATAGTTTATACTAGGAATAGTATGGACATTATCATCTGACGAGAGTGTATTAAGACAAAGATTCAGCAACAGCTCATTCGGAATTTGAACGAACGGAAATGAAGATAAATATAAAGATGAAACTCTCATAGAATTGTTTATCTAAGAACATTGAGTCATAAAACGACTTAACCTTATCTGAGAGCGGTGTCTTTCCTTCTTCCTCGCTCTGTCCCTATGCTGAAAACTAACCAAAAAATCAGAAAGCTATCTCCCATTTTCCTTTTTCCTTTCACTGTTTTTCTTGTTCTTCTGTTATCTCTTCCTTGGGTAAATGCCAAAGAAGCGCCCAAACCCAAGCCGCAAGATTGGGAGATAAAAGGTATTGTCGCAGCGCTAAGAGATCCAGGCGCTAACGTAAGATTGAAAGCAGCGGACAAGTTGGCATTATATCAACTAGATAACCCCAACTCGCTCATTCAAAATTATAAAGATGTGGTGGATGAGCTTGGCAAGCAGTTGGAAGACAAAGACGCGGTTTCTCTGAACGCCGCAGCAGTTGCATTGGGACAGATGCAAGCCAAAGATTATACCTCAAAGATTGCCGAACTGCTCAAAAATTCTGACATCAATGTTCGTTCTGCTGCAGCAGCTGCGCTGGGACAAATGCAAGCCAGAGAGTATGCCTCAACGCTTGTTGAATTACTCAAAGATTCTGACATCAATGTCCGTAATGCTGCAGTAGAAGCGCTAGGACAGATGCAAGCCACAGAAGTCGCCCCAACAGTTGTCGAACTTCTCAAAAATTCTGACGTCAGTGTTCGTAATGCAGCAGTAGAAGCGCTAGGACAGATACAAGCTACAGAGTATACCTCAACACTTGTCGAACTGCTCAAAGATTCTGACATCAGTGTTCGTAATGCTGCAGCCGAAGCACTAGGACAGATGCAAGCCAAAGAAGTTGCCCCAACGCTTGTCGAACTGCTTAAAGATTCTAACATCAGTGTCCAGTATGCCTCAGCAAGAGCATTAGGGCAGATGCAAGCTACAGAAGTTGCCCCAAAAATTGCCGAACTGCTCAAAGATTCTGACTCAAGTGTTCGTAATGCTGCAGCAGATGCACTAGGACAGATACAAGCTAAAGAGTATACCTCAACGCTTGTTGGACTCCTCAAAGACGTCAGTGTTCGTAATACTGCACTAGAAGCGCTTGGGCAGATGCAAGCCAAAGAGTATGCCCCAAACAAAGTTGCCGAACTGCTCAAAGATTCTGACATCAGTGTTCGTAACACCGCAGCATTTGCATTGGGGCAGATGCAAGCCAAAGAAGTTGCCCCAAACAAGATTGCCGAACTGCTCAAAGATTCTGACTCAAGTGTTCGTAATACCGCAGTAGTTGTATTGGGGCAGACGCAAGCCAAAGAAGTCGCCTCAAAGAAGATTGCTGAGTTGCTCAAAGATTCTGACATTAGTGTTCGTAATGCTGCAGCACTTGCATTGGGGCAGATGCAAGCCAAAGAGTATGCCTCAACGCTTGCTGAACTGCTCAAAAATTCTAACATCAGTGTCCGTTATACCGCAGCAAGAGCACTGGGGCAAATGCAAGCCAAAGAGTATGCCCCACAACTTGCCGAACTGCTCAAAGATTCTGACTCAAGTGTTCGTAATGCCGCAGTAGAAGCACTCGCAAAGCTAGAACAGCAAGATTTCTCGTTTGTTGTGCAAGTTCTGGACGTAGTTCAGCAATATCCTTCTGAAGTTGGGCAGCTCAGATTCTTAGCTCATTTTATAGGTAGTGGGGAGCAAGATGTAGAACCTCTGATGCAATGGGTTGGTAAGCCCAAAAGTAAACCAGAAAAATTGACTCGCGAACAGGGTAAGAAAACAATGGAAGTTTTCGAGAAAACTTGGAAACTGAGTGAGTCTCTGCCCGACTTGCGACAAGAACTAGCAGCAGAAATTGCCGAAGTTGCTAAAAAAGTTTCTTGGAAAGCACAAGACATCACTTTACTTCAAAATCATTATAAGCGCCTCCAAAAAGCCAAATCCACTCAGGCTGATGCAGTCAAGTCAGTTATAAATAATCTGGAGTTTTGGAAGTACTTTTTCAAAGCACGAAACACCATCCTCATTCATGCTAGCTTTTGGCTTGCCCTCATCTTTGCTTATCCCAAATTTCCCCAAATCCAAGCAATCTTTTTCTGGAACCCTTGGGTACGTCGCATTTTGGGTGTTGGCTACGTCGGCTTTCTCCTCACCTGGGTTCCCTTTCTGCGCCGCAAACTGTTTGAACCGTTTAAGCCTTCGCTACTCGCAGATGCAGGGTTAGATAATTTCAACCTTCAAGCATACTTCCCAGAATCTAAGGTGAAATATTTGGGATTATTAGGATCAGGAAAAAACAAAGCTATTACCGAAGCATTGCCCAAGATTAATGGGCAAATTGTCTTAATCGGTGATTCTGGCTTAGGCAAGTCAATGTTTCTGCGCTATCTAGCAAAAACCTCCGAGCAAATAGTCGTCTACTTACCTGCCCAAAAATGTGAAAAAGGTGTGATTGAGGCAATTCAAGCAAAGCTACATGGACACGCGCAAGATGCAGAATTCCTCAAAAACTTGATTTACAGTGGCGCGATAGATATCTATATTGATGGACTCAACGAAGTCACGGCTGACACGCGGGCAAAAATCACCCAGTTTGTTGAGTTCTATTTCCGGGGTAATATCATCATGACAACCCAGCCCTTGGAATGGATACCTCCGTCAACAGCAAAGGTATATGAATTGCAACCTCTTGAAGGCGAACAAATTGAGCAGTTTTTGAGTTTGCGTCAGTTGCGACTGCCCAAAGATGCCAAAGTACAAGGTGATAAATATCAGCAAGCTTACAAGAACTATTTAGCAGATGCTCTTAAAGAACAGCAATCCCCTGAAGAGTTAGATGCAGCACAAAAAATTCTTTCTAACCCAATGGATTTATCACTAGTTGCCTTGATGCTATCACAAGGTAAACAGCCCAATTTGTTTTATCTACAAGAAGAACAATACAATTTGATGGCAGCAGAATACCAGCGAGAATGGAATCAGGAATTTCCGTTAAAGAAATTTTCTGAAGCAGTGTATGAAATGCGACTGAATGAGCAACAAGCGCTCCCTGCAGATGAATTTTATCAAGCTTTAATTTCTTTAGAAGACGAGAAATATAAAATGGTCGTCAGCCGTCAGTGGCTGGATGACAAAGGAGAAGCGAAGAAAGAATGGTATTTTCGCCATGACAAAATTATGGATTTCTTCCTTTTGCAAAACTTTTTAGGCAAAGGTGAAGAAGTGGAAAAACGTTTAATTGACCACATGACTAAACCGCATTTTCACGGAGTTTACTATTTACTCGCAACCTTGCTAGAGTTGGATGCGGCTAAAGAATTGCGGGAGAGGTTGATTCAATACGCTGCGAATATTAAAGATCATGCAGTGAGTGATACATTTGTGCAGTTGTTGAGAGCGAGATGATACCTGTTAATACTCAAAATTCCTTCTGGTGCGAGACGCACTCGCGCTCAAAACCTCACCCTGCCCTGTCGGGCATCCCTCTCCTTGCTGAACCTCACCCTGCCCTGTCGGGCATCCCTCTCCTTGCTGAACCTCACCCTGCCCTGTCGGGCATCCCTCTCCTTGCTAAGGAGAGGGAAAGATTTTAGCGCAGCTAAAAGCGAGGGCCAACTCGTCCAACTCGTTCCCATGCTCTGCATGGGAATGCAGTACAGGAGGTTCCGCCTCCCAATGATTATATTGCAATACGCTTGGGTTAAGCATTTTTTCTCTTCTGTTTTCTTCTCTGGTGCGCTCTCTGTCTTGGAAAGCTCTGAGCCTCGCTCCTTTGAGGAGCTTACGCGCTCCGGAGGAAACCTCCGCTCAGACTTTCCGCTGCGCCTGGTGCGGTATGCCCTCCGGGCACGCTACGCGCTCCGTTAAAAAATTAACTTTGACAAAGAGTTTTAGCCTTAACTGAACCGTATTGGATTATATTGAGGCAGCAGCCCACAGTTATGCATTCCCTGGCAGAGCCAGGGAACGAGGAATGCAGAGCCAGGGAACGAGGAATGCAGAGCCAGGGAACGAGAAGCAGCAACAACTCAACCGGAATCTACCTGAAATAAGATGAAGAAGAAGTAAAAGATAAAACTTTTGCTCTCAAGTGAATATAATTGTTTCTTTGGAAACATGAGTCATTTAACGACTTAATATTATATCGAGAGCGGCATCTCCCCCTCTTCCTGGCTGTGTCCTCCAATGCTGAAAACTGCCCGCAACACTAGAAAGCTGTTTCCCTTTCTCCTTTTCCCTTTCATTCTTGTTCTTATTCTCCTTTTCTCCCTGTCTTGGGTGATTGCCAAAGAAGCACCCAAGCCCAAGCCGCAACTGTGGCATATTAACGGCATAGTCGCTGCCCTCGACGATGGCTATGACAGAGTGAAGCAATATGCTTTGGAAAAATTAGCAGAATATAAGCCGCAAGACTTGAAAAACGTGGTGAAGAAACCGGAGGATATTGCTCAGAAAGCTGCCAACATCCTCAAAGATGAAAAAGTTGACTACAACCTTCGTTATGGTGCGGCAGTGGCATTGGGCAACCTGGGGGAAGCTGCGGCG
>NZ_QMEA01000003.1 GCF_012912105.1 Brasilonema sp. UFV-L1
CGGGGCTTTAGACCCACTTTTTCGGTAATGTTCTAATAAAAACAGATGAAACCAGATTACCACAGGATTCTGTTGTGAATGTTTCACAGCTGATTACTTTAGACAAGTCATTTTTAACAGAACAGGTGAGTCAAATTAGCAACCATACAATGTTACTTGTTGAAAATGGTCTTGGTTTGGTTCTTGCGCTATCAATTTTGTTTGTTACCAGCAAGTTTGCAAATATTTTGACTCTGGAGTACGAATTCAACTGTTGTTTGACTACTCAACACTTAAGACTGACGAGTGTTTCCAATATGCTTTAGGTGTCATCCCCGTCAGCTTGCGAAAGTGCTTGGTGAAGTGACTTTGATTTGCAAAACCACACGCTAAAGCAACATCACAAATTGTTATTTTTTGGTTCTTTAATAACTGCTTTGCTCGTTCTACCCGCAACTGAAGTACATATTGATATGGAGTGATACCGAGTGACTGCTTAAAGAGTTGACAGAAGTAGTACTGGCTGATTCCTGCCACTTGCGCTAATGTAGTCAATTTTATTTCAGAGTCAACATGAGTGTGGATATACTCAAGTATCTGTCTTAACTTAAACTTAGAAAGTCCATCAGGATAGGTTGAAATGTGAGGTTTTCTAACGCAATATTTTTTCAATAAATGAATTACTAATGTCGTTTTTAATTGCTCAACATACAAATTATCCCCTTGATTCGTTGACTCTAGTTCATCTTTAAGAGACGACATGATACCCAAAATAAGCGGATCTTGGAATGTGGCAAAGTGAGGAATCAGTTCAATATCTTCAGGTGCAGTCACCTCTACGCCTAAGTGTACCAAAAGCATAGGGTTAATTGCTACAAACATAAATTGAACATCTTGTTCCCATAAGCAACGATGGAGTGTTCCAGCAGGAATAATCGCTGTGGTTCCTTTTGTTTGGTATTCGCTTTCTTGATGTCCGTTAAACCATCTTTGCGAAGATATAGCGTCTAAAGCAATACTAATGGTGTGCATTGTCAAGCAATGCTTTGAGGTATCATGAGCCGGCTGATGATGATATTCAAAATGAATACCATCCCATCCTGCTTGCAGACTAGTTAGCAGAGGTGGGTTAGGAAAGAGTGCAAGTGAAGCTCCTTGCTGTTTAAAATCAACGAGCAAAGGTTTTTCCTGATTGAACTGATGGGAGTTGCTCATCGTTGCTCATCTTTTTTGGGTAAGCTCAAGAGAATAAAAGCAAGCCCTATGTGGTTAATTCTGGAATTTGTCAGATTTCCAGACTTTATTCAAAATTCAAACCAATTCGTTACTATACTGAGTTAGATAGCAAAATTGCATTGATTCAAATCAAGCTGCAGGTGAATTTTGAAGCGTTATCTGTAAACGTGTTCGCGTAATCATCCCATCACGCTCTAATCTCGTCAATGCTCGGGAGAGGGTTTCGGGCGTCAAACCTAAGTCAGCAGCAATATCTTTGAGGGGGCGATCAAAGTTAACAACGGTTTGCTCACCAGACTGTGTTTGGTAACGTAGATATCGTAGTAGTCGCTCGTGCGCTGCTCGAATGTCTCGTAATTCTACGCGTATCTTCAAATCCTGGATTTTTCGCACCAGCATTGCCATAAAATCTTCTGCTAAGTCTGGATTTTTACGGATTGCTGACAAAAGAAGTTCTTTGGGATAGACAATCACCCGCGAATTGACTTGTGCAACTGCGGTACAGAGGTAAGTCTCTGAAAACAAGGCAATTTCAGCCACACCATCCCCATCTCCAGCAATTTGTAAAGTCACCTCTTTGTCGCCACTCGTGTAGCGAACAAGTTTCACTCGTCCGGTTTCTACTATAAAAAAAGATAATGCTAAGTCTCCTTGCCTAAAGAGAGTTTCTCCTGCTGCTAAGTCGCGATGTACAATTAAATTCTGTAACTCAACTGGCAAACTCTCCAACGTCAACAAATCCATACAGAAGTTCTCCAATTTTGGATTTTTGAGATTTTGGATAAACAGAGCGCGTTTTGGATTAGCCCTAACGCAGCACTAGTGATTTTTATGTAGTTATTAGCTAGCTAAAGAAATAGCGAAAAAAAGCTTTAGCTTAAATTATTGAGAACCTGCAAAAGCAAGCGACGAAACAGTAATCGTTCTTCGAGTGTCAGGTTAGCTAACACGCGTTTTTCTAAGAGATTCCAAGCACTGGTGACTGGTTCTTGGAGCGATCGCCCTCTATCAGTCAAGTAAATCCGGCAAATTCGCGCATCTTCTTCATCTTTGCGTCGCTCCAATAACCCAGCTTTTTCCATTCGGTGTATCATTCTTGTGAGAGTAGGGGCTTCCACTTGGATAAGAGAAGCCAGTTCTGATTGAATTAACCCATCGTTTTCCCACAGATGCACGAGTAAAATCTCCTGCCCAGGATGCAATCCCAGTTGAGTCAAAACTGTAGCAGTTTGATGGCGGTGTGCCTTACACACTTGCACTATCAAACAGCACATAGTTTCTTGCATGGGTTTTTCAGGCATACACAAGTTTTATTTAGCCAGCTAAATAAAATGTACAACGTTTGGTGAAAATTTGGCAACTTGTTGTTTGTACAGAAAACCCGACAAAATTTTGCAAAATTAGAATATTTTTAGCAATATCAGGCAAGACAGCGAGCTATAGAGTCATGTAATCTCTATTTGGTCCAGTTTAGGAATTGCTAGAAAAACTTTAATTTTCAATATTAAGGCAGAAATTATATTTATGGCATCTGTGAATGGGAAAGTTGCAGTCCTTGTCAGCGAGGAGTCACGGTGGATTACTGGACAACGCATTGTCGCCAACGGTGGGACAAGGTTTTGATTTGTGTCATCTGATTGAATAACAGAATCATAAGCAAGTTAAAGTTCTAAATTGAGAACACAGTGGAGTAATGTATGACGGAAAGTAATCATCTGACGACAAGCTTTGGTATCCCTGTGAGCGATAACCAGAATTCTCTCACAGCTGGCAGCGATGGTCCGGTGTTAATGCAAGACTTTCAACTGGTTGAAAAGCTAGCTCAGTTTAACCGAGAACGTATTCCGGAACGAGTCGTTCATGCTAAAGGTGCAGGGGCACACGGTTATTTTGAAGTCACGGCAGATGTGACACAATGGACAAAAGCAAAATTCTTAAGCAAAGTCGGTCAGCAAACACCCGTTTTTGCTCGCTTTTCCACAGTGGGTGGTGAAAAAGGTTCTGCTGATACTGCCCGTGATCCCCGTGGTTTTGCTGTTAAATTCTACACCGAAGAGGGAAATTATGATTTGGTGGGAAATAACACGCCTGTGTTCTTCGTGCGTGACCCCCAAAAGTTCCCTGATTTGATTCACAGCCAAAAGCGCAATCCTCAAACCAACTGCAAAGACGCCAATATCGTTTGGGATTTCTTTTCTTTGTCTCCTGAAACAATTCATCAAGTAACCATTCTTTACTCTGATCGCGGTACTCCCAAATCTTACCGATATATGGATGGCTTTGGTAGTCATACTTACAAGTGGATTAATGCTCAAGGAGAAGCATTTTGGGTGAAATACCACTTCAAAACAGACCAGGGTATCCAGAATTTTACCCGTGAAGAGGCGGCGCAGATAGCAGGGGAAAATCCAGATTATGCAACTCAGGATTTGTTTGAGGCGATCGCCTCCAATAACTTTCCTTCTTGGACGCTCAAAGTCCAAATCATGCCTTTAGAAGACACAAAAACTTACCGTTTCAACCCCTTTGACCTCACAAAAGTCTGGTCACACAAAGATTATCCTTTAATAACTGTTGGTCGGTTAGTACTAAACCGCAACCCAGAGAATTACTTTACCGAAGTTGAACAAGCTGCTTTTTCACCTTCCAATGTAGTCCCTGGTATTACTTTTTCACCAGACAAAATGCTACAAGCTCGAATTTTTTCCTATCCTGATGCTCAGCGTTACCGTCTTGGTGCTAACTACGCTGCTTTACCAGTGAATTGTCCTCATGCTGCTAAAGCGAATAACTATCAGCGTGACGGCTTTATGCGGTTTGATAACAACGGCGGTGCAGCACCCAACTACGAACCTAATAGCTTTGGTGGACTAAAAGAAGCACCAGAGTATAAAGAGCCGCCATTCGAGGTTTCTGGTACAGTAGATCGTACGCCTTTTCCCAAAACCGATGATGACTTTTTCCAAGCAGGGGAACTGTATCGTGTGTTGAGTGAAGAACAAAAAGCACGGCTGGTAGATAACATCGTTGACCAAATGAAGTCAGTAAAACCAGAGATTCAGCGGCGACAGATTCCTCACTTTTACAAAGCAGATCCAGACTATGGAATTCGTGTGGCTCAAGAATTAGGTATTGATATTGAACAATAATATCAAATCCGGTAGCATCAGAGTCATACGTTGGCCAAAAAGCTCTGTTTTTCAGTAATTAGACTTAAAAAGAGTCTCAAGTTATCCATTCCCTGGCAGAACCAGGGAACGAGAAATAACCAAATAGTAAGGGTTTGAATTCAGGGTTTAAATCTTAAGTGAACACGTGTAATCCCGAATTCACCCCTTTACACAAACAACTTGCTTGAGCGTTGCGACAACTTCAACCAAATCCGCTTGACTATCCATCACCTCATCTATCGATTTATAAGCGCTTGGAATTTCATCCAAAACGCCCTTATCTTTACGGCACTCTACACCTTTTGTTTGCTCAATCAAATCATCTAATGTGTAAGTATTTTTCGCCTTATTTCTAGATAGCAAACGTCCTGCACCGTGAGAACAACTGCAAAAACTGTTGGCACAACCCTTACCTTTAACGATGTAGGATTTTGTCCCCATCGAACCGGGGATAATGCCATAGTCTTCTTCTGTTGCACGAACTGCACCTTTGCGAGTGACGTAGACATCCTCACCAAAATGCACTTCTTTTTCAGCGTAGTTGTGATGGCAATTCACCTCTAATAAAGGCTTAGTCGCCTTACCACCTGCTAGATGCTTTTCGACAATGCGCTTGAAACGCGCCATCATCACTTCACGATTGAAACGCGCATAATTCTGCGCCCATTGCAAATCATGCCAGTATGCTTGAAATTCTGGCGTACCAGCGACAAAATGAGCTAAATCGGGGTCAGGTAATGTGTTACCGGTCATTTTTGCTAATTCTTTAGCAGTGTTAATGTGGCACTGGGCAAGATTATTACCGATGTTGCGGGAACCAGAATGCAACATCAGCCAAACTTGGTTCTCTGTATCGAGGCAAACTTCAATAAAATGATTCAATTTGTTACTAATTGCTTGTTAAGCTTGCGAAATCTCCATAGTCTAAGTTCAACACTATTTCGACTTCTGCTTAACACTTTCATCAAACACTCAACCGAATGGCATGAATTCATCTGAAAGTTGCAATCGACTAAGTCATTTCTGCTTAGTTCTATACCTTCCTATTTAGTATAGTTCGGAGCACACCTTCATCCTAATGAGTTAGGATGCTCAAGTCCCTCTGCTCTCTACGGGGTGTTTGACCACTTCCCTCGGTATTAGCTGGTAAATCTTTATAAGATACTGTTGCAAAAATTGTCTGAACTCATCATCTGTTTATATACTTATAGTTGTATCGTTTCTGTGTTTTTATTTTACCAAAAAGCAATACTGAAGTATATAAAAGATTTACCATTTCTCAGCCTTCACCGATTTGGACGAGTTTTCATTACTGTATTACTACAGTACGGGGCAATTCTTTACCCCCTCCCAAAGAACCTAATTGTTTCATAGCTTTTCCTTGTAAATCTTGCACCCCTCGATGCAAGTCAGTAAAATCACGCCAGTTCTGCCAGTTGGTGACACTTTTTTCAACGTCTTTATTTTCGTTGAAACCTGTAGGAATTGTTGCTTCAATATCCAAGCGGATCTTCTTTAGCTTACCTTCCAATTGGTCGCTATTAAATGGCGTTTTTATGGCGCACATCCCGCAACCAATGTCCACACCGACAGCAGCAGGAATAATTGCTTCTTTTGTCGCAATGACAGAACCAACTAAAGCACCTTTTCCCAAATGAACATCTGGCATTAATGCAATGTGCTTATATACAAATGGCAGTGATGCCATATTCTTTGCCATCTTGGTTTCTTCTGACCCCAAAGCGTGATTTGCCCAAGACAGAACAGGCGATGGTGTTGAAAGTTTTAACTCTTCGTAGGGCATAATTCCTTTATTATTTTGAACTTTAGATTTGAACTTTAGATTTGAGACTACAGTGGCAGTTTCACCCTTTTCTAAAACTTCGTTACAGTAATTTTCATAATATTTTATTCCTACTTCTATAGTAATAGACCTATATCTATCAGATAAGTAAAACCCACCAGAACCAGACAACGGTGGGCATTACCTAACTGCTACTCCCAGCAGATAGCACTTATACTACAGTTATAATACATTGAATCAATTAATGTCAACTCTCTTACTAGGGCTTGGGGAAACTTAGACAAAATTGGACAACCTTCCCCCACGAGTACTCGTGGAGGGGGCGAAAAAGGCGGTCATTCTCAATTGTTTTTACTTGTTGACATCAAAAACTGCCTTTTTCGCGCCCGGTTGTCCAATTTTGTCCAGGAAAAATGAAGCGGCGAGATGTAATACTTTTGTAGAGATGTATTAATATTTGTAAATAAGATCATACTAATCAAAAACTCGATAAACTTGGGCATAATCTTATGGCAGTTCGTCAAGATACACTCTGGGAACGTTTTCTATCCCCTGTAGTACGCTTGCTCATTGATGAGGAAGGGTTGCAGCGTTACTTTGATAGCGTTGATTGGGAAAAAGAAAGCAGCCGCTTCCGACGCGCTGATGTGACAGTTCCGCAATACTACAGCAGCCAAAACTTTCACGGGATTGAGAATGGATATTGCAAGCCTGGTGCAGCGGTGAGTTACGATCCCATTACTCAATATGTTCTCCAACCTAATGAAACTGTGGTACGTCAGGCTTTAATAGATTCCATCAAAGTACAGCCGCGACGTATTCTTGACTTGGGCTGTGGAACAGGTTCTACAACTTTGATGTTAAAGCAGGCTTTCCCTCAAGCAGAAGTTATCGGTTTGGACTTATCGCCATATATGTTAGTGCGCGCTTCTCACAAATCTGAAAGTGCTGGTTTAGATATTCATTGGCGACACGGGAATGCAGAGAAAACAAATTTCAGTAATGATTCTTTTGACTTAGTGACAGCTTCTTTGTTATTCCATGAAACACCAACAGCAGTATCTGTAGCAATTTTGCAAGAATGCTTCCGGTTGCTAGTGGCTGGTGGACAAGTGTTAATTTTAGATGGAAATCAAAAAACTTTGCGTCAATTAGACTGGCTCAATGATGTGTTTGAAGAGCCGTATATTCGTGAATATGCTGCTGGGAGTGTGGATGCGTGGATGGGAACAGCAGGATTTGAAGCTGTGCAAACTCAGGATGTGTGGTGG
The DNA here is from genome assembly GCF_012912105.1 of Brasilonema sp. UFV-L1. Classification (GTDB taxonomy): domain Bacteria; phylum Cyanobacteriota; class Cyanobacteriia; order Cyanobacteriales; family Nostocaceae; genus Brasilonema. The sequence continues at coordinate 7,461 of NZ_QMEA01000003.1, forward strand.
ATCAATCAAGTAACCAGTGGGGTGAAACCAATTTCATCTCAAAATGCGACTGCGCAAACAAATGTAGGACGTTACACTTCTGTACAGGGGGACCACACAGTGGATAATAAAGATTTGCAAGGTTTTCCATCTCCAGCTTTCGATACAACTCCATAATTCCATGAGTTTAAAGGCAGTTTTATTTGAGTTTAACGGTGTCATCATTCATGATCAGTCAATTCACGAGCGACTGACAGAGCAAATTCTACTAGAAGAAAACCTCATTCTTAAGCCAGGTGAGTATCGAAAAGTTTGCTTAGGACGTAGCGATCGCCCTTGTTTGCAAGATTTACTTGCTAGTCGTGGTCGTGTACTGAATGATACTGAGTTAACTCAGTTGCTCTATCGCAAAGCACAAAGCTATGCTTTGGAACTAGAAAAAATAGAAGAACTGCCTTTATATCCTGGTTTAGATGATTTCATATCTCAGGTGTGTTCTCGCAATCTCAAACTTGGGCTAGTCAGTGGTGCTGTCCGCCAAGAAATAGAACAAGTACTTAAGCGTAGTAAACTGGCTGAACATTTTCAAGTCGTTGTAGCAGGTGATGACATTACCACCAGTAAACCAGAACCAGATGGTTATGTGTTGGCTGTGAAACGCCTGAACCAGGAATATCCTGATTTAAATCTTCAACCACAGGAGTGTCTAGTGATAGAAGATACTTTTGCGGGTATCCAAGCGGCGAAACGAGCAGGTATGCAAGTGGTTGGTGTGGCGAATACTTACCCATTCCATATGCTTCAGCGTTGCTGCAACTGGACGGTAGATTCTCTCACCGACCTGGAATTGGAACGGGTACAAGAAGTTTATTCTCAAAAAGAGTTGCAAGGTACTACTGGCGAATGATATTATTAGAAATTGGTTATCTTTAAACGGGGAATTAGCTCAGCTGGTAGAGCGCTGCGATCGCACCGCAGAGGTCAGGGATTCGAATTCCCTATTCTCCATTTGTCCATGCGATCGCCACGAATAAAACCAAAGGACTTATGCACGCGCTACTAAAATAACGGGTTGCGATAGCTAGCCCCTTAGGGGGCCTGCGCTAACGCTGCTGCCAAAGGCAGATCGCTTCCCAAAAGCCGCTGCGGACTATGATTACGTTGCTCGTGCGTAAGTCCTCAAGCAATACGGTTCGGTTAAGAAAGTTATCAGTTTCGGCGAGTCGGGGGAAAGAATTATTGCTCAATAACTCTGTTTCCTCCCCAGCCTCCCCTGCTTATCCAAACCGTATTGAGTCCTCAAGTGTGGATATTAAGAGTTTCCTGGTGTTTTATTACACAAAAATACTGTTCACATTAGAGCTGAAGCTACTAGCAGTCTGGTTAGAGACAACCGCCAGCAAGTCATCACCAGCAGAGATGCGCACGCCTTGTTCACTGTCAGCAAAGCTCAACTGATTTGCTAAGTTACCTACGGACAACTGACTCAGCCCTAACTGGAAATTATTGATAGTGTCGTAGCCGTCGCCAAGAGACAGCACCACCGTAGCTTCCCCAGAACCTAACCACACGGTGTCTAAACCAGAACCACTATTGATTCGGTCATTACCACCATTGGCGTAAATGGTGTCATTACCCAGACCAGCAAAAATGGTATCTGCTTGGGAACCTCCGTAAATCAGGTCATCTCCGGCGTTACCAATCAAGGTATCAACGCCGCCGTTACCGTAGAGAATGTCGTTACCATCATTACCAATCAAATTGTCATTGTCACCGCTACCGAATTGGACTGTACCGACAATCACCTTGACTAAACCAGTGTCAGTGCCGCCATTACCATCGCTGAGGGTATACTCAAAACTGGCATCGCCGCTGAAATCAGCAGTAGGCGAAAAGGTGATCAAGTCATCACTGGTGTTACCAGGAGTGCTGTTGTCATTTAAGGTCACAGTGCCGTTAGTTGCATTGCCGACAGCAGTAATGCTTAAAGGGTTGCCATCCGGGTCGGTGTCGTTAGCAAGCAGGGTGGTGACAGAAAGAGTAACAGCAGTGTTTTGGCGAGTGGTAGCAGTGTCGTCAACCGCGACTGGGGGTCGATTGGTGGTATTCAACAACACGGAAACGTTGTTCGAGCCAGAGTTCGCCACAGCCAAGTCGAGTTTGCCATCACCGTCGAAGTCCCCTGTGGTCACGCTATAGGGAGTTGACCCCACCGCAAAGTTGGTCGCACTGCCAAAGTCACCACTACCGTTGCCCAACAGCACCGAAACGTTGTTGGAGTTATTCTTCGCCACAGCCAAATCGAGTTTGCCATCACCGTTGAAGTCCCCTGTGGTCACGGATTCGGAACCTGGCCCCACCTCAAAGTTGCTCGCAGTGCCAAAGCCACCACTACCGTTGTTCAACAGCACCGAAACGTTGTTGGATCTAAAGTTCGCCACAGCCAAGTCGGGTTTGCCATCACCATTCAAGTCCCCTGTGGTCACGGAAACGGGACTTGACTCCACTGCAAAGTTACTCGCAGTGCCAAAGGTGTCATTACCGTTGTTCAACAGCACCGAAACGTTGTTGGAGCTAATGTTCGCCACAGCCAAGTCGGGTTTGCCATCACCATTGAAGTCCCCTGTGGTTACGGAAAACGGACCTGACCCCACCGCAAAGTTGCTCGCAGTGCCAAAGGTGTCATTACCGTTGTTCAACAGCACCGAAACGTTGTTGGAGCTAATGTTCGCCACAGCCAAGTCGGGTTTGCCATCACCATTGAAGTCCCCTGTGGTTACGGAAAACGGACCTGACCCCACTGCAAAGTTGCTGGGAGTGCCAAAGGTGCCACTACCGTTGTTCAACAGCACCGAAACGTTGTTGGAGTTATTGTTCGCCACAGCCAAGTCGAGTTTGCCATCACCGTCGAAGTCCCCTGTGGTTACGGAAACGGGATTTGACCCCACCGCAAAGTTGCTCGCAGTGCCAAAGGTGCCATTACCGTTGTTCAACAGCACCGAAACGGTGTTATCGTTAAAGTTCACCACAGCCAAGTCAGGTTTGCCATCACCATTCAAGTCTCCTGTGGTCACGTTAACGGAAAATGACCCCACCGCATAGTTGCTCGCAGTGCTAAAAGTAACAGAGAATACCCCACTGTAGCTCTGCATCAGTTCGGGTGTAAACGCACTTGTCACCTCACCCTCTCCGATGTGCTGTTGTAATTGCCAACTTCCTCCTCTTGCTGCATTCCCGACTCGCTTCTGTGAAGCGGCTATACTCGCCCCTGTCAATTCGTGCAGTTGGCTGAGAAATTCTGCACCCGCATCCCCAGCAGCAACCTGACAGCCGTAGAGGTGCAGTTGCGGGTTTGAACAAAGGGAAAACCAAGTTTGTAGCTGGGCGCTGTACTGGTCGAGGGTATCTAAGCTGAGTTGGCTATTACCCAGATACAAGCATCCAGGTGTTCCGTGAGCGACAATGTGAATGCTGCTCATCTGCGGTCTTGCTTGCAACGCTGTGGTGATTTGCGCTACGCCATCTGCTTGTCCATCGAGTACAATCACCTCGATACCAGGAGTGACGCCATTGACGAGTAAGTGGTAGTCTTCTAGGTTTTTATCAATGAATACTATTTCTTGTGATTTGACAAGACTATCGGCGGTGAATGTGGATAAATATGACATACTTAACTTTTCCTTAAACAATCTAGTCAGCGTACAATAAAGGACCACTACGGTTCAGGTTGCCTGTTGAGCCTTTACCAGAAAACCGTAGTATCAATCTCAATCCCCCCGCACAGCACAAAACCTCCCAGCATCTGAATCAAGCGTTCTTCTTGAGAACTGGAATATGCTGCAATGATGCGTTCTTCAACAGCGAACCAATGAATTGGAAAAATAATTTTTTGTGTCAGTTGTAGAAACTATAACGGTATATACATGAATTTAGTTTGACAAGCTTCACAAACAATCTACAGAGTATAATAGGATATAAATGAATCAAATTTGACAAGCTTCACAAAAAATATATATCGCATATATAAAGAATAATCTGGCATCTGAATATAGCGCTTCTGGTGTTGCGTACAATTGAAGGTCTTGTGCTTACCAAGGAAATGTTGAAGAATCTATTCTTTAGTTAGAATACTCGACAGTGCCTGTAGAACATTGGGTTGTGGTTTCATACTTAACACCGTCAGGAACGCTATCTTTCTGACTAGTAAATTCGTTACCAAAGTAACCATCATCAAAACCACGACCAAATTCACCACCTGCAGTACGTGGTTTATACACCTCTCCTTTTTGGACACTAGGCACGTCCTTGACGATAACCATCAGCGTAGGCGTAAGGGTTTCAATTCCCCAACTGAAACTGAGATTGCGCTCGTCTCAAGGGGAAACGCGCTGCGGGACGCAACGCTTCTGCAACGCCAACGCCCTCTGGGCTTGCGCTTGCGCTTACGCAATGCGTAAGTTTTGAATGAACGAATTTTGAATTGTTAAGGCTGTGGGTTCTTATCTTTTGTTCTACTTGTGTCGAGTTAAGCTAAACAGCTGCTGGTTCTTTGTAACTTAATATTAAAATAACCGAACTCAGTAATCGTGCGATCGCCATCTTTATATTCTTGCACGACTTGCTTACTCATCACATAGTAGTCACCTATCTTCTCATAAGAATCTTCAAATTTTAGGACACTAGTGACTTCATTGGTTCTCGAATTACGAAAAATTGCATCATAGCGAGTCGCAAGGTAACCAGAACCTGTGTCTAAATTTTCGTAGGTATCAATAATAAAAGCCATGCGACCCAAAACCCTACTGACTTGACAAATTTCTTTCCCCCGGACTTTATAATTTGAACCCATCGAATCGCCATGTACCAAGATTTCTATTGCACCATCTGGATCTTGTTGACCAAAGCTAAACTCATGCTTTTCATGAGACTCCTCAAAGCTTGTACGTTTACGGTGGGTGACTATATCTCGCAATTGAGTATAAATTCCTTCTTCTACTTGCTCATCTGCAACACCCGTAACTTCTACGCTTAAATCGCAGTTGATGCGAATCTTTCCTGTATGAACTTCATCTGCTTGAACCAGTTGCACATCTGCACTGTAGCCAGGAAAGTTTTCATCCCAAGTGTAACGACTTTCGTAAGCGGTTTGGAATATCTGACGGGCTGTTGTTGGATGTGTCATATAACCACTTTGACTTCACCTTCTTTTTCAGTTTAATCTACTGAGTAGATAAATCTGTTGATCAACCAAAAACTCACCGAGTTAAGAGGTGTTTCTTCTAAATTCTGGATTCTGAATTCAGTATTCTTTTCAAAATGAACTATGCTTGTGAGTCGCTATCTGATGATGAAACCATCACTGGTTGTTGATAGAGTGGTACGGTGAATGTGACTGTTGATCCTAGCCCTTCGCCCAAACTATAAAAATTGACTTCACCTCCCATCGCCTCTACTAGCTTTTGGGATATTGCTAGTCCTAAACCTGTACCTCCGTACTGGCGAGTGCGGGAGCTATCTACTTGACTAAATAATTGAAATAGTTTGTCCTGTTTGTCGAGAGAGACACCAATCCCAGTGTCTGCTACACGCACTCTCACCATACCAGGAAATTGCTGGTCTTGAAATGTCACTTTTTTGCGAACCACATCGGTAGTGACAGTTATACCACCTTCATGAGTGAATTTGATAGCATTACTAAGTAAGTTTAGCATAACTTGCTTGAGACGTTGGTAATCGCCATAGACGATAATTTCATCAGAGGTCACAGGCATATTCATTTGGAAGCTAAGATTTCTGCCCTCTGCCTGAGGGCGCATAAAACTTTCTATATCACTGAATAGCTCATCTAACATGACTGATCGCAATTCCAGCTCCATTTTGCCTGCTTCAATTCTGGCAATGTCTAACATGTCGTTGATAATATCAAGCAAGTATAGTGATGATTTATGAGCTTCTTCAAGAAATTGCCTTTGTTCCTCTGGATCATCTGCCATGCCTTCCAAAATCAACTTTAAAAATCCGATAATGCCATTGAGTGGTGTTCTCAGTTCATGAGTGACGTTGGCGAGAAACTCTCTGATGCGGCGAGTGGCTTGTTCGGCTTGTTGACGTGCTTGTTCCAGTTCCTTGTATAAAGTTGCGTGGGCGATCGCTGTTCCTAGCTGATCTGCCACATCTTTTGCGATTGCAAGTTCCTCTGCGCTGATTGCACAGCATTTTTTGCCCAAACTTAGAGCAATCAATCCATTTGGTTGGTCTTGATGGCAAGTTGCAACTACTAACATTCTCTGCTGGTCGAACTGAGGATGTTGTGGGTTTTTTGCCAAAATAGGTTGTAGAGTTGCCAATGCTTGGGCGAAGCCCGGCTCAGAAGCGATGTCTATTTCTAAGCCAAGCATTGAACTCACAGATGGTTGGCGATACTCTGCTATCACCTGCACTTTCGTGTGAGATGATTGATACGGACAAATGATGCAGCGTTTCAACTGTAGCGCTTCCCCTAAACTATCCACCGTTTGTTGCCAAATAATATCCAGATCCAATGTCCGCCGAATATTTCTGGTAATTTGGTTTATCAGTTTGTGGTGGCGCTGTGAACTTATTGCTGAATCTAGCTCTACAGATATTTGAGATGTCAAGTTTTCTTCTTTACTAACTGCTGCTTGCAGCAATCGTCCCATAACGAAAACTGTTGTTGGAGTGTATGCCTTGGGCGGCATGATTGGACTGATCACCAACTCTAACTCAAATAATTGCTGACCGTAGCAAAACCAGCACTGATACTTTTGGGGTATCAAAGTTGTGAAAATCCGCTGCAACTTTTCCATATATGCACCCTTATCCACTGGGGTGAAGGCATATTCTTTGCTGCTTTGGTCTTCAACAATTTGCTTAGGATCAAACCCTAAAGATTCACTGTGTTGACACCAAAAAGTCAGGTAGCGTCCTGTACTATCTTGCATGTACACCAACTCGGCTCCTAAATGTGCCCATGAGCCATTAGTTTTACTGGTAATATCTTCTAGATTTTCTGACAAGATGTTCGACCTTTAGGAGTTAGCAGTAATACTCATGACTCGAGTTGGATAACTATAGAAGCCAACCCAAAAATAGGCTTGCGATTCGCTGCTACAGTTGGGAATAACATTTTACAGCTCTAGCACACTTGAGCGGCGATTTTTGGTGTTATAGGAACTCTTCTCGAAAATTTTACATTTTTTTATCTTCCACATGTATCTTACTTTCTACTTTTTTTAGTTGTTTAGTTTTTTGAGTTTAATCGTTCCATTCTCCTCGAGGTGGTAAAGGTTTACGCACAGGTGTGCGCGTTAGTTCATCATCTCTTGGAGTTTCACCTCTAAGCCATTGACGGAGCGCCACCTCAATGACTTTGCTTGGGTCATTGGTGAGATGATGAATTTGTTCGAGTAACTCGGAATCTAAGCGAATAGCAATCTCTACCTTATCGGTTAGTATTTGTTCCGCATCGATAGCTTTTTCTTTCATATTCATAGGAAGATATACTCTCTGATTTGTTTTTCCAAGGCTTTGTAAAGTCGTTCGATTCACACCAGTCTGGCTCTTGCGGTTAGCACTTGCCCATGAAGTCCATGTTTTGTACTTCATGTTGTTTATTGTACGCCCCTGACTGGTAAATACGAGAAGCTATGGATAGACCTTCATATCTTCTTTTGAAAGTCTACAAGTCAATATTCATTTGTTAGTAGTCATTAGTCAATAGTCCTTAGTCCATAGCCATTAGTCATTAGTTATTCCTCTTGTCTATCCTCTTGTCCCTTTTATCTCTATCTTCTCACCTCTCCATACCACCGTCTGAGCCAAGAAAGCATTAAAATACGTGAAGTATGTATATTGCTGTTTTATCCCTTGTTGCTGATAAAGCAAAGAAGTCTATGACTGACGTTCCCGCAGATCGCATTCGTAATTTTTGTATTATTGCTCACATTGACCACGGAAAATCAACTTTGGCAGATCGCTTGCTGCAAGTGACAGGCACTGTAGATCAGCGAGAGATGAAAGAACAGTTTCTCGACAACATGGATCTGGAACGCGAGCGCGGCATTACAATTAAGCTGCAAGCTGCCCGAATGAACTACAAGGCAAAGGATGGTCAGGGTTATGTACTGAACTTAATAGATACTCCTGGTCACGTGGATTTTTCGTACGAAGTGTCTCGCAGTCTTGCTGCTTGCGAAGGTGCGCTGTTGGTAGTAGATGCTTCTCAGGGAGTAGAAGCTCAGACCTTAGCAAATGTTTACTTAGCCTTAGAGCATAACTTAGAAATTATCCCGGTTTTGAATAAAATAGACTTGCCTGGAGCAGAACCAGAGCGGGTGATCAAGGAAATTGAAGAAATTATCGGTTTAGATTGCAGTGGTGCAATTCTCGCCTCAGCCAAAGAAGGAATTGGCGTTGATGAAATTTTAGAGGCAGTTGTCGAGCGTATACCACCACCACAGAACACGGTAAATGACCGCTTACGAGCATTGATTTTTGATAGCTACTACGATAGTTACCGGGGAGTCATTGTTTATTTTCGGGTGATGGATGGCACACTCAAGAAAGGCGATCGCATTTACCTCATGGCTTCTGGCAAGGAATACGAAATTGATGAGTTAGGAGTGCTGTCTCCTACCCAAAAGCCAGTTGAAGAACTACACGCTGGGGAAGTCGGTTATTTAGCAGCAGCAATTAAAGCTGTGGCTGATGCACGGGTAGGAGATACAATGACTTTGACCAATGGCAAAGCCGCTGAACCATTACCTGGTTACACAGAAGCCAACCCAATGGTTTTTTGTGGAATGTTCCCCATTGATGCCGACCAATTTGAAGACTTGCGCGAAGCTTTGGATAAGCTGAAACTTAATGATGCTGCATTGCATTTTGAACCAGAAACCTCAAGCGCAATGGGTTTTGGTTTCCGCTGCGGCTTTTTAGGTTTGTTGCATATGGAAATTGTGCAAGAACGCCTAGAGCGAGAGTATAACCTAGACTTAATCATAACTGCTCCTTCTGTAGTTTACAAGGTACATACCATCAAAGGCGAGGAAGAATACATCGATAACCCCAGCCACCTACCCTCTCCCAACGAACGGGAAAAAATCGAAGAACCCTACGTTCAAGTGGATATGATTACACCAGAAACTTACGTTGGTACTTTGATGGAGTTGGCGCAAAATCGGCGTGGTGTTTTCAAAGATATGAAATATCTCACCCAAGGACGCACCACACTCACTTACGAATTGCCCTTGGCAGAAGTTGTGACTGACTTTTTTGACCAAATGAAGTCTCGCTCACGCGGATATGCCAGCATGGAATATCATCTGATTGGTTATCGGGAAAACCCCCTCGTCAAACTCGATATTTTAATTAATGGCGATCCAGTAGATTCTCTAGCGATGATTGTCCACAGAGATAAAGCATATAACGTTGGACGGTCAATGGCAGAAAAACTCAAAGAATTGATACCTCGCCATCAATTCAAAGTACCAATTCAGGCAGCTATTGGCAGTAAAATTATAGCCAGTGAACATATTCCGGCATTGCGCAAAGACGTGCTTGCCAAATGCTACGGTGGTGACATTAGCCGGAAGAAGAAACTCCTACAGAAGCAGGCAAAAGGGAAAAAGCGGATGAAATCTGTGGGTACAGTGGATGTACCACAGGAAGCTTTTATGGCAGTGCTACGTATAGACCAGCAGTAACCTATCTTCCTAACCTCTTTCTCTGTTGACAAGAAGAGAGTATCCTGATTTCTCGTTACTAGGCTCTGCCTAGTAACGTTTTTACAGAGGCTCTGCCTAGTGATTATGATAAAAGTGAGGCAGCAGCCCAAGGTCGTGCATTCCCAAACAGAACTTGGGAACGAGAACAAACGAGAACAAACCTCTTGTACTGTGGTGAAAATTCGACTGTATGACTCAAAGGATTTAGAAAATATTGTTCAGCTTTGGTACCAAACTTGGCACCAAACATTTCCCAATATTCAACATCCACAACCATATTCTGCATGGAAATCTCGCTTTAGTGATGAACTTGCTTCTACAGGAGAAGTTTGGGTTGCCGAAGTTGAACATGACATTGTAGGATTTGTTGTAGTGATAAAACAAGAACAGTATTTATCACAGATTTTTGTTAATTCCCAATATCAAAACTGCGGTATCGGTTCAGCCTTACTCAATAAAGCAAAAGAGATTTGTCCACAAGGATTAACACTTCAAACTTTGCAACAAAATACACAATCTTGCCGATTTTACGAGAAGCATGGCTTCAAAGCTGGTCAGCTAGCAATCAACAAAATTAACGGGCAAGCCAATATTGAATACGACTGGAATCCCTAAACATATATTATATGAAATAACACCTTGAAAACCGTAATAAACACAAGCTAAGCTACCAACTATATAGACAAACAAGGTGAGAAAAAAGCCAATAGCCCGACCAGGAGAAGGACCATAAGTCTTTATTAAACCCCATGCATGAGCAATTCTAGCTATTATGAGAATGCCACCCTCTAACCAAATGAGCCAATCAGGCGAATTCATTAACTCAAGAGCAATGACAAAAAGTAATGCTAGCGGCACATATTCCGCAAAATTTCCATGAGCACGAACCTTACGCTGTAAAGCACCGTAGTCTTCGACTTTATCAGGAATAATTTTTGTAGCAAGCTTCTCAACTGTAACTGTCACGACATTTGGATTTACAAGTGGATCGGGTTGTATCGCTACATCTTCTTTGGATTCACCATGCCAAACTCTTGTGCTTGTTCGTTCCATCACCACAATGTAGGTGAGTGCAAGAGCAATCAGACCATTCAGCCCGATAAAAAGAGTTGAAATTGGAATCATGTTTTTGTTGTCTTTAAGTATTTCAGCTCGCTTTTTTTATTTAACGAACATACTATAATATTACCCCATTATCAAAATATGACTAAAGTCATGCCAAATTTATGACTTTTATCCATAGCTTTAGTCAACGGAATTAGCTATTTTACTAAATAGCTGAGCACTATTTATCTTAGAATTGTGGAGAGAACCTCTAGTAACATTAACTGAAATAAAATTTTCCCGACATACACTCTTCGCTTCAAAAGGCATTCCTGATGTTTTCCAAAGGTTTGAACAAACAATTTGTGTATTTGACGACTGCATCTATAACTCTAACTGCAGTTGTTGTTCTTTCTCATACTAAAAATTTCTACGCAAGTTCAATTTGTGTTATCAGCAATACTGCGTCTATAAACAAAGCAGTAGATAGTTCGTTACCAAAAAATACAGCGTATAACTTTCTAGATGTGGTAATTGACAAAAGTCTTAATTAAAGATGGGGTTCATGAGGCTTGGTCATCAATAAATCGCAAATCAGTTCTCATTCTAGTGTTATACTTTTTTAGCAACATAAAGTTTGTGTATTCAAAGAGGAAGGTTTTGTATTTGTACTACCTCTGGTAGGTTCTCATTTAAACTACGGCTTTTGTTCTTCGCTTAATATACCTATACGGTTCGATGGCCAGTAGCGAACAGTTGCTCGACCAATAATATGATCGCGAGGAACAAAACCCCAGTAGCGACCGTCGCAGCTGTTGTTACGATTGTCTCCCAAAACCAAATAAGAATTTGCTGGCACAATTTCAGGTCCCCATAAATACTCAGGTTTATCTGCAATGTAGTTCTCATTTAAAGGGCGAGAATTAACGTATACGCGCCTTTCCTTGATCTCTATCTTCTCCCCAGGTAGTCCAATCACTCGCTTAATAAAAGGATCCTGGGATTTCTGTGCTAACCCACACGCAGCAGTAGTCTCTTCAGGTGGCCAAAATAGTACAATGTCACCTCGTTGTGGGTTTTTAAAGTGATAGCTCACTTTGTCTACCATCAAGCGGTCATTAATTTGTAGCGTTGGCTCCATTGAACCCGAAGGAATAAAATAGCCTGCTGCTGCAAAAGTGCGAATTCCAAATGCCAGAAATAAGCTCAACCCAATAGTTTTTATACCTTCAATTAAGAAATTATTGGGGTTTGACTGCTGAATATTGTGATTACGCTTTGAGGACATGAGTAGTTGATTAGACTATATAACGCTTGAGACTTAACCGAAAGTGCTTTTGTTCCTAATACCAATTCTGTATAAAGATGCGCCAAATTATATGAGGAACGAACCACATAGACGCGCAGTGGCTTCCCGCAGTCTTTGGACCTAAAGGACACAAAGAAAGAAATGAAAAAGTCAAGAAAATTTGGCGCAGCCTCACAAAGAAATGGTATAAGCTTCATGTCTGTCGTTAGCTCACCTATTTTGCCAAATATAAATTATGAATTATGAATTATGAATGGTGAACTACCTACACTCACAGCAAGCTGTGAGTGTAGGCTTCTAGCATTCCTAAGAACTACTAGAACTTCCTTCGAGGTACTATTAGTAGTAGAATCAGCTACTACTGGATTCCCTCTACGGCGTTTTATTGTTGGGAACAGTCCCAGCCCAACACGCTTTAAGTTGATAGCGGCATTCACGTCGCGGTCAACCCAAAGCAATTCAAATTCATCCCAGTACTCGCGGATATCACAATCAGTGAAGATGAATTCGTCACGATATGCGAGTAATTGAGACGTGTAAGCAGGTTTTACTGCTATGACCCACACCCGATGCTTTTGAAGCTATGTATTCTAGGATGGTAAAAAACTGTCCAAAGGCAGCATCGTTCCAGGATTTGTTTAAACCCGATTTAGCACTTTGACCATTTGGAAGATAGGTTCCGTTAACGTCGAGTTTAGCTTTGTTTCGCTTTGACAAAGCCTTAAGATTTAAATCTTCATGTACAAAAACTTTTTTATTTGTCCGAACTACTGCATGAGCCGTCTTAAATGCATGGTCTTTTCTTGCCCTGGCAATGCGTTGATGTTTTCGCGCTTCCCTTTTAGCTAGTTTACGGCGTGCCTTGCTACCTTTTTTCTTGGCAGATTTACGATTAGAAACCCTAGCCAGACGTTTTTCGGATTTTCTGAAAGACTTTAAAGAAGGTAATTTGGTATTCTCTGAAGTTGCCAAATAATCTTCTTCATGCAACACTGCATCCAAACCTAGAGTGTTATCCCAAGTGGGCGTTATCTCATCAGAAGTAAAAACAGGTACATTCGGGTCTTCTAGACAAATTGTGATATACCAGCCATCTGCTTTTTTTGTTAGCAAAGCATTTTTCAGCACAAAACCATTGGGTAAAGGTCGATGTAAACGTACTTTTATCCAACCATCAAGCTTTGAAATTGACAAGAATAACCAGTCTTTTTCGATTCGTTCAATCGTTATGGCTTGTCCCTCAATCCTCATGGTGCGATAGCGTGCCGCATTTTTAAAACGTGGCTTCCCACTACGTTTTCCGTTGCAATCTCCTTGAAGAAAACGAGAAAAAGCTTTATCTACTCGCTTGGAGACATCTTGCAATGTTTGAGATGGAACGCGAGAAAAATCTAGCAACTCTCCAGAATGACCCACTTTAAACAAGTCTTTTTTTAGAGTAGGAAGTTGTTTCTTTTGAGAAGAAAAATCTGGATTGTCTCGTAGTTCAGGCAACGGACAACTGATTATTGAACAAGCATCGATGCGACTGCGGTTATTCTCCCACCAATCAAATCTATCTCCTAGTTGCTTGTTGTACCAGTATTGACAAATTCGCAACCATTCGTTTAAGTCTTGTTTTTGATTGGTATTTGGATAAGCACGATACTGATAGTTAAGCAACAAAGGGACTCACCTCCTTAAACTCAAGTCAATGTTGTTATTATAGACTACAGTGATTGTAACATAGCTCCTGAAAAAGTTGTGAAAAATGATTTTGTCTCAAAAGGTCGGTCAGTCAGTGACCTGAAAGCTCATCTTGTACTGACAACAAAATATCGTCGCAAAGCTATCAATGGTGAGATGTTAAAGCGATTGCACATTATCCTTGAAGACTTGTTGGTTAAGTGGGACTGTAAACTGGTTGAGTTTAATGGTGAATCTGACCATGTACACGCGCTGTTTCAATATCATCCAGATTTACAATTAAGCACGTTAGTTGGAAACATCAAATCAACAACTTCCCGTAGACTCAGACAAGAATTTGCAGAGCATCTGAGTCGTTTCTACACAAAAGATGTTTTCTGGAACGGATCTTATTTTATTGCTAGTTGCGGCGGCGTGACTATCTCAACCTTAAAACAGTATATTGAATCACAAGACAGCCCAGAAATTGGCAATTCCGCACTTCGTGCCGCTCCGCTAACATCGACCCCGCTCCCGCGTTGACCGACGCCCAACATAGGTTGGGGGTCAATTCGTCATTGCCCCAAAATTCATCTCACACTCCCCTTCGGGTGAGATGTGAGGCTTCTTTTGGTTTTAGCTAAAAAGTTTCATAGCTCATAATTTTCCCACACTCATGAAAGAACAACAAACTTGGAGTCAACGGTTTGAATCGGCACTACATCCTGCAATCGCTCGGTTTAATGCCAGTATTAATTTTGATATTCTACTCATAGAGTATGACCTCACTGGCTCTCAAGCTCATGCCAAAATGTTGGCTCACACGGGCATTATTTCTCAGGAAGAAGGAGAGCAACTCGTTACTGGTTTAGAGCAAATTCGCCAGGAATATCGTCAAGACAAATTTCACCCTGGTGTTGAAGCGGAAGACGTGCATTTTGCTGTTGAGCGACGTCTTGTGGAAATTGTGGGTGATTTAGGGAAGAAATTACACACCGCTCGCTCCCGTAATGACCAAGTAGGTACTGATACTAGACTCTATCTCCGCGACCAAATTCAACAAATCCGCAACCAATTGCGAGATTTTCAACAAGTCTTACTAGATACCGCTGAAAAACACGTTGAAACGCTGATTCCTGGTTACACTCACTTGCAACGCGCCCAACCTCTAAGTTTAGCTCACCACTTGCTGGCGTACTTTCATATGGCGCAACGCGACTGGGAACGTTTAGGAGATGTTTCTCGCCGAGTCAATATCTCACCTTTGGGGTGCGGTGCTTTAGCAGGAACAACTTTCCCTATAGACCGCCACTATACAGCAAAACTCTTGAATTTTGAGGGAGTTTATGCTAATAGCCTTGATGGAGTGAGCGATCGCGATTTTGCGATCGAATTTCTTTGTGCTACCAGTCTGATTATGGTTCACCTCAGTCGTCTTTCAGAAGAAGTCATTCTTTGGGCATCAGAGGAATTTGGCTTTGTGACTCTCAAAGATAGCTGCGCGACGGGTTCAAGCATTATGCCTCAAAAAAAGAACCCCGACGTACCAGAACTGGTGCGCGGGAAAACTGGACGCGTATTTGGTCATCTTCAGGCAATGTTAGTGATGATGAAAGGGCTTCCCTTGGCATACAACAAAGACTTGCAAGAAGACAAAGAAGGTTTATTTGACAGCGTTAACACAGTCAAAGCTTGTTTAGAAGCAATGACAATTCTACTCCAAGAAGGTTTAGAATTTCAGACTCAGCGCTTGCAAGAAGCAGTCACACAAGACTTTTCTAATGCAACCGATGTCGCAGATTATCTTGCAGCACGGGGCGTACCCTTCCGGGAAGCATACAATCTTGTGGGCAAAGTGGTAAAAACCAGTATCGCTGCCGGGAAACTCCTCAAAGATTTGAGCCTAAAAGAGTGGCAACAACTTCATCCAGCATTTGCAGAAGATATTTACGAGGCAATATCACCTCGGCAAGTGGTTGCTGCTCGTAATAGCTATGGTGGTACAGGGTTTGCCCAAGTTAAGCAAGCACTCCTTAGCGCCCGTGCTCAAATGACAACTAAATAATCAACAAGGGCGTACATAATGTACGCCCCGACCCTCAAAGAGCTATAGGGCAAAAAGTATTTGAATAGAGAACTTACTCAGCATCCATAACTGCTGCGCCCTCATCTTCTTCGCTCTTCGGAGGTCGTTGTTGGAACCTTCTTTGGAAACGTCCTGTTGTCGTCCGTTTACGAAACTTTCGGGCATATGCCTGGTTCCGTAGCGCCTTTTCTTTCTTCGGATTGCGGCGCTTAGCCATGTTCACCTCATAAAATAAACAACTAAATAAGCTACTTCTAGGCTGAATGTAGGCAATAACAGTTATTGGTATTACTTATATAACTTAAGCCTAGTTTTGCGACTGACATATTTCAGACGGTAGACTATAGTACCATTCTATAAAAAAAATGTCAACAAATCTATAGAAGAGTCGTTTAGAATATATCGCTGTGCATACAAAAGGTTAGTAGAGCTTACCATCTTGCAGAAGTCTTTGCCTACCGAGGCAGGGAATCAAAAAAATTAAGTACAATCTTGAATAAGAAGTTTAAAAAGTAAAATCTAATAGTACGAAAATTATAATATTAGAGACTTTTCACCAATTCAGACCAAATTTTTTAGATCGACTCTCACGCTACCTCAGTATAGTAGTTATCAGGAAATTGACTCTTCGTATAAAAAAAGTTTTGATAAAAAAATTGTATATAAACTAAAAATGCAAATTTACTTTAAGTCGTCATTTCAGTCGTCATTTGAGTTATAAATTAAACTGGCTCGGTTTTCTCATTTACCTGATAATTTTTATTAAGATCAATGAGAACAAAGTTCTACTCATAGCAAGTACCATGCTTTTGCTATAATCTCAGAGTTTGCTTGATTGAGAAATTTGTGTCTTCAGACATACAATATCTTTAATTTAAGCAAATGGTAGAATTAACATAGATTCTACGTTAATCGTTAAAATAAAACCCCAAACCACAAAAATTGTTGTATAACAAGCAACTCAACATCACACTTGAAAAAGTGGGAGTGGCGGGGCAACTCTACACTACAAGGCAAACGATTGAAAATTGAACATTCTTGCTTTTTTTGCAGTGGCTGTTCAGTCCACACGTAATTTATGGCGCATTGGACAAACCGTGCTGGGCATTATCTTTCGTCATCCCATTCCAGGCACAAGTATTATTCCAATTTTACCAGATGGTCGAATTGTGCTGATCCGACGGCGCGATAACGGTCTGTGGGCTTTACCTGGAGGAATGGTGGACTGGGGAGAAGATGTTCCTAATGCTATCCAACGCGAGTTAATGGAAGAAACCGGACTAGAACTGGTAACAATTCGGCGTTTAGTTGGTGTGTACTCCGCACCAGACCGCGATCCTAGAATTCATTCAATTTGTATTGTAGTTGAAGCAAATGTGCAGGGAAACATGGAAATTCAAGATACTTTGGAAGTGATGGAAATCCAAGCTTTTCCACTCAATTCTCTACCTCCAGGACAGATGTCTCATGACCATAGTCGGCAGCTACAAGATTATCTAGATGGCTTAACAACACTAGCGTAATGCTATTTCAGCCCTAGTTAGTGGTTAGTAGTTAGTAAAAAAATTAACGAATAATGAGCAGCTACCTACTAACTCACAATTTCAAATGAAAAATCTACTAAAGATAACGCTTATATTAAATCATTAAATATGAATTCTATATTTCGTAGCTCCCGCATAAAGCTTTCTCAAGGGACGCTTTTCTGGCGTGAGATTGGAGAAGGAACTGCCATAATTTTTTTACATGGTAGTTGGAGTGATAGCAGCCAGTGGATATCTATCATGGAGATGATAGCACAAGATTTCCATTGCTTTGCCCCAGATTTACTGGGATTTGGCGAATCAGAGTTTCCTAATGTCCACTATTCAATTGATTTGCAAGTGGAATGCATAGCACAATTGCTACACACTTTAAAGCGCGCTTTAAAGCAAGACAGAGTCTATTTAGTTGGAGATTCCCTTGGGGCTTGGATTGCTGCTAGCTATGCTTTGAAGTATCCAGAACAAATTAATGGTTTGGTGTTACTAGCGCCTGAGGGTGTAGAAATACAAGGGCAAAAGAAACGTTGGCAAAGGATGCAACGGATATTAAAGCGTCCATCACTGGTTTTTCACTTATTGCGACTATTTCGTCCCATAACTAAAATATTTGGTTTGAATGAAAAAATTGAACAGGATTGGCGATTTCATCAAGTGATGCAGCATTATCCTACAGCTTGCGAACTCCTTTTCCAACGCCAGCATCCAGAAATTCAAGCAGAATTGCTACACGACGAATTGTCATTTATAACAGTCCCGGTTTTAATTCTACAAGGTGAAAAAGACAACCAAGAAGCTATAGCCATGAGTCGCGCTTACGCTCAATATATTCTTCATGCAAAGTTGAAAACAATTGCCCACGGAGAGGATAATTTACCAGAGTCTTGTGCGCCAGTTGTGGCTGGGGATATCCGCGACTTTATTAAGGGTTGATTTTTGGTTAAATAGGCATTGAGCCGAGAACCGTGTTTTTTCCGGCAATCTGGTCTGAAAATCCTTGTTGTGTATAGATTTGATAATTTGCTACATCATCGGTAGAAAAGACCTGATTAACAACGACAAATCAAGCCTTTGCGAGACATCTTGCAGGTTTTGACAGCCATCTCGGTGCAATGCCTTAGTGCGTTCATTGTCCTTATCGGTCAATCCTAGTTCTTGGCGTTCTTGTACATCCAGTGCAGATAATCCGTCCTTAAGTTGCTCTGTGCGTAATTCTGTTGAATGCGCTTTGACTTCTCGCTTCTGTTTGTGAGAGTTCCAAGTCACTAGCCTTCTGTCTTTTCTATTTCACCGAGTAGGTAATCTTTTTTCTTCAGGCGATCGCATCGGGGATGAAAACAGCATCGTTCATTGCATTTTTGCATTCCCCAAAAAATCAAATTCGTCTCCACAATCACATGCGCTGCAATCTCAGTTTCCTGAGATTGTAGATACTTTACCAGCAAAGTGCGATCGCCTCCAGTCATCACAATCTTCCCTTGCGGAAAATCCCGCCACCACGCTTCTATAAAATCTTTGATTCCAGCAACTAGAGTGTAAATAACCCCACTTTGCATTGCTTGTTGAGTATTCAAAGCATAACGCTGAGGTAATTGCTGGGGTGACTCAACTGTTGGTAATTGTCCTGTTCTTTCAGCAAGAGTCGCAAGCTGTAACCCAAGCCCTGGAAGAATTGCGCCTCCAACCAAACAATGGTTAGTATCTGCACCAGTGAAGGTAAGTGCTGTTCCCGCATCAATCACCAGCACAGGAAAACCCCAAACTTGTCCAGCACCCAATAAAGCTAATGCACGGTCGATTCCCAGTGTGGAATAGATCCCCTTTATGGGAACTTGTTCTAAGGTAATAATACAAACGTTAGGATAAGTTTGCCATAGTGCTGTTTGATTGGGAACAACCGAGGCTAAGAGGAGGGGAATGGGGAGGTGGGGAGATAAGGGATTCAGAGAGTCAGAGAGTGAGAGAGTCAGAGAAAATTCTCCCTCTGTCCTTCCCTCCATAGTTTCCTCGCTCCTATGGTCTCCCGTATCGCCTTGTCCGTTTATCCCTTCATTAGGTGGTAAAATCTCTGGTGGTAGGTCGTTCAGTGTTTTTGATTGAGATAATTTCTGCACAATGTTAGCTGGCATATAATTTGTATCCCAAGTACGAATGAGCGTTTCACCTATAAAGTGCGCCCAATGCAGCCGGGAATTTCCAATCATTAAAGCTAGCCAGAAAGAGCTATTACGCATTAATTATTAGCTGTCATCTTTCTCAGATGACTCTAGACTTTTTTATTTTGATATAACTTTAACAAGGTAACTATTAAATTCCGATATAAAACTTCAGATTGACATCTCCCCTCACTAGAAGTAAGGGGATTCTAAACTGATGTTGCTCCGAGGGCTAAAAGCCCACCGCCAGATGCCTGCGGAGGGAAAACGCCACATGCTTCAAGCCGGGAAACCCGTCCAACGCAGTGGCTCCCCTCCCGCAGCACTGGCTCATCTGCGCAACGTTTACGATATGATTTACTTAAGCGATTAAACAAATCAATCCGTTGTGGCACTGTCAAAGATGCCCTACCCACCTCGACTAGATTCAAACCTAGCTGTGTGGCGACTTTTCTCGCAATATTAGCCGCGCCATTGCAATCTGCATTGATAACGTGACCATCACGACTTTTGTACAATCCGCGTTTTACTCTTAGACCTGACGGTTTCCATCCTGCGGGTTTTTCACCATGCTTGTAGAGGCTATCGCCATCCAGGTAAGACGCTTTACTTGTGTATGCTTCCTCGGTGATTGTGAGTACAATTCCGTATTCTGGACAAAGTTGTTTGAGACGTTCAATCAATCGTCCTGTGGGAATAACAACAAAGTTCTGATTGTTGCGTTTGCCCATATTAGAGCCACTGTTTTGACCATCATTCCAACCAATGACAAGGTTCCCCACACGGTCATTAAGACATTGGTTGATGATAAATCGCGCTGCTTTATTCACAGCATCACGCATCTGGTTATTACGTTTGCGTTGTACTCTATCAAGATTGGAATCCGACGCATTGTCCCCTAGAAAATGAACCAGCCTTTGTTTCGTTGATCTGTCGGCGTAGTCGGGTACTCGTTGTAGTAAGGCTGGTTCATTTTCTTCGTGTAAGACCCCCGCCCAATAAAAATCAGACTTCCCTTGCTTGTACTTGGCAACTAGACGACAATAACCTTGATTCATCGCTTTCAGTTTGCGACCATCAATAATCAAACTTTTCCCATGAGTTGAAACACCTGTTAACCAGTTGGTTCCTCCGTGGTCAAAACTCCAAGCTTGAGTGTAATCAAGGTTGGGATTGCTGTTGATTGGCTCTTTGCCATCATCAATTACCCAATCAATCCACAACTCACCCAAATAAGGACGTACCGTTACTTCCTTAACCCAATCTGAATCAATGAATTCAGGCAATTGCAAGGCTATTTCTATTAGTAAATGCGGTTTAGTTTCACGACTAATTGATGGATAAAAACAACCACCTTTATAGTTGAGTGCTTGACGCGGAAATGTTACAGATGCAAGCCCACCACGTTTTCTGTATTTTGGTAGTGACGGTTTATCAACTTCACCTTTGTAATAAGCGTTTACCAACCCGTTATAACTAGTGATTGACTCGCCTACAGTCTTTAGCGTTTGCTGTGCTGACTGTGCAGCCATTGCTTTGTAATGTGGACTGTCTTTGAGAACTTTATCTAATTCGGGGTAAGTCGTGCTGCACTTATACGTTTTCCACCCCGTAAGTAATTCATCACTACGCCAGTAAGTTGTAAAAGCATCATCTAACTGTTCAAGCTTGCTGTAATGAGTTTGCCTAGTGTGATAAACGCTCTCGTTTATCAGGCTGTTAGCGTGTTCGCATTGATTAACCCAAAAGACTTTTTCTTCGTCTGTAAATCTTGCCCTAACCGGAATTGTTCTGTACAGTTGACTCACCTCCTGCTGCCTTGTTAGTATGCATTTAGAATACTCGACAATTCTAAGAGATGTCAACAGGTAAAGGTAAAAAAAGAGTGAAAAATCAACCCGTTTTATATAACGAGTTAAAGAAAGTCCACGGCATATCACTTACTGATTCTTCTTGGAACAAATTAAAAGATATGGCACAGACAGAAGGATTAAGTGTGAGTGAATATGTAGAACGATGGTTAAGAGACACTGCGGACTAAAGTCGGGGCGTGTCGGGTTTCATCCCCTCCTTAAAAGGTAGGGGTTCTCACCCTCCCGCTATGCTTTGATAGAAAATATTTAGACTTAAACTTTAAAAAGATTAATTTAGTAAACGAACAATGTCTACCCACGTAGAGACACAACAGAAAATTCATAATGGAAGTCATGCCGTAGTGATTGGCGGTAGCATGGCTGGATTACTGGCAGCAAGAATTTTAGTAGAACACTTTGAGCATGTCACTGTGGTAGAGCGCGATCGCCTTCAATCCTATTTACGGTCAGGGTATGACCGCTGCTGCATTGGGTGCTTTAACCCTTAACCAGTGCTTACAAGAGCAATTCCGGTATCGAGAGCCCAACCTCACAGGTTTAACTAAGCACTTTCAAAAGCAACTCTCTAAAGTTTTGCAAACTCCTTGGTTGATGGCAACAGGTGAAGATTTCCGTTGGGCAACTACCTCTGGCGGTCATCTTAGCAAAATGACTCAATTAATGCATCGATATATGGATCAAGTCATGCTGCTATGCGTTACTAATCCCAAGATATACCGCAGTTTTGCACAAGTGTCACATCTAGTCAAGTCTCCAAGGACGCTTTTTGCACCTGAAATTCTGGTACGAGTCATAGGGACATTGCTGAATTCGAGTATGAATCAGGCGAATGCTTTAAGCAACGGACGCTATGCACCAAAGCAGGGATAGCAAGAGGAATGTTACTTTCTTTGTTCAAACTACCTACCTGTGCTAGTTACAGGCTTAGCCTGCCTAAGCAGGCTTTTTTGCATAGTCTTTGTCTGGCGGCTTGTGAGTAACGAGATACTCACCACCATATTAATACTTTTAGTTTTTTTTAACTTATCTATAGAAAAATTAATAAAAATTTATAAAAAAGTCGTGTCACAATAGGGACAGAGTAATAAATACTCAATTGCTAAGGAGACAAGTTATGGTAGCGCTCACCGAAAAAACCAAGAAAAAGCTAACCATGGAAACAGGCGAGATTGCTCCCGAGACGACAGCAATTCGCTCTTTGGATTGGGATCGCGATCGCTTTGATATCGAGTTTGGTTTGCAAAATGGTACTACCTACAATTCATTCCTGATACGCGGTGAGCAAATAGCTCTGGTTGACACCTCTCACGAAAAGTTTCGCCAACTTTACTTAGATACGCTCAAAGGTCTAATTAATCCAGCAGATATTCAATATCTTATTATCAGTCACACAGAGCCAGACCACAGCGGTTTAGTCAAAGATGTTTTACAACTTGCGCCGGATGTAACAGTTGTCGGTTCTAAAGTCGCCATCCAATTCTTGGAAAATTTGGTGCATCGTCCATTTAAACGCCAAATTGTGAAAAATGGCGATCGCCTGGATTTAGGCAACGGACACGAACTAGAATTTGTCATTGCACCAAATTTACACTGGCCCGACACCATCTTCACCTTCGATCACAAAACTCAAACTCTATTTACCTGTGATGCGTTTGGGATGCACTATTGCTCAGATAGCACGTTTGACGAAGATTTAAAAACAATAGAAGCTGATTTTCAATACTATTACGAATGTCTGATGGCTCCTAACGCCCGTTCAGTTTTATCTGCCCTCAAGCGGATGGATGAACTGGAAAAAATCAACATAATAGCCACAGGTCATGGACCATTACTACAACATAACGTTGACGAACTCACCGGGCGTTATCGCAATTGGAGTAAAACCCAAGCCAAAGCAGAAACAAGCGTAGGAGTCTTTTACGTTTCAGATTACGGTTATGGCGATCGCCTAGCCCAAGCAATTGCCAGCGGTATCACCAAAACTGGCGTCGCCACAGAAATGGTAGACTTGCGTGCAGGCGTTGACTTACAAGAATTGCGGGAACTTGTAAGTCGTTGTGCTGGTATTGTTGTTGGAATGCCTCCAGCTTCTGGTGCAGCTAGTATCCAAGCTGCCATCAGTACCATTTTAGGCTCAGTGAATGAAAAACAAGGAGTAGGAATTTTTGAATCAGGCGGTGGAGATGACGAACCAATCGATCCGTTGCTGAGTAAATTTCGGAATTTGGGTTTGATAACAGCGTTTCCAGCAATTCGGATTAAACAAACACCTACAGAAAACACCTACAAGCAGTGTGAAGAAGCAGGGACAGATATCGGACAGTGGGTGACACGCGATCGCAGCATCAAGCAAATGAAATCTCTGGGTGCTGACGTTGATAAAGCATTAGGTAGAATTAGCGGTGGATTATACATCATCACTGCCAAAAAAGGTGATGTATCCAGCGCCATGTTAGCTTCTTGGGTTTCTCAAGCCAGCTTCAAACCCTTAGGAATATCGATAGCAGTCGCTAAAGATAGGGCAATTGAATCACTCATGCAAGTGGGCGATAAATTCGTGCTCAACGTCTTAGAAGAAGGTAACTACCAAAAATTGATGAAGCACTTCCTCAAACGTTTTGCTCCTGGTGCTGATCGTTTTGAAGGAGTGAGAACCCAGCCAGCCGAAAATGGTACACCCATCCTTGCAGATGCTTTATCATACATGGAGTGCGAAGTCATCAGTCGGATGGATGGTGGTGACCACTGGATTGTGTACAGCAACGTATACGCAGGACGAGTTTCCAAACCAGAGGCGCTGACAGCAGTCCACCATCGTAAAGTTGGTAATCATTATTAACAACACCAGTCCACTCTACTGATAACTGATAACCGCTTATGAGTCTTTTCTGTTTAGTTCACGGTGCTTTCCTGGGCGCGTGGTGTTGGGATCTACTCACTCAAGAAATACAAGCGCGTGGTCATCAGACGGTAGCAGTGGATTTCCCAATTTGAGCAAAACAAAACAGTCTAAGGTGCGTTACGCTCTGCGTTAACACACCCTACATTACTACCTTACATAAAGTACATAGTTCAATATAAAATTTTATTACATAAAACTCATGCCAGAAACTAAATCCCGTGACGTTCAGGTTTACCCCATCGCTACTGACACAACTGTGCTTCGTTCCCGCAGTTGGACACGCCTGAGATTTGAAATAGAATATGCTCTAGCAAAGGGGACAACAGCAAATTGTTATCTCATTAAAGGAGATAAAATTGCCCTCATTGATCCTCCAGGAGAAACATTTACAGAAATTTTCCTGGAAGCTTTGCACAAACGCTTCGATTTAAAAAACATTGATTACGTCATTCTCGGTCACATCAATCCCAACCGTGCCGCAACTCTCAAAGCTTTATTGGAACTTGCACCGCAAATCACCTTTGTTTGTTCTAACCCAGGAGCAAAAAATTTGCGTGGCGCATTGGAAAACCCAGATTTACCAGTGATGGTGATGCGTGGGGAAGAAACTTTAGATTTGGGTAAAGGACATCATCTACAATTTATTCCTACTCCCAATCCTCGCTATCCAGACTTACTTTGCACCTACGATCCGCAAACAGAAATTCTCTACACAGATAAGCTTTTTGGAGCACATATTTGTGGCGATCAGGTTTTTGATGAAGGCTGGGAAATCATCAACGAAGATAGACGCTATTATTTTGATTGCCTCATGGCTCCTCATGCTCGTCAAGTCGAAACTACACTCGATAAACTTGGTGACTTACCTGTGAGAATGTATGCGACTGGGCATGGACCTTTAGTACGCTACAGCTTAATTGAACTAACAGAATTTTACCGCCAATGGTGTCAGGAGCAAGCATCGCAAGAAACATCTGTCGCGTTGATTTATGCTTCGGCGTATGGAAACACAGCGACTCTTGCCCAGGCGATCGCTCGTGGTATGACAAAAGCCGGTGTTGCTGTAGAATCAATAAACTGCGAGTTTGCTGAGCCAGAAGAAATCCGCGCTGCAGTCGAAAAAGCATCTGGCTTTATCATTGGTTCTCCTACCCTTGGTGGTCATGCACCTACTCCTGTACAAGTCGCTTTAGGTATTGTACTTTCCACTGCGACTAACAATAAACTTGCTGGTGTCTTTGGTTCTTTCGGTTGGAGTGGGGAAGCAGTCGATATTATCGAGGGTAAACTCAAAGACGCTGGCTATCGATTTGGTTTTGAAACTATCAGAGTGAAGTTTAAACCCAATGATGCTACTCTGCAAATGTGTGAAGAAGCAGGAACTGACTTTGCTCAAGCGCTGAAGAAAGCGAAAAAAGTGCGCACTCCCAGCCAGCCCGCCACGACAACTGAACAAGCAGTCGGGCGCGTTGTCGGTTCACTGTGTATCCTCACAGCAAAGCAAGGCGATATCTCCAGCGCAATGTTAGCCTCTTGGGTTTCTCAAGCAAGCTTTAATCCACCAGGTTTAACCATTGCTGTCGCGAAAGATAGAGCAGTAGAATCACTGACACATTCAGGTAATAATTTCGTCCTAAATGTCTTGAAAGAGGGAAATCATATCGGCTTAATGAAGGACTTCCTCAAACCCTTTGGTCCAGGACAAAACCGCTTTGATGGTGTCGCAACTCAAGAAGCTGGAAACGGTTCTCCTATTCTTAATGATGCCTTAGCTTACTTAGAATGCTCCGTAAAAAACCGGATGGAAGTAGGCGACCATTGGCTTGTTTATGCAACTGTGGATAATGGCAAAGTGCTAGATGGTGAGGGGGTTACCGCTGTGCATCACCGTAAGTCTGGTAACCATTATTAACAGTTATCAGTTATCAGTTATCAGCACATCTAGCCCCTCTGGGGCGCTACGCAAACGCTTGGGTAGCAATTATTGTTCCTTATCAGACCGCGCTGGCTCACCATTTCTAGCCGTGGGAAAATGTCAATCAGGTCAAGAGTATGACAAAAGTCACAAATTGATAGTTACTTTTGTCCTAATCTGTTTGGGACTTTCGCTTCATGTAATCTATCAGGGGAAGCACTTAAGCTAGAAACCATGCAACTAGCGAAAGCAAAAATTGGGAAATAAAATTTTAAAACTAATGCAGAGTTTTCTAGCACCAAAGAAATCGGAAGAGATTTACCAGTATTAAAAGCAATTGATATGCATTATAGAGTTTTTGGTCAAAATTGCGAATAATCAATTGCTAAGTATTCATGCTCCAAGTTCCCCCCAGTTCCTTCAAAATAAAGAATTGGGGGTTTCCTTAATTTTTATTTTAAATGTATAACATGATAAATCTTTAAAAGACGATAGATCACAGGAGATTTTCAAAGCATATGGCAAAAGTCGAGGAAAGATCTGATCTAGTCAACAATTCGCAGTCCTGGAAAAAACCCGATTCTGTGAAAGGTTTAAGACCACTCAGATTACCAAAGTGGCTCGTAGGATTCCTCGTTTTGGGTTTTTTGCTTGGAGGAGGCTACTATGGGGTACGGCAGTTCATGATCACACAGCGTCAAGAACTCCAACGTCGGATACAAACGGCTGTTGTCGAGCGAACAAATCTTCCTGTGACAATTTCGGCAAATGGTACAGTACAACCTGAACGTTCAACTAACGTCAGTCCGAAAACGTCTGGTGTGTTGAAAAAATTGCTGGTGAAAGAAGGCGATCGCGTTCAAGAAGGACAAATCCTAGCATATATGGATGACTTGAACTTGCGAGGACAACTCACTCAAGCAAAAGGAGAATTGGAAAATGCCCAAGCCAATCTACGCTTAGTACTAGCGGGTAGTCGTATAGAAGACATTGCTAAAGGACAAGCCGATGTCAAAAGTAATCAAGCACAGATTGTCCAAGCCCTATCTCGGCTAGATTTATCAAACTTACGCGTCAGGCGGCTACGTACTGCTACAGAGGAAGGTGCAGTTTCTCGCGATACTCTAGACGAAGCTTTAACCGAACAGCGCAACGCCAAAGATAATCTTGAACAGGTAAAAGCTAGTCTGATCGCAGCACAACAAGCACTTGCCAAGCTCAAAAATGGCTCCCGACCAGAAGAAATTGACCAAGCACGCGCTAAAGTGATGACATCTCAGGGGAGTTTACAGACAATTCAGACGCAAATCAATGATACAATTATTCGTGCTCCCTTCACTGGCGTTGTCACGCGTAAGTTTGCTGACCCCGGTGCATTTGTAACTCCTACTACAGCAGGTAGCTCTGTTTCTTCAGCAACCTCTTCTTCTATCCTGGCATTGGGATCTAAAAATCTAGTGACGGCAAAAGTGGCTGAAACCAATATCTCGCAAATTAAAGTGGGACAGACCGTGACTATCCAGGCAGATGCTTATCCAGATAAAAAATTTCCAGGAAAAGTTACCCAAGTTGCTGCTCAATCCACTGTAGAGCAAAATGTTACAAATTTTGAAGTCAAAATGTCTCTTTTTGATCCAGAAAATCTTCTGCGAGCGGGGATGAATGTGAATGTGGACTTTAACGTTGGGAAATTAGACAACGCCCTGGTAATTCCCACAGTTGCTATTGTACGTCAAGACAACACCAGTGGAGTCATGGTCTTCACCGAGAATGGAAAGAGGAAACGACCTGAATTTCGAGCGATCGCAACTGGAGTCAGTGT
The DNA here is from genome assembly GCF_012912105.1 of Brasilonema sp. UFV-L1. Classification (GTDB taxonomy): domain Bacteria; phylum Cyanobacteriota; class Cyanobacteriia; order Cyanobacteriales; family Nostocaceae; genus Brasilonema. The sequence continues at coordinate 35,500 of NZ_QMEA01000003.1, forward strand.
CGGTCAAAAAACAGTGGTTCGTTCTGGACTGCGTGAGGGAGAGCAAGTGATGCTTAGTTTCCCACCAGGGGCGCGTCCTCAATTTAATTCATCTCCAATGATGCCCTTCGGGGGACCTCCAAGGCGTTATCGTTAGAAGGGTGCTTTAAGTGGTTAAGTCTATTCGTCCAATTAAAGTCTCGCTACTTGAAATTTTATCAATGGCATTAGAAGCCATGTGGAGTCATCGTCTCCGCACAGGGCTGACAATGTTAGGAGTGATTATTGGGATATCTTCTGTGATTGCTGTGACTTCGGTAGGTCAAGGAATTCAGAAAGCAACCGAACAGCAGATTCAAGCTTTAGGCTCGAATGTCATGCTGGTGCTTGCGGGAGCAGCACGCTCTGGAGGAATTAGCCAAGGTGTTGGTTCTGCATCAACTTTAACATGGGAAGATGCACAGGCGATCGCCCAACAGGTTCCAGCCGCCCAATCTGTCACCGCCTTTCTACAGCGCACAGTACAGGTGGTTTATGCGGGACAAAATATTTCCACAACGGTGATTGGAACAGATTTGAATTACCCAGAAGTGAAAAACATTCATCCCCAACAAGGGCAGTACTTTACTCAGGAAGACTTAGATAGCGCTCATCCTGTTGCTGTTCTGGGTAGTAAAGTGCGCGATGATTTATTTGGTACTGGCTCATCTGCCATTGGTTATGATATCCGCATTCAAGGCGGACGCTATAAGGTGATTGGGGTAATGGAGTCGAAAGGAGCATCAGGCGCACAGAATGTCGATGACCAAATGTATATTCCCCTAACAAATATGTCTGCCCGAATTGTGGGCAATAATGCTCTTAACGGTACTGCTATTAATGGTTTGTGGTTAAAGGCTGAAGACGAGGCGCAGCTTGATGCGGCTCAGTTTCAGGTGACAAACTTGCTTCGTATTAAGCATAATATATACCCGCCTCAAGCAGACGACTTTCGCATTATTAATCAAGTTGATATTATTAATACTTTTAGCAATGTTGTGGGATTGTTTACTATTTTAGTAGGGGCGATCGCAGGAATTTCCCTAATTGTTGGGGGTATTGGTATTGCAAACATTATGTTGGTTTCCGTTGTAGAGAGAACCCGAGAAATTGGCATTCGTAAAGCCGTAGGAGCTACCTACAGCGCGATTTTGAGCCAGTTTTTAACTGAAGCAGTCGCGGTTGCGATTGTAGGGGGAGCGATTGGTATTGGATTTGGTATTAGCCTTGCCCTTGTAGCAGCTAACGTGTTTAAATTTCCGTTTGTAGTTTCTTTGTGGTCAATTCTTGCTGGATTTGGATTTTCGTTAGTAACCGGGTTAGTCGCAGGGGTGATTCCAGCCCGCAACGCCGCCCGACTTGATCCAATCGCTGCTTTACGGAGTGACTGAGTGTTAGCGTAGCGAGCCGTAGGCTGGGAGTAACTTCTAATTTTGAACTTTGAATTTTCGGTGTTGCATAATTGCGGGATGTTTTTGAACTTTTGTAAACTAAAAAACCTAACTTCTTCGCGCACTTCGCGTCTTTGTGGTTCAATAATTCATCCCTATTTTATGCAACGCCGAATTTTCGTAGAGTGCAAGAACGCAGTACATTTTGAATTGATTTGTCCCGCTCAAAAAATACCTATTAACGAACCGCAGAGGACGCAGCGAAAAGTCTGAGCGAAGGTTTCCTCCGAAGCGCGTAAGCTCCTCAAAGGAGCGAGGCTCAGATCTTTTCAACACAGAGGACGCAGAGGAAGAGGAAGGGAGTAAGATGGTTACCATGATTTGGATGGAAGGCATTACCAAAACCTACCGCTTGGGGAATACAGAGGTACCGATTCTTAAAGGTATTAACCTGACGATTGAGGAGGGTGAGTATGTTGCCATTATGGGAGTGTCTGGTTCTGGTAAGTCTACCCTCATGAATATCATCGGCTGTCTGGATCGTCCAACTAGTGGACATTATGTTTTGGAGGGGCGAAACCTCACGACTTTGAATGATGATGCACTAGCATACATTCGCAATCAGCGTATTGGCTTTGTCTTTCAGCAATTCAATTTATTGCCTCGCGCTACTGCTGTTGAAAACGTTATGCTACCGATGGTTTATGCTGGTATTCCCAGACATCGGCGACGCCAACGAGCAATTGAAGCCCTGACGCGAGTCGGACTAGCAGAACGACTGTACAACCGTCCCAATCAACTTTCTGGTGGACAACAGCAACGGGTTGCAATTGCTCGCGCTTTAGTCAATCGCCCTGCTTTAGTGTTGGCGGATGAACCAACAGGTGCATTGGATAGTCAGACTTCCCAGGAAGTGATGGATTTGCTGACTGATTTGAATAGTCAAGGTATTACGATTGTTATTGTTACTCATGAAGCTGAGATTGCTGCTCAAACCCAGAGAACTATTCATGTTAAGGATGGTTTAATTGTGTCGCCAGTCACCATGAGCTAGAAGACATCTCCGTTTAATTGAGCTAATTTTAATTTAATAGAAGAAAATAATAGAAGCAGAACTCAGCATCAAGTCACAAATACCCATGAGTAAACTATTTCTCTACGCCGAGTATCAAGTATCTATACCTTTCACTCAAATTGATTGGGTTTCCATCAATGTAGAAATGAAAAAATTCTCAGGACTGCAATCTAAAACCTGGCTAAGTGGTATCAACACCAATACTGTTGGTGGTTTTTATGAATTTGATTCGTTAGAGAACGCACAAAAATATATTGATAGCTTGCTAATTCCATTTGCAAAACAGGTGAATGGAAATCTGACTGTGAAACTTTTTGATGGTGAGATCACTCAAGAAGCCAGCATTGGTATGAATTCTCCCTTTTATTCGATAGACTCCAAATAATACAACCCAACAAAATACAGAAGCGATAAATGTCAGCATTAGAAAAACCTGCACTGGATCCGCATCCACTTAGTTCTTATGTTGCTTGGGCAGGCGATCGCAACCGTGATGCTATTCTAGAAGTATTCAAACAAAGGCTACCCAACAGCGAAGGTCAAATTCTTGAGTTTGCCTCTGGTAGTGGTATGCACATCAACTACTTCGCTTCCCATTTCCAGCATCTAAGTTTTCAACCCTCAGACATGAATGAAGAAGTGTTTGAAAATATTAGGCAATTAACTCAACAGACTCAAGCCCAAAACGTCCAACCACCAATCAAACTGGACTTAACTCAACCACAAACTTGGTCAGTTTTAACTGGAAAAAAATTTGATGCCATTTTCTGTATTAATATTTTTCAAGTTGCACCAATCTCTGTTGCGGATGGCATGATGAATTGTACAGTCAACTATCTCAGTGCTAACGGTTCTTTATTCATCTATGGTCCATTTAAAGTGGATGGCAAGTATACAACACCTTCGAATGAAGAATTTGATAGAACTCTTCTATCTTATAAAGTACCAGAATGGGGTTTAAAAGATATTGCAGATATCACAAATACTGCTCAAAAATATGGGCTAAAGCTAAAGGAAATTATTGATATGCCAGCCAATAATTTTACTCTCGTTTATAGTTTGGGTTGATGAATTGTCAAGGAGCGCAGCAATCCTGTGCTCCTAAAGACATGGTTTCTTTGTTAAGAAATTTGTGTAAATATTTATCTTCTACTCCCCTGAGTGAGAAATATACTGCCTAACCCAAGCACGGAAAATACGAGTTGCGGCTATTTGTCCAATTTTTCGGCTTTCTTGAATAAACCGGGGAATCTCTCTGACTGGTACACAGGCAAAGATAGGACTAGCTTGAACTTCTGAATATTGACCACCCAAAAGTATATAAACTCTCAGCATACTTCCATTAAAACGCCAAAATTCTGAAATTCCTATTAATGCTTCTTTGAGGTGAGGCATATGAGTTACAGTTAAGATGCAGGCAAAATCAGATGCGATACGCCAAGGGCGTCTCTTGCTTTGCGCAATCGCATTAATCGCTGCAATCAGGCGATCGCATCCTTCTGTATCTTGTGTCCCAAATCCTTCATCCACAATCAACAATTGCAACGCCGCCCCCGCCCGCTGTGCTAATAATTTCGCCAAAGCTAAACGAATGGCAAAGTTTATTCTAAACGCTTCCCCACCAGAATAAGTCTCATAAGCCTGCGTCCCGGAGATAGCAAGACATTGTTAAAACCGTGGCGATAGCTTCGCTGCTGCCTTCGGCAGATCGCTCTTAACTTCCGCAGATAGGTATACAGTTAGGTTACCATTTTTGGTCTTTGGTTCCCCTTATCAACATTTGATACCAAGCTTGTATGGTTATGTTTAATAGTTAGCCTTTGATATCGCTCTTCAGTCACTTCGCCGCAATGCATTTGGAAAAATAAGCAATTTTGATGTTTATGACAAGCAAGCGCATCGTCTACACACAATCTTGTTCATCTCGCAGGACGCACCACACTAACCAACTTACCAGCCAGAGGTTCCCCTGCCAAAATAGCTGCATTAATTCGTTTTGCTAATCCACTTCTATCTCCATCATCCGTACAAATAATAATACCAGCATGACTAGGTACATAGCGATGCAAACGTTTGAAGTCTCTGCGGTTTAGAGTTAAAATAACACGCTCGTTACTACTTGCAAATGCGAGAACTTCATCATCAGGTATTTTTAAATTAGCCTTTCCTGCTTCTTGGACGGTAACAACATCATGCCCCAAATCGCGTAAATGCTCCACAACTTCATAGGGAAACTGTTCATCTGCATATAAACGAGCCATTATTCTTCATTCTCGCGAATGGCTGTTGTTATTTCCTCTGGATATACTGTGGCATAAACCCAAGCGTTGGCTAAATCTGTCGCAGATAAAGTTGGATAGTCTTTCAAAAGTTGAGCTTCGCTAATACCTAAATTACGAGCATTAACTAACATCCAAACAGGAATGCGGGTTCCACTAATACAAGCATCTCCACCACATACACCTGGGGTTTTCTCGATTCCACGCCAAGGATTTCCTAAACTTTGGGCTAATATCTGAATCGCCTGTGCTTTTTCATTTGGTGTTAAGGCAAGTAGTTCTGGTTCCAACTTTTGTAGCGTCATAGCATTACTACGAACCTAAAAAGACTATATTTGAATATTCTAACCCATGCACAATATGCTTCTCCACCAGAATAAGTTTCATAAGCCTGCATCCCGGAGATCGCAAGATATTGTTAAAGCTGTGGCGATCGCTTCGCTTGCCTTACGCGCAAAGCGCACGCTACGCTAACGGCAGATCGCTAGGAACTTCCGCAGGTGAGCGTACACCTAGGTTACCATACTGACAAATGGTAAAAAATTAGTCGTTCTTAGATTATGTACGAAGCTTTCATTGATTTAGATGAATTAATAGTACGTTGTAGAGATAAGCAAGCAAGGAAGTTTATCAAAGAAGCAGTAGCTTGTTATAGAGCAGGAGCATACCGTTCTTGTATTGTGGCAATATGGAATGCAGTAGTATTTGATTTTCTTCATAAACTGAGAGAATTAGAGCTTTTAGGAGATAAAGAAGCATTAAAGCTATTGGAAGAATTTGAAAAGCTGAGTTCCGAAAAAAAGTTCAAAGAGCTTTGGCAGTTTGAGTCAGATATTCCCAAAAAAGCGCTTAACCCATTTGAATTAATCTCGATTGTTGAGATGTCAGATATTGAAAGATTATTTGAAGATAGAAGCCGATGCGCTCATCCCTCAATGACATCTCTGGAGGAACCATTTGAGGCGACAGCGGAATTAGCACGCTATCACTTAAGAAGTGCTATTACACACCTTTTAGAAAGACCACCAGTTCAAGGTCGTGCAGCCCGTGAAAGAATTTTCCAAGATATTAAGTCTGAGTATTTCCCAACAAATCCAGAACTGGCAATAAAGTATTTTCAAAAAAGTCCGTTAGCTCGCGCTCGCTTGGCTCTTATTAAAGATGTTGTTCTTGGATTAACAATAAGCTTGTTAACAGAAAATCTTCCGGAAGACGAAAGAGAACGTCAATTTTCTGCAATACATGCAGTCTCAAGTATGTTTCTTGAACAAACAAGAGAAATCTTGAATGAGAAATTGTCTGATATTATTCTCAACAAAGTCGTTGATACCAATTGGGATAAAGTAATTATCTACTTAGCAGATGTTAAAAATTGGGACACTCTTACTGAGCCATGCCAATTAAAAGCGCTAGCCTTTATCGAAAGGCTTAACATGTTTGACACATCAAGATATAATTATCTATGCGAGCAAAATGTTTATATATTCTTTAAAGCTGCTCAAATAAGTTTTTTAAAAGAAGCTATATACGTTAAGCTTCAACTGCTTACTCTGAAACAACTACTCTCTCTCAAGGAATTTTGCCAAGAAAAACTACAAAATAGCTCAATCAATGAAGAAGTTATGGAATCTCTACTAGAAAAAGCTATTCCCCAAGCTAGTTTTCATGAATTAGTTTCAATGATATCAAAGGACAATAATTCTTGGAATGAGAAAATTTATTTGTATTTAATGGAAAAAATTAAAGAAGCCTCTCTCAAAGGAATTTTACGCAACTTATCAGAAATCACACAAGAAGAAAAGTTACTAAAAATAACTGAACAACGGCTGCTCTATTTACTAGAGAATGCTTGTCTAGAAGAGTTACTTGAAGTGAGTAAATATTATGTCTATGAATTATCTGGCAGCAATCTAGAAAGTGCGATTGAATTACTGAAGACTTCAATTATAAAACTTTCTCAACAAGTAGTATTTGATAAATTAATACTCATGAAATCAAATTATAGTAACGAATTCCTCGATGACTTATTAAAACCTATCTTGATAGAAAATCTTCCTAAAATAGTAAGTAATTTTAGATTATCATACTCAGATTATGATGCCGCTTTCAATGCTAATATATTACTTGAGATAGCCGATTCTTTAAATCCTGCACAATGGGAATCTATTCTAAAAGCGTTCTGCGAAAATAATCAGATATACGGTTCATCTCGTTGTCCTGGAATTTTTGAATCTCTCTTCAATCAATCTATAGTTCTTAATAAGAATAGTGTACAGCCTTATTGGTTATCTTTCAGAGAAAATCTAAATACCTTCCACATTAGTGATAAAAATATTAATAGATTAAAACAGGTAATTGATTCTTACCTTCCGATTAAGTAATTTTTTTTGCTGTCTAGTACCTTATATCATCAAATATATAGCAGTCCTAAATCATTCGTGAAACTCTCTTTTATTCTCCTCTGCGCCCTCTGTCTTGGAAAGCTCTGATCGGAGGAAACCTCCGCTCAGACTTTCCGCTGCGTCTCTGCGGTTCATTAAATCAAAATCTTTTTCACAAATCAAATAGGATTGCTATAGTATCCATTAATTCCCGAAACCACTTATCGGCATAAACAGGATTTCGCTCTCTCAACCAAAAATAAGCAGCCTCAATTTCTGCATTTGCCGTTCGAGTCGTTCTAACTAGAAATGCCATACTTTTGTTGCATTTCTTGTTCAAATTCGCTCAAAGTAGTGGTTCTACCTGCTTCGACATCTTCCAATCCCTTTTTGATTCCAGCAATAGCTTCCAACTTCTCCAAAGCATCAAGCAGCTTCTGGTAAGATTCAGCATCTTGGACGACAAGTTCGGCTTTACCATTAACTGTCAGCACTACAGGTTTTCCCGTCTGCTTCATCTGTTCTAGGAATTCCAGCGTATTGCGTTTAAAGCTGGAGAGTGAATGTATATCTCGGCTGATGTTTATCATTGGGTTGATTATGCACTGAATTTGCACTTAATTTAATGCTATCGTACCCAAAAGCTTTTTCGTTGAGATGGAAAACGGTACTCAGCAAGTACTACCAGATGCATAGTAATTGTTGATTAAATCAACAATCGCACCTGCGAACCACTCTGTGTTTTATTCACTTCAATTCGGGCTTGAAAGGCTTCTTTAAGGTGAGGCATATGAGTTACGGTGAGGATGCAGGCGAAATCAGATGCGATCGCATTAATCGCTGCAATCAGGCGATCGCATCCTTCTGCATCTTGTGTCCCAAATCCTTCATCCACAATCAACAATTGCAACGCCGCCCCCGCCCGCTGCGCTAATAATTTCGCTAAGGCTAAACGAATTGCAAAGTTAATTCTAAACGCTTCCCCACCAGAGTAAGTCTCATAAGCCCGCGTCCCCCTAGCATCTGCAATCAAAATATCCAACGTATCTATCAGCTTGGTATTTTTCTTGCTTGCCTTACCACTCTTTCCTGCTCTTTGTGTCACAAATTGAACGTGTAACTGATTGGCACTCAACCGTGAAAGTAGTTGATTTGTCTCTGCTTCCAATTGAGGCAAGACATTCTCAATCATCAATGCTTGGATACCATTTTTACCAAAAGCTTGTGATAATTCCTGATAAATACGGTGTTGTTGTTTTGCTTCTTGAAGTAGCTGCTGCTGTTGCTCGTACTGAATTTGCAGTGTTTCCAGTTGGTGAGATTGTTCCTGGAAACGTCCTAACTGGGCAATTTGTTCATCGAGTTGTCGTCTGCGTGATGTTATCTGCTGCTCTAATGCTTGAATTTGAGCAGAGGGGTTTGCTGATTCTTCTAGCTGTTGAACGATGCTTTCAATTTGCGCAGCAAATTTTTGCCGTTCTGTCAATCTTGCCTGCAAAGAAACCTCTAACTCTTGCAATCTTGTTTTGAGTTGGGGATACTGTTGCTGCGTCCCGACAAGCTGTTGATAGCGTAATTGCCAAGCTTGAGCTTTGCGTACATCCATGCGGAGATTGTTATGCTGTTCTGATACATAACCCATATCAGCAATGTGGCGCTCAAGAGCAGCAATTTGTTTAGCACATTCAGATTCTGTGGCTTCTTGCTGAATTCTGGTTTGTAATTGAGCAATTTGTGCTTCAATCTCTGGTTTTCGTGCTTCTAATTGCGCTTGACGCTTAGCTGCGTCTTTCATCTGGCTAAGTCTAATCTCTGCCCATCGCCAACGCTCGACTTCGTTACGAGCGAGAGCGTGGTCTTGTTCATTGTAATTGAGTTGTTGCAGATATTGTTCGAGTTGCTGGAGCTCGGCTTGTGCGTCATGGGCGTAGTCACCTATTTGTAGCGATCGCTCCAAGTGCTGCTTTTGAATGGTAATTTGTTGTAGCTGTTGCTCAACATCACTTGTCACTTCTAACTGTGCTGCCAATTGCCCTCTTTGTTCACGTAAGGTATCATAAGGAGATAATTGTTGGGATATCTCTCTATACTCTTGCCTCAGAACCTGAATTTCTCTGTCTGAAACAGCCATGCGTTCTCGGACTATCCACAACTCATCTTCTGCATCTTTGTACTCTAGTTTAGTTTTGTCTACTACACGATTCCAGTGATGTTCGTCTAGAGGACGTTCGCATAAAGGACAAATTGCATTAGGGTTCTGGAGCATTTGTAGCTTTTGCTGTAATTCTGCTAGCAGTTTTTCAAAGTCCCGTTGATGAGCCTGCAAACGTTCGATCAGGTGACGCCTTTCCTGTCCTTTTTCTTGAACTCGTTGTAGATAAACTCGCTTTTTTTCCAGTTCCTCAATCTGTATCGCCACTTCCATGACAGCTTGTTGCAGTTGCGGCTGGCGTCTGTGCTGACGTTGCAGTTGGTTCTCTGTTGCTTGGAGTTGTTCAAATCGAGCTATTAAACTAGCATGGCTACGATCCAGTTGACTTTGCAATGTGACTCGTTGTTGCAAAAGAGGAGCAACCTGTAGTTGCAGCTGATCCAATTGAGCAAGACGGTTACGTGCAGCTGCGAGTTGTGCTAAAGCAGCTTCGACTTCATCTGACTTACTCAGAGTTTGCTGAAGTTCTTGCTCTTGTTGCTGTACAGCCAAAAGTTGTGCTTCAGCGTGTTGTAATTGCCGTTCAATTTCGTTAATTTGTTTACTCAGCTGCTGTTGCTTTTGTTGCCGTATTTGTTGAGCGCGAGTGTATTCTTCAAATTGAGCGCCCATCGCTTCTTCTTGAGATTGGAGAATTTGGTACTGGTTGTACCCAGCTTTAATTTCAGCTTCTTGACTTAAAAGTTTTTCTAAATCTGATAGCTGGCTATCAATTGCTGAACGCTCTTGTTGCAGGCGATCGCAATCTTGGCTAAGATTTTGATACTGCTGTCTAACAAAATTGTGCTGTTGCTCCCAGTTTTGTCGCTGGTGCTGGACAACTTGCAAACTTTGTAATTGAATAGTCTCAAAAGCTTGTACTTGTTGAAGTTGATTGATTTCGGTTTCCAAGTCAGCTTGTTTTTGAGCAGTTGCTTCACGCTGTTGCAGCTGAGATTTCAAGGAATCCAAAAAGCGCTCTAATTCTTCTGCTCTTGCTTTAAACTGACGTGAGAGTTCTTTTGCCCGTTCTTCTAACTGATCATACTGATTCAGCTTTAATAACTCTGCTAATATTTCCTTACGCTCACTTGGTCGCTTCAGCATGAACTCATCAGCACGACCTTGACGCAGGTATGCTGAATTAATAAAAGTTTCGTAATCCAGCTTAATGTGTTCTAAAATCAAATCTTGCGTTGCTCTTATCCCTTTGCCAGTCAGTGGGCGAAACCCAGTGGGTGTTTGTATTTGAAATTCCAAAGCACCACTCCCACCTCGCACTCGGGTGCGAATCACTTTATATGTTTGCTGGTTTGCTTCAAAGATGAAATCAACTCTAACTTCTTTTGCACCTGTATGAATAACATCATCTTCCGAAGAGGCTCTGCTTTCACCCCAAATTGCCCAGGTTATAGCTTCGAGTAGAGAAGATTTTCCAGCACCATTAGAACCACAAATACAAGCCGTATGTAAGCCACGAAAATCTAAAGTTGTGTCACAGTAACTGAGGAAGTTTTTGAGGGTGAGTTGGATTGGAATCATTGAAGATTAAGCACCACACTTTTTTTTAAGAAATAACAGTACAAATGCTCTTTCTGTTAGTTTAGCTAGGTTATTATCATGTTTCTAGTCCTTCATGCCTCAATTTTACGATTTTTAACAAAAAAGTGAAAAAATTTTTTCTTATTAGGCAAATTTCTTTTACTGTCTTCCTGGAAATTTTAATCTTTCGTCAGCTTTTTTCCTTTTTGTCTTTCATAAACATCAAGTTTGTTTGATATTTTAAAGTCTTTGTATGAAAAGACAAATAAAGAAAACATGGAGACACGCGAAAGATTAAATCAGTACATACAGCAGTTTGCAAGTAAGTGAGGTACAGAACCTAGTACCGCTGCTGAGTAAGTCAAAATTCAAAAAGCTTATGATGTAAGCTTTTCGTTGATTTGGAATGGTTGGTTTATTTACGCGCCCTGTGTACTAAACTTCACGCGCCAGGTATGAAGGCTATTTTACTCCTGAGTTCTGTGTTCTAGAGCGCGTAGTGGGGCGCAGCCCGTTGTGAGTTCTGCTGTAGTTATGCATGCAGCACGTCTTGTGACGAACGACTAATTGATTGAGCGTGACTCAAGTTTAGAAAGCGGCGTTGCTGAACTACTCCCCTAACTGCGTGTAAGATGAGCGATGTCCTTTGCCAACTTGTAGTGACTGCCCGTCCCACGGAAAGACGCGCCGTTACCTGCGCGTGCCGTAGGCATTGGTCTTTCTGCTCCCAAGATTGTAAAATGAAAGAAAATTAAGTTAAATTTAATTAAGATTCTTAATGATGTCCTCGTTACGTAAGCTCTAAAAGCTAACGACGAACTCATCATGTGTCATAACATTGGATAAAAAACGCAGTTATAGACATCGGTTTGAAAAGCTCTATCTGTGGGCTGCTGATTTGTAGTATGTCAACACCCCTTTCTTGCGGCTCGGGGCTTCTAGCCTCGAACTTTTAGGATTAGTTGACCAGACTAAGTACTCCCTTGTACTACGTTAACGGCAAGCGTTGAAGTTCCTACCAAGGAATGCGTAGCTAGTTCCTTGCTCTAGAACCAAAAGATTAAACAGATTTATAGGGTTAAGTCAGTGTCTTTTGGAAAGTACCGACCGTTAACATCGTCGAAGCTAACTTAACCCCGAAAGGGAGGCTCTACGGAGCAAAACCATTATGCGTACAGGACGAAAAATATCAGTTCGTAATTGCCCGAATGAAAGTACAACGCAAGAGTACACGGTATTGAGTAACCCCAAGGCGGTAATGGTATCTAAAGGTATTTGACGGCTAATTTATTAGCCGAATCGTGTTTCCTCCTTGGTCTAAAGACACAAGGTTTCCACACTCTCGGAAATTTTTACATGAATCTAGAGGAAAAATTAAGATGAAATTCTCCTGGAGAGTCCTAGTACTCTGGACATTGCCTGCATTGGTGATTGGCTTTTTCTTTTGGCAAGGAGCATTTTCTGGTGCTCCGACAGACATGAGTAAGAATACAGCCACTACCCGCATGACCTATGGTCGCTTTCTAGAATACTTGGACGCTAATCGAGTAACCAATGTTGATTTGTATGAAGGCGGCAGAACGGCGATTGTGGAAGCTGTCGATCCAGATCTGGACAACCGTGTACAACGAGTACGGGTAGACTTACCTACTAATGCTCCTGAACTGATTAGTAAGCTAAAGGAAAAAGGAGTCAGTTTTGACGCCCATCCTATGCGGAATGATGGAGCCATTTGGGGACTGCTGGGTAATCTTATTTTTCCTATTTTATTGATTACCGGACTGTTTTTCTTGTTCCGTCGTTCTAGCAATTTGCCTGGTGGTCCAGGTCAAGCCATGAACTTCGGGAAATCAAAAGCTCGCTTTCAGATGGAAGCAAAAACCGGAGTGAAATTTGACGACGTTGCAGGTATTGAAGAAGCGAAAGAAGAACTGCAAGAAGTTGTGACCTTCCTCAAACAACCAGAAAAATTCACTGCTGTAGGCGCACGTATTCCTAAAGGAGTGCTCTTAGTTGGACCTCCTGGAACAGGTAAAACACTTCTTGCAAAGGCGATCGCCGGTGAAGCAGGCGTACCATTCTTCAGCATTTCTGGTTCAGAATTTGTAGAAATGTTCGTAGGTGTGGGTGCATCCCGCGTCCGCGACCTCTTTAAGAAAGCAAAAGATAACGCCCCCTGTATCATCTTTATTGATGAAATCGACGCCGTAGGACGACAAAGAGGTGCAGGTATCGGTGGTGGAAACGATGAGCGCGAACAAACCCTCAACCAACTACTCACCGAAATGGACGGTTTTGAAGGTAACACTGGTATTATTATCATAGCTGCTACCAACCGTCCTGACGTTTTGGATGCAGCACTGTTGCGTCCTGGACGTTTTGACCGACAAATCATCGTCGATGCACCCGACGTTAAAGGACGTTTGGAAGTTTTAAAAGTCCACGCTCGTAACAAGAAACTAGACGCTGGTGTTTCTTTGGAAGTTATTGCTCGCCGCACCCCTGGTTTTACAGGAGCAGACTTAGCAAACTTGCTCAATGAAGCTGCCATTCTTACAGCTAGACGGCGTAAAGAAGCCATCACCAATATAGAAATTGATGATGCTGTGGATCGGGTTGTTGCTGGTATGGAAGGCACGCCTCTGGTTGATAGCAAGAGCAAGCGTTTGATTGCTTACCACGAAATTGGACACGCCATAGCAGGTACATTACTTAAAGACCATGATCCAGTGCAAAAAGTCACCTTGATTCCACGGGGACAGGCACAGGGGTTAACTTGGTTTACTCCTAATGAGGAGCAAGGATTAATCACTCGCGCTCAACTTAAAGCCAGAATTACTGGTGCTTTAGGTGGTCGTGCAGCAGAAGAGGTGATTTTTGGTTCTGCGGAAGTCACTACTGGTGCTGGAGGTGACTTACAGCAAGTCAGTGGTATGGCACGACAAATGGTGACAAGGTTTGGAATGTCTGATTTAGGACCAATATCCTTGGAAAGCCAGCAGGGAGAAGTGTTCTTGGGTCGTGACTGGATGACCCGTTCGGAATATTCAGAAGCGATCGCATCTCGTGTTGATGCACAAGTCCGTGCCATTGTTGAAGAATGTTACCAAACAGCAAAGCGGTTTATACTGGAAAATCGCACCGTTATGGATCGGTTAGTGGACTTGCTGATTGAGAAAGAAACTATTGACGGTGAAGAATTCCGTCAAATTGTGGCTGAGTATACTAGCGTACCTGAAAAGCCGCAGTACATGCCCAGTCTTTAATCTTAATTTTGGTAGGGCATAGCCCTACTTTACTAACTTTACTAACTTTACTAAATAGAGATGGTTTACACCATCCCTATTTTTGTTTTCATGCATCTAGTGTCAACTAATACTAAATTAACGTGATTCATTTCTGCGGTTTCTCTTTAGCCTTCTAATTACTTTTGAATAATGTCTGTGACTCACTCTTTTCTCACAAGTATCGTTAAGCCTTCAGCAAACTGGGTCGGATTACTAGTTGCCAACTTTCTTACTAAAGATTTTGCTAGAATGCGCAATGCTCTATCGAATATAGGAAGCTTTGGCAAAAATCCACTATAATTTTCAACAACCACTAAGTTAGCTTGTCCCAAAAAATCTACAAAATTTTCATAATTAAAAAATCTTATGTGAGGAAAATTCCAAGCTTTTGAGCCGGGAAAATAATTAAAAGTGTCTAAGTTGTTAGTAAACAAAAATTTCAGACGACCAGCAAGGGGAAAATGATTAGGGACAAGTGTTAACAGATATCCTCCTGGTACTAAAACCCGTTGAATTTCTAATAATAAATAAAGAGGATCTAAAAGATGCTCAAAAACATCTTTACAGAACGCAAAATCTACACTCTCGTTTTCTAAAGGAAGCGGCTGAGTGCATAAGTCTTCCAGTTTATAAACATCATCAAATCCTTTCTCTTTTGCTTTTTCTAAAGCATAACTGCTGCCATCAACACCAATTAACTTACCAGAGATTTTAGATTTTAAATTCCCAGAAAATTTACCTGTACCACAACCAACATCTAATAAATTATGAATCTTAATAGTTTTTAAAACTTCATTCCATACAGGAGAAAAATAATTGAACTCACTGTTGTAATTTTTGTCGATAGTGTCAAGAAGTCTATTATTAAAATATTTATACTCGCTATCACTAGTTGATTTGTCGATTTCCATAGGAATAGTTTATGAGGATAGAAGTTAAACTGACACTAACCCAAGTTGCTAGTACAGTGCGGCTTAAATAGAGACTTATTTAATACGGTTCGGTTAACGTAATTGTTGCTCACACAAACCTGGTAACTTCTGGGAAATGGTTTCTGTCCAAGTACTTATCCGAACCGTATTCACTGACCAAGCCGCCCTCGCCTTATACCCCGTCCGCCCATGCGGCGGGGTAGTTCATCTTCTCATCTTACTGCATAAGCAGGAGCAGGAAAAACTTTTGCCTGCCTCGATGTCACATAGACACGTTGCTCTTCCTGAATGTTGATCTGAGTAAACTGCTCACGAGTGAGGAAAGCGTTTACTGTTTCTCCAGACTTGAGAAGCAACTCAACCCGAATTTCCCATCCTAAGTTAAGAATGCGCAAGACTTTGGCTGGTGTAGCATCCTCAGTAGGATTGGTTTGAATCAAAACGTCATGAGGGCGCAAAAAGACTTGCTCATTTGTTTGACCATTCAAATCCCTATCTGGTAAAACACCAGAAGTAGGTGGAAGAACATTCACTGGACCAATAAAGCTCATGACAAAAGGTGTTGCGGGGTGGTCATAAATCTCAGCAGAAGTACCAACTTGTTCCACCCGACCATTATTCATTACCACAATCTGGTCTGCAACTTCCATTGCTTCTTCTTGGTCGTGAGTGACTAGTACGGTTGTGACATGAACTTCTTCATGCAGTTTTCGTAATCCTGCTCTTAATTCCTTCCGGACTTTAGCATCTAACGCTCCAAAGGGTTCATCCAACAGCAATATTCTCGGCTGAACCGCTAATGCCCTTGCTAGCGCTACCCGTTGGCGTTGACCTCCAGAAAGTTGGGAGGGATAGCGATCGCCAAATCCCTGCAACCTAACTAACTCCAGTAGTTCTTCAACTCGCGGCTTAACCCTACTTTTGGGAAACTTGCGGATTTCTAGTGGAAAAGCTATATTCTGCCGCACGGTCAAGTGCTTAAATAAGGCGTAATGCTGAAACACAAAACCTATTTGACGTTCTTGCACCGACTTGTATGTCGCATCTTCACCAATTAGCCAGATATGACCAGAATTAGGCATATCTAACCCCGCAATCATTCGTAACAAAGTTGATTTTCCAGATCCAGACGGTCCTAACAATGCCACAAGAGAACCTGTTGGAACTTCTAAATTGACGTTATCAACAGCAAGAAAAGAACCATACTGCTTAGTTACATTCTCAACGACTATGCCCATAGTAATATCCTTCAAGAAACTGATATTGTAAAAAAGTACGGCTTGTCCATCAGACAATAGTATTTTGAAGAACAATGTCTATTTCATCACGTTTTCAAAATCCTCCTGAGCAAAACACCAAACATAGCTTTAAGGCCCGCTCATTCTTGCCGCTGAAGCACAATAGTTTGTGGAAAATTGAAACAGGAGTTGTGCGGGTTGTGACTTGGCACGAAGATGGTACACTTGTGACTTTGGGAATCTGGGGACCTGGAGATATTGTTGGTCAAGCATTTTCTAAGATTGAACCATATCAAATTGAGTGTCTTACTAAAGTAGAGGTAACAATCTTACCTTTAGAAGGGTGGTTTCCATTAACAGATGTTATGCTTGCCCACATTCAACAGGCAGAAGAATTGATGGTTATTCGTAGCTATAAAACAGTGGAAATCATGCTCATCAAACTCTTAGGTTGGTTAGTCAAAAAATTTGGTCGAGAGGTAAAAACGGGACATCTCATTGACTTACGCCTCACTCATCAAGACATTGCTGATATGCTTAATTCAACTCGGGTGACAATCACTCGCGTCTTGACTCAATTAGAGGAACAGGGGTTGATTCATCGTCTCCCCCTGCATCGAATTGTCTTGAAAGAAGAAGAAGTTTGGCACTATGAAATCTAGCTGTAGATGTGTCAGCAATACCAGCTATCACCGTCAGTGTTTGGCTTACCTACAATTTTTAAATTTAAAGATTCCAAGTAAGCCAAACCACGCCTAATTTCTGGAACAGTACCACAAATTTCTAAATCAAAACGTCCCTCTCCACCAGTATGTTTTCCTAGCATTGCCCCCGTAATATTAATGACTAAGCCATGAATTGCCATAAGTCGAGAAATCACAGGTTCGGTGCTGTAGTGATTGGAAATATGTAGGCGTAGACGAATTTGTGTGGTATTACTACTTCTAAAGGTTGGTGCAATCATAGTTAGTAATGATTCGTAATTGATAATTTTTAGTTCGTTTTTGACGTCTTCATGACGACAAATTACGAAAGAATTATCACCAACTTCCTGTGTCAATGTCATGCCAAATTTCTAGATTCAAGTCATTGATATAAGTTAAAGCACTATCAATTTGTGCAGAAGTTCCTTGTAAATCTAGGTCAAACCAACCATCTCCAATACCATTGGAACCCAATATCGCAGCGGTGATATTCACAGTGAGACCGTAGTCTGACACCAAGCGAGAAATGACAGGTTCTTGGTGATAGTCTTTTGGAATCCTAAGCCGAATTCGTTTGTGGGTGAGCTGATTGTCTGAAACCATAGCTGAATTTACCCTTTGACTAACCATCTGCTTTAACAGTTATCAATTATCAGTTTGAAGAAGAATTCAGCAATTGGTGCAATTCTTGATTCAGAAGAAATAAATAAAGAATTGCGACTCCTGACTCCTGACTCCTTTACTGTGTACTGTTTACTGTTTACTGATTTAATGTTTCATCTTTGTTTTTGTACCTGTTTTTTGTTCCAAAATCTCCTTCAGCACCAAAGTTACCACTGCAAGCAAGGTTAATAGAACAGCAACTGAGAAGGCGGCTTCAGTTTCATACTGTTTGTAAGCGTCTTCCACGTATAGTGGTAAGCTTTGAGTTTTTCGGGCAATGTTTCCAGAGACGACTGCGATCGCACCAAATTCACCCATAGATCTCGCATTGGTCAAAATTAAACCGTAGAGTAACCCCCAACGAATACTGGGTAAAGTCACGCGCCAGAATATCTGTCGTTGATTCGCGCCCAGTGTTTTCGCAGCTTCTTCTTGATCAGCGCCTAATTCCTCAAGAACGGGAATCACTTCGCGGGCAATAAATGGCATACTGACGAATGCTGTAGCCAGTACCATACCGGGAAAAGCGAAGACGACTTTGATATCAAGCGCCTGTAACAAACCACCAAACCACCCATTGCGTCCGTAGAGTAGGACAATCATTAACCCCGCAACCACGGGCGATATTGAAAACGGTAGGTCAATAATACTTAGCAATAAAGCGCGCCCAGGGAAGTTATTGCGGGCGATCGCCAAAGCTGCACATAAGCCAAATACCATATTTATTGGTACGGTAATAATAGCTAGTATCAGTGTTAACCAAGCGGCATGAGTAAATTCTGGGCGTGTCAGATTAGAGAAAAACACACCAAATCCTTTACTGAAAGCTTGGACAAAGACATTAAGCGTGGGAAGGTACAGCACTAAAGTGAGATACAACACTGCTATCCCAATGAGAAGAGTGGGAACCCAACTCTTAGGCTTAACTGGCTTTTGATTGCCTTGCTGTGCTGTCGTTGAATGAAAATGTGGTTGTGGAAAATCGTCACTTCGCGTCATATCTTCTTCCCCAAGCTTGTAACAGATTGATTCCCAGCAGTATCACCAGAGAAATTATCAGTAGCACTATGCCAATGACGGTAGCACCGGAATAGTCATACTGTTCCAATCTTTGAAAGATGAGCACAGGTGCGATCAAATCATTGAAAGGAGTATTGGAAGCGATAATTACAGTTGAGCCATACTCGCCAACTGCACGTGCAAAACCTAAGGCAACACCAGTCAAAATAGAGGGAAACAAAGGCGGTAAAATGACTTTCGTGAAGGTTTGCCATTGAGATGCACCTAAACTCCAAGCAGCCTCTTCTGTTTCCTTTTCCATTTCCAGAAGAACTGGTTGCACCGTCCGCACGACGAAAGATAATGAGATGAATATCATCGCCACCCCTACGCCCAAGCGGGTGAAAGATATCTTAATGCCAAATGGTGCTAATAGTGAGCCAATCCAACCGTTATCGCTGTAAACTGTTGCGAGGGTTAATCCTGCTACCGCTGTTGGTAACGAAAATGGTAGATCTATCGTGGCATCAAGCACCTTTTTAAAGGGAAATTCATAGCGGACAAAAACCCAAGCAATCAGAGTTCCAAAGACACCGTTGATCAGGGAAGCCACCAGTGCTGTCACAAAAGTCACTTCGTAAGTAGCTAGTGCGATTGAACTAGTCGCGATTTCCCAAAACCGAGCAGGAGGTTCAGTACTTGCTTTCAGGAACATAGCAAGTATTGGGACAAACAACATCACGGTTAGGTATGCGAACATGATGCGCCATGTCCAGGGAACCTTAGACAAACGAAGTAGGTACGTCTTCCAAGCCGGAGGTTCTCGACGAGCGAGTTCTCTTTGAGAAGATGATCGAGGTGAAGATATAGTCATAAGCAGTTAGTGAGGAAGTAAGATAACTAGTACTCGACCAACCCAAAATTGCGGGGTGAAAACGAGCAGAGGGAGAAAGGGGAGCAGTTCTTGAGAAAGGTAACCTAGTCGAACACTGGCTCACTTTTGACTTTTGACTTGTTGTACGAGTGAGTCAAGAAGATTTATCTTTTTGTTTGAATTTTGTCAAAAATAGCCCCATCCTCAAAAAATTTCTTCTGAACAGAATCCCAGCCACCGTAATCTTGAACTGTACCTAGATTTTTGACCTTGGGATATTTGCTTGCAAGTTCCTTGGTCCGTGGAGTTTCCTCTACTGGTCGGAATCCGACTTTGGCAAACTCCTGCTGTGCTTCTGGTGTGTAGAGGAACTTGACAAAAGCTTCAGCAACTTCTCGAGTACCGTGTTTATCGACGTTCTTATCTACAATTGCGATTGGGTTGTCGATGGAGATGTTTATATCAGGAATAACGTAATCTAATTTTTCGCCTTTCTGTTGTGCTAGAACAACCTCGTTCTCGTAGTTGATTAGTGCATCTCCTTGATTTCGCTTGGCGAAGATATCAGTTGCTTCACGAGCATCTTTTGTCAAGACAGGGACATTTCTGTAAACTTTGGTTACAAAGTCCAGCGCTTTGTCTTCTCCTCCACCAGTTTTAATCACGGAATTCCAAAGCGCTAGGAAATTCCAACGAGCGATTCCAGAAGTTTTGGGGTCAGCGGTAATCAGTTGTACACCGTCTTTTCCCAAATCTGCCCAAGTTTTGAGTCCTTTTGGATTACCTGGACGAGTGATTAATGCAGCAACAGATTTTGAGACAATGCTATTGTTGGGGAATTCCTTCTCCCATCCTGATTCAATTAAGCCAGCCTTCTGAATATTGCCTACATCTAAGCCAAGTGCTAAGTGAACAATATCTGCTTCCAAACCATCGATGACAGCACGAGTTTGAGAACCAGATCCTCCATAGCTTTGCTCAACGGTCACATTCTGGTTACGCTCTTTCTTCCACTGTTCCACAAATTTTGGAATAATCGCGTCGTGAGCTACTTTTGTGACAGCAAAAGAAACAAGAGTTAGTTTAACATCCTGCTTATTCGCAGCCACAGGGCTTGCAGCAGAACCACCTGCATCAGTGCTACCAGAGGTATCACCTGCACCACCAGAACAAGCTGCGATCGCCAGACTCAAACTCACTCCCACCAAAAAGAGTGATAGAAAGCTTTTGACAGAATTCAACCTAAATTTCTTAGCAATTCTTATAAATATTTGCCCTGATTCCAAGATAAGCTGCCAAAAACTCATGTTATCTTTCCCTAACATTTTACGGCATATTGGTAAGTAAACCGTATTTCTATCTCATTGTGAGAGATAATACATAGATTTCGCCGAAAATGCAAGAGAAATTCATCACTTTCTTGAGAGAAAAAGTGAAGATTTTTGAATCCGATTTTGGATGCTATTGTTGTTGTAGGAGTTGTTTGAGGAACTAGTTATATAAACCTATGAGGTAAGCCATCTTGAAAGATTAGCAGTTCTCCAGGTTGGATTTGCGTCCAAACTTCGTTGTCAGTTAGAGGAGTGGTGGCGATGACAGCAACGCGATCGCTCGGAGTCGTCAATTCACTAAAATCAACAGTTAAGTCTTGGTCAATTAAATGAGCCGCTGCGAAAGGTGCTTGACGTACGATGTAGCAAAGGTTTGTTGAGCAGTGAGCAAAGAAGTGTTCTCCATCCGAAAGCAAGTAGTTAAAAGTACCATGCTCAGCTAGTGTTTGAGTGATTTCCGCAAGTACTGAGTAAAGTTTCTCCAAAGGAGGCTTGCTTTGAGGGAAATATTCTCGCAATCTATCTAGTATGAGACAAAAAGCTTTTTCACTATCCGTGTTGCCTACAGGTTGATAAAAACTAAAGTCCTTGGGATGAAAATCTTTCAAATCTCCATTGTGAGCAAAAACCCAGTACCTTCCCCACAATTCACGTCGAAAGGGATGGCAGTTTTCTAAAGCTATTTTGCCTTGAGTGGCTTTGCGGATATGAGCAATCACATGAGTGGAGTGGATAGGATAGTTTCGCACAAACTCAGCGACGGGAGAGAAAACAGAGGGTTTGGCATCTAAAAAAAATCTGCATCCTCTTCCCTCAAAAAAAGCAATCCCCCAACCATCACAATGGTCATCAGTTTTGCCTCCCCGCGTTGAAAAGCCTTCAAAGGAAAAGCAAATATCAGTTGGTACATTGCAATTCATTCCCAGCAGTTGGCACATGGATGTTGAAACTCTGAATTTTAGACTAATGGCTGGGTTCAAGATAATCCAGAATTGCTCAATTGATCTGGTACTAATGTTTCATTCTACAAAAATTCGCTCTTCAATTTTGTAGAAGCTTGGGGATGTTCCTAACTGTCTCAAGTCAGAACATCTGATGACAGTAATGGCTTTACCACACTTAATCTGAACAAATCAGTTGATCAGATGAATATGAAGTAGCACAGAGACTTGATTTTTTCATTCATCTATGGAATTGTATTAATCAAGAAAATACGATTTTTAAATCAAATAACCGTATTTTGGTGGAGGAGTTCTAAATGATGCGTCTATTCAAAGCTTGTTCGTCTTGGTCACAGCCTTGGCAAAAGTCTTCAACCCGCGCCCGTACCCTGATTATTGCTGCAGGTTTAAGCGTCAGTGCAGTCGTACCTGTCTATGGAGGAATTACCTCGCGAAACTCACCTTCTAGCAGCAAACCTGAGCTGATCACTCAGAACAAACCAGCTGAATTAACTCTGGTTTCCTACGCTGTGACTAAAGAGGCTTACTCAAAAATCATTCCTCAATTTGTAAAAAAATGGAAGCAAGAGCGCAAGCAGGATGTCACTTTTCGGGAGAGTTACGGCGGTTCCGGTTCTCAAACACGAGCAGTCATTGATGGCTTAGAAGCAGATGTGGTGGCGCTGGCGTTAGGAAGTGACGTGAACCAAATCCAGAAAGCAGGGTTAATCTCTCCCGGTTGGGAAAAAGAAGTTCCTAACAATGGGATTGTCACCAAGTCGGTGGTTGCGCTGGTAACTCGTAAAGGCAATCCAAAACAAATTCGTGATTGGAATGACTTGGTGAAACCGGGAGTCAGTGTCATCACTGCCAATCCCAAAACATCTGGAGGTGCCCGTTGGAACTTCTTGGGACTGTGGGGTGCAATCACTCAATCAGGAGGGGATGACGCAAAAGCCCTCGATTACGTCACTAAAGTCTACAGAAACGCTGCTGTGTTGCCCAAAGATGCGCGGGAAGCTAGTGATACTTTTTACAAGCGAAATCAGGGAGACGTGCTATTGAACTATGAGAATGAGGAGATTTTAGCTAAACAAAAAGGTGAATCTGACCATCCCGTAGTGATTCCTCAAGTCAACATTTCTATTGACAATCCAGTTGCTGTGGTAGACAAGATAGTGGATAAACGCGGTACTCGGCAAGTCGCAGAAGCCTTTGTCAAGTTTCTATATACACCAGAAGCACAGCGGGAATTTGCCAAAGTCGGGTTTCGCCCTGTTGACAACACAGTAGCCGGCGAAACACAAAAGCAGTTTCCCAAGATTGGTAAGCTTTACACAGTGGCAAACTTCGGTGGCTGGGACGCAGTTCAGAAGAAGTTCTTTGCGGATGGAGCGATTTTTGACAAGATTCAGGGAGGAAGACGCTAAAAAATAATACGGTTCAGTGAGTCGCTGTAGGCTGTTTGCCTGTAAGCTTATCTGAACCGTATTGCTCTAAAAAAAGCTTTATTGTCTGAAAATCTCTTGCACCCCTAAATCAGTGAACAGTGAACAGTAAACAGTTATCAAGGTTATGAGTAACAAGTACTGATAACTGATAACTGATAACTGTTAAACTAATCAATCGGTGCGTTGGGAACTTGTGCGTCAATTTGCGCTTGAGATAAATTCGGAGTTACCGGATTTAGCTCGCTTGCTGGGACAACACCAGCAGAAGGAGCATTCAACTCGATTTCGCCAGTTAATGCGTTGGTTCTAGCAACTAATTGAGTTCCATCGACTATCTTCACAAATAAAGGCTGTCCTAACTGTTGCTCTTGATTTTCTCCAACTTGCTCTTGATTTTCTGCAACGGGAACCTTTACACCAGCGACATTCACACCACTTGGTAGGTAAATGCCATCACAATCCCACTCATCGTCTGTCTTTTGACCATTTCCTAGGTAAAAGAGGGTGTTAGCAGAAGAGCCATATTTGCTGGGTTTGTGAGCGTAAACAGCGAGTGTCTTTCCAGTTTCATTACGGCAAACGCCCCAGTCTTCAGAGCTTTCCATAATATATTTTTGGAACTGCAAATCAGAGATTTTCTTCTGAAGTTCCTCTGCAGTATTATAACCAACTGCTGACGGGTCACTCCTTCCCTGTAAAAGTTGATTAAGTTGTTGAGTGAGTTGGGCATACTCAGGACTCTTTTCCGCAATTGGATCTGCAAATGAGGGCTGAGCAATAACTAGATTGACTAGCAGGAAAAGAAATACCAGAATTGCCTTGAATATTTTCACGATTTTTCTCCTTTTTGACAAGAAAGACTCTTTTCCACTGACAACTTAGTTATTTCGCGGGAAAAGTTTGTTTAACGAATTAGATTGTTTAGTCTACTATATCCAAGCATCTTTAATTCAATCAAATATTCTTATTTATCAAAATCATCAAATTAATTTTTTCAAAATTTGAACGTAAAAAGCCTAGAGATGTCAATCGTAAACTGTTACGCTGAGAAAATGCATTTTTTGACTTTGAAAAAAACCGTTCAATACTTTCCCAGCCTATGGCACGAACCACTCCTCAGGAGGCGCTGCGCAAACGCTAACACTTCCAGCCTACAGCACGAAGTGCCCCGTAGGAGGCACTGCGCAAACGCTAACACTTTCTCACTCTCCATTTGAATCATTCAGAGCTAACAATCCAGATTTGTCAACTTTATGCTTCAGTTGAAGGAAGGCGTAGCCTGTCATAACTCATCCATCCAAGAGACACAACTACAACCGAAAACAGTGCTAGCGTGAAGTTGTCCAAGGCAATGTAAATACCTAAACCAATTAAAATAAATGGGACGAGCGAGTTACCGTAGCGCTTGATAATGAAGGCTATTGCTTTTTGGTGAGCTAATAAATAAGCTGCGTAACACAAGACTGCAACTAATACAAAAAATACACTCAAAATGACTAGCAAACTTGTTAATTTAATGTTGGCAAACAACGGCGCATAGATTCCAATATTATCACCACCAATTCCAACGGTAACAGCGGCTACACTGTATATTTCAGGAGACAATAAACCACGGATAGGAACAGAAAGAGAAGATGACGTTGCTAAGTGTTTATTGAAATTATCTTCATTCAAATTGACTAAGCGATTCAGACCTATAGCAATGGGAAGAAAACCGGAGATATCCATCCAAACACTTGGCAAGATTAAGCTTCCAAAAAATCCCGCCAGACTAATAGTAACTAACACTGTAAAACCAAGATACTGCCCTAGTACAATCTGACGATGACGAAATGTAGTATTTACTTGAGCAAATAGAAGGGTAAGAATAACTAGGTCATCAAGGTTAGTAATCAAAAAGGCAGCTACACCAGTGGAGGTTATAGTTATTAACGTACTCATTTAGTGTTTTCAAAAACAATTGCTTTTATGAATTTGCTTTTAGGAATGTTATGAGTCGTGCTTACTTCGCTTTGCGAACTACTTTAACTACTATATTATGAGTCTGTGCAAGTGATTTAATTATCAACTTGTTTATTTATTTTCACTTTAAGTAACTTTGTAGATAGAAGCAAACGTTATTTATTTTCAAATCAATAAATATAAGTGATGAATGTCTCACCATTGTTTATTGTTAAGGATTATGGTATACATCTATAACTGTTGATAAAAATGGAATTAATCTAGAATGTAAAGTAATTTTACGCAAGCTTGACAAAAAGAAGCATACTGTGCGTTGTACTGTTTGAAGTCTCTTCTCGTAACTCAGTCTGTTGGAGTCTATGACATTGGTAGCTTATGATGAAGCGTCTTGAACAATTGACTTTAGCCTGAGGTAGGACTGTGATGACTTTCATGAATCATTTTTATTTATGATTATCAAAAATAATAATATTTGATTTTATCGACTAGGAAACTTAAAGTGAAACTAGTCTTTTACATAGACCTAAGCAAAAAGTATAACTCATTAAGATATTAATCAAAATCAAATGAGTGAAACGCTAGAAAATTTCATGTAAACTTGTTAAAAGCTGCCAAATATTCCAAAAACACCTATATTTTTCAAAGGAGAAAAGACGATGAAATTTCTGAAAATTACTCTTGTCATTGTAGTCATGTTGGTTAATCTGGTTATTGCCCAGCCTTCTTGGGCAGATAGACCTAAATTCAGCAAAAATCCTGATTACATTGAAGTCACAAAAGCTCTTGAGAAATTGCAGAAAAATGCAGAAGTTACAATACCTGAAGATGTGCAACGCCAAATTGATGAATTACAACTTCAAAAAGCAGCCATCGAGTCAGGAGTTACTTGGGGACAATGCAGTAATAAAACCGGTGAAACATTAGCTATTTATGGTCCTTTAGGTGAAAAGTCTAAGTCTTCCTATGACAATCAACTTTACTTCTTAGCAAACGATCAAACTACACCAGATGGATGGGATTGTCAGGGTGTTTATCTACCAAGTGATGTCAAAGTAGCAGGATTGGAAAATACTGGTGCGACAGCAGTCCAAATTACAGATGGTACACAACTTTTAGTGAAGAAAAATTCAGAAACTTCTGAGTGGGAATTCAATGTCCCATCTGCCAAAGTCGTGAATCCTGACAAGATGAACTGGTTTATCCCGAATGTATCACAGACGTTTGTTGATTCCCGAATTCCTAGCACACTCACCAGTGAAGAGAGCGATTAAACCGAAATTTTGACCCTCGGTGCTTTTAAATTCAAAATTCAATCCGGGACTGCGTCCCGCTGCGCTAACAAAGTTCAAAATTCAAAGTATGCCCGATGGTTCTGCGCTAGCAAAATAAAAAAAGTTCTTCATTTTGAATGACCAGGGTGTGGCATTCACCAGTTATTCATAAATAAATAGCAGAGGGCTGAAATCAAAAGTTTTCTGAATTTTAAATTCCGCTCTCTGCCTTTTCAAAAAAATTCTGATTATCTGAATCAACTGATCGCTTGGCGTTACAACTACAGAGAAACAGTGATGTTAGAACAGTTAACTGGACACTTAAGTACGGACTTTTCTTTAAGAACATTTGGGATTTTACTGATACTTGTTGCATTAGAAACTGTTCTTTCTGCTGACAACGCTGTCGCTTTAGCAGCATTAGTTCAAGACGTTGAAGAACCAGAACAGCAGCGTCAAGCATTGAATTGGGGGTTAATTATTGCCTTTGTTCTCCGGATTGGGTTGTTATTTACTGCAACTTGGGTGATTCAGTTTTGGCAGTTTGAATTAGGTGGCGCACTTTACCTGTTGTGGTTGTCAGGAAAGCACTTTTGGAATTATTTTTACCCGGATGCTGTAGAAGAACAAATTGGTGATTCCCAAAAAGATAAAAATTGTACATTTGGGCAAGTTATTCTCTTGATTGCTGTGACAGATTTAGCGTTTTCTCTGGATAGCGTGACTGCTGCAGTTGCAGTCTCTAGTGAAACATGGTTAGTTCTGACTGGTTGCACTCTTGGTATTATCACGCTACGATTCATGGCTGGTTTGTTTGTGCGCTGGATTTCAGAGTTCACTTATTTACTGGATGCTGCTTATTTGACTGTGTTTGCTGTAGGTGTCAGATTGATGTTTAAAGCATTGATACCAGACCATGTACCACCTCAATGGATGATGCTAACACTGATTGTGCTTCTGTTTACTTGGGGATTCTCTAGACGTGTTGTAGCAGAAATTCAAAGAGATTGAATATTAAGTGGTATGCAAACAACAAGAGATAACCTTAATTTGTATCAAGAATGTTTTTCTGCTTTATAAACTGAAATTATGAACATAGAATCTATAACGAACATTAGCAGTCAACATTCAGTTCCAAAGCCAAATAAGGATATCCAGGCAGTTGTAAGAATTGTTTTGTTGCTGTTAATTTTGACTATCATCTCTAGCTTCTTTGTCATTGTTGATTCTGGACAGCGAGGAGTGCTTATGCGGTTTGGTGAGGTGCAACCGGAGATTCTAGGAGAAGGAATTCACCCAGTTATCCCGATTGTGTACACAGTCGAAAAGTTGAGTGTTCGAGTTCAAAATCAAGAGATTTCCACTAAAGCTTCTTCTCGTGATCTTCAAGATGTCTATACTGATGTGGCTTTGAATTGGCACATTATTCCCGAAAAAGCTAACGTCATTTTTCAGCGTATTGGAAATCAAGAAGCTATTGTCTATCGTATCATTCAACCAGCCGTGAAAGAAGTGCTGAAGGCAGTGATGGCAATGTATACAGCGGAAGAAATTATCACGACACGAGGACAAGTTAAAGCTGAGGTGGATAAAGCCTTGACATCTCGTTTAGGAGCCTATGACATAGAAATAGATGATATTTCTTTGGTGGATATTCATTTTTCAATGCAGTTTAATAGTGCTGTAGAAGCAAAACAAATTGCTGAACAAGAAGCTAAACGCGCAGGTTTTCTTGCTATCAAGGCAGAAAAAGAAGCAAGAGCGAAAGTGAATTTAGCTAAAGGAGAAGCTGAAGCACATCGATTAATAATGGAGACGCTAACACCAGCCATTTTACAACGACAAGCTATAGCCAGATGGGATGGTAGGTTACCTTGGATTTCAGCCGGTGGTGGTGAGAATACAAGACTCTTTCAATTAGAGTTAGATGAAATTGTGAAAGCAGCTCAGAACAACCCCGAACAAAATAGAGTCGAATCTCGCTCTGAACTGACAACTGCACTTTTCAAGAACTAAATGTACCTCTTTGATTCAATTTTGATTCAATAACACAACTGAAATGGATAACTTTCTTAGTGCAATTTCAACTGGATTTGCAGCTTTTACTGCTACAAACTTAGATGATATTGTCGTTTTGCTATTGTTTTTCTCACAAGTCAATGCAACCTTCCGACATCAACATATTGTTGTCGGACAGTATCTCGGTTTTACAGCTTTGGTACTTGCCAGTTTACCCAGTTTCTTTGGTGGTAGACTTTTCCCAGAAGCTTGGATTGGACTTTTGGGTACAGCTCCAATTGCAATTGGCATTAATCGTTTACTCAATCCGCAGAATGATGAGGATGAAACTGCTATAGAACCGGAACAGTCGGAAAATTCTTGGCTGAAGAATCTGTTTTCTCCCCAAGCTTACGGGGTAGCTGCTGTAACTATCGCTAACGGTGGCGACAACCTGAGTATTTACGTTTCATTATTCGCCAGCAGTACGTGGGAAGATTTAGGAATTATTTTGCTTGTCTTCTTTTTATTAGTCGCAGTTTGGTGTTACACAGCTTATCGCTTTACGCAAGTTCCAACACTTGCGAAACTCTTGACTAGCTACGGTAGTTATCTTGTTCCTTTTGTTCTGATTGGATTGGGTATTTTCATTTTGATAGATAGCCATACTTTAGAAAATCGTGGCTTAACTGTCCTCACAGCAGGACTTATTGGTTATTGTCTCATGAAGGAGGCGAGAGATGCTTTCGGTTATTCTATTGAAGGTGGTTCTCAATCGTCGCAGAATATTTCAGAAGTTAGGGTTGAGTCGAAGAGTCAGTAAAAAATCGTAGAGCAAAAAATCTTTTTTAGCTTAAACGGCTATCACCAGACTTCCAATTCAAAAAATATCTAATTTGTAGAGTGTATTACTTGGTTAAAGCACGCTACAAATTAAGATATCTTGCAACTGTTATGTTTTGAATATTAGATATTACATTGTCCTGCTCAGTTAAATTTCTCTAGATTGATGTTGAAAAATTGAAGTTAATTGAGTTTAGTTGCTGGCTTTAGTTGTGTAGGTTGACTAAGACTGCGGAAGTAGAGGCTACCCACAATCGCCCAAAAAAGGAGATATCCCACAGCTTGAAGGAGATACAGCTTTTGGGTATAGCCAAATAAAGTTTTCAGGAGAATTCCAGGAAACTGTCGGTCGGGTAAAATACCAGAAAGATCCCAAATTTGAGGACCTAAAAGACAAGAAGTCTTTCCTTGTCCACAAATATCAGCAACAGAAGAATTGATTTGGCTAAAGGCAATCGCCGCAGCATCAAGATGGCGGAGTGCAGAAATCACTAATCCAGAGACAATTAGCAGCAGCATGACGCCCATCACCTGGAAAAATTTGCTTAAATTGATACGGATGCTCCATTTAAAAAGCAGCATCCCGATGACAACTGCTGTACTTAGTCCTCCAATTGCCCCAAGTACAGGTGTCCAGCCTTCTTGAAACTTCGCGACAATAAACAAAGCCGTCTCTAAGCCTTCCCGAAATACAGCAATAAAAATTAAGCTGAAAATCGCCCAAGTTGCACGGTTGTCTTGATCCAAAGCACTTTTGACTGAACCTGTGATTTCGGCTTTGAGAAATCGTGCTTGTTGCGTCATCCAAATTAGCATCCAGCTAAGCATGGCGATCGCAATCACGCCTAATCCAACCTCGAAAAGTTGCTTAAAAACAGGTGCATAGAGTAAATCAGATGTCTGTAATCCTTGGATTCCTAGATGTAGTAGTAAACCGACAACAAAACTCGCTAAAGTGGCGCTGAGAACTCCCAGGTATACCCAACGATGCAATCTTTGTTGTTCAGCTTGCTGTAAACAAGCAAAGACGATTCCGACAACTAAAGCAGCTTCTACACCTTCTCTTAAGGTAATGAAAAAGGTTGGTAATGCAGCACTCCAATTCATACTCATTCGTAGTTTGTAGTTCGTAATTCGTAATTAAGCAAGCCAGATGAAATCTAACTTTCCAGATTTACATCTGTAGTTTGATTTTAGTGTGACATGGTTTCTGCTGCAGATGCTTCTGTGAGTTTAACTCCTGCAGATTCTTTACTTTTACGGGTTGGGAGATGTCTGAAAAAAACGCGGGATCTTTTTCTACTCACTAACTATAATGATAGGGCGATCCGATAATAGAATTAACCCCTTTCGTAAAACATCATCATGGAAACCCTCACCTTAAACATACCTCCAGCTGTAGGTTTAACCGATGAGCAGTTTTATCAACTCTGCATTGCTAACGAACCTTGGCAATTAGAACTTACCCAGACTGGAGAATTAATTATTATGCCCCCAACAGGCGGAGAAAGCGGAATTAGAAATTCAGATATGAACGTACAAGTCGGTTTATGGAACCGTCAAACCAAGTTAGGGAAAGTCTTTGACTCTTCCACTGAGTTTAAATTACCCAGTGGTGCTTATCGCTGTCCTGATGTTGCTTGGGTGAAGTTAGAACGTTGGGAAGCATTAACGAAAGATGAAAAACGGCGTTTTCCACCTATTTGTCCTGATTTTGTAATTGAACTGCGTTCCGAAAGTGATGCTTTAGATAAATTACGCACCAAAATGCGAGAATATCAACAGAATGGTGCAAGTTTAGGTTGGTTAATTGACCCACAAACGCCTTTAGTAGAAATTTATCGACCAGGACAAGATGTAGAAGTTTTGAATTTCTCTTTTGATAACCCTCCTCAACTTTCTGGTGAAGAAGTTTTACCTGGTTTTATTCTAGATTTGACTATTATTTTAAATCCATAATTGGGAACAGATTAACGATTAGACATATAGCGAACACTAGTACAGAGGTATTCTTGACCGTTAAACTCTAAATAATTACCGCTAATTTCCACCTCTATTTCTCGACCATCTTGAGTTATGTGAATAGATTCCAAGGTATAACAACCTCTTTGTTTCAAATCTTGCATATGTGACAGCCAATTTGCCGCTGGAAAATTTGGATCAATATCGTGGACAGTCATAGTTAGCAGTTGTTCGCGGGAGTAGCCTAGAGTCTGACAAGCTGCTTCATTGACGTAGACAAACTGAGCATTTAAATTCATAAAAAAGACAGCATCCTTACACCTGTCTAGATAAAACTGTGAAAGCCGTAGTGCTGTCTCTGCTTTTTGGCGATCGCTAATTTCTTGTTGTAACCGTGCATTTTGCTCGGTTAGTTGCTTTTGCAGTCTCCGAATTGTTAAATTATTTTCGACACGGGCAAAAACTTCTTCTTCGCTAAACGGTTTTGTGATATAATCTACACCACCAACAGCAAAAGCTTTGACTTTATCGAGAACCTCATCTAAGGCACTGATAAAAATCACTGGAATATCCCGAGTCAAAGCAGAAGCTTTCAGCCGTTGACAGACTTCATAACCGTTCATATCTGGCATCATAATATCAAGCAAAATAAGGTCAGGCGGGGCGGCTTGCGTTGTCTTTAACGCTGTTTGTCCGTTAATGACTCTGCGAACTTCATACCCCAACTGAGTCAGCATTGCAGATAAAAGTCGTAGATTGTCTGGTGTATCATCAACGACTAAAATATTTGCTTTAGGCTGCTGAGCTTGATTGTCATTCATTATGAGTCCGGTTGCGTTAAATCGATGATTTTATCAATACGGAAATTATTGACTAAATCAGCTAGCACATTTGCCAAGAGGGCTGATTCCTCAGGAATTTGCTCAAGTAGGCTAAAAATCTGCTTTTCATCGGTGCATAAAGCTGCTTGATAAAGCTGTGCTATCCACTCAGGAGGCATAACACTTAAACTTTTAGCATTCAGCACGTAGCTTTCGGTTTTTTCTTGTTGCGAACTGCTAGATGCGGATGAGTGATCACTATCTGCATAGACATAACGCACTCCCAGATACTCAGTCATCTTTTCCAAAAGAACTTCTTCGCGGAAGGGCTTGCGTACAAAGTCATCACAACCCGCAGATAAAACAATCGCTCGTTCCTCATCAAAAGCACTAGCAGTCAGAGCAATAATAGTGGTAGCCTGTCCCTTCAAATGGGATTTTATCTGTTTGGTAGCTTCATAGCCATCCATCACTGGCATTCGCATATCCATCAAAATCAGGTGAGGTTCCCAATTTTCCCACAAAGTGACACCTTCTTGACCATTTTCAGCTTCCCGCACCTCAAAGCCAAGCGTTGCTAGTGTCTTGACCAAGAGTAGACGATTTTCCCATTTATCTTCCACTATCAAGATACGATACTTGGGTTGATTCGGTTCTAGAGCAATGACTCGTCGCTTTTGCTGTTGAGTTTGAACTTCAGCTCCTTCTGCTGCACTACACTGGATATCAAAAGAAAAAATCGTTCCTTCACCCAATGTACTGCTAACAGTGATATCTCCTCCCATCAAGTGTACGAATTGTTGGCTAATAGTTAAACCCAAACCAGTTCCTTGCTGAGACTTTCGACCTGTTTCTGTTTGGATAAAAGGTTTAAATAATCGTTCCATCTCAGCAGGTGCAATCCCAGGACCACTATCTTCAACTTCAAAATGAAGCAAGGAATATGGCTCAAAGCTATGATTTGAAATCTGAGAGTTTTGTTTTGATGAAACTTCTTGCTGTTGTTTATTTTCTTCCTTCTTCCTAACTCGCACAGCAACACCACCTTCTTGGGTAAATTTGATAGCGTTACCAAGGAGATTAATCAAGACTTGACGTAATTTACTTTCGTCTGTTCGCACATATTTAGGAACTTCAGAACTGCGCTCAAATATCAGCTGTAATCTCTTAGATTCTGCCTTGAGTTGGAACATCTCTTCAAGAGAGTCAAGCAAATGATATAAATCAAAGCTACTTTCATTCAGTGTCGTTCTACCTGACTCAATTTTCGCCATTGACAAGACATCATTAATTAAAGTCAGCAAATGCTCACCACTGCGACTTACAATTTCTAAATTTTCCATCTGTAAAGGATTCAAACATGAATCGCGAGTCATCAGTTGAGTGAAGCCGAGAATCGTATTGAGAGGAGTGCGGAGTTCGTGACTCATGTTTGCCAAAAATTCACTTTTTGCACGATTTGCCGCCTCAGCTTCGTGAGCCTTCACCTCCAATTTACGGCTATAATTCTCTAAGCGATCGCGATAGATTTTCAACTGTCGCGTCAATACCAACACTCCAATCAGTAGAAATCCTGCGGACGCCAACCCCACTAACATAATCGTCCCTGCGAGTCGGCTAGCTGGGGCAAACGCTTCTTCCTGTTGCATTTCTACCATCAGAGCAAGGTTTTGGTCATTAAGCCAGCGGTAGACTCCAATAACAGGCACTCCGGCATAATTGTTATAGAGTCCTTCACCACTGATTCCACTCATTGCTGCATCAATACCTTTGCTGCTGATTCCATCAGGAAACTCTTGTTTCTTATTTTCCTTTCTGGAAATAAATGAGTTTTTAGTCACCAAAGAGCCAACTAAGTAACTTTCTCCACTCTTACCTAAACCTGTATGTTCCCGAATAATCTCGTCAATTCGGTATAAGCTTAAATCAGCTAACAGAATTCCTTGGCGTACCCCAGAGGCATCACGTAAAGGTGTTGCGAAGGTGACCGATGGCTTACCAGTCACAGGCGAAACATAAAAAATAGGGGCAAAAGAATCTCCCTGCTGAATCTGCTCAATATAAGTAATGTTGGCTAAAATTTCGTATTGACCTTCACGCTGTTTATCAGTAGATAAAATAATTCGATTGCTGCGGTCAAGAATGTAAATTTCCCGAAAACTTAGCTGATTTTTCGCTACTTTTGTGATAAAATTGGAGAGAACATTAAAAGCATTACGATAATTTACATCAGAATTTTTAGAATTTAAAAGTACTACCAGATTCTTTTGTATGTCTGGAAACTGAGTTATGAGGATAAAGTCCCGTTGCTGGTCTTCAAACCAACGGGTGATTTCTTCCTCCTTAAGACTAGCAGGAGCACGAAGTCGCTCAAAAGCGGCTTGTTGAAGAGCTTCCCTAGCTCTGAAAAAGGCAACTCCTCCCACTACACTCACAGTCACTAACGACAAAAGTAAGAAGGAACTAGTCACTTTAGTGGTTAGGTGCTGATTCCAGAACTTCATAGAATGACGAGACTTTCTTTGAAAATAACACTCCCTCGGCTGAAGCACGGGAGATTCTATGTGTAGAGTAGCGTGGAATTCAACGGTGATAACGTTTAGTGGGTAGGACAGGGTCAGAATCAGCTAGTGAGTTGACGCTCGCTAATTGCTCAAAAATTGCTTGTGTGTTTTTAGTTGATAATTCCCCTCTGTTTAATGGTTGTTTTTGTTGTCTGAGATAAACCAGGCCAAGGAATGAAATTCAGCCTGAGAATACGCTTTGTAGGGTCGTTGTCCCAAGCACTATAAATATTTTGCCAATAAGTAAGGAAGATAGGCTGAAATCGACCCAAAGACTGCATGAGAGAGTAATAAACTCGATCAATCATTGCTTTATCGGGAGAAATATCTTGCCGAATTTCCAGGTCAAACGCAAGATACTGTCTATCCTCTTCATAAATCATCTGGGCGCGGTATAATCCAGTGAGAATCTCGTCAAGTTCTTCACATTTGACCGCTGCATCCAGCATATATTCTGTGAAATTAGAACCACCAAGAATTACACATTTGTCAGCTCGACCTGTGACAGCCAACAAGTCCGGGAGTTGTTCGCTAGCAGATGACAAAATTTCTAGCAGGGCTTCATTCCCGGAATCCAGATGCTTCGAGGTAAGAACGGCTTGTTTCAATTCCTTCCAACTATATAAGGAAACTTGGTCATAGAGAATGTAGCGTATTAGCGGAATTCCTTGCCAACGGGTTATGCAAAGGTGTCCATCGACAGTTTCCAGAAAAGTGTCAGTAGCAAGGAAATGAAAGAAGTGGGGAATTGGGGATTCTATACCCAACTCAGTAGCCAGAGCATTGTTTCGATACAACAGTTTTCGCAGAGCTACCGATGCTTGCGATTCAACTCCAAGGGTACCTGTATCAGCACTCCCGTAAAGGGAAAACATAAATGGAGTGTCATCCCCAACCCCTGCACGGTTCTGGAGAGAAACTCGCAAGCTCTCAGGAAAAGGTTCACCAGTAACTACGTACTTTAATTTATCTAACGGGAGAGATTGCTTTAACTGACTTGCCTTGAGGTGAAGATAGGCGATCGCTGATGGAACTAGAAACACGATGATCTGATCCACAAAGGGACTCATTTTGCAGATCATTTCGATAATTTCATCGAGATTGTTGCCTGGAGAGAATACGTAGAAGGGATAAGTTGTATCAACTGCCATACTTTTTAAAGTCCAGGACATTGCATCTCCACCGATCCAGCTCCCCAGGCTAAATCCCACAATGGCTAGTGTTTTTTTTTGGTGAACAGCGAAGGCGTCTTCGAGAAAAATTCTCAAAGCAGTGGGTGAAGACCGACTGGTTGACTTCATCTGCGGCCAGTAGAAGGTTTGCCCTGACGACCCGGAAGAGCGAAATATGCTAAAACATTCCTCATAATCGTCTGCCAATAGTTCCTCCCATGAGTAGGCTAAGGCGTAGGATTCTTTGTCTGACTTGGGCAGATGCTCAAATGAATCTCCGACTTTAAACCCTTGCTTTTCCAAAAACTGCTTGTAGGCTCTTACAGATCTTTGGGCACGCTGTGCCACTTCGGATGCTACCTGTTTCGATCCCAAAAAGTTTTTCACAAATGCTTTATTCACCCAAACACTCCTTATAAGGAAGGTTACTCGTAGGACTTACTCGTTGATAGGAGTCATCAAGTATGAAAAATGACTATCAGATACAGGGCAAGTGCATTTTAAAATTGTAGCGAGAAGCTGATTAACTTATGTACTAGCAAATTACGATCCGCAGCAACACAGTTGTTAGGCTGCTTGTTCAACCTTCTGCTTCAGATGTTGTAACCATGTTTGAAGCGACGTATTATGCTGTACAAAAGTTACTCAAAAACCATCCAGACTATAAAGCTTTACCATCTATTGATTTAGGCTTATATCTTTCACCAGGGTCCAAAATTGACCATTGATACAACCAACGCACCAATCTCCAGTGCTTTGGTTGAGCGTGAAAATCTTGATAGCCATAGTGTTGTTTAATTCATGTCGTATGTTCTCAGCGAGTTTCTGAGTTCGGTAGCGTTCCAAGCCAGTCAAATTATCAATACAACATTTCTTGAGTATGACAAAAAAGTCTTTGCGTAAGTTCTGTATGTTTTAACTTTTAACAAACGGAATAGAGAGAGGAGGTAAAACGACTCGCAATAGACAGCCTTTCTCTACTTACTGTAGAAAAAAGCCATATCGCTTAACGGAGCGTGCCAAAGTTTTGCTCAGAACAGGTTCGCTCTATCCTCACTCTCTGTCGTTTCTTATACTTAAATGATCAACTCATACAAACACAAAGTTTGATGAGAGTTGATAGTCGCAAAAACAAAATTGCTAGCTTAACACTGGCAAGTGAGCTGCATTCTTAAAAAAAAATGAAACTTAAAAAAAAACTAGCAATTTTGCTTGTTAATGGTTGTCATGAGTCAAACTCAAACTCTATGATCACCATGACTAGCACTTAACGACTAGCAACAGCTAGTTGCTCCTGACCTGGAGGGGTTTCAAGTACCCTCAAGCTAGGAAATAAAAAGTGATTTTCTTCAACATATTGAGCACCAAACAGCCCCTTTTCAGCCCAAAAATAACGGTCTGTTGTGTGTTCATTTCGCTTTACAAGTAGCAAAGCCGGTGGCAAGATCCCTTCAGCTTGAATAAATTTTCTAGCTGCTGTCACAGGCTTATCTTCGCCGCTTTCGATACTGAATTGAGGCACATGCTCTAAAATTCGCCGTCCTTCCTGGCGACGACGACTCTTCCTCTTTCGTCTCCTTGCCAACCTTCTTTACCTCCTCTTACAAGCAGATAGATTGTAGTGATAGCTACAAAAACCGTCGTAATTATAAAAGTTCTAGTTCAAAAAATCAAGAGTTATTAACCTTTTGATACAAAACAGTTAATTTATTTTTTTGTATAAAAAACGTTAAGGAGAGACTATAATGCACCAAGGTAGAACACAAAATATCTCCACAGATAGAATCTGGAAGCAAATTTTTCGACTAGTTGCAACTCTGTCGTCAAGTCGCATGGGATTTAAACAAGGAAAAATTTTTTGCTCTTCACGCAAAGAATGCGCTTTCTCCAAAACGCAAGTTATGTAACTTACGACACAAAGTGTACTGAAATGTACCCTTCGCTCATTCTGAGCGGCTACTAAGTCAGGAGTTGCTGAGTACCTTTTTGGTAAACAAGATAATTCCTTGGAACGAGCCGTTAGTTGCAAGATTCAGTTAAGCTTTGTTAAATGGAAAAAGCTAACTTCTGTTGTTTTTCGTCCGTATAGTCTGTCGTCTTAAAATAAGGGCTCTTGAAATGTTAATGTCTGCCAGTTCTGAATTTGTGGCTCTATGCCGAGAGCAATTGGCACTGTTAGCCCAAGGGCTGGAAGCATCTTTGAGTGTTGTCTATTTAACGCAAGAATTGATAGGAGTTTCGACAAGTGAAGCAAAGCTTATTCCTGTGGTGGTTTATCCAGAAACAAAAGTGGAACAGCAGGAAGTGAGTGCTTTGGAATTGCCCACGTCAATACCTATCTCAACTTCTAATTGGGATTTTTATCGTTCAGCCTCCACCACCATAGATAAAACACTGCATTCTCGTAAGGGTGGTGTGTTCAACCGTAAATACAACCGCCATAATAGAAGGTTATTAAAACCAGCAGAAGACTTTCCCGCCCAATCACGAGAAAATGCGACACCAGATGCAGCACCACCGCATTCAACAGAGGAAGAATATTTATTGAGAGGCGATCAAATTGTTTTACCTCTTGTTCATGAAGATGTGATGATGGGGTTACTCGTCACAGTCAGAGAAGACCGAGCCTGGAATGAACAAGAAAGAAGTGAAATAGAACGGATTGCCCGAACCCTATCACTTGCCTGTATTTTGGATCAGCGTCGGGCATGGTTACACCAGCAGTTGCAGCAACAACAAATTTTTCAAGAAAAGCAGCAAGATTTACTCGATAATTTATTGCATCAGTTTCGCAACCCGTTAACAGCATTGCGTACTTTTGGTAAACTGTTGGTGAAACGACTGCGACCAAGCGATACTAACCGGGAGGTAGCAGTTAGTATTGTGCGAGAAAGCGATCGCCTCAAAGAATTGTTGCAACAGTTTGATGAAGTGATTGATTTAACAACAGAAGATTTAGAACCATTGGCGCTACCCCAAAAAGAAGTCCGAAAAGAAGCAAACGCAAAAAAAGACTTCATAGCACCACTCTTGTTACCTGGTACAGGAGACAAAGAGGTTGATTGTTCTGTATTAGATATATTAGAACCATTGTTAATATCAGCCAGAGTCATTGCTCTAGAGAGAAATTTGCAACTTGTTTCTGAAATTCCTCCTAACTTACCCCTGGTACGCGCTAACCCAAAAGCATTACGAGAGGTACTTAGCAATATTATTGACAATGCTTTGAAATACACTCCTACTGGCGGCAAAATTCTAATTCAGACGGGACAAGAAAAAGCTGATTTTCAGGGAATTGCTATAAGTGATACAGGTCCTGGTATTCCACCACAAGATTTAGAGCATCTAGGAGAGCGTCATTACCGGGGTGTTCAAGCCCAGACGGAAATTCCTGGTACAGGGTTGGGATTATCAATTGCTAAACAGCTCATAGAAAAAATGCAGGGTGAAATACAAGTTTTCAGCCCTGCTTTAACTTCGCTAACCTCATCACCTGATGCACCTGGAACGACTTTTATTATTTGGTTACCTGTTGCCAATACTTAGCAAGCAAATATGTTTGACAGCGCTTTTGAGTTGACTAAAAGACACATCTGCTGTATAAAAAAGCCCACTCTACTAATAACTCACTAAAAAACTATTTCAACGAAATCTGAAAATTCTGATCAATAGTCATTTGCAAATCAGTGTTTGGATCAATGGCGATTAAGTCCACACTATTCTTACCAAAGAACAAACCAATTAATCCACCAATAGTAGCCCCGCCTAGAATTTCTCCCGCAGCAATAGCCTTATCGCCTGTCACAAGTGAAACCGCAGCAGCTGCGCCCGCGCCGAGTGCAGTATTCTTAAGAACTGTTTTTGTATTGATACCCTTTTTGACAGTTTCAGTCTTGGTAATCGGTTCAGAAGTTGCATTGATTGGATACTCCTGACCATTGTTGGTTAAAATGAGTTTTTGGGCAAAGAATTGAGAACCACCTTTGTTTTTGACGGGACGGAGCTCACCAACTACTTGACTGCCCGCTGGAATGACTACAGTTCCTTTATCAGTGATCACATTTTGCGCCACAGTAAGGGTTAAAGGTGCTGTTTCATCCTTAGTGACAAGAATTTTTTCTGCTTTTTCATATTTTATGGGGATAACAGTTCCTTCAGGAATTGTCACCGCTACTGGTTTTGATGGAGTCGGTTCGCCAAAAGCCACAATGTAGGGTGAGTTAATTGCTGCGGCTTGATTGGAACTCACCAATGCTTGGTAGATAAAAGCTGCTACTTGTGCCCGAGTTGCAGTTGCATTGGGGCTTAAAAACTTAACATTAGGGTAGTTTACGACAATTTGCTTTTCAGTCGCTGCAGCCACAGGGCTACGGGCATAGCCAGAAATATTATTGGCGTCATTGTAATACTGTAGGGTGCTTTCAATATTACCGCTAGCGTTGTAATCTAGACCGCTAGAGAGAGAAACTAAAACCTGCTCGCGAGGAATATTTTGGTTAGGCTCGAAACGATTGCCAGGATATCCAGATAAAAAACCAGTGGTATATGCATCCTGAATCGCACTCAATGCCCAGGAGTTGCTTGGTACATCGTCAAATCTGACTGCTTGCCGTTCTGGTGCTTTTCGGAAAGCTTTACCAATCATGGCAGCAAATTGAGCGCGGGTGACTGGCACTTCTGGGCGAAAGGTACCATCTGGAAAGCCCGCAATAACACCCCGCTGTGCTAGTTCTCGAATAAACCCTGCTGCCCAATAGTCGGATTGAACATCACTAAAACTTGTTTGGGCGAAAGAAGCTGTAGGTGTCACTAGAGGTGCGATAATTCCTGCTGTTATGCCCAAAGCCATGAAGGCAGCACATCCAGATTGCCAACGAAAGTGACCAAACATTATATTCGTACTCCCCACAAAATCTGCTCTTTTCTGTTAGTTATTTAGACTACCTTAGAATTCAGAGGTTCCAACACACCCAGGCTTCACTTAATAGTTTCATTGAGCGATAACAGTCAATCAAGAATAAGTTACGAAAAATGAAGTTATTCATTTTTCACTTTTATCCTTTCTCTGATGATTTGGACTTTATTCAGTTGAAAAATCCTGTCCATTTTCAAACATAAAATTTTTAAGGACAGTATATTATTCTCTACTTGGCTTGAGTTCTGAGTTTTAGTCCCATTACAAAAAACTACGATTTTTAAGGTAGACGCCGTTTACTTTCCGAAATATTTCGCCAAATGAAAGACAATTTATGTCTATAGTTGCAAGACGTGCTATCGAAAAAATAGTTGCAGGTCAATTAAAAATTGTACTAAAAATTTTACTTCGATAATGCTGAGTATAGAGTATTAGGAGTTGAGTAAATCCACGCCGACTAAACGTGGCACTGAAATAAGAATATCTAGTATGTTCTGCCTTGCATAAACATACAAATCATTTTGTTGAGCGAGCTTTAAATCCACAAAGCACATTTCTTGTGTAACCAA
Organism: Brasilonema sp. UFV-L1; assembly: GCF_012912105.1. Classification (GTDB taxonomy): domain Bacteria; phylum Cyanobacteriota; class Cyanobacteriia; order Cyanobacteriales; family Nostocaceae; genus Brasilonema. The sequence continues at coordinate 76,874 of NZ_QMEA01000003.1, forward strand.
TAACTCATAACTCGTTATTCCTTACTTCTTTTATAACTGCGACTCATCAGGATAAAAATATACTTCAATGTTCTTTTTGTGTAAATTGTAAGCGATAAGCCCAAAGCACGAAGTGTTTGCCTTGAAAAAAATTTAGAGAACTAATCTTTGATTGGCGATCGCCCAGGCGATGCACAAGCCCAATACTGCTCCTTTAAAAGCAGGACTTACGCAAAATAATGAAAAAATAAACCGCAAAGGACGCAAAGAGCACGAAGTTAAGAGAGTTTAAAAGAGTTTTTGCGTAAGTCCTAAAAAGGATCGCCTTTGTTTCCTCTCCAAAAAAGATGAGGGGTTGCTCTTCTGGCAACCCCTTGGTAGTGTGAGAGCGATGGCATAATACACCACCCAGCCCTTTAAGAGCGCCTCACTGGCGGCGCACCACCCGTGATGAATAGAACAAACAAGTCAAATCTTCTTCGCTTCAGCATAGCTGCCGTCTGCCTTGTTTGTTGATAACTGTTGTACTGCAAATCGATCAAACTTACGAACTCAATGAGGAGAAACCTAGTACCACAAGGCAAAAGTCACGCATTCAAAAATCACGCATTCAAAAGAAAGAACCAAAATTTTATAAGTCTTTTAGGCATTCCAATTGCTTTATTTGGGCTGCGACGTACTAGTAGTAGCCACGAGATACTAACAAATTAGAGCGTAGTGTGAGATTCAAATCTCCTCGTTGAGGTTCAATGACGATAACTTCAGCTTTTTTGCGTCGCAGTAGAAGACTTGCAGCAGCACCTGCACCTGCACCAAGTATAGGTTCGAGAGCTTCAATTTTTTGGTTACCTGTTAACAGTGAAATCACACTAGCAGCACCTGCACCAATAGCAGCATCCTGTATTAATTTATCAGTTCCACTTCCTTTAGTAATTGTTTCCTTTTTGGTTGCAATCCGAGAAGTTGCATTAATAGACTGACGCTCACCATTGGGAAGCAAGATATCTTGAGCAACAAAATAAGTCCCTTTTTCACCATTTTGGGTAATTGGTTGCAGTTTTCCTTCAACTTCACTCCCTTCTGGAATTAATACATTTCCGGATCTGTCTACAATGTTTCTTGCTATCTTCAGTTTTATAGATGTCGTTTCATCAGGAGTGACAACAATTTTATCTTTGTCATATGTCACTGGTAGTGTGACTCCAGCAGGAATTGAAACTCTTCCTGTTTGTGTTTGTGTTCTTTGCCCACGAAAAATTTCTTGTGCAGAAGCAGGAGCAAACAGAAACATAGGTGCAATGGTTCCTGTTGTGATTGCCATTACTATAAGTGCAGCGGTTCCTGTTTTCCAACGATGAAAGCGAGTCATAGTAGAATCCTTTTGTTTTTTTCTTAGTGTATTTGACGTGCTGTTACCGAGATTGTTTCTGGTTTTTTTTTACCTATTGGTATGCGTATTATAAGGTTAAAGTCATATTTAAGACGTTAATAATGTGCGATTGTTCCTCTTTATTTATAGACCGTTCATGTGTTCTAATGAATAGTAAAAAAAGATATAAAAGTGAAGACAACTTTGTTTGGTCTCCACCTTTATCCCTCAAGTTAAAAAGTATAAACAGAAATTTTCTGGAAGCGTACTTCGGAAAGTGGCTGATCCTGGTAAGTTGTTAGTAAGCTAATTCGGAATTGACCAGACCATTCACCCCGTTGTCGTAGCGCCTCTACGACTGGAGTTGCTTCCAATACAACTGTTGGTTTTGGATGTGTTTCATTAGTGTCATGGCTGCTATGCTCAGAATCTGTTTCATCAGTGTTATGGCTGCCATGCTCGTGAGTCATGTGCTCATCATGCCCAGAGTGACCTCCAGCGTGTGAGTGAGCATCAGCTTCCATTGCAAATAATCCTATAGTGCCAACATAGTACTCCTGTTTCGATGCGGAGTCTTCATCCGGCAGATTGAGATATACCTCATAATTCACGCCGGGTGGCGTGTCATACTCAATACCCTCGAATACAAGAATAACTCTCTGGTTGACTGCTCTTTCGGTAGTGCTAAATCCTCTTTGAGCAACGGGAGAGATTGAAAATTCAGCTGTATTTGCGCTCAGCCGAATAACTTCTCCTTCAGGCGTAGCTCCAAGGAACTCAGGTGGGTTTGAAGGCGGTTGAACAAATGACACTGTACTTTCTGTTAAAGGTCTAGTCCTTGGCTGCTCGTCATAAACATAATTCAACTGCGAACCTGTATCTAGGATATCTTTACCTGACATTTCCTGTTGCTGACCATTTTCATCAAAGAAGATAAACTTAGTATCCATCCATGTTGAATTATCGACTGGATTGGAACGACCTTGACCTTGGCTCAACCACTGTTCCCATAATCGATCAATATTGCAGTGATGGAGCCAAAAAATTGGGTCACGAGCAGCTAACCTAGGATCACTCATCCAACCTGCTCCTCCTATATTCACATGAATAACATCGTGAGGCAGGTTTTCTAGTTGCCCTGTAACACTAGGATTCGCAAACTGTATTGGCTGACGCACCACGCCACCACCAAAAGAAGGAGCCAAAGAACCGATATCAGAGAGGAAGTTAGTATACCTCAAAGCAGGTCTATTGTCAACTGAGCTTTCTGGTAATGGTTCACCTCGATTGCTTCGAGCACTCCGCTGACTCACATACAACGTATTTGAACTATTTGCAGGAATGCGAAACGGCTCTGGTAAAACACGTTGATTTGGCTCAGAATAATTCCAGTAGGGAAGTGAAAAGCTTGAATCTCCTGATGCAGAGCGCACAATTCGCTCGAAAAAGTAAATATACATTCGATGCCAGGACAAAAAGAAGAAGCTTCGGTGCTGACACTGATTCCAAAATTGACCAAAGGTAGGATTGCTTTGTGAAGTCCCGTGAATGTTTGCCTGAAATATCCACCCAGTTGGATCGTTTAAATTGGCATTGGAACGGGCTTTCATCACTTCTACACCTTTACGATAAGCGGCAATTTCTGAGCCACCATCCTCTAAAATCTTGTAAATATTGCGACGAATCGGCATATAATACCCTGAGTTTTGTTTGCTAAGTGCAAAATTAGAGATTTTGCACTACTAAAGTAGTACTCAGAGTTAGCTCTTCGTTTTACTTAAGAGACGAGCTTTCTGTAAAATTTCTTCACGATGTACAATAGACTATCTAATACATGACGATACGATGCATAAGGCACTCCTTTTCCATGCGACGCGTTGTCCCCTCTAACAATATGAACTTCTGCCTATTTGTCATTGATATTCAAAACGGGTTCATAGCTCCAAATACAAGTCATGTTATACAACGGGTGAAGTCTTTATTAGAACAAAATATATTTGAGTATGTGATCTTCACAAAATTTCTAAATACCTTTGAAAGTCCTTATGTAAGATATCTAAATTGGAATAAACTTTTTTCAGAAACAGAGCAAAAACTTGTTGATGAAATTCAGCCATTTGCAAAAATTATTTTTCATAAATACATATATACTGGTTGCAATGAAGAAACTCTTAGTTTTCTCAAAAAAAGGGATATTCAAACAGTTTTTATTTGTGGAATTGATACTGAAGGTTGTGTCTTAAAAACTGCTATTGATTTTTTTGAAAACAATATTAATCCTTATGTTTTGGAGTATTACTCAGCATCAAATGGAGGTGATACTCTTCACCAAGCAGGTATTTTAGTTTTAAGTCAGCTAATAGGAAGAAGTAACATTATAACTGAACCCATAGATAAATTTAATATCAGTAACTATTTTTAACTAGAGTTTACTCAGATCTTGCACCTGATTGAAAAACCAGGTTTCTTGAGAAGACCTACTCGTAGAAACCTTAATTTCTGGTTCAGAAACCCGGTTTTTTGGATCTTGTTGAGAATGGTGCAAGATATCAATTACCTTTACTTATATCTTGCACCAAGGTCAAACCTGTGGTTTCTTGAGAATGACAACACTTTAAAACCTTAATTTTCCGTTTAGAAACCCGGTTTTTTAGGTCTTGTTGAGAATGGTGCAAGATATCAATTACCTTTACCTCTCACGGATGAATGTAGTCTGGGAAGGTTGATTAAAAGAAAACTTAGTTTGAGATAGAATCTATCGATATACCCGCTAAGAGTAATTCTTCTTTGAGTTCTTGTAGCGTTCTATTTAAATTATGTTCTACTTCTTCTTTAGAATTACCAGTACCAGAAATAATAACTCTTAACTTAACATCGGAACCAAAAATCTTAGGTCTTGATTTTATGTAAGTTTTATCCTGATGGTTTTCAAAAACTTTCTTGATAATAGGAGCTAAAATTGATTCGTCATTACAATTAACAATGACAATTATTTCAATAAATACACTGTTACCAAATATAGTTTTGAGGATTGGCTGCAAAGGCTCTTCAAAAATTTTCTTTAATTCTGTAGGTACACCAGGTAGACAAATTATCGTGGAGTTTTGTACTTTCAAAATCACTGCTGGTGCGGCTCCAACAGGATTTTCGATAGGAGTGGCATCTCTAGGTAGAATACCCATCTTTTTTCTAGCTGGTGTCATTTCAGAGCTATCAACATATCCTTGACTTGCAAAGTATTCGTATCTTGTTTTTACAAAAGATATAGCTTCAGCGTTCAGTTCTAAAGAGTGATTTGTCGCCTGAGCAACAGCTTCAAGCGTCATATCATCTATCGTAGGTCCCAAACCTCCTATTGTAATAATCAAGTCTATCTTTTGCTCTATTGCTGACTCAATTTCTTTGGCGATCGCATTCAAGTTGTCTCGAACTAACACTGCACGTTTCACCAATCCACCCATACCTGTCATTCTCTTAGAAATCCAGTTAGTGTTCGTATCAAGAACATCTCCAATTAAAACTTCATTACCGATTGTTATTATTTCAATTTGGGTCATAAAAATTTATTTTTACTGGCTCAAAACTTACCATCAACAATTTTATCAATCGGTGAGTGGTTAAGATTATAGAGTATTTGTCTATAAGTAACAAAACTTAGAATTTTGGTAGTTTCTGCCGTGAAGTGAACATTAGTAAAAACAATCAGGTCAGCATTCGTACTGCTACCTTGCTGTGAAAGTCCTAAAGAGTCCCCAATGTGATCGGCACTTTTGATAGTAGTGCGCCAAGATAACCACGTTTAACTCATGTTTTAAGGTCTAAATTGCCTCAAAAAGATCATGGGGCAGATTGTTTACTTTGTTGTGATTAAAACAGGTGTTGTAGTTGTAAACTTGTAAACTATAGTTGAAAGCGTTTCTTTGTCATGTCAGCTTCGTCGTTAGGATTAACTAGAATGACGAAGTATAGTTCGGACTTCCATCAAAATCTGCCCTAATCGATTTTTACCACTACCATCTTCTCCGCAACCCCAGTAGTAGTCATGCGATGTAGTTTCTATCAGTAGTTGATGACCAGTCGAGAGCAGAATATCTCGAATATCTGCATGGTTTTGGAATTTTGCTAAAACTGCTTTTTTCATGACCTCATCTTTGACTTGTCTCCAGTCTAGACGGAGGGGGAGGGAGCGATCGCCACCAATGTTTGCTGCTTCTAAAGGGGTTTTCGCCTGCAGCACTTTTTCAAAATAAGGTGTGCCTACAAACTTCTGTGCTTGAAAATAGTGTTCGCTGGTTTTCCAATACAAGTTATCCAATATAAAATCATGTGGCGAGAAATTACAAAAGCAACCGTAGGGAATTTCATGAGCGAAACAAAAATAGATCGTTTTTTCAGGGAAATGCACAAACTTGACTTTCGATTCCTCAGTAAGATGTTCTAAATTTGGAAGCTGGAATTTGTCTTTCATCACTTTTCTTTATATTTCACATAATTTGGAATGCTTGAAAACTATCGATGTTTATGAATAGATTTCATAGATCCCTGGTTATTTTCTCAGTCTTAGAGCGAAAATGCAAGTCTGGTTAACACAGTTCAAATTCTAACAAAAAAGCAAATTACTTATTTGCGACCTACCGATTAATCATTTTCAATTGGCAATGATGTCCACCACCAAGTCTCGTTCTCAAAAGCTTTGCGACAGCCCTGTACTAAAGTATGAACTTGCCACTCTTACAAGGTTTGAGGATAATGTGAACTACCTACACCGACCTGGCAATATAGTGTAGGTAGTTCACGGGACAATGCGTCGGATGCACTCTTTTTGTCCGGCTATTCATCCCACATCCGATCTGAAAGGCCCGTGTGGGATGAATAGGCTTTTAAGCTAAATACTGGTTGAATGATATGACTTAGTATAAAGTACTGAAAAATAATTAAAAAAAACTTGACAGAGTGATATTCTATAACACTATCGCAATCTTAAATTTTTCCTAATAAAATACGACAAGAGATAAAGTATTAATAATGATATGACCGATCAGCTTGAAATCACTAAAGCGCAGTCCCATAGCAAAGCAACAGGAGCAATAATTGCTATTTTTGTTGCTATATTGATTTTTGGCATGATGCCCATCTTAATTCGATGGAGCGAAAATGAAATCAGCCCTAATGCCACGATGTTCAATCGTTGTTGGATAGCCGCTGTTATTTTTGGACTATGGCAAGAGTTTTCGCTTGTGCGTCAGCGTTTGTTGGGAGAGCAAACTATCATCAAGCAGTCATTCGACAACAAACAAATCCTGCTACTGTTGGTAACAGCAGTGTTTTTCTGCGCCACTCAGATTCTCTGGGCTTGGTCTTTAACTCAGACTAGTATTGCGAACTCAGCACTGATACATAGTTTGACTCCATTCTTCACTGCACTGGGAGGATACTTACTCTTCAATCAACGCTTTGATTATAAGTTCCTGATTGGTCTTGCTATCGCAACTGTAGGAACAATTGTCCTTGGGTTAGATGACTTACAAGTTACCTCTGTTAAACTTCAAGGTGACTTACTTGCTTTGTTGTCAGCACTATTCTGGGGTGCCTATCTTCTGGCAATTGAAAAACTTCGGACACAGTTAACAGTAACAACTATCCTGACTTGGGTTTGTAGGATTAATACGCTTTTGTTTGTGCTGATTCTATTCATCAGCAACGATGAATGGTTTCCCCACTCTTGGGAGGGGTGGCTGAATGTTATTGCTCTAGCTCTAACTCTTATTTTCGCTAATGGACTGCTTGCATACAGCCTCAAATACTTATCTTCTAGCCTTGTAGCAATGATTAATCTTTTAGATCCGGTTGTGACTGCTTTTTTAGCTTGGATAATCTTTGCAGAGGCATTGGGTTGGTTGAACTTGGTGGCTTTTGCCATCATTATGCTGGGTATTTACCTTGCTTTAACTGGTGAGGGAGGAATTGAAGACCAAACCAAGGACTTACAACAACCGTCTCCAAAATCAACCAATCAAGCGTTTTAGGTAAACTTGGGCATTCATGGTCTCTACTTAACTTCTGTAATTCGTAGGGTATAGGGAAAATACTTGTCTTTCTTGTACGAACCAATCCATACATCGTATATTCCTGGTAGCCATTCTCCAATCATACCAGGATTCTTGCCATCAAAATCGTCATTACACCAGCTACCTCCAGGACCTCTAACAATGAGGGTAGTGTCTTCAGGACTTTCCACTTCTAATTTTAGGAAGTCAAACTTACTTGTTAACTCAATTGTATGGTCTGGTTCTTCATCGAAATATCCAGTACAGGTACCTGTGGGAGTTTCTTTTTTACCAGCAATTTCCCTCGCCCGTACGGAACCACCACTCATACCACGAACGGTATAGGGATTTGGGGAAAACTTTTGACCGATTGTGACATCTCCAAAAATTTCTGGAGGTGTTTCTTCTGCATGACACGTTGCATTGATTGCTGACGCGATTACCAGCGCAGCTATCATCAAAGATAATCTTATCTCTCGATATATCTCTTTTGTCAGCATTCCAATAACATACTTTTTTAAGTATTTTTAGAGACATGGATACCACACTAGAGGTTCCCAATGTGAAGGTCTTCGACTAGTTTTTTTACTTTTTCCACATCTTCCGCATCAAACTAAATTGCACCTTGTTGACACTCCCACGACTGCCAAACTTTCGCTACGCTCAGTTTGACAAAAAGCCGTGGGATTCTTGCTTCGCAGGGATTCCAATGAATTTACCCAAGATTGAGCAGCAATGGGTAGCTTTGTCCAGAGATTAAGTTACAGTTTCAAGCCCTGTTCACTCGTTGTGTTCCTTGCTCACAAAAAGTATATTTCTTGAGAGTGGTTGATAATGGTTGCTAACTCGCTTGTTTTACCGCTTGAATCAAGCGCGGTTTGTCTAAACCAATTTGATTCAAGAGTAACCACGATTGAATCAGATCAGGACCATGCAAATCTCCTGTTAAGCCAGCTCGAAGTGCTTTCATGACCAAGCCTTTCTTGACGTTTTGTTCTTTAACCACGTGCTTGATAATTTCTTGAGCGCTAGCTTCAGTGAGTTGGTGATTCTCCAAAGCAGCGATAATACTCTTGAGAGTAGCAGCAGAACCTTCTTGTTTTAATTGAGCACGTGCTTCGTCACTAAACTCAACTGTTTCTGTAAAAAACAGTTTGCTCATAGGAACTGCATCAACAAGGCGAGTCAAACTCGGACCAATTAAAGCGACAAGTTGCTCTAACCAAGAGCGATCGCGTCCTGCTATCAGTTGATATCCAGCTTCTTCCCAAACGGGAATGAGTAAATCTGTCAGCTTATCCACTGGCATATTGTGAATATACTGACTGTTGATCCAATCTAACTTTGCCCAGTCAAATTTTGCCCCAGCTTTGTTAACACGTTCAAAGCCAAATTGCTTGGCTGCTTCTTCTAGAGTGAAAATTTCTTGAGTTGAGTCTGGAGCTGACCAACCCAGCAATGTCATATAATTTGCCAAACCTTCAGGAGTAAAGCCCATTTGCTTAAAGTCAAAAATGGATGTAACTCCATCTCGCTTGGAAAGCTTGCGTCCTTCCTGATTCAAAATCAAGGGCGTATGGGCAAACTCTGGTACTTTTGCGCCAAAAGCTTCATATAACAAAATTTGTTTAGCAGTATTGGCAATGTGGTCTTCTCCCCTAATGACATGAGTGATTTGCATATCCATGTCATCCACCACAACAGCAAAATTGTATAGTGGCAAACCAATACCATCTGCTGCGGCGCGAGCAATAACCATATCACCGCCTAAATCGCTACCTCGCCAAACCATCTTTCCCCGTACCAGGTCATTCCAAACAATTTCTCGGTCGTCATCAATTTTGAAACGAATCACAAAGCTACGTCCTTGGGCTTTGTATGCGGCTTCTTGTTCTGGTGTCAGGTTGCGGTGACGGTTATCATAACGAGGAGCTTCATTTCTGGCTTTTTGAGCTTCACGCAGTGCTTCTAATTCCTCGGCTGTGGTGTAGCAGCGATATGCAAGTCCTTTATCAAAAAGGGTTTGAACCGCTTGTTTATAAATTTCCAGACGCTTTGTTTGGAAAAATGGTCCCTCATCCCATGTCAATCCCAGCCAACGCAATCCTTGGAGAATATTTTCGGTGTATTCAGGACGCGATCGCTCGCTATCTGTGTCTTCAATGCGCAGAATAAACTGACCGCCGTGGTGGCGAGCAAACAACCAGTTAAATACACCTGTCCTAGCGGTTCCAATATGTAGATTTCCAGTTGGACTGGGGGCAAGACGGACTCTAACAGTCACAATGTTTTCTCTCTTCTATGTTTTGCAAACGACAATTTATGTAGCTTATATTAAGCTTTAAGCAATGAGTGCTGAGTTCTGAATAACTTACGACTCTCTACTCAGAACTCAGCACTCATAACTTTTAACGGGACTGACGGGGCTCGAACCCGCAACTTCCGCCGTGACAGGGCGGTGCTCTAACCAATTGAACTACAGTCCCTTAATTTTTCACTTTCCCTATTATGCTTCTTCTCCTAAAATTTGTCAAGCTTTTTTTCATAAGTCATTCGTCATGAGTCACGAACTAGGAGTGTACGGGTGTAGAGGTGTAGGGTACGGGGGATTTTATCTCCTCAGCTAGGAGCTCACAAGGGAAGAAAAAAGGATAATGGTTTTTTATTGCTTCTGGTATACGCAGTTCATGATGGCTATTATTAACGATTGAAATTGGGGAAAAAACGCCGAAATAACCTGATAAGTGGTGGTTCCATCTTCAGTTTAAAGGCAAGTATTTGGGTTTTCTGAAGAGGATTAAAATTATTATCACTTACAAGGATTAATGAAAGTTGCCCATTAGATAGCTTGGGACCAAGAGTTAAGCCTTCGATATTGTCTAGTCCCACATTTAGTTTTCTCAAATCCAAAAGTAGCTTTTTGTCTGTGGGTTTGACTCTGTTAATATCAACAGTCAAAAGGCTGTCAATATTAGAAATGTTATCAGCACCTCCCAGGGAAATTTGAAACAGTGAAATAGCTAACCCAAAGCCAGTAAAAGTTCTCTCTAAACTTAAGAAATGACCTTGGTTATCAAGAGCTACTAAATCAGTTAATCCACTTGAAAATTGAGGAGAGATATTCAAAAATGGTGTGACGGCTTCAGTTTTGTAAAGAAATTCTTTCTCAGGTTTTTGAGTGAGCAAATTGTATTGTAAAATGCGGCAAGGACTACTTCTTTTTGGTTTTGCTTCTGGACCATCTTGAATCAGAGCGTTTTCTGTGGCTGTAAACAGAAACTTATTGTTAGGTGTGATAGCAAGAGATTCAAAAGCTAAATTGTTGCGGATACCTTGTTGACCATTATTATCTGGCAAAAACTTGCTAGGAATTGGTAGTGTTCTCAATTCCTTACCAGAAGAGATTGAAAACTCTTTCAGAAAAGGTTTGATTTGTTTGTTTTTATCACCTTCAGAAGAAACGTATATAGTTTCTTTGTTTGTGAAGGCTATACCTTCTGAGTCAAGACTACCAGGCAAAAAAGTTCGACTATTTTCATTTAAAAGTGTCGTCACTCCAACAGGTTCAACCCTATTATCGGTTAGTGTTTCATTAGTCAGGTCAATTTTTAATGTGTAGAAGCGGGCAGGAGCTTTTTCGCTACGGTCATCAGATATAGTGTAATAAAGTTGTTTTTTCGCATCGTAGGTTATTCCAGAAAACCCTCCCATTGGAGTTTTTTGAAAAGAAAAACTTGTGGGAAAAGTCGCAGAGCCTATAAAATCAATTCCAGTTATGGGATAATTTGGGGCAGGTACACTAATCAAAAAAATGCTAACAATTAGAATTGGAATAAGAAGGAAAAGAATTTGTGGAAACTTAAAAATATTTTTGACGAATTGCATTTTTAGTTATTGCTAAACTGTGAAAATCATACACACGATATCACGCCAGCAAGGAACTTGCTACCTCTGGGAACACAGCATTGCTGTGCTAATACCTATATTGTTTGTTAGCCCTCACGACAAACTACTATTTTTTTGAAATTTTTGAAAAAAGTTTACAAGCCAGTCTTTCACGCTGCGGGTTGCACGGCAGTCGTCTTCGTTGTAGCGTTGGATCATTTCAAGTAAAGAGCGATCGCCTGTTTTCAACCACTCATCATACCAGTAAATACACTTCATCCCGCTAGCTTCTGTATCACGCCACTCAAACCCCAACCATCGAGCAATTGCTTTTAAAGCATAACTTTCTATGGGCAATGTCACGTTTTGCGTTAAGATCTCATACACATCCACAAACCGATTCAGTACGGGTAAGACAGAACTTTGTGGAGTGTGATAGAGCTTGGCGAGTCGTTTGACTGTATCATACTCGAAAACACAAAAATGGTAAATTGGTGCATCTGGATATTGCCAAACTAAATCCAGAAATTGTTGCCAAATAAATTCTTCTTCTTCTGTTTTTTCTGCTAAAAAAGAATAAAACTGTTCTGTTTTCGCTCGTCTATCAACAACCAAAACCCCTAACAGGTAATTTAAATTCAAGTCTGGTTGCGCCTCGATATCAAAGAATATTTCTACAGGTGCTGTCGATAGGATGTCATTTTTAGGCAAAAGCAACTGTGTAACCTCTGTATCCATTTCTGGAGTTCTGTCGAGACAAACAGAAATGTCAACCGCCCAAGAGTTGAGGACATATTCTTGCTTTGGTGATTGATACGGTATGACGAACGGACGATTTTCTAGAATCGATTTTGCTTGTAATATCAGCTTGGCTGCGACTGTCCTATCGAAACCTGGTAGGTTTTCTAGTTGAGTGGAATGAGTTTTTGCCAAAGACTCTACTGTTGTGATCTCTAGTGCTTGCAATTGTATGTAGCGAACAGGTGTCACTCCTGGTAATAAAGAAAGGTGTTTTTGAGATTGGGCAACAGCATAACAATAATTATACCAAGGGCAAAGATTGCACCGTTGACGAGAGATAAAGACTTCAGGTGCTTCATCTGTTTCGAGAGTTTGAATATACTCTTCGAGAACGCTATGCATTTGTGGTATCCATTTCGTCAAATCCACAGAGTAACCCGACTCTTTACCACGCAACATCAGCCAAGCTATTTCACACTCACTTTGTTGCACCATTGCCAACACATATGCGTGAAATGCTGCGACAACCTGATACTCTTGTTTAGGACGCTTTCCCAGTTCAATGCTGACTGGAACGTACTGCCAATCTCCAAAGCGAGACTCTCCTCTATGCTTGACGAGAACGTCTGGACGACTGAGTAATGTATGTGTTTGAAAATAACTTATTAGCACTCCTTGATAAATGCATTCAGCCCCTTGCTGCATTAACTCTAAGGTTGCTTTTACTCCTGTTTTCCAGTCTCCTTGTCGATACACTGGTTGGTGATGCGTAAATTGTGTCAGAATACTTGTCTGATGAGCAACTCTTTCTTGGTACAGTTTCAACAGCATGTCATTCTCAAGCACTCGCCGACTTTTGTCCCCGTGAACGTCTAAAAAGGGTCGGCGCTTACAGCGTTGGTATTGCAGCAACAGTTCAGCATTAATTAACATTCTTTTAAGGTAACAAGAATTATTACTTTGTGGCAGTGACCCAGATAACTAAAATTAATGTTATTGTCTAGAGTTTTTGAGTCAGGGCAATACGGTTTGGTTAGAAGTTTTATCTGTGTACATATGTGTATGTATAGTTCTTCATTTTACCCTTCAGTAGACTTAGTACAGATAATTATCCAAAATGAATGAAAAATATGACTATTGACAAAAACTTTTATCTGTGGTGTTTTAAACCGTATTGGGAGTAGAGGAGCAATAGTTGTGTTGCTATTGCTGCATAATCCCGATCCATATCAGGCTATGGGCCATAAATGTATCAGAATAAATAATATGTCATGACTAAATAATCATTAATGAATGATGGCTAGTATTTCTGCATCATTAACCAAGTTACTGCAACATCGACAGCTATTTCCAGGTTTGGCAAATAAGGCATATTTTAACTACGGCGGTCAAGGACCAATGCCACAAACAGCATTGGATGCGATTTCTCAGACGCAAGTTTATATTCAACAAATAGGTCCTTTTGGCACTGAGGTGAACAGTTGGATACAAGAGGAGATGAAAGCGGCGAGAAATGCGATCGCCTCTGAGTTTAGTGTCCCAACCGAAACAATCACCATCACTGAGGATGTCACCGTTGGCTGTAACATTGCTATGTGGGGTCTTGAGTGGCTCTGTGGAGACCATATACTTCTTAGCGACTGCGAACACCCTGGTATTATTGCAACAGCTCAAGAAATCGGACGTAGGTTTGGTGTTGAAGTAACTTTCTGTCCTTTAATGGCTACTTTAAATGAAGGCGACCCCATTGACCTCATTGCCCAACACTTGCGTCCAAAGACTCGTCTTGTCATACTGAGTCATGTTCTTTGGAATACTGGTCAAGTTTTACCAATTGACAAAATAGCTGCATTCTGTAGAGAAAAATCAGTCAAACTTTTGATAGATGCAGCTCAATCTGTAGGTTTGCTGTCTTTAAATCTTACTGAATTGGGAGCGGATTTTTACGCTTTTACGGGTCACAAATGGCTGTGTGGTCCTGGTGGTACAGGAGGTTTGTATGTCCGACCAGAAGTTCGAGACAGCTTAAAACCTACTTTTATTGGTTGGCGAGGTATTATCTCTAGTCAAGCAAGACCTGTCGATTGGGAAAGCGATGGGAAACGTTATGAAGTGGGGACATCTAACTATCCACTTTATACGGGCTTAAGGGAGGCGATCGCCACTCATCATCAGTGGGGAACACCAGAGGAACGTTATCAACAAATTTGCCACAACAGTGAGTATCTATGGCGACGATTACAAAGGTTATCCAATGTCAAATGTTTGCGGACTTCTCCACCAGAAAGCGGTTTAGTCTCTTTTCAATTCACAAATCAAACACCACAGACTACCCGTCAACTCGTGATTTTTTTGGAGTCACAAGGGTTCTTAACTCGGACAATCGCTGATCCTGACTGCGTGCGTGCTTGTGTTCACTATTTGACTTTAGAATCAGAAATGGACAAACTCGTTGAAGGAATTCAACAATTTTTTGAAGAAGGCAAAAGGTAATAGCCCCATTGCAGGCATAGAGATGTGTGTCCTCCGGTAAAATCTGTCCATAGCAAGTAGACAAACATCAAAAATCACAACTCATGACTTTAATGGATAGACCAATTTTATATATAGCAATCACCAATCATGGCTTCGGACATACTACTCGCACAGCAGCTGTCGCCGCGACAATTCAAAAATTATGTCCAGAAGTCTTGCTGATCATGGTAACCACAGCACCACGATGGTTACTAGAGTCTTACATAGAAGGCGATTTTATCCATCGTCCCCGTGCGATGGATTTAGGTGTGGTACAAGCAGATAGCTTGACAATGGATAAGGCTGCAACTCTAGAAAAGTTACTTGAGATTAAGAAAAATCAAAATTCTATCATTGCTTCTGAAGTTAACTTTATGCGCCAAAATCGTGTCAATTTTATTTTGGCAGATGTTCCTTTCCTCGCCTGTGAAATTGCCAAAGCAGCTGAGGTACCTTGTTGGATGATGAGTAACTTTGGCTTTGATTTTATCTATCGAGATTGGGGTAGTGACTTTACAGACATTGCTGATTGGATTAGTGATTGTTACTCGAAGTGCGATCGCCTGTTTCGTCTTCCTTTCCATGAAAGCATGCAAGCCTTCAAAAACATCACAGACGTAGCCTTAACAGGCGGTTCTCCTCGTTACGTTCTCCAAGAAATACGCTCTAAATGGGGAATCACAGCGCCAAAAGAAAAGACTATCTTACTCACCTTTGGTGGCTTAGGTTTACAGCAAATTCCCTACGAAAACCTGAAGCAATTTTCAGATTGGCAGTTTATCACCTTTGATAAATTTACCCCAGACTTGCCAAACTTAGTACAGATCACCGACCACAAATACCGTCCTGTGGATTTTATGCCTATTTGTGGGCGAGTGATATCGAAACCTGGTTATAGTACATTTGCTGAAGCTACACGTCTAGATGTACCGATTGTTTCAGTAACTCGTGATGACTTTGCAGAAGCTGCTTTTTTATTAGAAGGTATTAAGAATTATAACCAGCATCAAATCCTCCAACCATCTGAACTTTTCCAAGGAACTTGGAATTTTCTCAACCAACCACCCAATTCACCAAAGCAATCTCAATCCATTGCTAAGGATGGGAATGAAAGTGTAGCTTATGCTGTTCTTAGTTATTTACAAAGTTTGTGAAGCCGCGCGGTGCATCCCAAAGCGGTATATTAATGATATTCGTAAGTTTTGTCATGGAACAAAATTTGTCTTCCCTGACTCTAAGCTTAGCTTCTGAGGATATACGTCGAGTTTTAGACAAACAAAAGGAAGAAAGACAAATTCTACTGACTCAAACAAATATCCTGTTTGTAGTAAACAGTGCATTACTGAGCGTTCTCACCATCGCAAGGCTTATTTCCGTCTTCAGTCTGTTTAGCATTACGGAAATCGTGCTATTTCTGATAAACTTTACACTGCTGATCAATGCTTTACTCCCACGTCAATTCGTCATTACTCCCAACCCAGAAAATGAAAAATTCCTGGAGGGTTATTTGGCAATGTCACCCGAAGAATATCAGTTGCAGATGCTAGTGAACTTAGTAGAGACGTATAATGCGAATAAGCAGCCTCTTAACGATATCTCTCAGTCGCTATTTTATGCTGCTGGTGTTACTTGGGGAATTGCCTTAGTTGGCTTGTTGCATGTGGTAGCTGTTTATTTCATACCCCAATTGCGGCAACAAATATGAAGAATTACAAAAGATTTTATGACACAGAATCTGGAAGTGCTGGTTTGCGTTTGCCAAAACCAGATCCAGCAAATATTACAGTCCTAACTCCCAATCTACCCAATAAACCAATTCTTCCTTGGACTCACTTCGACTCTCCTTGGCTAGAAAACGAAGAAAATCATCCAGAAGAAGGAGAGGAAGAAGTTTTAGAGTCAACAGATGACACTCAAGAGTCTATCAACTCTGACGACCAACAGACTGATGACAAATAACGAATAACTAATAATTAATGTAAAGATGACTCACTACCAAAAGCTACTGAGGATTTCCACTACTGGCAAATCTTTACATAACATTACCGGAAAAGTTGAAGATGCAGTCGCGGAATCAGGAGTTGAAACAGGATTATGCGTTCTGTTTTTGCGCCACACCTCAGCTAGTTTGCTGATTCAAGAAAATGCCGATCCAGATGTCCTAAAAGATTTAGTCAATTTTATGGCAAAAATTGTACCAGAATCAGGACAGTATATTCACGATGCAGAAGGTCCTGATGATATGCCAGCACATATCCGTACAGTTCTGACTCACACTTCAGAAATTATTCCCATCAATAAAGGTTACTTAGTATTGGGAACTTGGCAAGGAATTTATATTTGGGAACATAGGCAAAGAAGCCATACAAGAGAATTGGTTATTCATATCTCTGGATTGTAAAAATAACTTTTTCCCCAAACTATCGAGCTGTTTTAATCATATGAAGCAAAATCGGACGCTCAGTCATCATTTTCAACTTCTTGATGAAATCCTTGCTCAGCATACAGCCAGTCCTTTATCACTTAATCCCCACAAGACTTTCTCGACAAGCTTTGTAGAACTGGGTAATTTAATTACTGAAAACACTTGTGATATTCAACTAATAAATTCTCTTAGCCATACATTGGAGCGTATACTAGATGCCATGTTATACAACTTTCCAGAAAATATTTTCTGGGATTTTGATTTGATGACAAGCAGTATCCTGAAGCAGGCTTTGGTTGCTGAAGACAATGCTCTATCTTTTGTAGAATCTTGGGGTGATAAGATAGTGTCGCTCATGGAGTTGTTTGGAAGAAAATCGGAAATCTGCTTTCGCTACGTCCATGACTTTACATATGGATTTGATTGGGCAAAATGGGTACAGAACGAACCCCAAACTCGCGCCGTGATTGAACCTTTTAGCTTGACTTTTTTGGATTATTTGCTCTCAAAAGGTAAAAAAATTCTACAACTTATCCGTGTTGGTGATTCCCACTATCATCAACTGCGTGAAAAATGTTATCGCAATCCTTTCTGCTTTTCCCGTGAACCAGAAAATGAGTATCGCTTGCTTACCTATTTGGCAGCACAGCAACTGATTCCCGTACCAGGATGGGATTGGAATGCCCAACCTATTTGGAACAAACCTTTTTGTCAACTTCGCGAAGAGTTATCATTAAAACTGCATATTCCTAAAAATAATTGATAATAGCAATCCATCCTAAATTATTCGTGAGAAATTTGGAAACAATTGGGCAAATAGAATTCGCTACTACACAAACATGCGTCCACCTACGTGGACTTAATAAGATAACCCGCGCAAGCAGGTTTGGGGAGAGTGCCGCGATTTCGCTCTCGCCAGGACTGAATAAAATTTTACTTTTATATTTGATTTTCAACCTACGTATTCTCTCACAACTCGAATAGGACTGCTATAGTCCCCAGTTTGTAGTCTGACTAATGACTAATATGACTAATAATAGATAACTAATGAATTGAATAATGAAAATCGCTGATTTCATAACCTGGTTTGAAAAATGGGCAAATCCAGCTTGGCAAGAAAGCTGGGATAATTGTGGTTGGCAAATTGAGCCAGGAGTGTTACAAGAAAAAGCACAAGTTTTGGTTTGTTTGACACCAACTTTGGCTGTCATGCAAGAGGCGATCGCCATCCAAAATGCTGGTATCCCCGTCAATCTAATTTTTGCCCATCATCCTTTGATTTTCAGTCCACCCAAATCTTTATGTCGTGGCGACGCCATCGGCGAAATAGCACGGTTAGCATTTACCCACAATATTGGTATTTACAGTGCTCATACAAATTTTGACCAAGTGGACGATGGAACTGCTGACGTTTTAGCTCAAATTCTAGAACTTAAGGAAGTCTCTGCTGTAGTACCTACACAACCAGGATTAGGATATGGACGCGTTGGAAATTTACAGCCGTCGATAAGTTTACAAGAGTTACTCACAACAATTCAAACCCGGCTTACTCCTTCTCATCTGATTTCCTCTCCTGTGGCTTCTTTAAAGCAGACGATTTCCCGAGTTGCTGTTTTGGGTGGTTCAGGAGCCAGTTTTCTCTCAGCAGTTGCGAAAACAGGTGCTCAAGCTTACTTAACTTCTGACTGTAAGTTCCATCAGTTTCAGGAAAGCCGCGATCGCGGTGTCATTTTGATTGACGCCGGACATTACGCTACAGAACGCCCAGCATGCGATCGCCTCGTGCAAAAGTTTCGCTCTTTGAACTTAGATTGGGTACAGCTAAGCCAAAAGGATGAGGATTTTCGGTCGTTTTTTAGCTCTCCGTAGAAACTATTGGTTGAAAATTTTACAAACAAAATCTTTTTTTAAGAAAGCTTAAAAAAAATAGAATTTTTTCAGCTTATTCTTAAACAGGAAAACCAATTTGTCGTTGGCTAAACAAGAAGGAACCGGGTTTTTTTGTCAAAATTCTGAATACTGAATCAGCGTTCTAGATTGTATGAGTTGCACTCGTACCCGTTTTTGAAGCTGGTGCAAAATCTCAGTTACGGTAGATCAAAACGTCACGCTAATGGTACTATTGCTCATGCTCAAGGTGCAGTATCAGCACCTGCCGTTTATTGGTAAAGATTTCATAAATTTTTGCAGATCTCCACACAGCTTAATTTCTTCCTGCTTGTCTACTCATCAAAGGAAGGAAAAAGATTACGTTAAGAACCATTTACTCAGATGTTGTTGTTTCAAACCATGAAGCTCACAAGAGAATAAGCTAAGATCAAATACATAGGGATAAAAGTAAAGCAAAATCCCCTGACTTCCCAGCAATGCCAACGACTATAAGCAGGCAATTAAAACAACCGCAGCTAACGTTTGTTTTTGAGTATCAGTTGTCACATAATGGTTGTAAGGACTCACCAGCTAACGTTATCTTTTTCAGGAAAAACCCCGAAATATGTAACTTCTATGAAGTAAACATTTTTTGAATGACCTCGACAAAGATAAAATTTAACTTGTGCATGAGGCGTGAACTTTATGACCCAAAAAGCTCACAAAACAGACAACGACAAACAAGTCTTTGGCTTGGGTCAAGAAAGACATCTTGACTTGGTTCGGTCAACGAACCATAAAAGGGTGTTGTATGTAGGGGATAAAGCCCAGATGTTGTTGACAGATTTAACTAAGTTTAAAAAGGCAGAAGCTGTAGATGCTACACCGCAAGATTTATCAATTGTGTTGCGACGGGCGGGAGGTCTGTGTGTTCTTGCGGGACCAGCAACGCTGGATTGAACGCGCCCGCATCATCGACATAGAGGGAGATTTGGTCACCCTACGTTATGAAACTGAAGAAGAAGATGAAATTTGTTCTTGGGAGGAAATGGTTCGCCTTGAAAGTATTGGTGCTGTAACACAAAAATTAGCTTCAGTACCACGTGGTAATGTAGAACCTCTTTTAACTGAAGACTGTCCTGAAGTTGAGCGCATCCGTAATCGTTTGACTGATTCTTCAAATCCAGAATAATCACTGCGTAAGGATTCAGCGCAAATGACGATCAAACAAATGCTGTTAAGTTCTAAGTCGTATGCCGATGCCTTACGAGTCGTGATGCATAAAGCCCCCCTTTTCTAAAGGGGGGATATAAGCGAATAGGACAAATTTATTTGTCCTGTCAGATAGTATAATAAAATTGTCCACTACACAGGCAGAGTCTCGCTGCAAAGGAGGAACCTGTCTCGGAATGGGTGGCTAATTATTCTTCGCCGTGGGGCACACGGTATACGCTTGTGGAGGGTAAAGTAATCTGGAATGTTCCTGTATGGATTCCTCCTTGGGGCATTTTGGATCTCCCTGTGAAACAAGAATCCCCGAAATTAAATTTCGGGGAGTGTCAAAGGCACACTATAGAACGAGGCACGAAGCAGGGTGGTAGTCTGTATCATAGGAGGGGAAGCAGTCCGCCCTTGCGGGTTTCCCAGTAATCCTGCAAGTCACCTTTTCTCAAGAGAAGCGACTGACTTGTGATGATGGCGACTTGCAGGAACTGATGTTTTTCCTCTGTAGGAAACTTAGCGTCAGTCCTGTAGACAGGCTACGAATTGCAAAGCAGCTTCTGTTGAAGAGTTTTTGACTGGTCATACTGTCACTAGTCGAACCAAACAAAGAAAAATAAGATATGCACGGATGGCTTAACCTTGGCTTAAGTGTGTCTGGACGTTGAGGGCTAAAAACGGCCAACCACTCTCATGCCCACGTTAAAACGTCAATTAAGATATCGCTTGTCGAACAATGTCTGGGTTTTTGAGGACAGACAACCTAAGGTGGTTCGATAAGAAGCTTTCTCGTTAAGGCGGACTCTTGAGCAGAGGCGCTTGATACTCCAGGGGGAAAATCAATGGAGTTAGCACTCACGACTCTGAGTTCTTTTCAGTGTTACGTTCAAACGCAGGGCAGTAACCTTCAAGAGTGACTTTGAAATTATACAGTGGGGACGCAGGATTCCAACACCTCTGTCCCCTTTGATGTCGGCAAGTACCGCAACAATCAAGATCAGACCACGTAAAGCGATCGCTATTTTGGTTTAGCAGTTCTCTTTGCGACAGTCCCCGTAACACTAAATCTTCACCTTGCCAGCGGGCTTCAATTAAGCCTGTATCAGCGAAGTGTCGCCACCGAGGATCAGCAGTGATTGCATCGGGTAGAGTGATTGTGACTACAGTTCCGAGTTCCGTGAGTTCGCCTTCATAATTGGCTTCTGGTGCAGCTGGTTGTAAAAATGTTTCACCAATAGGCAGTTCCACGAGTGTGCCAGCTGCGGGAGAATGAAGATGATAACGGTTTTGTAGCTCTTCTAGGCTTGTGAGATCTGCTAGGTAAGTGGGGGAACCGTGGACGAAGATGACATGCTGCGGTCGCAAATTATGAATCAGTTGAGTTGTCCCAGGACCATCACTATGTTGAGCAAGAAGATAAGTTTCGACGCTCATCACCTGTAAATATTCGTCGTTAATTTTTATGTTAGTTTTCTCTGGGAAAAGGGTGAGCCAAGAACCAGTATTGCTTTGGCAGTATTTGTATAGGTCAGCTGTAAAGTCAGTCAAAATAATACAAGGATTGTCAACATCAAGGCGCTGTTCTGGCTGCATGCGCCGCACACGTGGGCGTATCCGTTCATCCCAAAATAAGGGTTGATGGCGGGCAAAGTTTTGTATTGATGGTGGTAGATGAGGTAGCAATTCCAGGTAAGCATCACATCCAACAGCGACAGTACCATCAACCCAGATATTTAAATCTCTTCCAGTAAAATGGTGATGACTGCGTAAAAGCATCAGCAGTTCTTGACCGAGTCCTAAAGTAGGTGTCGGAAGAAGCACCGAACAACGCTCAGCGATCGCTCGGTTAATTCTTTCAGCAAGTTGATTTTCTTGAGCACGGCGGTGGGGATGACGGGAAGTTCCATAACTGCCTTCAATAATCAACACATCCAACTTTATTCCCCGCAATTCTTCCAACCGCAAACCTTCTACAAGTCGGGAATTGGATAAAAAAAAGTCGCCTGTATATAGTAACCTGTAAGAACGCTCTTGAGTGGTATACGTCAGTAAAATTGCCACTGCTCCTGGTAAGTGACCGGCAGGAAAGATTTCTGCCACCAGACCTTCTTTGAATTCTACAGGCGATCGCAATGGTAGCGCTTGACAAAATGGCGCTACTTCCTGATTGTCTTGCTCTAGCCAATTGAGAGGCAATAACTTGCTGGTCACTTCGCTGGCGTATATTGGTAGTAAAGGAAATGCCTTATGCAGAGCTAACAATCCTCTGGCATGATCGCTATGGGCGTGACTGACCAAGACGAAATCTGCTGGTAACGGTGAACTCCCTCGACGCGCCGATTTTTTCAATCCCTGTACTAGAGGTGATACATCCGCCAAGCCACAGTCAAGCAAAATGCGGTGTGGTCCCATCCGTACTAACAAACAAACACCCTCATCATCGTGGTGAACCCCAAAGGGCAAACATTCTAATTCACTCGCCGTCTCCTCCGTATCAAATTTAGAGGATACTGACAGGCGATCGCTCATGCTCCTTTCCCCTCTAACCTCATTTTTATGGACATTTGCTTAATGCTTATTCCAAAGGGGAGAACACTCGCATGTGGAAGGAAACTTCTAACGAAAACAAAGTATCCTTTGTGGATATTTTTCGTGGATAGTTTTTCCTTCTACACAATGTCCATCGCCAGTTCAGTGATGCATCTCCACACCATTGGAACGCTGATGTTTGTTCGATTAAGATAACTGTACCAAACTTGCGGTATGTAAATAAATGGGTGATAAAAATGCTTCAAGCTAACAACAGAGGGTAGAGACGGCAACCTGCTACCGGAGGGTTTTCCGACTTGTAGCAAGTGGCGTTTTCCCTTCAAACTCGGTTTTGTGAGGGATTCCCAAACCACTGTGTTAGGGAGGTAGTGCGCCCAAAGAGGTTCCCTCGTTGATTGCACCTGCCGTGGCCTTTATGAGGAAATGCTCTTCGTCACAAGACGAAGGCAGGCATAGAGTGAACTCATTGGGCGTTCTCCTGATTTAGACGACTGCGGAGCGCACAGTGTGAGTGTATATACTTACACCAGATGCTGGTTTGTTGGCACCAACCTCCCCAGGACTGACGCCTGATTTGTGAACTCTACAGATAGGTCATACCTGTTAAACGTAGCCGTGCCGCAGGCGTAGGGCAAAAGACTGAGGGAGGTTTTGGACTTTGAGGCTACTGGTGTTGGCTTCAGTGACACTCACGCATTTAGCGTCCTGTTATGAACGCCCGAAGAGCAGTTTCCCAGAGGGGAGAAAATGACGTCAGGCAAGTAACTCTCTCATTGGGTAACTGATGGCTTTTATAACTTCAGTGGGCAGATCCGTTCCCATGATAGTTATCTGAATCGTAGAATCCATTTTTCGTACCAAAGAACAAGCACGAAACTGTGAAGACAATTGTTAGTGCAGCTAGAATCAGCTTTACATCCATGTGTTTGTTGCCCTTTACGAAAGACTTTCTGATTTTAATAGAATAATTTCGATGTCTAAAGAAATTCTCTGAAAATCTTTACTATGTATGGGAAGATTTTACAATAAGTATATATACTTTTGTTTTCTCATTATAAGACTTTTTGGTAAAGCTGTCTATCCTCTGAAAAAGGATTATGACAACTCAAACAGTCAAAAATTAAAAAATAATTTTACAACGACTTACGCCAGAGTTCTCGAATTACCGCGACTGTAGTATGAACTACCCCGCCGCACAGGCGGACGGGGTTTCACCCGGTTCCGTCGTGTTGCTGAATTTTTGTCTCCTCATTTGCCCAAGTTGCCTCATTGATCCGGTATTCTTTCGTTTACTGGTCTTTGAGGTAGAGCTTAGACATCCGAGACTATCGAGGCTGGTTCCCAACCCCGGTTGTTGATTCGTAACAACGTTGTACATCACCATCGCGCTACTCGCATCGCGCGGTATTTCAAGCTTACAGTCTGGGCAGGCATGATGACGATTTGACAACTCCGCCCATTCCCTGTGAACTGCTCCACACTTTGGGCAACGCTGAGATGGTCTTACATCCCGTGTGGGTAGCACAACCATCAATCCCCCTTTCGCCTCAATTTTGTAGGTCAGCATCTTGTTCAGAGTACCAAAACCCACAGAAAGAATGGACTTATTGAGTCCTGCTTTTTGCTTCTTACGCGAAGTCTGCCGGGCAGAAGATTCTGTCCGGCGAGCTTCGCGTTTGCTACCGCGCTTAGCCTTTCTCGTCATCCCCTTTGTGTTGAGCCCCTCAGTTACGCCGATGTCATAACGACTTGCAATCTCTGACGTAACCTTGTGTTGCCAATCCCGACGTTGAGTTCCAGCCTTGCGTTGTAGCTTTGCAATACGCTTATTCGCTTTTTTCTAACGTCGCGACGCCTTAATCTTGTTGTTTCTATTACGAGCTTGTTTGCGCCGTAATTCCTTAGACGCCTTTTTTATCTTCGCTTCTGTCTTTTGAGTAAAACGCGGATTAGCGACTTGTTCAACATTTTCCCCGTCATAGGTTGTAATTGCCGTTTCGCATCCCAAATCAAAAGCAACGATTGAGTCGTACGCTAAATCAGATTTCGACCCAAATTTTGTTGCAATGTCGGGAATCTCAACAGTGAAAGAAGCGAACCATTGCTTCAAACCAGGCTTGTACACAATGGTAAGCGTGGTTGGCTTGCCCCACTGCTTCGCTTGGCCTCGCATCTTTATTTTGATGCCGAGGTCGTTTAAATTCACGCTGCCATGCTTACCAGACGTATTAGCTTTCCATCCAGAGAGTGCAGGGTAAGTCCAGCCTGAAAACTTGCGGATTGATTTGAATTTAGGTAGCTTACGCAATCCTTGAAAGAAAGCGTTATACGCTAAGTCAACCCGTTTAACCCTGGCTTGCAAGGCTTGAGAATGAAGGTAGGCAAACTCAACCCACTCTTTCTTGTAATCAGGTAAACAATTTTGTTGTTCCAGGTACGAAACTGATTTGCGATTCGCCCTCCACTCGTACTTACGGTGAGCGATACAGGCGTTGTATAAGTAGGCATGATCTCGCCTTGCTTGAAGCAACTTACCTTCGTGCGTTTTGTTTGGATAAAGACGAAATGTTTGCCTGCGAATTGCCATGTATCACTCCCGAGGTCTTACACGTAAAAAAGTTGGCGAGCCTTGTAAGAACGAGTACCCTACTACGCCGACGAATTAACACAATGAAGGAAGCTCCTCCGGAGCCGCTACGCTAACGCCAACTTTTTCGGGGACAATGCGACACCTCCTTTTCTTTGCTAAGCTGTATTTAGCTTATTCGAGTGAGCAATTTATGTCAAGCAGAAAAGGGAAAAAAGCTGTGCGGGGTGTTCCTCTTTTTTATGATGAAAAAAAGCGTGTTCACGGAATTACTCTCACCAATTTCGTGTGGGAAGGTCTAACCGCACTAGCTCATCAACAACAAATTAGTGTAAGTGAGCTTATTGAACGGTGGGCTAGAACGGAGATTGACAAAAACTCGAACTCCCCTTCAAGCGGTTAGTTATTCCAACCTTTTTGAAGGGGAGTATCTCGTTTTTGTCCGGCTATCCATCCCCACCGCATAGGCGGATGGGGAATTTCGCCGAATTAGGTTAAAGGATAAAATGACTGCCGTTTGGAAACTAACTTGCATAGGATATAGATACAGGAGGAATTTTTGCCAAGATTCCTTTTTTCAGAAGTTCTGGTCTTTCTGCCCAAGGTAACAAACCTTGCTGATGAGTATAATACTTACTGGCACACTCCAATACATCCGCTATTGCTGAAACTGACAAGTCTGGTGATAAATCACCGAAAAGATATGTGTATTTACTCTCTGCCGTAAAACAAATAACACAAGAGCGATTGCAAGCGCTCATACATTCTACAGGCGCAATTGCAAACTCTTCTTGCAATTCCCAATGTTGGTACAATTCCTGCAACTGCTGTAATAATTTTTTACCACCACTAACGCCAACTAGCTTTCCATTTTCCCACACACTCGCACAGGTGGTGCAGACAAACATTGTATGTTGCATTTTTATCTACAGTTCACTTAAAATTTATAGCTCAAAACTTGAATTGCACTGTTATCCGGTAATTTACCAGAGCTTACAGTTATTGTGTCACTACTGCTACGACGTACTGTCATTCCATCCATGACTTTTAGGAAGTCATCCAAAGGTGAGATATCACAATTGGCAGCATCTGCAGCTTGTGTACGATAATGAGTAGGAATAATTATTTTGGGATTGAGGGTTTGAATTGCAAGTCTTGCTTCTTCAGGATTATAAGCTTTTGCACCCCCTCCGACAGGGACTAACGCTACGTCAGGACGCCCCATCAGGATTTTTTGCTCAATGGAAATGGGTGCTGCTGCTCCTCCCATATGAAGGATATTAATTCCCCCTTGCTTCCAAAGCCAAGCCGTATTTATACCAAACTGCTTACCACCTTTACGATCATGGTTAATGGCAATTCCCTGGAACTTAATCTTATTAAACTCGTAAGCTCCTGGTTCGTAAATGAGCTTTGGATTTCCAACAAGGTCTTCTACAGCACCTTCATCTAGCAATTGACTGCTAATCAGAACTAAATCAGCCGCAACCTTTGGTACACGATAACCAGTGGTACAGCCAACAGTCCGAAAAGGATTTGTGAGAATCTTGACTCCACCGCCAGTAAACAAAAAGCTAGTATGACCCAGCCACTGAATTGATAATGAACCACCAGACTGGGCATTAGCTTGAAAGTAGGAACCCAAGCTAGTAACTGATGTTGTTACTAATCCTGCCCCTGCATAGCCCAATAACTGTCGTCGTTTCATGGATTCATCTCTCAAGACTGCAATTGTTCTGTGAAAGTTTCGCAGTAGTTGCTTTCCTGAAATTGTCAGGATACTCTCTGAGTCCAACTGGACGCCCTCAATATGAGGATAGTTCCGGTGTCGCACCCCGTGATTGGACTATTCTCAACCCAAGCAGTAACTCATCGTACATTTGGGCAAGTATTGCGCTCAATCACTACAGTATGATACCTCGTTGCGGTCATTTAAGAAATGTAGTACTCAAGGTACGTAAGACAGGTCAACTAGGGCTTTATTCAAGCTTCACTATACCCAAGGCTTTTACTATACTTCGTCACTTTAGTCAAGGAGGGACAACGGTTGGGTTTAAACATGTAAAAATCTGGCAACCTATGTCCTATGCCAACGGCACACCAAAAGCGAAGGACATGAATTCGCGAACGGTAAAAACGCCACTAAGGCGAAATAGATGCTAAGACTAAAGCGAACAGGGGGGGAAGTAAGAGAACAGCAGCTACGATCACAGCAACCAAGGCAGACACTAGCACAGCACCAGCAGCACAGTCTTTAGCAATTTTTGCCAATTCATGATAGGTCTGCTTAACCGTTAAGTCCACAATTGACTCAATGGCTGTATTCAGTAACTCCAATGCCAAAACTAAACCGCTTGTTAGTCCAATGACAGCAATTTCCACTGATTTAAGATGTAAAAAAACGCTCAAGCCAATTGCTAAAGCGCCAACACCAATGTGAATGCGAAAATTACGCTGTGTTTGAAAAGCGTAGCTAATTCCGCACCAAGCATACTTAAAACTGACAAATAAATTAGAGGCTACCTGCCACGATAAATCACGTTGCGTATGAACAACTGTTTCTATACAACTCGGTGCTGGCAGGGATGAAGCTTTTGGTGGAGACGAGATTTGTTGAGACATAGGCATAAGAACCAAAGAGCACAATAGGTGAGGAGAAAATGGCAGATGTTAAGAAAAAAAGAAACAATTATAAGCAATTTTTAACAGAAAAATAGTAGATATAAAATACACAATAGCACTTAGATTATATTAAATCATTGCTATTCAAAGTCAATGTCAATACCTATACATTTCAGTAGCATTACTTGCTGCTTGAG
Organism: Brasilonema sp. UFV-L1; assembly: GCF_012912105.1. Taxonomy (GTDB): domain Bacteria; phylum Cyanobacteriota; class Cyanobacteriia; order Cyanobacteriales; family Nostocaceae; genus Brasilonema. The sequence continues at coordinate 104,880 of NZ_QMEA01000003.1, forward strand.
CATTTGGTTCAAACTTTCCTCGTCAGGATGATCCCAACCCAAAAGATGCAGTAACCCATGAGCTGCTAACCAACAGAGTTCTGTTGACACAGGGTGCTCTTGCTGTTGAGCTTGCTGCTGAGCTGTTTCGACAGAAATAACAATATCACCCAGATAAAGTGGTTCTTGGGCATCCATTTCTGATAACGCAGGAGTATCTACCTCCAGTGCTGCAAAAGATAACACGTCTGTCGGCTTATTTTGATGACGATACTCGTAGTTGAGTGTACAAATTTCTCTGTTATCTGTCAGACGTAGTCCAATTTCATAAGTTGGCGCTGGAGAAAGACTTGGGTGTAGTATGTTCAACCAGCGCTCAAACCAGTCTTTCCAAGTTTCAACTGCAATATGAGCATCCTTATTCCCAGAGTTTAGGGCGTCTGACTGGGATGACTCATGATAATAATCCTGCACATACAGTTCAACTCGCACCAGCGACAAAGTCTCCTAAACTTAGGTATCAATTTATTAGTCCCTGTCCTTAAGGACGGGGTCTTAATATTAGTGAGTCAGGTAAGCCAGACCCACAAGGACTGCTAAAAGCCCTACAGTTGTCAGTACAAAATGCTTCAAGGAGGTAAAACGCTTTTGCACCATGTTTCGCATGGCGAGTTTGACGTAGCTAGGTTGAGGTTCTGCAGAAGGAGAGTCGCTCATAATGATGATTTGTCAACAAACTCTTATAACAATGTAACAGTTCTTATTAGATTCAGGTGCCATTGTGCCCCTTTTGAGAACCAGATGAGAAGATGAACAAGCAAATTAACCATAACGTTTCTTGTTCATCTCCCTTATTCAGAGTTACGTAGAAGCCTCCACTAACTGGTTTTCTTGCCGTAGATAGGCTTGGATAAACATATCGATTTCACCGTTCATGACATCGGCGATCGCAGTTGTTTCTTCACCAGTCCGCAAATCCTTTACCATCTGGTAAGGATGAAAAACGTAGTTTCTGATTTGGTTACCCCAAGAAGCTTCTACCATATCACCCCGGATTTCCGCGATTTCTTTGGCGTGTTGCTCTTGAGCGATAACCAACAGTTTCGCCTTTAAGCGGGTGAGAGCTTTTTCTTTGTTTTGCAATTGGCTGCGTTCTTCCGTACAACGAACAGCTATTCCAGTGGGAATGTGAACAATTCGTACTGCGGTTTCTACTTTGTTAACGTTTTGTCCTCCCTTTCCCCCAGAACGAGTTGTGGTTACCTCCAAATCCTTCTCCGGAATTTCCAACTGTACATTATTATCTATCTGGGGCATCACTTCCACACCAGCAAAGCTGGTTTGCCGCTTACCATTGGCATTAAACGGTGAAATCCGCACGAGACGATGTGTACCTGTTTCTGAACGTAGGTAACCATAGGCGTAGCGCCCGGTCATTTCTACAGTTGCAGATTTGATACCGGCTTCATCACCCTCAGAAAGTTCTGTTAAATGGACTTTATAGCCGTGGTTTTCTCCCCAACGGGTGTACATCCGCAGTAACATTTCTGCCCAATCTTGAGCATCAGTACCACCCGCACCTGCGTTAATTGTGAGTACAACGCCCTTTTCATCATAGGGACCGGAAAGCAACTGGAGTAACTCCCATTGGTCAAGTTCGCGCTTGAGTTTATCAACATTAGACTCAGCTTCTTGCAGTAGCCCATCATCTGTTTCTAACTCCAACAGTTCTAGAACTGCTTGAGTGTCTTCCAAACTCGCTTGCCACTGATGATACTGTTGCAGATGTGTTTTCAAGTCGTTGAGTTCTTGCAGTGTTTCCTGCGCCTGAGTTTGGTCGTTCCATAACTCTGGCTGGGCTGCTATTTGTTCTAAGTCTTGAATTTTGGCAGAAAGTGCAGGTATGTCAAAGATAGTCCTGGGTTTTACCCAGGCGATGAGATAACGTTTCGATTTCGCGTTTGAGTTCTAAGACTTCCATATGAGTAATTGATGAGCGCTCTAGATAATATGCAATTTGCTCTCTATTTTATTTGCTTTTTCAGTTTTACCTATACTTTACCAAATACATACCCATAGCGATTTCTAGCTGTCATAAGTTTTACATTTTTTTTACTTATTCTTGACAAGATTGATACCTTTTATTCTCGTGCGAGTAGTTGTACTGTGACACGCCAGATGAGTCCAGCAACAATTAGCGCTAAACCGAATAACCAAATTTGCTGTTCTACCCAAAAAGCAAGAAACGCACAGCAAGCCAAGCCAGCCCAGCCTATCCATTTGGGATAGAGTCGTTCTTCCGGTGGCAATTGTAGTGCTGCCAAGTTCGTAATTGCATAGTAAATCAAAACATTAAAGGCACTGAACGACCATGTGGTTTTCACATCTCCAATGAGTACTAAGCCTGCAATTGCTACTCCCACAAACAGCACAGCCGAAGTTGGTGTGGTTCCTGAATGATTAAGTCTGGCAAAAATCCTAGGTAAATCACGGCGTCTTCCCATCGCTAGTACGACACGGGATAATCCCAAAATTAAGTTCAGTAGCACGCCTAGCATAGCAGTAATAGCACCAATTGCTACGACTAACCCAGCAGCAGGACCAGCAACGTTACGGATAACGAGTTCAAGAGGTGCAGCTTGTGCTTGTTCAGTCACCTTGCCCAAAACATCTGCTCCCACTGCCCCAATGCCAACCACAGCCACAGATATATAAAGCAACATTGTCAGCAGCAGAGAAACAATCATCGCTTTAGGAATCGTTTTGCGCGGTTGTTTTGCTTCTTCGCCCATTGTGGCGATACGACCATAACCCGTGTACGCCACAAACATTAGAGCTGTAGCTTGGAGTAGCGAGGCGGTATTTTCTGAGAAAAAAGGTGTGAGATTATCTGCACCAACGGTGACAGCACGCGGCAGACAAACAAGGACAAAGAAACTTAAAGAAAGCAGCGTTAGCGATACGATAATAATATTAATGCGGTTAGAGCGCCGAATTCCGCTCAACACAATTGCAGTGAAACCAACTACAGCTAAAAGCGCTGTGGGAACTAGTAAACCACGCCCTAGCAAATTCGTTGTAGTCAACAAGTAGCTTGCGAAACCTAAAGCAGCTGTTGCAGCAGAAGCTGTTTTGGCTAGAAGAAACATCCACCCTGCCGTGAAACCAAACCAAGGATTCAAGTACTTGTAGCCATATTCGTAAGTTCCACCACTCACAGCATGATTAGCAGCTAACTGAGCGCTGTTAAGACCATTGCAGGTCGCGACAAAAGCGGCAAGTGCTACTGCAAGAATCACGGCAGATCCAGCAATCCCAGTCGCAATACCTATGCTCACAAATACGCCAGTACCAATAATCGATCCCAGCCCCATCATGGTTGCACCCACAACCCCTAACTCTCGCTGTAATTGGGGTGTTACCGTTTTACCCGACACAAGAAGCCTCCTTGTGAGTAAGAGATTGTAGCGGTATCTAGTACCTTTAATTTTGACATGCCAATATTATCGTATATCGATATCTATTTTCGATAAATTAAATGACATAAATCTTGTATGATTTCTTAAAGAAGATAGCTACACTATTCCTAGCAAGATGCAGGAGTATTTATGACTAACGCCAAAAAAGTCAGTGAAGAATTCTATGCAGCAGGGCAACCAAGTCCTGAAGATTTGCAACAGGCGGCTCAAGAGGGGTTCAAATCTGTTGTGAACTTACGTTCTCCTGATGAAAAGGATTTCTTTTTAGATGAGCAACAACAGGCTGAAGCAGCGGGACTGAACTATGTTAACGTTCCACTCAACCCCGCAAAAGCTGACGCCGAATTAACAAATAAGGTTTTGAAGGAGATTTCGGGATTACCAACACCAATTCTACTACATTGTGCAGCAGGAGCAAGAGCCAGCGCACTGGCTCTCATTGCTCTTGCTACCAAGGAGGGATTGAACCGCGAGCAGATTCTTCAAAAAGCAGAGGAACTGGGAATTAACACTAATCAACCACACCTCAAGCAGTTTTTGGAAAGTCAGTAATTCTCAAATAATTCTCCAAACAACTCTCTAACCTTCTGTTTAGCATCCTCTAATGCCTCTTTTCCCAAAGCCGTGGCTCGATAGACTCGGCGCGAGTGTTTTCCTGAACGCTCCTCAGTTGAGTACAGGTATCCCTTGCGTTCCAACTCATGAAGCATGGGATAGAGAGTTCCTGGACTAAGCTTATAGCCATGACAAGCTAACTCCTCAATAATGCCCAAACCAAATATCGGTTCATGAACTGCATGATGAAGGATGTGAAGTCGAATGAGACCTGAGTAAAGTTCTTTGTGCTCCATTAAGTTGAATCTTAAATTTTCATCCCTTCAACGATAAAAAACCGTGGTTTAAAAGATCAAACCACGGCTTATTTTTTAGTTCTTACAAAAAATATTCAATGTCCTTAATCGCGGCTGTTAAGAGCAATAAGCAACCGTAAAATGAAAACAAACAAATTGATGTATGTCAAGTACATTGATAAAGCTGCAGGCAAATATTGGTCATCGCGGTATGAACGTGGCAGGATGTAGAAGTCAACCACAGACGCGCCTACAAAGAGAAATACACCCAAGCCTGAGATGCCGATTTCCAACCAGTTCGGCGTGTAAACACCAAACAAACTGAATAGAAATTGCACACCAACTACAACAACTAAGGCAATCAACCCCAGATTAATCGTTTTTGTCAATGCCATACCGTCTTGCTCAGAAAGATTTGAGCCAATTTGACGAGCGGCGATAAAGGTGACACCACAACCAAGGGCAGCCATCCCAATACCTTGAATACCTACACCTTTAGTTTGCAGTGCTACATAAATTAAACCACTGATTGTGTACCCAGATAGAAGACTGTAGGTTGCCAACAGAGGCAGTGCAACTTTGTTATTGCCTTTTTCGGCAACATTCTGGGCAACGAAGAACAGAATCAATTCTACAACAATTGCACCAAAGAAGGTAGGCAGGAACAGTCCAAGGTTAGTACGGATAACATTCAATCCACCGTATGCTCCTAATGCTGTTAGCACCAGCCCGCCGCCTACGTAGGGAAGAGCGTTAGCAATGACATTAGGACCCACCAGGGCTTGAGTTTTAGCCTGACGAATTGCATCACGGAAATTACTGGTATTGCTCATATTTCACACTTGTTTTTAGTTATGCATTCGTGTTTATTTCCATTTTTACCAATAACCAGAGCTAGTAGCCATAAAGTTGACATCTCCTCAGTCATTGAAACGTTTGAAGCAAGTCAAAAACCTTCTTTGGCAAGGACTAGTGATCAAGCGATCGCACTTGTTGGCGATGGCAACCGGAAACAATCTGAAAATTTTATTAACTATCTTAACAACCATCGTCACCGCATCGTTAACTACCAATATTACCAAGCTGAACAGATTTGCGAGGGTTCGTTCTGGCGCTATAGAGTCAGCCGTTAAGCAGATTGACCGACGTACTAAAATATCCGGTGCGAGCCTGGAAAAAGGAAAATGTTCCTCAAGTATTGGCTCAACGCCAAAGCTTATCTCAATGCGATGTTAACTATCTAAACCTAACCCAAAAAGGTGACATGCTCCCGATCAACGTGTCCGTCAAGTTTACATGACTCACATATCATACCAATTCTGGAGTAAACTTGCACTTAATAATAGGTCGGCAATGACGGTGAAACTTTAGGATTTTAAACCATACCATTGCAAAATATTAAATGCAGTTAATGCAGCTTCATGAAGATTTGGTATCAGCACCTTCTTGAGGAATTTGACGAAAAAATATGATAAAAATCAACCGTATAAATACTGGTAATTTTGGTAAGACTACTAACAATTTCAGTAAAACGACGAATGGTTTCAACCAGCATTCCTAAGGAAAATAATAACAGCTGTAATGGAGGTTTACGCAACTCCATTTTTTCTTTGAAAAGGAGTTTCTAAAAAGGAATTTATATGGCAGCAAGTCAATTCTCTGTGCAATTTGATGGTATAGAATTATTACAGTCATACCACCAAAATCCCTCTATTAAACTTCGTAATCAACTAGTACAAATACATACTGGCTTAGTGCGTAAGATGGCTCATAAATTTAGCTATCAATGCAAGGAGCCTTATGAAGATTTAGAGCAAGTGGGTTATCTTGGTTTAATAAGGGCAATTGAGCGCTTTGACCCAAGCCAAGGATATGCTTTTAGTTCTTTTGCTGTCCCCTATATTCGGGGCGAAATGCTACACTTTTTACGAGATCACTGTACCCTATTAAAAATTCCACGTCGTTGGCAAGAACTGTACAATGAAGGGCAAAAGGCTCGTAAAGAATTGGAACTGACTTTAGGTCGTCCTCCCAAAGATTCAGAAATTGCAAGCAAACTCAAAGTATCTCTGCAAGAATGGCAAGAGACAAAATTAGCGGCTCAAAACCGTATGCCTTTGAGTTTAGATGCTACTATAGCTCAATCTATTGATTGTCAAATTACTCTGGGTGATGCACTTCCTTGTCATCATTGTATTGCCTTGCAACAACAAGACGAAGAACGGCAACAACTTCAAGGGGCAATAAGTTTGTTAGAAGAAAAGCCCCGCCTGGCAGTGGAAATGGTTTATTTGAAAGAACTTTCTCGCAAAGATACCGCTAAGAAAATTGGTACTAGTCCAATGACAGTTACGCGATATTTGCAAAAGGGAGTTCAAGATTTAGTCTGTATGTTAAAAACACAAGCAGTGGTCGCAGGATCATGATTTTTTTATGGGGAAGATGAAGGGAATGACTGGAAAAATATTAGAGACCATAAAGATTTAGAGATCTATAAAATTGAATTAAGCAAGCAATTGGCAACAACCAGGCGACGTCAGTAAAGTCCTTAGCGCCGCCTTTAATCAACATGATTGCAAAACACAAATATTGCTTAGACGCTGGTAAGCACTGCCCCTTTGAGCAGTGTTTGCCGATTGCGCTTTTTGTTTATTTTTAAGAAAGATGTGACTAATGTATTGAGTTCCCAGAAGAGCGAGGTGCAGCAATGTAATTTATCTTACCTGACTCCTTTTGGTTTAACTTTAAAACGTTAGGCCAAGCCGCGCTGTAGGCAGCGATCGCAAAAGCTCATGCTGAACGCCCAAGGACAGATAGTTTTGATAGCCAAGGCAATGTTAATATCTTAAAAGCGTATAAGCTTATCAAAAAAGGGAGTCTCTAATCTATGCCCTATGTGCTTTGCACACGCAATCATGCGAACGGGTACGCGCAAGGAACAGAGGGTTCCTCATTGTAGCAACTGCTGTTACCGGGCGTGGTAGAAGGCTCCAAAGCAGAAGGAAAGAGGAAACTTTCAGGTATGCCCATTGCGATTGCTTAATTGAGTTCCGTGACTCCCGTCTGTTTTTGGCGGTTTAAAATCAAGTTGGGTTTGAATTTCTATCTGATCACAGAACTACCTCATGCCTTTGTTTGTTATTTTTTATAAAGTTCGTTGATAATATCTTTTGTGATATGTCAAGTACACAAAACTTAAGAAGATTTAAGCAAAGAACAGGGTGCTTGTGGGGAATATTTATGCCAGTCTATTTCTATGAGATGCTTACTATAGCCTTCAAGCAGCCTTTGGTTTGTTGGTGAGAAACCAAAGGATGAGTATTGCAGCATCTTAAACAAAGTGCTGCTTCTGAATCAGGGTTTTAACGTGTCTTTCACCATTCTTTACATATTGCAACTATCTCATTCACTTGAGAGTCCGTTGTAATTTGTACAATGCAGCTGTGACTTGGATTTTGTCCAGATTGTGGCTCCTTAATGAAATTGATGAGCATTGCGACTTCCGTGCTAAGTGAACTGCTACAGGCTCTACCCCACCTGAGACCTCAAATATATTTCAAGGCTTCACTAACGGCGCTTTCCCACGCTATGGAAGACCAGGTATTGGCGGCTACTTTGGAGCAGCCTCTGGTCATTGCTAGCTTCCAAAGAGAGCGATTTTACCGTCAAGAAGCTCATCGATATCAGCGGCTTGCTCAGCGCAGTAATCAAATATACGTATTATCCGCACCCGAAACGGATTTCACCAACAGTTCGGAATATTATGAAAAAATAGCCTTTGAAACAGATGATGCCTTAAGTCAAGAATGGCACTTAGTGGTCATTGCTCAAAACTATGCGACTTGCTTGGTTTGTCGGGAGAACATGGGTTCTGTTGCCAAAAATCAACAACTACCGGCGGAGATCAGCCCAAGTCTAGATATGGACACGGCGCGCAGGTTTGAAGGAATTTGGACAGCAGAACGGGGAGTGAGCCTAAAAGTTGCTGAATTACTTTTGAACAGGATTTTGGTTTACAGACCAGAACTGGTAGACAAAATTCAGCAAGCACGCTTGAGATTTGGGATAGGCGAAAACAATAACGAAACAAAAGTAGACCAGAACAACGAGTATGCCTGCGACATAGACACTGACCCGTTTGTGCAGCGTTTGGTGACTTACCTGCAAGCAAGTCAGTACAAATTGCACAAAGCATACCGAGCTATAGCAGCTCAAGCACGTAAAGAGCGTTTAGTCAATACAATTAGTACCGCGATCAGGCGATCGCTCGACCCCCACGAAATTCTCCAAGTCGCAACCCAAGAACTGGGACAAAACTTGGAAGCTAGTCGTTGTTTAATTTACCGCGCTCAAGAGACAGATGCTAAAGCCATTATTGAACATGAATTTTTAAGTCCTGGTATCTCATCTTTGCGGGGAAAAACCTGGCCCTTGGAAAAAAATCTCTTATTTAAGGAAGTTGTCCTCCAAAGCCAAGGGATTTATGTGACTGATACTCGTACCGACGTTCGCATCACCACTTCTAGAGAACTTGAAGAACTCGTCAAAAAGTATGGCATTCGCTCTTGGCTGATGGAACCAGTGTTCTTCCAAGGGCGGTTGTTGGGTATCGTCGAGCTGCACTATTGCAATGAAACTTTACATGATTGGCAAGCAGGGGATTTTGACCTAGCAGAAGCGATTGCGATCCAAGTGGGAGCTGCGCTTATTCAAGCAGAGGCTTATGCTAACTTAGAAGACCTTAATAAGCAGTTGGAAGCCCTTGACCGCACCCGCAGCAACTTGATAGCAATCACAGGACACGAACTTCGCACGCCATTGTCCACCATTCAAGTCTGTTTAGAAAGTCTTGCTAGCGAACCGGATATGCCTTCAGAATTACAGCAGGTCATGTTAAGCACTGCTCTTTCAGACTCAGAACGAATGCGCAAACTCATACAAGATTTCCTGACACTTTCCAATCTAGAAAGCGGTCGTGTGGAATGGCATCCAGAATCGCTGACTTTACAAGAGTGTGTGGATTTGTCACTGAGTCGCATTCGTACCCGATTTGCTTCCGAAAAACTGGCCAAAATAGTCACTCAAATTCCAAAAAACCTGCCCTTAATCAAAGCTGATGGAGATTGGCTGGTGGAAGTCTTGGCAAAATTGGTAGACAATGCTTGCAAATTTACACCCACAGACGGACAAATCACGATTAAAGGTGAACGCAACCGAAACAAAATGGTTGAGGTTACCGTGGCTGACACTGGACGTGGTATTGAACCACATCTTTTAGAAATCGTTTTTGACCGCTTCTATCAAGAAGAAGGAGCACTCCGGCGTACAGCTGGTGGCACAGGTCTTGGTTTAGCAATTTGTCGTCAAATAGTCAATGGTTGGGGTGGAGAGATTTGGGCAACATCAAAAGGCAAAAACCAGGGGAGTCAGTTTCACTTTACCATACCGATGATTCAGGGGATTATAGACCAAAAATCGTCAAAAGTCAAGAGTAAAAAGTCCTTATATTCAAGCAAATGACTTATAACTAAATAACTGTTACAGACTATGACGCGATCGCAACATGACCCTGGTTGCGGTGATAGGATGCCGTAAAAACGTTGAGAGAAACTTTATGGCAGAAACCCTTTCTGGACAAACTCCCGTATTTGGTGGCAGCACTGGTGGCTTGCTCAAAAAAGCAGAATTAGAAGAAAAGTACGCTATCACCTGGACTAGCCCCAAAGAGCAACCGTTTGAACTGCCAACAGGTGGTACCGCCATTATGCGCCAAGGCGATAACCTGCTGTATTTGGCTCGTAAGGAATACGGCGTTTATTTGGGTGGTCAAGTATTCCGGAAATTGAAAATTACAGACTACAAAGTTTACCGGATTTTTCCCAACGGAGAAATTCAGTACATACACCCAGCTGATGGTACCTTCCCAGAAAAAGTCAAGGAAGGTCGTGAAAAAGTACGTTATGTAGACCGCAGTATCGGTAAAAATCCCAGTCCTTCTAAAGTTAAGTTCAGCGGAACAGCTACCTACGACGCTCCCAATCCATAATTAACAGGGATAGGGACGGTCGAATTGAGATTTTGAATTTAGGTAGTATTGTTATTTGTTAGTAGTTAGTCGTTGGTTGTTATGACACTAACTACTAACAATTACTCAGTCCTTTTGTGTAGGGTGGGTTGCACAAAATCCCAGTTCAGTGCTATTGTTTTTCAAATTTCTGGTTCAATTCCCGCTGCCCTGAGTTGTGCTGCTAATCGTTCTGCTCGTTCTGAACCCCAGAGCAAAAGATTGCCATTATCATCCCACCACCGCAGCCAATAACCTGTGCGATTCTCTCTAGTTCCTTGCCATATTCCCAGAAATAATCTCATTTCAGCAATCCAGTAACGATTATTGGCATCAGGGTTTTGTAACTGATATCGTTGGAAATCATCCAATTGATAAACTTCCAGTTCCCCGGCATCCGGTTCAAAAATGGCGTAATTGGGAACCTTTAAGACTTGTTCGTAAAAAAACCACTTTCCTGGAGGGTAAGTCGGCTTACTTGAATACTCGCCGCCTTCAGTGTCAGAAAGAAATTCCATGACAATAACTGGAATATCGCCTTGAAGTTGGGGTGTATAGCTGCGTTTGATTTCCTCTCGCGACACTCGAATAGAAGGTATATACGCCCAGTCTGGCGCTTTCACTACTATCTTCTGATTCACCGTAGCGCAAATGCCGTAGTTTGTTGTAGTTAACGCATTCGGTAGTAACTTGCTTGCAACTTGCAAACTTTCGGTTAACGCTGCGGCAAGAGAAGGCTGATTAATATTGTCCACTGGCTCGTTGTCTAAAACAAAGTCATCTGGTAGCTTTTCCCAGGTAATTTCGTAGCTGGCGGTACTGGCTAACATGGTACAGGGCTGGAATATTTAGTTTTACTGTAGCGCTTGGGGATGAACGGTAGGAGGTTTGAAGAGTACAACACGGTAGTTGAGATTCTGGGGAAGGGCGATCGCCCGTATCCTCTCAACAGTTAATACTCAAAAGCATTATTGATCGTACAAGGGCTATGAAATAGATACACCAACAGGTGCAGCAGATGTAGTAGCAGTAGGCAGTGGTGAATCTAGCCAAATATTAAACATTTCTTGAAGAGCAACCTGGAGTTGTTTGTCAAGAAACTCAGCTTCCTTAACAGTAATCTTCTTTGCGTGTGATTTTGTTTTTCTATCTACCGGATGCTCAACTCGATTACGCATAGAACCGAGTTGTTCCCAAATAGTGATGCCGTATGGAAGCCTGTCTCTAAAAACTTTTCGGCAAATGAGATCCGCATAACCCTTGTCATACAGTCCTGTTTCTAGAGGCAGGACAAACTCGTAAAAAGCAAGAATAGTTATGTGGGAGAATTGATGAAAACTACTGACATACGAACTAGGAGATTTTTGATAGTTGATTACAGACTCTCGCAACTGCTCAACTGCTTTATTGTAGTGTGTAGCATAAAATCGACGCAGATTATATTCTGGTAGCGAAACTCTATACATAGTTGAGAGCGTTTGAAATATAAAACAAGGTGTCAGGGCATCTGCTGATAAGCCTAACTTTTTAATTAACTCTGATATTGTCCCCATCTGCTGATGGTATTGCTTTAAATCGTCCCAAGTGACTTTGCATTGTGGTTGTTGGAGAAGATAAACTACCAACTGCTGAAGCAAGGGACTTTTGTCTATACAAATTAGCCGAAATAATGCGAATTGCTTGTCGCGTGATTTGATTCTTTGAAAAGCACCATAAGCTAATTCTTGGCGGAGGATTGCTGTTTCTTCAGCATTGCCATTCACCATATTTTGCTCACTTTGTAAACATTCCATCAAGTAAGCATGTTGTGCTGGAACCTCCGTCAATATCCTTGCTGCTATTACTTTCGCGTACCAGTGAAGTTGAGTGTCAGCTAGCCAAACTTGACATATTGGCGCAACACTTTTAGCCCCGCTCACCTGATATAGTGCCCATAGTGAATTAGCACGATGCCAGGAATATACATCATGTTCACTGATAAAAGCCCTCAATCCTTCAATAACATATGAATCATTTTTGAAACGCCCTAAAGCGACCGATATAGCTTCAGAACGCCAAGGTAATGTAGAAAGTAAACTGAGCACTTGCTCGCGTATCGATGGATGCGGTTCAAGTCGATATAGACAAAATGTGATATTTGACTCAGCCTCCTTTCCCCGATCTTGATCATCTAATAGTGCAAAAGCCTCTAGAAACTTTTCACGTATTTGTTTTTGTAGATTTTGAGTTTTGTTCTGTTCAATATCGCAATCTTTGTTTGAGGATAACGTTGTGATTTCTTCATCATCCTCAAGATCATCTTTCTCATCATCCTCGAAATTCCCATTGCTATCTGATATTGTTGTGTAGTTTTCTACATAAGAACTGGATGTTTTTTTTACATAATCAGTAGCGGAATCAGCCTGTTCACTTTTAGGCGGAGATGGAATCGTGACGAGTAGGCAATTTCCCTTTCCTGTTGGATCTGTAATTCTGAATCGTAAGCGTGAAATTTCTTTCTCAATATTTTCTATTTTATGAACACTTGTCTTCGTCACCTGTGCTACTAAACCAGCACGTTTTAACTCAAGGTCAAATAAAATTAATCCACGTTGAACAGTTGATTTGTCTGCTCCAAGAATTCTAACATCATCTACATATCTGACATATTGATAACCATGAACTATCATTTTTTTATCAATTTCATGTAAAAACAAGTTAGCAAGAAAATCAGACGCATTGCTACCTTGAGGAATTCCACGGCTCATCTTTATATTTGCGTTATGTACTGCCCATTTCTCCAGACAGTTTAGAAATAGTTGCTCAAATTGTTGGTCTTCACCGCAATATTTACGTATAAGACTTAATAAACAAGCATGGTCAATGGTGTCATAGAAGGCAACAATATCTGTCGAGGCGATCCAGGGGTTCCCAGCAGAATACAGCTTTTCAACACGGTTCACAAAGCGTGTGTACTGCTTCTTCCAAGGTTTGAGCATCCAACGCTTTCCTGGTCCAGCATAAAGATTACCTAAAACACACTGATTCTCATGGCTGACAAGATAAAGGTAGGCTTGATCAGCAATAATATTTACTAGTGCTTGGTAGACAATCACATCTGGTACAGCCATCAGTGACATTGTTCTCAATGTGCTGGAAGGCTTTGGCACATAAACTTTGTGATCAGCTAAAGGTTGATAAGGAAAATCTTCAGCTACCACTCGCTGTACTAAATTTTCAAGATTAGCTTGAAGATTATGTGCAAATAGTTTCATCCCTAACTCGTCGTGAACCATACGACTTGTGACATTCACAGTTCGCTGCCAAGCAAGCAGGAAATTCTCATAAGTCGCAAACTTATTCCAAAGGGATAATGATTTTATCATAATTTATACATAAAATGTCTTTGAAAATTCATCTACAACTATAGCCAGGCTCATAGATCTTGGAGGTAGATGGCAAACGTTACAATAGATATCAGTATCTAAACTGAAGTTCCCCCCAAGTCAAAAGACCTAACGTTTTTCATAATTTTTTAAGCAGCATCACATGAATGCCTTAATCCTCGACCTAAATCTTTTCATCGACTTAACTGATGAGCAATTCTTTGAACTATGCCAGCGTCACGAACTGATAAGATTTGAGCGCAATGCTGATAAAAAACTGGTACTCATGCCTCTTTTCGGCGGTATAACCAGTATCCGCAGCGCCAATCTATGCTATCAACTGGGAAAGTGGAATCGTGACTATACTTTGGGAGTTGCTTTCGGTTCTTCAACTGGCTTTACACTACCAAATGGTGCCGTTCGTTCGCCTACAGCATCTTGGTTGAAGCGGGAAAAATGGGATGCTTTGACGCCTGAACAACAAGAAAAATTTGCTCCTGCTTGTCCTGATTTTTTAGTCGAACTACGCTCATCTAATGATGACTGGAAAAGGCTACAAACCAAAATGTCGGAATATCTGAATAACGGTGCAAAATTGGGTTGGTTAATTGACCTAGAAACGTGGGAAGTGGAAATTTATCGTCCAAATCAGGATGTAGAAATTCTCGAATCACCAGTGGCACTGTCAGGAGAAGATGTGCTGCCTGGGTTTGTATTTTCTTTAGAGGAAATGATCTCGGTTGTCTGAGGGACACAGCACCCTGTGTCCCCACCCTTTCTACACCAACGCCCCCACTTTCTCCAACAACCCCTGGAACAACTTCAACCCATCGCTACCGCCCAGCATCGCGTCAGATGCTCTCTCTGGATGCGGCATCATTCCCAACACGTTTCCTTGACGGTTGCAAATCCCGGCTATGTTGTTCACTGAGCCGTTGGGATTATCTCCCTCGTAACGAAACAGGACTTGACCGTTATTTTCAATCTCTGATAATGTAGACTCATCTGCGTAAAATTGCCCCTCTCCATGAGCAATGGGCAAAGTAATGATTTCAGCATTTTGATAACCTTGCGTCCAAGCAAAATTTGTACGCTCGACTTTGACTGGAATGCGATCGCATATAAAATGCAAATCCCGATTTCTTACCAACGCCCCCGGCAACAGCCCTGCCTCAGTTAATACTTGGAAACCGTTGCAAATACCGAGGACAAGTTTCCCATTTTGAGCGTGTTCAATGACTTGCTGCATCACAGGTGAAAACCGGGCGATCGCACCACAGCGTAGATAATCCCCGTAGCTAAAACCACCTGGTAGAATGATGATATCCACATCAGAAATATCAGTTTCTTGATGCCAAACCATGCGAGTTGGTTGCTGTAGTAAGTCTTTTGTGACGTAAGCAACGTCGCGATCGCAATTAGAACCCGGAAAAACAACAACCCCAAATTTCATGTTATTAGTTATTTAATTATTAGTTATTAGTCATGAGTCATTAGAGTTTAAAAATCGAAGGATAAAAACTAATGACTCTGAAAAGATTAATAAACTCCTGTCTGTGACTCAACTTCTATCAAATCAAAGCGATAATTTTCTATCACTGGATTTGTAAGCATTTGGTCACATATGCGATTTAAGTCTTGACGAGCTGTACCTTCATCAGTTGAGACGAGAGTTATTTCGATGTACTTGCCAATCCGCACTTGCTCAACATGAGGGTATCCCAATTGCTTGAGTTCAGATTTTACTGCTACTCCAGCAGGATCCAGAACTGAAGGACGGAGAGTGACAAATATTTTGGCTAGATACTTCCTTTGCACTGGCTTTTGCTGAATACTGCTAAGCTCATACTATATCTTTATGTCCCAATTAGGCGACAATTAAATGACAAGTCATTATAGTGGACAGTTGGTGCATGCCTATGGTGGGGGATTTAAACTTGCCAAACAGCGCCTTCGGTGCTCAAGTCTGGAGGAACGTTACCTAAGAAGTGATAAAGCTGATAACTGATAACTGTTAAAATGAGTTTTTTAAAACAGAATTAATGTTTTCTTAGTATACTTACTTGTCTATGAGAGCCATACGTACCCGCAGCCAAGAGCGTATTCTAAACTTGCTCAAAACCGTTAAACAAGGCATTTCTGCCCAAGATATCTATGTGGAATTACGTAGCCGTAACCAAAGTATGGGTTTGGCAACAGTTTACCGCTCATTAGAATCCTTAAAGCTTGAAGGCATGGTGCAAGTACGGACATTGGGTAACGGTGAAGCCCTCTATAACTTAGCGCAGCAAGATAAGCACCATCTGACTTGTCTACAGTGCGGTGCTTCCATCCCGATTAATCAATGTCCTGTCCATGATTTAGAGGAGCAGCTGCAATCTAAACATAAATTCAAGATTTTCTACCACACTCTAGAGTTTTTTGGTTTGTGTAGTCAATGTCAGTTAGCTCAAGCTGCTGGGGAATAATATCGTGTCCGGTTGAACACTTATCATTAGGGTGCGAAGCGAAGAATCTCCGAGATGCTTCACTGCACGGAGCCTGCCCTCGAGCGAAGCGAAGGGTTACGTTCAGCATGACATAAGTTCAAATTTTACCCGCGAGCAGTATAAACGGACTTGATATAAGAACAAACCAATTTAAAATTCAAAATTCTTTTTTTGAATTTTGAATTTTGATAGGCTCCCTGAGTCTAGCTAGAGCGATGATTATTTGTTGTAGGTGTTTCACCTGTATATGGGAGATTTGAATCAGGCTGACCATCTGAGACGATTGAGCGTATACCTTCCAAAGTAGCAGGTATTGTGCGCGGATCCATAAACATAACCTTGCTACTCTCGCTTTTACCGATTGTCGCACCCATCTCGAGGTAACCCAAGGCAAACAGAACTTCCAAAGCTTGATGAGCAAGAGGGTTATTTTTCATTTTTTGGGCAATGATGTCAGCAGATTCGGCGATCGCCTGCGCCTTAAGAACTTGCTGCTGACGTTCGGCTTGTGCCCTGAGAACGATGGCTTTTTGTTCAGCTTCTGCTCGCAAAAGCAGCGCTTTTTGACGGGCTTCTGCTTCTATAATTTGGGCGTCAGCTTCACCTTTGGCGTTATTGACGGCTGATTCGCGATCGCCTTCAGAAGTTAAAATTGCTGCTCGTTTACGACGTTCCGCCGACATTTGCAATTCCATCGACTCCGTAACAGCCTTTGATGGGATAATATCCCGTAGTTCCACTCGCGTTACTTTTACGCCCCAAGGGTCAGTCGCAACATCCAATTCATGCAATAAAATTTCATTAATTTGAGAACGGGCAGTAAAAGTTTCATCCAATTCCAACTTGCCCATCTCCGCACGAATTTGAGTCAGCACCAAATTCTGCATTGCTGTGCGGAGATTCTCCACTTTGTAGTAAGCTTTCTCCATATCAACGATACGCCAGTAAACCACTGCATCAACAGTAATTGACACGTTATCGCGGGTGATGCTCTGTTGTGGAGGAATATCTATGACTTTTTCCCGGATCGTCTCGCGGAAGACGACTCTATCAAAAACAGGGATGATAAAATTAAGTCCTGGTTCTAATTTTTTATTATAGCTTCCCAAACGTTCCACCAAAGCTTCATTACCCTGATTCACGACTTTCGCAGAACCAGCTAAAGCAGAACCACCTAGAGCTAGAAAAACAAGTAAAAAAAACTGTTCCATAATAAATTTTCCAATTTTTTTCAGAAGGAATTAGGAGTGCAACAGATTTTCTGGCATCACAATTAAGGTGGTACCTTCGCGTCTTGTGACGTAAACTCTTTGATTAGGTGGAATTGTGAGCGTTTCATCGTCACAACGTGCTCGCCAAGAATTTCCTTCGTACAGCACTCGTCCTGGTTTCCCGGCTGGAATCTCAATTAAAGTTTCGGCTATAATGGCATGCTGAATTTTCGCTTTGCGTCGCGGCAAACTCACAAACCTACGGGAAAGTATGATCAGGGCTGTGGAAAGCAACAGCCAAACCACAACTTGTAGCCATAACTTGCCCAAAATTGTTTGAGATAAAAACGCCACGAGCAGAGCGCTAATTCCCATCATGAAGGCAACAAAAGCTGTTGGCAGAAATAGTTCTATCAAACATAGCCCTGAACCTGCTAACAACCAGATAATGGTAGTACTTGGCATAACGCCGTCCTAGACGATATACTCACACCGTCAATACATTTTTATAATTAGATACACTTACACGTTAACTGTTTCCAGAAAGGAAAACTTAATTTTAGAAGGTAAACTTTGATGATTTTTATTAACAATAATTAACAATAACACAATCCTAGTTTATCTAAGCTTTTGGTATTTAACAGCAAAATTTAATCGAAGTTAACCCATCTATATTATCTAAAAATTCCCACTCACATGATTTCAACTCAGCGAATAATTTCTTGCACAAATCCTAACTGTACTCAACCCATTAATTCTGTAGGAGATAGTGTTTGTGCAACTTGTCAAACTCCTTTAGTTTACCGCTACCTTTGGGCAACTGGTTCATCAGTCGTCAAAATTCAACCTGGAGAAAATGTGGCAAATAGGTATGAGGTTATTACTCCCAAGATTTGGCTAGATACTCAACCAGGACTATTGCCAGAGATTCCTGAAGAATTATCACAAGAAATTGTATCTTATCTAAAGTTATATCAACACAGATTACACATTCCCCAGGCATATGGTTTTGCTCACGATGATATTCTTTTACTGGAAAATGTACCGATAGATGAGACAGGAAATCTCTACCCAGCAATCACAGACGCATGGGAACAAGCACAACCAGTACGACAAGTTTATTGGTTATGGCAAATTCTTCAACTGTGGACACCATTATCAGAGTTAGGAGTTGCTGGTAGTTTGCTCATTCTGGATAATTTGCGAGTGCAAGGTTGGTGTGTGCGACTGTTGGAACTTGTTAATGTAGAACCAAGGGATGCAATGTCTCTACAACAGTTGGGTGAATGTTGGCAACCTTGGGTAGCGACTGCAAAGACACCAATTGCACAAGAACTAAACAATATAGTTGAGCAAATGCGGAGTGAGGAAGTCAATTTAGAATCTATCACCGCTCAACTCAATATTTTACTTTTATCATCTGCAGCAGATTTACCATTAACTTTAGAGGTAGCAGGAGCAACAGATTCTGGTGTACAACAAACACAAAATGAAGACACTTGTTATCCGACTGATGCTGACAATTCTGATGATCCATTATTACCACGAGTGTCTATTATTTGTGATGGTATTGCTGGACATGAAGGCGGTGAGGTTGCAAGTTTCTTAGCAGTAGAGTCCTTAAAGTTGCAACTTCGTGCCTTACTCACAGAGGTAAAAGAACAAGCAGACATTTTACCAGCAGACTTAATTCAAAAACAACTAGAAGCAAGTTTGCGGATTGTTAATAACGTCATTTGTAACTGTAATGATGAGCAAAAACGCGAAGGTACCCAACGTATGGGTACAACACTCGTGATGGCAGTGCAATTACCGCAAACCATCAAAACTCCTCAAGTCATTCAATCACAAAATACACATGAACTTTACTTAACTCATGTGGGTGACAGTCGTGCTTACTGGATAACACAAAACCACTGTCACCTTTTAACAATAGATAATGATGTCGCAGGGCGGGAAGTCCGTTATGCTCGCAGTTTATATCGAA
Source organism: Brasilonema sp. UFV-L1 (assembly GCF_012912105.1). Lineage (GTDB taxonomy): Bacteria > Cyanobacteriota > Cyanobacteriia > Cyanobacteriales > Nostocaceae > Brasilonema. Next base: position 124,305 of record NZ_QMEA01000003.1, read on the forward strand.
AAGCATTACAACGTCCAGATGCGACTGGTTTGACTCAAGCATTAGGTACAAAAGATGGTGAATTTCTGCGTCCGGTAGTTCAGCGATTTATTTTAGAAGAAGATGGAATATTGTTGTTGTGTTCTGATGGTTTGAGCGACAATAACTTGGTAGAACACTCTTGGCGGGATTACGCTATTCCTGTTTTACAAGGTACACTTTCCTTGGAAGATGCTGTCCGTCAATGGATTGAATTGGCAAACCAGAAAAATGCTCACGATAATATATCAGTGGTTTTGACTCATTGTCGTGTTTCCCCAGAGCCTACGGTGTCACTGGTTCCCGTCTCGGAACCTGTAGAAGTAGCTGTAGAAGTACCTGTAGAGGTAATAGTAGCAGAACAAGAAACACAACTGGAACAAAAATCTGATTTAGCACCAAGTTCTCAAGCACTTCTGGAATTACTGATTTCAGAACCACATGCAATAGACGAAAGCCAAACTTCTGTGAAACGTCAAGGGCGTAAAAAGTGGTGGTTCTTGTTTGGGGGGTTGTTGGTTTTGCTTGTGGGTGGTACAAGTTTAGGATTGTTTGCTTGGTGGCGACTGAATCCGCAAACATTTCAGCAGGTGTGTGGGCGACTTCCTCAGAAAGTGCAGCAAGTGTGTTCACCGCAGAGGTAATGTGTAAACTCTTTCACTGCTAAAAACGCTTTGGGATAAGGAGTGATATCAAGTCCGGTTAATCACTGACTATTTGTCCGCAGCGAGTGGAACGTAGATCCCAGAGGGGGCTTCTGTGCTTTCTTAGTAATCGCTGCGGATTTGAGATTGCATCCGGAATGAGCAACTCTCTACGTGATTACTAATTTTAGCTAGCATACAATTAACTTCTTATCCAGCAGCTATGGCGAACAATTGCTTGCGGATTACTCATCAAGGGGATACCATTCAACTTTCCTGGCAACGAGGACAAGCCGCACCCCGTTTTGCTGATACTGTAACATTTGAGCATCCTTTTAATCAGCAAGCACTAACCGATTTACGCTGGTATTTGGAAGAGTATTTGCGCTTTCCCTACGGACTTGCACCAGATAACGCCGCAAAAATTGAGCAAGAGTTGCAGAGTTGGGGAGAGCAATTATTTGAATTAGTATTTCGCAGTAGCGAGAAAGCGCGGGAATTTTTTCAAGCGGCTACTTACGATGGGTTGCATAACTGCGAACTGGTGATAACGTCCGATGACCCCACGGTGCTAAACTTGCCTTGGGAGTTGTTGTACTCACCAGGCGATCGCCAATTTCTCGCCCCAACTCTAGCTGGCATGTCTCGCAGTCTGAGTGAATATGCTGTACGGGCGGAAATGCCACCACTACCCCAGGATAAACTCAATATCTTGCTCGTGATTGCTCGTCCCTATGGGGAAAAAGATATTGCTCTCAAAACTATTGCTCGTCCTCTGCTGGATTCTTGATCACAAATTCGCAAGCAAGTCAATATTAAAGTCTTGCGTCCGCCTAGCTTTGAGGAGTTTGAGCGGGAATTGAATCGGAACAAAGGCTTTTATCATATTGTCCATTTTGACGGACACGGCAACTTTGACGCCAATAGCCAAGGATTTCACCATACCTTGGGTGCAGTGGGACAGGGAATATTGGTATTTGAAGCCCTTGATGGTTCACCGCAAATTGTCACAGCAGCACAAATAGCTCAGAATTTGGCAGATTGCGGTGTACCAATTTTTGTGTTGAACGCTTGCAAATCAGCACAGGAAGGAGAAGCAAAATTTTCCTCCGTGGCTACCCGCTTGGTATCCTTGGGGGCGAAAGGTGTTGTTGCAATGGCTTATTCTGTCTATGCTGTGGCGGCGAAACATTTCATCGGGCGGTTCTATGGCGAGTTGGTAGGGGGTGCGAGTCTTTCTAACGCGGTAGCGGCTGGGCGCAAAGCAATTTTAAATCAGCCCCAGCGTCCAAGTCCCAAGGGCGATAAACCTTTGCGAGATTGGTTGGTTCCGGTGTTGTATCAGCAGGAACCTTACACGCCGTTTATTCCCGAAAATAATATAGATATTCCCGACATTGACGATTTACTTGTAGAGACATCACATGTAACCTCTCTACATGGGTTTCCAGAAGAAGGTGCTTACGGTTTTATCGGGCGAGATTACGATATTTTGCGGTTAGAGCGGGGGTTTCGCCAAAACAATATAGTATTGTTGCAAGGCATGGGCGGCGTGGGGAAAACTGAGTTAGCTTGTGGGTTTGCACGGTGGTTAGAAGAAACTCAGGGACGTGCTGGCAAGATATTTTTTGTGTCCTTTGAACATGGGGCGACGCTGAGTTATGTTGTCAACCAAGTGGGTAGGGAAGTTTGGGGAGATAAGTTTTCCTCAGTTCCCATAGATAAACAACGGTTGGCAGTGTTGAAGTATCTCCAAACTCAGGCTTGTTTGTTGATTTGGGATAACTTTGAACCAGTCAACGGCTTTCCCACGGGAAATGAACCATTATTGAATGGAGAGGAGAGAAGCGAACTCAAGCAGTTTCTCAAAGAATTGCGGAGTGGGAAAACTTGGGTGTTGATTACCAGTCGCCGCGAGGAGACTTGGCTTGACTGTGGTTACACGTTGTTAAATTTGCGCGGTTTGTGGGAACAGGATGTAGAAGAGTTAGCCGCGAAGATTTTGCAAACGGCGGGAGTAGACAGGGCGAAGTTACCCAAAGAGTATTTAGAATTGTTGAAATTGTTGGGGGGACATCCGTTGTCGTTGCGGGTGGTGTTACCGCATTTGAAGACGCAGACACCAGTGCAGTTAATTGAGGCGTTGCGGCGTGGGTTGGATACATTTGCAGGTGCGGAGGAGGAAGGTAGGGATAAGTCGCTAACGGTGTCGTTGGATTATTCCTTTACGAAGTTGTCAGAACAGGCGCAGCGACATTTACCGTTTTTGGCGTTGTTTTCGGAACGGGTGAATACAATTCGGTTGCATGGTTTCTCATCAGGAGAAGCTGGTAAAGAGTATGGGCAAGCATATCAGGCGGTGTTTGGGGAGAACTTGCAAAAAGCTGATTGGTTGAAAATTCTTAACGAAGCCGCCGCCGCAGGTGTTGTGGAATATTTGGGTGAGAGTATTTACAAGATTCATCCAGCGTTACCTTGGTATTTGCGCCAGCAGTTGAACTCAATAGCGTCATTGCGAGTGGAACGCAGTGGAACGAAGCAATCTCATCCATCCGAGCAATCTGGCGATTGCTTCGCTTCGCTGGCAATGACAGATACAACTTCGCTTGCAATGACAGATGAGGAGTTGATTAACGAACTCGAAAAAAAGTTGCTGATTTTCTACGCTGATTTGGCAGATTACTACCGTCAGAAACTCATCAGCAACGCCGAACTAGCAAATTCTGTGCTGCGAGTCGAAGAACCAAATCTGTTGCAAAACCTGCGCCTCGCCGAACAACAACAGAAATGGGCTGAAGCACAAGCAATTCTGCAAGCCTTGGGACAAGTGTATGAGCGCATCGGGCGCAAACCCGAATTTAAGTCACTGCGACAACGGGCGCTAAAGCAAATTGGCATTCACTTAGCAGATGCGAAAGCAAAGGGTAAAGATGCTTTTGATTTGTGGATTTATTTGCGGGGTAAGGAAGCTAATGAAGCGGCTCAAAGTGCTGATTTAGAAGGGGCGAGAAAAGTTTATCAAGAAATTTTAGATGAATTGATAGCTTTAAATGACACCTCAGTAAATAACAAAATTGCTGTTGCTTATCACCAACTGGGCACAGTAGCCCAAAGGCAACGGCAGTTTGATCTGGCTGTTGATTACTACAATAAGGCGCTGAAGATATATGAAGATACAGGGGATTTCTACTCTGCAGCAGGTGAGTATCACCAACTGGGCATGGTAGCCGAACAGCAACGGCAGTTTGATGTGGCTGTTGATTACTACAATAAGGCGCTGAAGATATATGAAGATACAGGGGATTTCTACTCTGCAGCAGGTGAGTATCACCAACTGGGCATGGTAGCCGAACAGCAACGGCAGTTTGATGTGGCTGTTGATTACTACAATAAGGCGCTGAAGATATATGAAGATACAGGGGATTT
>NZ_QMEA01000040.1 GCF_012912105.1 Brasilonema sp. UFV-L1
TGTGTACAGAAATCAAGTTACAGCTTCCAACCCTTGTGGAATGATCATCTTGTCCACCTTCGATTATGCAAATTAAAAGTACATTAGCTTAAAACTTAACTTAACTACCAGCTTTGCAACTCTTGTATTTACTCATTTTGTCTTGCTAATCCGGTATCATGATTACTAGACCAGCGCTCTAGCGGGACTTAGACAAAAAACACCCAGAAAAAAGGCTCAAATCTAAATACAGAGAGACTTTGACATGCTTTTACTTGGTTTGTTGATAGATCTGGGTTTGCGCCATTTTTGAGCATTTGGTGTATTTCCCTTACCCTGCATGGGTTTGAGGCTTGTTTTTCACTCAAAAATGTTTAAGTCCCACTAGAAATTAAGCGAGCAATCGTTCGAGCTTGTAGGTAGGTGTCGAGCAATGCGAAGCCCAATACCTACAAGCTTTTGTCAGTGGACAGGCGAAATCATTTACACAGAAACAGTTAAAAACAAGACAAAAAATTATGAGAATTGCAGCAACAACCGCAGCGAAAATTTGGGCGGATGCGTTAAGAGAAGCGCCAGAACATCGCACTGGCGACACGCATTTGGACAAAATGCTACAGAATCAAAATCTTCTTCTAAACGATCCACAAATTAACGCCTTTGAGCAAAAGTTGTCCGATGAATTAAACAAGATTATTGACAATGAAGAAGTCTTGTTAGAAGTAGATGATTCACCAAAAGGTTTACTTGCAGAGATTGTGCAAGAGCTAAACCTTGAAGAATCGCAATTGAAATTGCCCACAAAAAGTTACATGCGGGTAAACACAAAAGAAATTGAGTACAGTTTTGTGGACGGGCAAGAGCCTATTAAAATTCAGCTTTGATACTCCCACGGCTTTTTACGGGAATAAGATCTGCATAGTATTTTTTCTAAAATCTAACGAATCTCTTGTATATCGAAATACAATTGAGTTTAGCTGCCACTGAGTTTAGCGGCTAAACTCCCAAACTCCCACAGTAAAATTGAGAACAAGCAAATGGCTAACAACTTTAGATTCGATCTGCCAGGGTTTCAGAATGATTTTCAACCTGGCGAAGAACAACTTGAACAACTGCTGCGATCGCGCTGGAACGAAGACGTCAATCGTATGACCGAGCGACTCCTACAAAATGAGCCTTGGAATTTCACGAATCAACCCACCCTCACCGATTATTACAATCCTCGAACAACCGAGGTTCCCAAGGAAGCGGCAACAGTTCCCATCACCTGGACAGCTTATCCCAACCGCATTAAGTTCGAGAAGCCTGAGGCGGGTCGGCGCAAGCATTGGGAATATGCTGATAATGGAGTGCCAGATCCCAACTACTACCCCCCAGGTCCTCGCGGTTGGCAGGATGAGTACGCCGAGTGGAGCGTTACCCGCAATGCCGAGGGGAAAATTACGAAAGTTTCATTAACCAGCGAAACCCGAGAGTACTGGTATGCCCTGTGGGATGTCGCTCCTCATATCGTGTTGCGCCTCTACAAACAACTCGTTAGCGAGCAAGTCAAACTAGAGGATTTGTATCTGCGGGACAGTAGCCGTAATCCGATAATCGATCCTCAGACCGGACGACCAGCTTACAACGAACTCAATAAGTGGAATGATAAGTCAACCAATGGTTTAGCTCATTTGATTGGCAATTTCAACTACCAGTATGGTGCCATGTTCTTAGGAGCGCAGTCCACGATACTGCGACAGGACGAACAAGGACATCCCATCACTGATGCGAGCCAACTCGTTAACTGGGGTCTGCATGCCACTGGCAACCGCAATAGCGATCCCTTCATTAGTGCAAGGGTTAACGATTTAGTGCGTTCCGGCGTGAGAGTGACTCTCAAAAACCCTATAGGGCTTTATATCCAAGAACCCAATTTCGGCACTTACGAGCTCCCCTTCGACGCGCCCGACGATGCCAAGCCGTCCGACTATTGGAAAGTAATTCGCGGTCGCAAGCGCCAAGCTGGAGAAGCTTACGATTTGATTCTTCATGCCGTTTACGAAGTACCACCAGAACTAGGCTTTACGGTCAGCGACATCTCGATTGGTGGATTCCCAATCGAGTACGGCGCTCAAATCGCAGAAACCCTTCAAATAGCCGTCATCGGTGAAGGTATCCCCCAACAGACCCCTCCTAAGTCTTATGGGCGTGTCGCCAGCAATAATTTGCCTTATCCTGCCGTCCTGCGGGAATCAGAGTTACTCACAGTCGGCGAGCGTTCCAATTTGAATATGAGAATCAAGCAAGGAACGACGATTGAGAATGTTGCCCTCAAGGCTGTGAATAGCAAAGAGAATGCCACAATTGAGTTTGTGGATGCACCTGGCGTCACCGCGCAAATAACGGGTTTTCAAAAAGATTCCCAAACTTTTACCCTAACCATTACTGCGGCACCAGATGCACCCCTTGGCAACCGATCGCTCCTCCTCAAAAATCCCGACGGTTCCGCAGGTCCTGCACGGTTTGGAATGTTAGAGGTGGTTGCTCCTTCTGGCATTGAGCCGAGATACGTGTAAAAACCAGCATTCCGGGTCTGAAAACCCTTGCTGCATCTAAATTTCAAAGATTTCCGGTGGAAGATTAATCGCAGCCTCCAAAGGCTGCGGTTGTGCTGCAAATTGACCACATAATCACCATCTGTGACAGGTTAGAATTTAGTGGTTTTGTTCAATAGCGTTAGAAACCATTTTCAACGCTTTAGATAGGCTTGAGTCGGAGTTACAAAAAAAAACTGAAGATTCGCGGCTAACCGATGCTCAAGAAGTAATCGAAGTGGCGCGACCAATTCAATCCCAAAATGTAACTATTGATGAAATTAGGCAACCAATACTTAGTAAAGGTGTAGCTAAAAACCGCCGCATTTCGAGTGATTTCAATCACTGCGTCAGATTTTTATTGAGAATATTTATAGTAGCTGCAACAAGTACAGATTTAAAATGGGAGCAAAATTTGGCATAGAGACTAAACTCCTCTGTGCCACTTTCTCCAAAATGGAAGATCAAAAATACGATTGAAGTGTTCCTCTTCTTCTCACATCTAGCGTTGCACAATGAAAAGAACCGCCAAAGGTATTAAAGTTACGAAAATTGCAAGTAATTGGCTCAAATTCCAAATCTTTCATCAGTTTAATCATTGCTTCGTCTTGCTTTTCAACGATGACTCTGTTCTCATCGAGCGTCAAAAGATTCATGCCTACTCCCTTAGAACTCATATAAAGAGGATGACTGTCAGGAATACAGGATTCAGGAGCTTTTCGCACATCCCAACTTTTAAACATTTCCGGAACTTTTTCCACTTTTTTTGGATGTATTAAGAGTTTACCAGGAGCTAGAGGCACAAACGTTGCATCAATGTGCATTGCTGATTGATCCTTAAACTTGAGTTCATGGATTTTGTACTCATTTCCCAAACATCTGCGTACCCACTCTATGCCAAAACGATTGGTAACTTGACTTTGTTGCACAAAGATATCTCTACCACATTTGGTAAACTCAGCCGCATCAAATACTGGTTCAAATTCAGTCAGTGAAGAATTGAATTCTTCATCCTCACCTGCTTCTTCATATTGATAGTTGTATAGTTCATCGCACAGTTGGGGTTTGGGTGCAGGAATCCATTGAGCACCCTGATGAAAATACTCTTTGATCAGTGAGCGATAGGCATTAATTTCAAAGTATCTAGATCGCCAAGGCATTGGAGCTTCGATCAGCTTATCCCCAATTACCATCATCACATCTCTTGGCATTGCTCCGTAGAGACCACTTGGACTTTCCCAGTCTGGGGTTGCATAAGGGCGAGTATAATTGATAGCATCAGGACGACGAACTGTTACACCTTCTGATTCCAAAATGTGAACGAGTTCTTCAAGGTCTTTTTCTCCTGCTTTTACTTGCTCTTCTGGGAATAGCTGACCACCTTTGCACCGAAAAAAATCCCAATAACGCCTTGGCATTGTTGCCTTGATTGTTACATGCCAAGGTGGTACTACTGCACCATCCAATCGACCAACAATCACTTCCTCTAGAGGATCCCATTCATTGAATGAGTTGACAACAGGTGTTGCTGGTTCTGTTAATTGTGAACTATGATTCTGCTCCATGATTAGGTAAATTTAAGAACAAAGTACTAGTTCCTTTTGAGAGACTATTCAAGGGAACTGATCAGATATAGCAATCCTACTATATGAACTGTGAAAATTTATAGAGTCTCAAAGCATGCTTGTACAGCCTTTTTAGCTTTTTTATTTCTCACGCATGATTTACGACTGCTTTATATTGTAATATTGTGAAACACACAATAAAGGCATACAATTAATTTCATCCTTTTGTCAAAATAATTTTGCTCAGTCATTCTCCAAGATGAAAATGCTTCTTTTGAAGATGTTTCATAAGTGGAACTTCATGCTTGTACTAGCGACTTTTAGTCGCTAGTTTAAGGGTACAGCGATAAGAACCACCTATGTAGGTTTAAAAACTCTAATTTCCCATTAGTTCGAGCAGGTTGACTTAGCTAGTGTAGTACTGTTCCGGCCCAGGTGTTGCTGAGCAATATTATATTTGCCCAGCCATATCATGATTGATAATAAACAGATAAAAAAAGAATGACTAATGTTCTTGAAAATTCACAACATCAAGTAAAAACCACTCCAATAATTCTGGATTTGGTTTTGTTATTGATAGCAGTATTGCTCGTATCTTTAGATCCAATTTTTACGAGATTGAGTGAAAACGAGCTTGGAGCTAATGCAACAGTTTTTAATCGTGAATTAATAGCGGGTATCGTCTTCTTATTCTGGCAAGGAGTAAAAGTATTATTGGACAGACATAAGAGCGATTTGTCATCGCCAAAAGAGTCAAAGCCAATTACTATTAGCACTCTAGCTATTCTACTAACCGCGGTTATTTTTGGAGAAGCGTGTTTAGTAACTTGGGCTTTCTCTTTGACTCGAACCACTGTTGCCAATTCTAATCTACTCCATAACTTACCATCAGTTTTTGCTGTTCTTGGAGGGTGGCTATTTTTAGGTCAACGCTTTGATCTGAAGTTTATCATGGGGATGACTGTTGCTTTGGGTGGGGCGATCGCTATTGGAATTCAAGATTTACAAGTTTCTCCCGAAAACCTTGTAGGTGATGCCTGGGCTTTATTCTCTGCTGTCGTCTATGCTGGTTACTTCTTGATTACGGAAAAACTCCGATCTCAATTTTCAGCATTGACCCTATCACTGTGGTATTGTATCCTTTCAAGTCTCCTACTCCTCCCATTTGTACTCTTTTTTGAAAATCAAGTTTTTCCAACTTCACTGTTGGGATGGGTAAATATCATTTGTCTAAGTATTCTTTGCCAAGTGATTGCTTCTATCATTTTTATCTATCAACTGAAACAATTTTCATCAGGATTTGTTTCTCTGTTCATGTTACTACAACCTATCATTGCGGCTGTGCTTGCTTGGGTCGTCTTTCAAGAAAAGTTAAATTGGCTCAACTGGATAGCTTTTTTTATTGTTTTATTGGGCATTTATCTCGCTCAAACTGGTGAAGGTGTCAAACATTAAATAAAAATTCATAGTGAAATAAAACCTATACTATAGCAGTCCTATTTGAGTTGTGTTGGCTTGCGTGGCGTTAGCCATTCCCATACTTACTCATCGAAGGTAAGGGTGGAAGCACATTCCTTATCATTGCAGTTTTTGAACCTCTTTCAAGAAATATAAGTTTTCTTTCTTTAAAAAGAAGAATTTCAAACTAAATTATACGGGGAGTCTAATTGGCGATCGCCTATCTCCTGCGGCAGGACATAGGCGATCGCCTGTAGTTTTTCTAAGATTTGATTCCAGATACCAGTTTTTCACCATCTGTGAACCTATCCCACTAATAAGATCCTTTGAATCCAGATATGAATAGTAGCAAGGTCAATGAATGCATCAAAATATACTTTTTGACGTTCCCAACGAACGGCTAGACGACGGTATTTACGTTGAACACAGCGCAAAACAACGTTCCTGTTGAAATCTTGGAACGGAGATTTTAATTGGTCTACCTCTATTTTTCTTGGTTTTCCATACCCGTTTTGGTATTTGGGGTCGAATACCCCGCTTACGTAGAGCAGCACGTTTTTCCTTTGAGTCGTAACCTTTATCAGCAGCCAGTACCTTGAGTTTTTTACGCGGTCTGCCAGGTTTCAAAGTTTTAAGTTTTACTTTATCAAGCAGAGGTAATACTTGTTCTCTCTCATTACCATTGGCTGGGGTTGTGGAGTTAGCCAAAGGCATTCCATTACCTTCAGTAAGGGTGTGAATAAGAACACCTTTACCTTTGCCCCCATACTTAACTTCTTCACCTCCTCCCTTTCCAGGGGGAAAAAGAGCCGTCAACAGCCCCAAAGTCCCAGTTTATCAGCCCCCTCTCATCAGCGATCGCTAATACACGCCCTTGTATATATTCAAATGTTCCATCTGAGCGCCATCGCTTTAACCATCGGTTACGGGGTCTAACACGTAAGAAATTGAGCCAGCCTTGGTTTGTTGATCTGTCGGCTTCCGTCGGGTACTCGTTGTTATAAGGCTGGCTCAATTTCTAGGGGACAATGCGTCGAGATGAACTTTTTGATGCCCATGTACCCCCATGTGGTAAGTCACACCATCGACACCCTGTAATCAGGATGTACAACAGACTATTTAATACATAACGATATGGAGCATGAGGCATTCCTTTTCCACGTTTGGATGGTTCTTCGGGAAATATATCCTCAAATAGTTTCCATTCTAGGTCAGTCAATCCTTCAAAACGCCCAGCCATACACAGACACACCCTTCTCATACGAGAAGTAGATTATCATATTTCGGCATTAGTGGGATAGGTTCACGAAACCGCAGCTAGAACACTTCTTTGATGATGGATAAAACCTATCAACCAACTCAACTCGACCACCAGCCCAACGCCGCTTTGTAGACCAGTTGACGTCGAAATTCCCCAAAGCCTTGATCAGTAATAGCAGATGATAACTTGCCAAACTGGATCATCCCTTTGACGTTCAAGTCTTCTAAGCGAATAACGCTGTGACATGTAGCAAGTTCAGTTGAGCTTTTGTGCAAAAAATCGTTTCTAACGTTAGAAATTCTGCCATGAGTTCTAGCAAGTCGCTTGAAATATTTCTTGGCGTTATTAGACGGCACGATATATATTTTTTTGCGCTTGCCTAAGTTTGGATCATCAATCCACTTGCTTCCCAATACCTTGTTTTTATTGCGCCACTGAAGTCGTCTAAGCTTGGTTTTCGCTTTCTTGTAAGGTTGTGGCGATTCATATACATTGTCACCCAACTCATGGGTATGAACCGTAGCAAAGCATTTAACACCCAAATCTACGCCACATCTTTCCCACTTATTATGACTTGGAATGGGTAATTTTTCAGCACAAAGCGCAAAAGATACATACCATTCACCTGCTTGTTCGCTTAGGGTGAATGTTTGGGACACATAACTACAATCTAATGGTTCATGGAGCCGAAATGTGCCAAGAGTAGGTATCTTGATTTTGTTACCGGCTTCAAGCAATACTTTGCCATTACAAGCATCAACGGTGAATGACTTACCATCTTTGCGTTTCTTGAATTTAGGAGCTTGTGCTCTACCTTCACGCCAGTTAATAAATGCCTTTTTCAAGGCAATAAACGCATTGGAGTAGATACGAGATGAGTAGTCATTACACCAGCGATATTTATGGGTCTTCTTGGTGTGGTTGGTGAATACTTTCTTGATAGTATCTAATACTTTTGTATTACCCCCAGTGCCGCCATCTCGACGATACTCGGTGAATAATCCCAGTCGGTAGTTGTAGACAAAGCGAGAATAACCAGCACAACCATTAAAGAAGGTCTTTTCTTTGTTATTCAGCTTTAACCTACGCTTGACGGCGAACATGGGATTTCTCCTTAGTAATATAGTAGATTATACATAGCTAAGGCAACGGTTTTCCGGATTCATAAACCATCTTTTTTATCTCTTTTTTATAGCGACGTAGTCCGTACAGCCTGCAACTAAAGCAGTGAATGATTGACATCAAATCTTCTGTTAACTCTTGGTCACGGGGTCTTACACGTATCAAAAATGGGGAGGGTTTATACGATAACTCGTCTAGTCCCCATGATGAATCGTGGGGCTTGGAACCCTCCCCATTTTTGAAGTGTCTTTTTACCAGTATTGTCTTGTGTTACCCTTCTAACCGCTAGTAACCTATTCGACCATGACCTCATTAATGTTTGCTGAAGTTTACGGACTCGCTTGAGATCACCACAACGTGAAGCGGCGTAGATGCGTTTTTGCAACTTAAAGACGTATTTCTCGACTTTGCGCCAATTAATACTTCTCCATCCCTCAGTATTCTCGATGAAATCTGACTTAGGCGTATTCATTACTACTTACACCCCTAGCTCTATCCACATTGCGGGTTACGTCTGCTTATCCCGGACATTACTCCATCCCTTTTGGGGCTTTAACCGTTACTTCGGTTTGGGCGTTTGCTTCTTAACCCATCCCTCCCAAATAGAGCTTTTAGCCTGACCGCCTACCTATGTATCGACCGCCATAGGAGCTATAATTTGGGTTACTTCGTTCCTGATATCCATTGTTTTGAGTATGCGCGGGGATGCCTATCCACCGGGGGTCTAGGAAGTGCGCTGTTTCGGTTGCAAGAACCTAACAGTCCTTACCCTATCGGTTATTTCCGCTCCCTTGGTGTGTCCGAAACACAAGCTTATATCCCTTGGTGAGATATGACGATGGCGAGGGCGACATTTCGCTTACTCTCCCCATGAACTCTTGCTTGCGGTTGGCGCTTTCAGCAATTACCACCATTAACCGCTTTCATCCCCGCTTTACGAATTTGATAGTCGGTCGCCTCCGTAGGGGCTACCATTATTGGTAGTTTATGTGCTTTCAACCCCGCACCAGGGCGGTAGGGTTTAGTTTTCTAGGTTACTCACTTCACCTACATGGATATCAAGTTGTCATCGATAGAGGATTAAAGTGCGGACTCAATCTGGATTGGTTACTCTATCAATGCCTGGAATCCCCCCAGGTTATGGGTTTCTCCAGAACGAATCGCACTTACACGTATCTCGGCTCAATGCCTATACGTAATTGAATTAACTTGGCAAAAATTGAGTAAAACAGTACACAGTCCTGCCTACGTATGATGGAGGGACAGTTACTCAAGTGATGAAACTGATAACTGATAACTGTATAAAGAAGAAAGTACAACAACTCTTTGCTAAATGCGATAAACATGACTAACCATGACCAGTGGTGGAAACAACTACTGTTGGACGTAGGATCATCTGTGACATTCTATACTATTATACCGCTGCCGTATGTCAAGGGGTTATACTTTAGGAGGGTATCCCGGCTCGCTCCACAGGTAGGGTTAATCATTGGGGGAATTTTAGGGCTATTTGATACTGGCATGATTTCTTTGGGTGTGCCGACACTGACTCGTAGCGTTCTGGTGGTATGTCTTTGGATTGCGATGACTGGTGGATTGCATTTAGATGGAGCAATGGATACTGCGGATGGCTTAGCAGTAGGTGATCCAAAACGCCGACTGGAGGTTATGGCAGATAGTGCGACAGGTGCATTTGGCGCAATGGTAGCAATAGTTTTAGTGTTAATGAAAACAGCAGCTTTGACAGATTTAGGGAAAAACCGTTGGTTGATTTTGATGGCTGCTTGTGGGTGGGGACGCTGGGGTCAACAAGTAGCAATTTTTCGGTATCCTTACCTAAAAGCAACTGGTAAAGGCGCATTTCACAAACAAGCCATTTGTTCTTATGAAGATTTGTTACCAGGATTGTTATTGATGATAGGTTTAAGTACTTTACAAGTCGTGTTCGATAAACAGCGTTTATTGACTGCTTTAGCAACGATACTTGCTGGAAGTGCGATCGCCACTCTAACTGGTGCCTGGTTTCACTATAAATTAGGTGGACATACAGGAGATACCTACGGCGCAGTTGTTGAGTGGACTGAAGCTTTATTTCTTTGTATGCTCACTGCTTTAGAAAAGTATGAATTATAACTATCAAAAAGTTTTGTGGTTGAAAAATTTGCAATAATTTACAACTCATAATTTTATTTAGCTGGTTGTAGCCGTGTCACCTTCAGTTTAAAAGTTCCAATTCCAGTTTCTCCAAAAGACCGGACGCGAATGACATAATGACCTGTTTCTGCTACGCGGGTAAAAAGTAGGGAATTGCTGGTACCATCAGGACCATCATCATTTTCTGCCAGTGTTGTTCCATTGGGTGCCAGCAGTGTGATCATACAGTCAAAACTCTCAGAGACTAGATCAATTACCAGATTATCGCCCTTATTTAACTTCACCATGTAATCACGGGCAAATCCGCCTTGACCTGTGGGAATGTCTTTGTCAGAGAGTGTATCAGTCAGTTCATTACCAACAGGTATAGGCATTGGATTATAAAATTTATTAGCTTGAGCAAATGCTGCTGTTGTACTGATAGCAATTGCTAGTAACGTGGCAGGAATGATTGTAACTTGTTTCAATCCCACAGCCAGACCCTTATTGATCATCCCAAAGATTATTTCCACAAAAACAGAGTCATCTGGTTAATTATAGTTTTATTAAGTAGAATTTGCCTATCAAGGCATAGCGGGAGAGTGAGAACCCCTGCCTTTTAAGGAGGGGCGGGGGTCTTACACGTAAAAAATTCGGGCAACACGCCAGGTGCTACAACGGGGGGAACCCCCCGATAGCGCAGCGTGCCCGTAGGGCATAGCTTTGATCGGAGGAAACCTCCGCTCAAACAACTCTTGGCAACGCACTGGCTCCTTATTACAACGAGTACCCGACTTGAAAGACAGATAAACATTACAAAGGTTGCCCGAATTTTTCGCTGACTTTGCGTCGGATGAAACTCGACACGGAGGACTTTAGTCCGCCGTTTCTCTTTCAGGTATTTGGCAACAAAAAAGAAAAATCTGCGACAATATTAATTAAGCGCACAGGTAGGGGTGACGACCTATGCAGGATATCCATAACTGGACTCCGAGGGCAGAAACGTAGCCAATTGTTTAATTGGTTCGCCTTGTGGAAAGCTCTGGGGAGGGACGCTTCGGTGGAGGGTAAATAAGTTGCCTGTGGAGGCGGTGAGACCAGCGCTGCGGGAGGGTTTCCCTCATGTGCCACTTCTGTGCGGGGGTTCCCCCCGTTGAAGAATGTGGCGTCAGGCGACTGGCGAACCCGGAGGGTCTGGCGGGGATGTGAGACACGGGTTGAGGATCTAGTTAAGAGCCTAAGAGACAGGAACAAAGGTGAAGAAGCGCGACTTTAGTCCGATTCGTAACATCTTTTAAGAATCCCCGTGCATTTATGCCGGGGAGTACGTCAATTAGTGACAGGGCGTGGGATAACAATTTTGAATTCAAAATTCAAAACAATCTACCAAAAGAACGCAGGAGTCAACAGCAGAAGCACGTCTATGCTCCTCCTGGATTCTTTTGAATGATTCTTCTTCAATTTTCAGCACCATACCTCTGGACAAGTGTAGGCTTGACAACACTACCCTTTCAATGTATGAGCAGTTGCTGCTAACCCCACAACTTTCATACCAGCTTGATTGAGTGTTTGCATAGCAGACATAGCAGTGGCACCTGTCGTATAAATGTCATCGACTAAAAGCACTGGAATTTCTGGGCAGCGACGAAAATCTTTTCCTATATCAAAAGCTTCAGCTAGATTTTTTGCTCGCTTTGAGGCTGACAAAGAATGTTGTGCTTCAGTTGCTCGCACTCTTGCCAAACCATTCTGTTTTAATTTTAATCCAGTCGTTTCGCAGAAACTTTCTGCTATCAATGCAGCTTGGTTATATCCACGCTCTTTTTGCTTGTTAGGGTGGAGTGGAATCGGAACAACCACAACTTTATCGGACATAGGTGAATGTAATAGCCATGCTTCTCCTAATGATCGACCCAAAGAACGGGCAATTTGGGGTTGATTTTCGTATTTCATTGCAGCGATCGCCCGTTTAAGAATCCCCCCATACGCCCCCCAAGCAAACACTGGTAAGGGGTCTTTCCACAGATATGTGGGGTCTTTTAGGTGACATTTTTGCAACTGTCTATTACAGTTTTGACACAAGTCCTGGGAAGTCGGACGCTGACAAAGAGGGCAGTTGGATTGTAGAAAAAGGTTGAGTAAGTCTTTAAAATTTTGAGTCCAGTTTTTCATCTAGGGTTAATAACTACCTTTTACTTTGACTAATACTTTGGCTCAGAATGTCTAAATGTAAAGATTTGTAAGAAATAATTGGTACCTTGCGTAAAATCGCTGTACTGAGCTTGAGAAGTAACTAGAGCCATACTTTGTTTCATATGGCTTGATAATGGTTCTAGAAACCCTGTTTAAAGCAGCACATGTTGTTGCAACAGAATCTAGCATAAATTGACTCAAATTTTGGCAAAAAACCAGAAAAACAGAAAAACAATGAGCAATGCTAGAAAAAGTAGCCATAGCGAGTTGCCTGAGTTAGAGGAGACAACTCAGGCAAGTAGGAGAAGGGAAAGTTCTTCTGCTTCCCTTTTTATCCATCTGCTATCAAGGCTCTCACAAAGAATACAAATTACTGCCATCTGGGCAGCTCAGATGCTAAGTAAATTCACCCACCTAGCATCCAAATGGTTTAGGAGTATGAAAAGAGGCGCGGCGATCGCCACGCTTTTGACCGCTGCAATCATCGCCGGACACAGTGTATCGGCGCAAGTGAGTGGGCTGTCTGGGCTAAGTCAGGTAAAGGTTCCGCAACCAGATAATGTCGGGGATTTCATTAAAGACAAGGTAAGTGCGATCGCCCTAGGAAAATCTCTTTTCTGGGATATGCAGCTTGGAAGCGATGGTATCCAGTCCTGTGCCAGTTGTCACTTTCATGCGGGAGCAGACAACAGATCCAAAAACCAGATTAACCCAGGTCGGATTGACCCAGATCAAATAGATACAACATTCAATACGGGAGGCCGTCCTAACTACCAGTTGACAGCAACAGATTACCCATTCCATAAACTGGCAGATCCAAATAATAGATCATCGAGCGTTCTGTCCGACAGTAATGACGTCACTGGCTCTCAAGGGGTCTTTAGGTCAGAATTTGTTGACGTCAATCCTGGCAGTGACAAAGACAAAGTGACGCCTTTGAAGGATGATGTCTTCAATGTCAATGGCACGAACGTACGTCAAGTGACGCCTCGCCATTCACCGTCGGTGATCAACGCCGTGTTCAACTTTCGTAACTTTTGGGACGGACTAGCTCAGAACACCTTCAACGGGGTGAATCCCTTGGGGTTGAGAGACAAGAATGCTTTTATTTTGAAAGCAACCAGTTCAAGGCGGCTGGAAGATGTGCGAGTCAGTCTCAATAATTCGTCTCTAGCTTCACAGGCGGTGGGACCACCGCTCAATGCCTTGGAGACGGCGTTTGAAAACGACACTTTCGCACCGTTGATTGCTCAGGAGTCTGAAGCAAACGATACGGTTAGTGTTACTAACACCCAAGGTCAGAGAGTTGACAATAACTCTGATTCGCAAGCGTCCCAAAACAGCCAAAGCACTACCGACACCGCTGATTCCTCAAGGCAACAACCTTCGACATCAAGTCCTACGCCTTTGCGAAGGATCGGTAGGAAGCTCGGTAAGAAGCTACTTGCCCTACAGCCCCTTGCGAAGCAGATTGTGGCTTATGATGACAGTGTTTTAGGTTCTTTAAGCAGATCGTCGCGTAATTCGCCAAAACTTGGTCTGAAAAAGTCCTACGAAGCATTGATCCGGGACGCCTTCAAACCTGAGTGGTGGCAATCTAATATAATCATTCGAGTTGATCCAACTACTGGCGATCGAACCTTCCTACGCAAGCCGAAGCGTAGCTTGAGCACTATCGAATACACGCAGATGGAGTATAACTTCTCACTGTTCTTCGGGCTGGCAGTTCAGGCTTACGAATCAACATTAGTGTCTGATGATACACCATTTGACAAGTTTTTAGCCGGTAACACTAGCGCTTTGACTTCCCAGCAACAGCAGGGGTGGGACATTTTCCAGGATCGGAACAAAGGTGGGTGTATTGGCTGCCACGCAGGATCGGAATTGACCGCCGCTTCAGTGAGTAATGTCGCTCAAACGGGACGAATCTCACGTGCGCCTGCGCAAGCCGGTGGGCTTGCCGAAGACACTGGTTTCTTCAGGATTGGTGTCAGACCCAACAACGAAGACCTCGGTTTGGGTGGTCTTGATAGGAGTGATAAAGACGACTCAGGAAATCCGCTGGGCAATCCGCTCTCCGAGGTACGGCTAGCTCAGCAGGGCAAATTTAAAGATCTCCTCGGCGAAGACCCCCCTACGCTCAATCCAGCTCTGACTTCTAGTGAAACGGTGGTTGCAGACGGAGCCTTCAAAACACCCGGACTCCGGAATGTGGAACTCACTGCCCCCTACTTCCATAACGGTGGTCAGGCGACTCTAGAGCAAGTGGTTGATTTTTACAGCCGGGGAGGAGACTTTGGCGGTTTGCGAGTGCTGAACCTGTCATCAGAGGATAAACAGGCGCTGGTTGCCTTTTTGAAAGCGCTGACTGATGAGCGAGTCCGCTATCAAAAAGCGCCCTTCGACCACCCGCAACTGTTCGTTCCTAACGGACATCCAGGAAACCAAAATTCGGTCACCATCGACTCCAACGTCAAAACTAATGACGGTATCACGCAAGCTACGGATTCTCTGTTAGAAATTCCAGCTGTTGGTCAAAACGGTGGCAATCCTCTGCCGAACTTCTTGGCAACCTCTTGAGGAACTGACGTAGTTCCTAACTTCTCAAAAGCCTGGAAAACCAGGCTTTTTTAAATATACTCTGTCACAACGAGCTGTTTCTACACCTGTTGCTTTTTGATACCCGTTGCTTTCGTACAGCTTGACAGCTTCGGTTAAAACACTGGCGGTTTCAATCCAAATTTGCTGAAAACCACGGGATGCAATCGCTGCTTCTAACTGAAGTAGCAAATATTTCCCCAATCCGAAACCCCTTACACTAGGCAAAAGATACATTTTGCTTATTTCTACAGCGTTTTCCCCTCGCTTGATGGGGTAGTATGCTCCAGTACCGACAACTTGGTTTTGGTATTCAATAACCCAAAACTCTCCCCCAACTGCTAAGTAGCATTCTTCTACTTGCAGCACATCTCGATCTGCACCGTCTGGCTCCCAACCTAGACCATATTTTGATAACACAGACCGAATCACTTCAGCAGCAGCGTTTGCGCAGCGCCCCCTAAGGGGCTAGCTATCGCCTTCTTCCCAGTCACGAATGAGAAAATCCTTATAGTAATTTTTCATTTAGATAATAGAAATATCTAACTATGAATGCGAGGTTCTGGATGCAGATTTGCGAGTAATTCACTTTCGACAACCGCTAACTCCTCTAGCCGTTTCCTGACAATTTCACGGTCAAAGTAAGTATCACTAAGAACCCAGTAAGTACCATAGTGTCGCGCCTCAGATGCCATTAAACTGTGATAAAACTTCGCTAATTCTGGCTCAGGACAGTAAGCCGCTAATAATCCCAAGCGTTCGTGGCTACGAGCTTCAATTAAACCACTCACTAGCAGAGAATCCAGAAATCGTTCAGGTTCTTTGGGACGAATTTGTGCTTTCAAACCAGCACCATAAGGAGGTGGCTGTAGAGGACGTAGGGGGATATTTCGGCGTTCCAGCCATTGATTAACCAATTCAAAATGTTCTAGTTCTTCACGGGCTATTTTGGTTAGCTCCCGAATCATTTTAACATTGGAAGGATAGCGAAATATCATGTTCACAGCGACTCCTGCGGCTTTGCGTTCGCACTGGGAGTGATCGAGAAGAATAACGTCTAGGTTAGATGTTGCTTGTTCCACCCAAGCAAAACTCGTGGGTGTTTTGAGGGCGTTGATAATTGGTAACTCAGATGAAAGCACGGTTAAAAGACACAAAACACTCTATAGCAATCCTAAATGATTCGTGAACATTCATCAGGGAATGACTAAGCGCTTTTGCAGGCTTATCTTCATGAGTCTTCACAAGAGTACAGTTATTTGATAAACTAACCGTAGTTTAAAGAAAAAATCTTTTAGAACGTACTCAAGCAAAAAAGTTGCTCAATTCATGGGATTTCATTCGTAGTATATACTCAGCAACGCCATTCGCGTACGGAGGGTTTCCCTCCAAAGAGCACTGGCTTGCCAAAACTTAGCGATCAGTACTTTTGAACGCAAAGAGATTCAAAAAATATGGCTCATATCTTAGCAATTGCTGGCAGTCCATCTCATCCTTCCAGAACCTACACTCTTCTGGAATACTCCAATCAAATTTTGCAACAAGAGGGCTTCCAAACAGATATTATCTCGGTTCGCGATGTCCCTGCTGAGGTTTTAGCCTATGGACGTTACGATAGCCCTGCCTTAGAACAGCCTAAAGCACTCATAGAAAGAGCAGATGGTATTATTATTGCGACTCCAGTTTACAAGGCAGCTTATACAGGAGTTCTCAAAGCGTTTTTAGACTTGCTACCTCAGAGAGCTTTGTCAGGTAAAGTTGTTTTACCTATTGCTACTGGTGGGACACTCGCTCATTTGTTGGCAATTGATTATGCCCTCAAACCTGTGTTATCTGAGTTAAAGGCACGGTTCATCTTGGGCGGTGTTTATGCAATAGACAAACAACTGCAAATACAACAAGATGGCACTGTGAAATTTGATGAGGAAATTGACCAAAGATTGAAAGAAGCTCTCAATGAGTTTGCAGAATCTGTGAAGAGTTTGCAACCAGGTGTCAAAGAATTGGCTCACAAAAATTAATCTGTCGCCGCTTTCCTTCCACTTGCTAGTAGCAGGTAGATGACTCCTGACATTTATCTGCTACTTTCTTGTTGTGATCATCACAAATATCTTAATATCATGCAAGTGTCCTTCTCGACATACAATAATCATGAGTATTTAACCTGAGTTAAGATAAAGTAAAGTCATGAAAATCTACTATGTCACTCTAAACACTCCAGAAGAAGCTCGTAAAATTGGTCGGGAATTGCTGGAGAAAAAGTTAGCAGTCTGTGTCAATTGGTTTCCCATTACCTGTGTATACAGCTGGAAAGGAGAAATCACTGAAGAACCCGAAATTGTATTGATTATCAAAACTCAAGATGGTTATCGCTCACAAGTGGAACAAGTGATTGTTCAAAATATTTCTTATACTAACTTCATGGCTGAGATTTCTCCCACAAATGTTAATCAAGGATTTCTAGATTGGTTAAATGCAGAAGTGCCTCTATAATCGCTAAAAGTGTTGTGAATATTTATGCTATAACTAGAAAGAAGTTTCACCTATTTTTAACTGCTTTTTGGAAAGTTTCAGATCTTCCCACAGAGCTTCTATTTGTTGATATGCTTCTTCTGAAGTGAGTTGACCAGCAGTCTGAAGGTTAACGATATAAAAAACTTGTTGTGCAAATTTTTGCAAATGCGCATTAAATATCAAGTTTTCTGGCTTGCTCTGACCGTAGTATTGGCTACGAGGATAAAGAAATTCTTCTTTGTCTTTCATTCTTTTTTAACGACAGTTTAACTGATTTATCTTAACTAACTACTCATCTTCAGTGAAATAATTATTTATTTACATCTATTCTCGTGAACGAGAAAATAGAACTGACACACGAAGTATGACAGAATAAGGGTTTTTAAAACCACCCAGACGGGACAGTCAGAACGCCAAAATTTGACTCTCCTACACTCAAATTAAAAGTATGCCCTATGTTTTGAGGACACGCCACATGCGCAATTCGCAATTCCTCCAAAAGGAGACACAAATTTCTGCCCTACGTGTACGCTTCGCTATCAAAATTCAAAGATAATTAAAAACGAACAAAGATGTTTATCTTCAAATTATCAATCACAGAAAATTACAAAATATTAAAAATTGTATATTAAAAGAATACAAAACATATATAACTACTACTGATTTTAAAAATACGGACGAAAAAGATAAGCAATGCGTTTGTAGTGACATGAGAGCTTTTGCGTACAACTGCAAAAGAGTAAAGAGCTTTGCTACATCAAGTTAGTTGTGTGTCATCAAAATATAACAAAAGTTATATTTTTTAATACCAAAACTATGGTATTCTCTCTTATAGAATAAGAAGTACGGTAAAAACATCAAAATACCGTTTAATTTGTGACAAAGGAGACATACATGGTATTTCTATTAAGTACTGATAACGAAAATGCTTTCATGATTTCGCTTTTATGATTTTCATAAACTAAGATATTTACTGCTCACTAATAGTAACAATTATTGGCAGAAAGACTATTGTCAGATTGTTACCATTTGTTGCATACTCTGCTGAGTAATTTAAATATTATGACGCTCTAGAAATCTTGTGTATTCAATAAATATATTTTATGAAAAAAATAAAATATGGAGATGATAAAATTAAATCAAAGTAATTGTTTTACAAGTCTTGTGCTAGATTGATTAATCCTACTGAAAAAGCCTACTGAAAAAGTTAGAGCAGTTCTGGGTGTATTTAAAAGTACTGGGTTTTTGTCAAAATGCAACTTCGTCATCAAGTTTTTGGAACATTATTATTAGTTCTTGCCTGGGGTATGACTTCTTGCAGCAGTGCTGAAGAAAAAAAGAATCAGGTGAGTATTGATGGTGGAGCTGTAGGATATCCTCTGCATCAAGCAGTTGCAGAAGAATATAGAAAAATCACACGAGATGCCCAAATTAGTGTTGCCTCCAGCGGTACAGGTGGTGGTATGAGTAAGTTTTGTTCTGGTCAAATTGATATTGCTGGTGCTTCACGGGCTATAAAGAAAGAAGAAATTCAAGCTTGCAAGAAGAGGAAAATTGAATTTATAGAATTGCCGATCGCTCTTGATGGAATTGCTGTTATATCAAATCATAACAATAACTTTGCAACCTGTTTATCTCTTAAAGAACTGAATAAGATTTGGAGTCCGAAATCAGCTAATAAAGTCATAAGTTGGAATCAGGTTAATTCCAGATTTCCTAACAAGCCACTAAAGCTTTATGCCCCTGCTTCCGATACTGGAACATTTGACTATTTCACGCAAGCCATAAATAAGAAAGCCAAAGCGAGCCGTACAGATTACACTCCTAGTCACAACCAGAATGTTCTTGTTCAAGGAGTTGCAGGTGAAGAGACAGCACTAGGTTATGTCGGTATTTCTTACTATTTAGCTAATAAAGATAAGTTACACTTAGTTGCTGTGCAAAATCTTCAAGGAAATTGTGAAATACCAGATCCTCCCTCAAAAGTTGCTCAAAACATCTACACTCCTTTGTCTCGTCCTCTGTTCATCTATGTCAGCAAACCAGCTTTAGATAGTAAACCAGCAGTCAGGGAGTTCGTTAATTTCTATCTAGACAATTCCAAGAAGTGGGTTCGTGAGTCTGGTTATATTGAACTAACAGATGCTGCTTATGGCAAGACAAAACAAAAGTTTATTGTTAAGAAAACAGGTTCCAAGTTTAAAGACGCGAAACCAGGGCAATCAATTACAAAGTATCTTTAATTAAGAGTTTCTGAGCGATGAGCATTGACTCATGATCATTGACTGATAACTATTCACTTCACTTCACTAATAACTGACTTATGCGGGGAGCAAATTACCAACAAGGATTTTCTCACGACGAGCTTTCGTTAGACAAGAAAGCGTCTGAAGATGTTCAAGACAAAATTATCGCAGCGATTTTATTTTGTTGCGGTTTGGTTTCTGTCCTCACCACTGTTGGAATTGTCGCTATTATCTTCCAAGTGGCGTTTGAATTTTTCCAAGAGGTTTCGTTTGCGAAGTTCTTTCTCGATACTCAGTGGACACCTTTATTTGCAGAGCGACATTTTGGAATTTGGCCCCTCATAAATGGTACTTTACTGACTACGGCGATCGCCATGTTTGTTGCCGTTCCTCTGGGTTTATGTTCTGCTATCTACTTAAGTGAATATGCGAAACCCAAAATCGCAGCAATTTTACGTCCAGCAGTGGAATTACTAGCAGGAGTACCTACAGTCGTTTACGGTTACTTTGCGCTTTTATTTGTCACACCTTCCCTGCGGAATATCCTTCCACTGGAAATTTTTAATGCCTTGAGTGCTGGGTTAATGATGGGAGTTATGATTACTCCCACAGTTGGTTCGATTAGCTTAGACGCAATACAAGCTGTTCCGCGTTCTTTACGAGAAGGAGCATATGCATTAGGATTAACGAAACTCGAAGCTATATTCCGAGTCGTTCTTCCTGCTGCTCTTTCTGGAATTATTGCTTCAATTCTTTTAGGAATTTCTCGAGCTGTTGGTGAAACAATGACTGTCGTCATCGCCGCTGGACAACAGCCAAAAATGACTGTTGATCTCACACAGTCAGTAGAAACAATGACAGCATACATGGCTCAGATTTCAGGTGGAGATAGTCCTCGTGGTAGTCTCAACTATAAAACTTTATATGCAGTAGGTGCTGTTTTATTTCTCTTAACTTTGGCTTTAAATATTGTCAGTTACTGGATTTCTAATCGGTTTAAAGAAAAATACGAATAACAGGCATGACTACATCAATTTCTCCAAATGGTTTTCACCTACCAGATGAAGAGTTTACCGAAAATATAGACAATAGAGAAAAAATAGGTAAAGTCTTTGAAATCATCTTTTTGTTTGGATTGCTCATTGGTTTATTTGTTCTAGCACTCCTGGTTTTTGATATTTGTGGAGACGGATTAGTTAGGTTTTTGACACCTGGCTTTTTGACTGAAACTCCTTCGCGTTTTCCTGATAAAGGTGGTATTCTTCCTGCACTACTGAGTAGTCTGCTATTGGGAATTATCACCATTTTAGTTTCAGTTCCAATTGGTGTAGGAGCAGCTTTGTATCTCGAAGAATATGCACCAAAAACCTGGTGGACTGCCCTCATTGAGATTAATATTAGCAATCTAGCTGGAGTCCCTTCTATTGTTTATGGATTGCTAGGTTTAGGAGTTTTCAATTACCTTTTAGGCTTTGGTCCTGCTTTACTTTCTGGAGCGTTAACTTTATCTTTGTTATCCTTACCAGTCATCATTGTGACATCTAGAGAGGCGATTCGATCAGTTCCAGATTCTCTCAAAAATGCTTCCTACGGTTTAGGCATAACTAAGTGGCAAACAATTCGTCATCATGTCATACCTTATGCTGTTCCAGGTATTCTCACAGGAGTGATTATTTCCGTCTCTCGTGCAATTGGTGATGCAGCGTGTCTGATTGTGGTTGGTGCTGTTAGTTTCTTAACATTCAACCCTGGTTTGTTTCAACGATTTATGGCATTGCCTATCCAAATTTACACTTATATCACTCGCCCTGAACCAGGTTTTTCCAATGCAGCAGCAGCAACAATTATTGTCTTAATGCTCTTAATTTTAGCTCTCAATGGCACGGCGATTTACATTCGCCAACGATACTCGCGAATGAGATAAACAAGTTCCCCAACATCTCAACAAAAACTTGCAATCAATCACATATAGGAAACACAAAGAATGACCTACAACAATCCCAATTCCAACTTTGCTAGCACAACCCAAAGCAAATATAGCAGCAATCCTGTTTTTAATGTCGAAGGTGTTAAGGTTTACTACAGTGGCTTGATGGCACTTCAGGATGTCTACATGGGAATTCCTGAGAAGAAAATTATAGCTTTTATTGGACCTTCAGGATGTGGAAAAAGTACCTTGCTGCGATGCTTTAATCGTATGAACGATTTAATCCCAGGAGCTAGAGTTGAAGGTCGGCTACAATACCGAAATAGAAATATTTATGACTCTAAAATTAATTCGGTGAAATTGCGGCGTCAAGTAGGAATGGTTTTCCAAAGACCAAATCCTTTTCCTAAGTCAATTTACGAAAATATTGCCTTTGCACCACGGACAAATGGTTATAAAGGTAATATAGATGATTTAGTAGAGCAATCTTTACGTCAAGCAGTTCTTTGGGATGAAGTGAAAGACAAACTCAAAGATAAAGGTACAGCACTCTCTGGAGGACAACAGCAACGTCTTTGCATTGCAAGGGCGATCGCCATGAAGCCAGATGTCCTCTTAATGGATGAACCTTGTTCTGCATTAGACCCCATTTCCACTCGTCAAGTTGAAGAACTTTGCCTGCAACTCAAAGAACAATACACCATTATCATGGTTACCCACAACATGCAGCAAGCTTCGCGGGTTGCAGACTGGACAGCTTTCTTCAACACCGAAATAGACGATCATGGTAAACGTAGGGGAAGATTGGTCGAATTCAGTCCTACCGAGCAAATATTTAACAATCCTACCACTCAAGAAGCTGCAGAGTATATCAGCGGACGCTTCGGTTAAATCGTCTAGAAATCCGATATATCCAGTCTCCATATATATATGGACTACTTTATCAGCATGGTGTAGAGCTTGGTTAGGTTTTCTACATCGTGCTGAAAGTTTTATTAGTTTTAGGACTTACGCAAAAACCCTTTTAAACTCTCTTAACTTCGTGCTCTATGCCCTGCGGGCACGCTACGCTAATGCGTCCTTTGCGGTTTATTTTTTCATTATTTTGCGTAAGTCCTGAGTTTGAACAAAATAGATACCGTAGAATATATATCTTTGCGTGAGGTGATATATGGCGATTCTACAATTGCAAGACGGGACACGATACACTGATTTACAAAATATTTCCCGTGAACTAGCACCCCTAAACATCCAACTGAATCACTGGGCTGTGGGAGACTCTCACGAGTTGCATCAACTACTTGCACAAGATAGCCTCAACGAGGATGAAAAAGAACAAATCTTAAAATCTCTGGATCGATATTTTGAGCAACTGCAACAAACAGCAGGCTATCAAACCCGCGATTTAATTGTCCTGCATCCAGGAATGCCTAACCTTGATGCAATACTGACAAAGTTTGACAAAATTCATACCCACTCAGAAGACGAAGTACGCTACATTGTTGATGGAGAAGGGATTTTTGGTTTTGTACGACCTGATGGTAGCCAAGTAGAACTGACAGTACAGCCCCAAGAGTACATTAACGTACCTGCGGGAACCGAACACTGGTTTTATCTAACTCCAGCGCGGCGAATTAAAGCAGTACGCTATTTCACTGGAACTGAAGGCTGGACTCCTGAGTATACAGGTACAGAAATTCGTACTCGTCAGGCTGTCACTCAGATATAGCAGAAGGTTAATCAACAGAAAGAATGAATAGTTCAAAGCTCATTGACTCTCGTGTTGAACTAATCTCAGCTGCCCGTCAATTTTACCATCAAGGATGGATGGTGGGAACTGCGGGAAATCTCTCCGCTCGTTTACCTGATGGTAGCTTCTGGATTACAGCTAGTGGTCGTTCTAAAGGAGAATTAGAACTTGGTGATTTTGTACGTGTCTATCCAAATGGCAAGGTAGAGAAACCCTCGACTGATTTGAAGCCTTCAGCTGAAACTGCTATTCATCAGGTTCTTTATGCTCTATTTCCTGAAGCAACAAGCTGCTATCATGTTCACTCAGTAGAAGCAAATTTAGTTTCTCGCTTTGTCAAAGACGATACCTTGCCCCTACCACCGTTGGAGATGCTCAAAGGTTTGGGAGTTTGGGAAGAGAACCCCGATTGTGCTATGCCTATCTTTGCCAACCATTTGCAGGTTTCCTGCATTGCAGATGAGATTAAACAGCGTTTTACAACGACTCCCCCACAACTACCAGCTTTACTGATCCGCGACCACGGTGTTACCGTTTGGGCACCTTCTTCCAGAACTGCCCGTAATTACATTGAGTTAGTGGAATATATTTTCCGCTATATGGTTGCAGCGAAAGGAGTCGGTGTTTTGGAAGTTGAAGAAGCTAATTCTTGACAACTAACTACTAGCAAATAACAAACAGCAATTAACAATTCACTTGCATAACCAATGACTAACCAAACTATTCGCGTTGTTGCCCGGATTATTGCTTTACCTGAAAAAGTAGAAGCCGTGAAAGCTGTGCTGCTAGCAATTATAGAGCCAACTCGACAAGAAGCAGGCTCTATCAAGTTTGAGTTGCTACAAAATCAGTCTGACCCAACAGACTTCACTTTTATAGAGGAATGGGTTTCTAACGATGCTTTGGATGCTCATTTTACGACAGCCCATATCCAGGAAGCAGCAGCTAAGCTACCAGGTTTGCTTGCTGCAGAACCTGATCTCCGCCGCTATAGTCTTTTGGCTTAGCCGGAGTCATTGCACTATTAAATTTAAGTGAATAAGTTAAAAAAGTATGAAAAAGTCAGATAAAGTCATATTAAAAATAGACTTTATCATTTTTTTTATAAATGAATGTTGAAGAAGCAATAGCAATTCTAGATACATTTCTCGAACAACGCTTAAATAATCTACAGGAGGTCGTATTTCGCAAAGCTTGGGAAGGGCAAACTTACCAAGAGATGGCAGAAGGCGCTGGTTATGACGCCAACTATGTCAAGGATGTGGGTTCTAAGTTGTGGAAGTTACTTTCACAAGCCTTAGAGGAAGAGGTGACAAAAAGTAATTTTCGGTCAGTTCTCAGGCGGCGAGCAGAACGTGCAAAGCTTGACCAGCAGTCAGCTAGAAAGCAGGAACTTGGGGTTTCCTCAGAAAATAG
The DNA here is from genome assembly GCF_012912105.1 of Brasilonema sp. UFV-L1. Taxonomy (GTDB): domain Bacteria; phylum Cyanobacteriota; class Cyanobacteriia; order Cyanobacteriales; family Nostocaceae; genus Brasilonema. The sequence continues at coordinate 24,739 of NZ_QMEA01000040.1, forward strand.
GGGGAATGGAGGGTTTCCTCAAGTGGCGAGGATCCAGGAAATTCGAGAATCTCCACTTCCTAATCCTGACTTTATAGAAACTCCTGGTGGTCCCGTACCACTCAATTCTTTTTTCTACATTGAGCGCACCCCAATTGAAGAACAGACTTATACTGAGATCAGTAAACCAGGAAGCCTGATCCGGATTAGAGCACCTCGGCAGATGGGGAAAACCTCTCTAATGTACCGAATCCTGACTTATGCCAGACAAACCGGAGACTTACACACTGTACAGATCAGTTTTCAATTGGCAGATAGTCAAGTTTTTACAAGTTTGGACAAATTTTTAAGGTGGTTTTGTGCTAACGTCAGTCGCCAGTTGAACATAGAGCCAAGGCTAGATGATTTTTGGGATGAGGATATTGGCTCTAAAGTCAGCTGTACATTGTATTTCCAAGAGTACTTACTCCAGCAAATTGCCTCTCCAGTCGTCTTGGCTTTGGATGAAGTCAATCGGATTTTCGAGTATCCAGATATCTCAAGAGACTTTTTACCATTACTTCGCTCTTGGTATGAGGAAGCAGCCGACGTACTCGAAATATGGCAAAAACTTCGATTAATTGTTGTCCATGCAACTGAAGCTTATATTCCGTTAGATATCAATCAATCTCCTTTTAATGTTGGGCTGTCGATTCGATTACCAGAATTTAATTTAGAGCAGGTGCAGGATTTAGCAGTGCGTCATGGCTTGGATTGGGCAAAAGGCGAGTTGGGTGCTAAACAATTAACTCCTCTCATTTCTATGATAGGCGGTCATCCCTACCTGGTGCGTCTCGCACTTTATCACTTGGGACGTGGGGATGTTACCCTAGACCAGCTCTTGCAAGAGGCTCCCACCATTGCTGGAATTTATAGCAATTACCTGCGGCGTCACTTAGCAAATCTTCAAGAACACCCCAAACTGGCAGAAGCACTCAAACGGGTTGTCACCACTTCCGCAAGTGTGCAATTAGAAGCAATTACTGCTTATAAATTAGAAAGCATGGGTTTGGTGAAGCTTGAAGGGAATCAGGCAATATCGAGTTGTGAATTATATCGACTCTATTTCCGTGAACAATTGGGCTAAGAGGTAAAATTTTTAAAATTCAAAATTCAAAATTCAAAATTCAAAATTCAAACTAGAACAAAATTCAATACGGTTGGTGTTAAGAAAAATTGTAGCTTGGGTTAAGCACAGCGCCATCCAAGAAAACCAAGGTAGATATTGAGTTTCGTTCCAAGGGTTCAACCTGTATAGTTTTAGGTTTTTTACCCTAATAGTAACCGTATTGGCAGAAAATCAGTGAAGCGTAAATCGTTTAGCCTTTAGCAATATGTACTTCTTTTATAGTGACAGTTTATGAGCAAGTACGAATATCAAGTTGGCGGAAGTCTCAAAACCGATGCTCCTTGCTATGTGGAGCGCCAAGCAGATGTTGAACTTTATAATGCTTTGCTCAGGGGAGAGTTTTGTTTTGTGTTTAGCTCCCGGCAAATGGGCAAGTCTAGCTTACGTTTACGCACAAAATATCGATTAGAACAAGCAGGTTTTAGCTGTGCTTCTATTGATATGACTCGCATTGCTAGCTCAAATATGAACCCTACTCAGTGGTATAAAGGGATAGTTGTTGATTTATTGAGAAGTTTCAATATTTTTGGAGAAGTTAATATCAAAAATTGGTGGAGTGAGCGAGAAGATTTATCTCCACTCCAGAGATTGAGTCAGTTTATTGAAGATATTTTATTAGTCCGAATTCAGAGCGAAAAAATATTTATTTTTGTGGATGAGATTGATAGTGTTCTCAGCTTGAATTTTTCAGTAGGTAATTTTTTTGCTCTGATTCGATCTTGTTATAATCAACGTGCAGAAAATCCAGAATACAATCGTCTGACTTGGGCACTATTTGGAGTGGCAACGCCCTCAGATTTAATTAGTGATCCAACTTCTACCCCATTTAATATTGGTAAATCTATTGATTTACAAGGTTTTAATTTATCAGAAATTCAGCCACTTGCTGCAGGGTTAGAAGGTAAAGTAGCTAATCCAATGGCAGTCCTTAAGGAAATTTTGGCATGGACAAGTGGTCAGCCGTTTCTCACTCAAAAACTGTGTCGTCTTGTAGTGCAGGAAAGAAACTCCGAGAGCAAAAATTTACAGGAGTTTGGAAACCAGGAAACTAATGAGCGTTACAAATTAGATTACCATTTACCTATTGTTAATTATCATCTCATCAGTTTTTATTACCAATTTCCACCGTTCGTTTTAGAAAAGTTGGTGCAAACCCATGTGATTGAAAATTGGGAAGCGAATGATGAGCCAGAGCATTTAAAAACTATTCGCGATCGGCTTTGCCGCTGCGCTGCGCGCAATCGCCTACTGCGAAACGAGCAACATGCTGGTGGGTTACTGCAACTCTATCAAAAAATCTTACAAGGAGTTGAGGTATCAACAGATGACTCTAGAGAGCAAATCGAATTGCTGTTATCTGGGTTGGTAGATAAGCAGCAAGGACAACTGAAAGTAAAAAACCGCATTTATCAAGAGATTTTTAACCAAGCATGGATAGAAAAACAATTAGCAAAATTACGACCCTACGCCCAAGCATTAGATGCTTGGATAACCTCAGAGTGTCGTGACTCTTCACAGTTACTACGTGGACAAGCTTTGCATGAAGCGCAAGCTTGGTCTATTGGTAAAAACCTAAGCACTTTAGATTATCAGTTTTTAGCAGCAAGTCAAGAATTTGATCGGCACGAAGTTGAGACAAGGTTGGAGGTGGAACGTAAAAAAGAAGTGGAAGCCCGACTGATTCAAGAACAAAAAGTTGCCAGACTCCAAAGATTATTATTAGGTGCAGTCAGTTTAGCATTAGTGATGACTCTGAGTTTGGGAGTCACAACTTTTTTCTTGTACCGCAAAGCTGCTGAGCAAACTCAAAGCAATTGCTTCTTTTTTTGACGCAATATATGGATAACTATGGATAAGTTCTATCTAGCAGCTAAGTACAACACTGTAGTGTCAAGGCGAACCAGTTATCGCTTAAAGTTGAGTCTTTGCTATGCATTTATAGGATTACTCGTTAGCTTAATAGTTGTTGCTTGTGGCGACTCCAAAACAACTTTATCCCCAGTCAATGATTCTTCTACTAAAAATACAGTGTTAAAGATTTGGTGGGACAAAGGCTATACATTGGAAGAAGATGAAGCGCTACAGCAAGTTGTGAACCGTTGGGAACAACAAACCGGCAACAAAGTTAAGCTTTCTTTGTATACTAGCGATGAACTCTCACAGAAAGCTCTCAGGGCAATTCAGGCTGGCAATCCGCCTGATATAGTGATGAATGACAATGGTGATAGGTTACTGAGTCCGCGTCTGGCTTGGGAAGGCAAACTGGCGAATGTTTCTGATGTTATTGAACCTATCAAGCATCTTTATCCCGAAACTATCTTAAAAAGTGTTTATTTTTATAACAACTTAGAGAAACAACGAAGCTATTATGCTATTCCGATTCATCAAGGTATACCTCATATTTTTTACTGGCGGGATTTACTCAAGCTAGCAGGTAAGAGTGAAAAGGATATTCCTAAAGATTGGGATGCTTTTTGGGAGTTCTGGAAACAAGTGCAGGATAGTCTCTGGACTCAGCAGAATCAGAAGATTTATGGCATTGGCTTTCCTATGTCAATTGGAGCTGTAGATACCTATGAGATTTTTGAGCAAATTTTAGAAGCCTATGAAGTTCAGCTTTTAGATTCCCAAGGTCAACTGCGCGTCGATAACCCCAAAGTACGCCAAGGAATTATTGACTGCATAGACTGGTACACTAAATTTTACCGTCAAGGCTATGTCCCACCAGAGGCTGTCAATTGGCTCAATCCAGACAATAATCGCCAATTGCTCAACCGCTTTGTCGTTATGACTCCCAACAACTCCCTCTCGATTCCTGGTGCTGTGCGTCAGAATTTTGATACTTACCATAATAAGCTTGGCACAATAGGGTATCCCAATAAACCCAACGGTAAGCCGATGCATTACTTAGCCCTGGTTAAGCAAGCAGTTGTGTTAGCTGACTCCAAAAATCAGAAGTTAGCTAAGAAGTTTCTCGCATATTTCATCCAACCAGAAATCACAGGAAATTATCTCAAAGTTGCTGGAGGACGTTTTTCGCCAGTACATAAATTAGTCTGGAAAGATCCCTTTTGGACAAATCCCAAAGATCCTCACATCTGGGCTGTTAGTAAGCCAATCACTTTGGGACAAACACGCCTATTTTATACCGCCCAAAACCCAGCTTACAGCATAGTTGTAAAGGAGAATATTTGGGGCAAGGCTCTTAATAAAGTAGTTGTAAATAAGATTTATCCTCAACAAGCGGCTGATGAGGCGATCGCCCACATCAAGCAAATTTTTGAGCAATGGAAGTAAGTGCAAAAAACCGAAGTATCTAAATAGGACTTACCAAGGTAAGAATCCATGAATTAACGACCGCAATTTACTATGTTTTTTCCCAAATTTTTAACCTTAACGCTTTGCGTAACTCAATGAGCTCATCTCGATGCGCAGTTACTGTTATTTGACTTGAAGAGTGTTGGTCGCTTTGTGCTGCTTCCACCTTCAGCGACACTTTTTCAAGCTTACCAGCTTTTTTCCAATAAAAAATACCACTTACAGGTGAGAACAGCACCATCCCAAGAAAAACAGTACTTAGATTCGGAAAAAGTATGGACAAAACCAGTGATAGACACAGAAGACCAACAGCCGCTAAGAGTGTTAAAAACACAGCTAAAAACCAGCTAGGTCTAACAATGCCTTCAAAGGTCACTTGGTTTTGTTTCGGATCTACCGCTGCTACTCGGTAAAACCGTGTTTGAAAATACTCCTTCAATTGAGACATTAAAGTCGCTTCGTCTTGTTCTGAAACTAGTTGCGTAGTTTCTGTACGGTCTTTGGTAGAGGCACGAATAAAGAAAAATAGCCCGACCGATAATAAAAAAGTGAGAAGCAAGGTGGATGGTACAGTAGCAGTATCCATAGACTGATATTATGAGCGTTTTACAGGAGGTGATTTATTCATTATCAATTATTCGTTAACTTATTCTCCCGCTTATGTACTGTTGCCACAAACGAGCTAAGTCCTGTGCTTGAAATTGCCATTCTGGAGAGACTTGGTACATTCGTCTAGGACGTCCGCGTCCTTCCAGTTTTTTCCAATACCCAGTAATTGCCTTCTGGTCTTCGAGAAATTTAATCGCACTGTAAAGCACGGTATCTGAAAGCCGATAGGTTGGATATTCTGTTTCCAGTCGTTGGATCAACTCCGTTCCATAGGATTCGCCTTGTAATAAAATATACAATATATAACAAACAGCGAGTTCCTGACAAAGGTAAGTTGGCGGAGGATTTTCAAAGAAGTGATATATATCCTCAAGTTTCATGGTTAATGAATGACTAAAAATGCCTAAAGGTTTAGCTGACAATCTTTTAATTAGTAAAAAATACCACTTAAAAGATTAAGTATATAGCACGACTTAGGCTGGATCACCAAAGGGCAAAAATAACATGAGACAGATTTCTTCACGCTTATTTATCGTGAAACTGATGCACCAACTTTAGGGATGCAAATTTTTGCATCCCTACCCAAGCTTCTGACATTATGTTGAGGAGCGATTTAACAACGGCTATGCCGCAATCTTTAGTGTCAAGTAATGCCAAGGGCATGAGGACTGCTTAAGCATAAAATACCGTCTAAGCAATTTTAAAGGGAAAATGCGGTATTTATGTAAAACTTAATCAAAACTTTGCTAGACAGTAATTATCCTAGAATTTTTGCGTAAAGATTCGGCAAAATCTCATATTTAATTTCAAGCTTTATGAATAGTGGACACACTCAAAAAAGTGTTAAGTACGGAATTTCTTGACTAAAAATACCCATTACACATTTGCTAAGTATGATGGTAAATTTATCAAGCCCTCGGCACAAATGGTGATCAGTATGTCAGATTCGTCTACACTTCGGGCAATTGCCCAAGTATTTCGCCTTACGGGATGGGTGAGCTTTTGGATTCAGCTAGTGCTAGGTGTTGTTTCTGGAGTCATTTTGCTGTTTGCAGTCTTTAGTCAGAGAACTGGTAATACAAGCAGTAATCCTGGAACCGGACTTGGCGCTTTTTTTGCAGTTGCTGGGCTTATCGCCTTGGGAATAGGGATCTATTTAGCTTTCCGTTACACCAGACTTGGGTTACGACTAGAATCTTCAAATCCCAACAACCGCCCGCGCAAGGTTGAAACTATTCAAGTTGTACGCTTTGGGATTATGGTGCATTTGGTGGGAATGCTGCTGACTCTTTTAGGGGCGCAAACAATTGTCGGGACTCTACTCACAAAATCTTTGACTTTACCACAAGTTGGTGGTGGTGGAGTTTACACCCAAGTTGACCCTAGCCGGATTATCCAATCTTTGGATATTTTTGTTGTGCAGGCAAACACTAATACGGTGAGCGCTCATTTTGCAGGGCTTGTCGCGTCAATTTGGCTATTTTACCGGATTTCCAAACCCCAGTCTTAGCGTTATTCCTAAATTGCTCATTATCGACGCAAAGCAAGACAGAGATATGCTCGGAAGCACCTTAAGGTCAGTAGGCAACGTAATGAGCATTCTAAGAGACTAGGACGCTGCGTATGCAACGCTAACGCTTTAGTCGCCTATGATACGCAGCGTCCCTGATCGCCTGAGTGCCGTGCCGCAGGCATAGGGTACGATTGTGAAAAAATCTCTTTCAACTCGGACACATAAGTGTATTTGTGGCTGCAACTTGCAAAGAGATGTCAATAATGAAGAGCAGCAACTTTTACTGAGAAAGCAGTATAATTTCAATCAGACAACTCATAATAGTCTAGTTAAGCATTCACAAACAAGTCAACAGACTGTTGGTGGAAGCAAGGCAGATGATTAAAACAGTTATCAGTTATCGGGTATCAGGTTTCAAATTTGAAATCGAATAGTGCGACTACCTTCTCAAACTTACCACTTATGATAGAGGGCTGAAGACTTTCAACTGAAAAACTGCACAATGTCTCCCACTGTGTACTAATTTAGTGCGCACTTTTGTGCCTGTTGAGGACGATCTGTAATGGTGTTTTCAAGCCACCAATAATCACCTGTGAACGGTTAATCCTATACTTTAAATTAATGAGGAGACAACTAAAAAAAAACTAAAAAAAATGCAAGCTCTTTTAGAGCAAGAAACGGCACGACTCAAAGAACTTTACCAGTATGAAGTTCTTGATACTCCTGCTGAACCAGACTTTGATGATTTGACTCAATTAGCAGCGCAAATTTGTCAAACTCCGGTGGCGTTGATAACCTTGGTAGACGCAAACCGACAGTGGTTCAAATCAATGGTAGGTATGAAAGTAACTACAGCACCGCTTGAGGCTGGTTTCTGTCCGTTTGTTGTTCAAAAAAGTGATGTATTAATAATCCCTGATACCTTAGCAGATGCAAAGTTTGCTACAAATCCAGTTGTTGTCTCTCCACCTAATGTTCGTTTTTATACAGGTGTACCACTCATTACCAGCAAAGGTTATGTGATCGGAACACTATGTGTCCTTGATTTTGTACCACGTCTACTCACTCAGCAGCAAATTGAAGTTCTACAAACCCTAAGCCGCCAAGTGATGGCTCAATTAGATCAGCGGCTTATGGCGAGCCAAATTGCTCGACAAAATGCGGCGTTGTTGGAAGTCACCAAAGGCATTTCAACAACAATTGGCGAAGCGTTTTTTTACTCTTTGGTACAACATATGACCAAAGCGCTTGGTGTACACTGTGCTTTGATTAGCGAGTTAAACCAAAATGACCAACAGCAAGCCAGCACCCTCGCTTTCTGCGTTGACAACAAAATAGTCAGCAACTTTAACTATTCCTTAGATAACTCCCCTTGTAAAGACATTGTTCAAAAACGACAACTTTGCTGCTATCCCCAGGATATCCAATTCCAATTTCCGGGCAATACCTTTCTTATGCAATTGGAAATAGAGAGCTATCTGGCAGCTCCATTATGTGATAGCGTTGGTCGTTGTTTAGGATTACTAGCGGTGATGGACCAAAAACCGTTGGATGATCTGCATAATGTTGAATTGTTTGTGTCTATTTTTGCGACTCGCGCTGCAACAGAACTGGAACGTCAGCAAACTGAGTCGGCTCTACAGAGACTAACTCAGCAAGAACGGGAAAGAGCTTTACAACTAGAGCAAGCTTTAGAAAAGTTGCAACGTACCCACAGTCAACTAGTGCAGAACGAAAAAATGGTCAGTCTAGGTCAGTTAGTAGCAGGAGTTGCTCATGAAATCAACAATCCGCTTAACTTTATCTACGGCAATCTTGCCTACGCTAGTGAATATGCAAACGACTTACTCAAGTTAGTTCAACTTTACCAGAAATACTATCCTCATCCAGTCAGTGAAATTCAAGCTGCGCTGACGACAACTGACTTCAATTTCCTTCAGGAAGATCTACCCAAACTCATATCATCAATGATTATGGGAGCTGATCGCATCCGTCAGATTGTCTTATTGTTACGCAACTTCTCGCGACTAGACCAAGGCGAAATAACAGCGATGGACATTCATGAAGGTCTTGATAATACCCTACTGCTTCTACAAAACCGTTTGAAAGCGACACCGGGATACCTTAACACTGGCATTCAAGTTATCAAAGAGTATGGTAACCTGCCGAATGTGGAATGTAATGCCGGACAGATTAACCAAGTGTTCATGAATATTTTAACTAATGCAATTGATGCTCTCAGAAGTGCTCAGGAGTCAGCCGTTGAAGCACAGCCCATTTGTGATCCTAACCCTTGTATTCGGATTCAAACCGCAGTCTTAGACTCTGAGTATATCATTGTCGCCATTACTGATAATGGACCAGGTATGACTGAGGAAGTTCTTTCTAAATTATTTGAGCCGTTTTTTACAACCAAATCTGTTGGTGCTGGTACAGGTTTAGGAATGTCAATTAGCTACGACATTGTTGAGAAGCATGGTGGAGAATTGACTTGCCTTTCAGCACCGGGACAGGGTGCGAAATTCATCATTAAGATGCCGATTCGACAGCCAAATTTAAATTCCTCCGTACTCTAATGCATTTTAACCTTCACGTCACTTGCTTTCTCCCACAATGCCTGCTTTTGCAGTTGTCACCTCCCGGAAGTACTATATTTATTTTGAAGTGTTAACTAAAGTGTTAACTGTTAAAAAAATACTACGCCAAAAACTAGGATAAATCTGTGCTAGATATTAGGTTAATTAGGGAAAACCCCCAATTGGTTCAGGAACGATTGAAGACTCGTGGCGATCGCTACGACATTCAGCCCCTTTTAGAGTTGGATAAACAGCAACGTGAATTGGAAGCGAAGCGAAATCAACTGCAAGCACGCAGTAACGAAATTGCTAAATTAATTCCTGAAAAAATAAAAGCGGGTTGCAACCCCAAAGGACCAGAAATTCAAGCGTTACGTGATGAAGGTAGTTCTGTCAAAGGTGAAATTGGAACGCTTGAACCTCAAGAAAAAGACTTATCAGCCAAAATCGAAGAATTTTTACTCACACTTCCTAACTTGCCAAGCGATTCTACACCTGTTGGTAAAAGTGAGGAAGAAAACGTAGAAATCCGTCGTTGGGGTGATGACAAAATTCCCCAAAATTCAAACATTATTCCTCACTGGGAAATTGGCGAAAAGTTAGGTATTCTTAACGTTGAGCGAGCGGTTAAAGTTGCACAAAGTCGGTTTGTGACTCTTATGGGTGCTGGTGCAAAGCTAGAAAGAGCCTTAATTCAATTTATGCTTGATCGCCAGATAGCAGCAGGGTATGTGGAAGTTATTCCTCCATTTTTGATTAATACTGAGTCTATGACAGCGACGGGTCAATTGCCCAAGTTTGCGGAAGAAAGCTTTAAATGTGCAGCGGATGATTTGTGGCTTGCACCGACGGCGGAAGTTCCTGTAACCAACCTCTACCGTGGTGAAACTCTCAATTTTGAAGATTTGCCTGTTTACCACTGCGCGTATACTCCCTGTTTTCGTCGGGAAGCCGGGAGTTATGGACGCGATATGCGGGGACTGATTCGACTGCATCAATTCAACAAAGTTGAACTGGTAAAATTTGTCCATCCCAGCACTTCTAGTGAGGAATTAGAAAAATTACTGGGGAATGCAGAAGCCATTTTACAAGCGTTGGAACTGCCTTACCGAGTTATAGAATTATGTACTGGAGATTTAGGATTTCACTCGGCAAAAACCTACGATATTGAGGTTTGGCTTCCTTCTTCTGGAAAGTATCGGGAAATTTCCAGTTGTTCTAATTTTTTGGATTATCAAGCACGACGGGGACAGATTCGCTTTAAAGAAAGTGGAAAAAAGGGAACCCAGTTTGTGCATACTCTCAATGGTTCAGGGCTAGCTGTGGGACGTACAATGGCAGCGATTTTAGAAAACTATCAACAAGACGATGGCATAGTAAGGATACCAGAAGAACTACAACCTTACATGGGACGCGAAGTACTGTAATTTGAAGAGTTTAGAGATAGTTAGTTATTGGTTGTCCCAAAAACAACTGATAACTAACGACTGAATCATTTCGTTGAAATCCCTGTAGAGATTACCGAAAAACCCAGAAAATAAGTCGTTCAGACCAATGGTAGACCGAATACACACTTTAAAATGAAAAGAGGTATTGCCCAATAAGTTCATTAGTTCTTTATCTATGTCAGTTTTTGCGGCTTTAGCAGCGATCGCAGTCTTGGCTGTTTTGATCTTGGTACACGAGTTTGGACATTTCATTGCAGCAAGATCTCAAGGGATTTACGTCAATCGTTTTTCCTTGGGTTTTGGTCCGATTATTTGGAAGTATCAAGGACCACAAACTGAATACGCTATCCGAGCCTTTCCTCTGGGTGGGTTCGTCGGTTTTCCTGACGATGACCCAGATAGCAACATTCCACCTGAAGACCCAAATCTTCTACGTAACCGCCCTATTTTAGATCGAGCAATTGTCATCAGTGCAGGAGTGATAGCAAATTTAATATTTGCCTACTTCCTCCTTGTGACACAGGTAGGTGTTGTAGGGATAGACGTACCGCAACCAATTCAAAAGGGCATTCTCATCCCAGAGTTGGTTTCACAACCAGTTTCTGTCGCGGCTAAAGCAGGTATTCAGCCTGGAGATGTTATTTTAGCTGCAAATAACACAACTTTTGGGACTTCCCCAGAAGACTTAAAAGCGTTCACCGAAATCATCAAAAATCATTTAGGCAAGGAGATTGAGCTGACAATTGCTCGTGGTGAGCAACAACTGTCTGTGAATCTGACTCCTGAAGCTAATGCTAAGGGTGAGGGTAGCATCGGTGTCCGACTTTCTCCTAATCGAAAAGTCGTGCGTCGTCGTGTGACAAACCCAGTAGAAGCGTTAAGCATTGGCGCGACACAATTTCAGCGGATTTTCTCGATGATTGTTCAAGGTTTTGGGCAATTGGTTACCAACTTCGGTGAAACAGCTAGCCAAGTTGCTGGTCCAGTGAAAATTGTGGAAATAGGTGCTAACATTGCTCAGAATGATGCAGGTAGTTTGTTCTTTTTTGCAGCTCTTATCAGCATTAACTTAGCTTTTATCAATATTTTGCCTTTACCAGCTTTAGATGGAGGACAACTTGCTTTTCTGCTGATTGAAGGTTTGCGCGGTAAACCTTTGCCTAATCGCATTCAAGAAGGTGTTATGCAAACTGGTTTGATGATACTTTTAGGACTAGGAATTTTCCTGATCGTCAAAGAAACGACCCAATTGGAGTGGGTGCAAAAATTATTCCAGTGATTAGTATCCGCAAACGATCATCTAAGAAGCAACGGGCGCTAGAAATTCTAGTTCGCCTGAAGCGTCTTTATCCAAATGCAACTTGTTCTTTAAACTACTCAACTCCTGTACAGTTGCTGGTGGCTACGATTCTCTCGGCTCAGTGTACAGATGAGCGAGTGAATCAAGTAACACCAGCTTTATTTAGTAAATTTCCGGATGCAGCAAGTCTGGCAAATGCTGATTTGACAGAGTTAGAAAATTTGGTGCGTTCCACAGGATTCTATCGCAACAAGGCAAAGAATATTCAAGCTGCTTGTCAGATGATTGTCAATCAGTTTGGTGGTCATGTTCCCAAGCGGATGGAACAGTTGTTGCTGCTTCCTGGTGTGGCGCGAAAGACAGCGAATGTCGTGCTTGCTCATGCTTATGGAATTCATGTTGGGGTGACGGTTGATACTCACGTCAAGCGTTTGAGTGAGCGTTTGGGGTTAACTGAACACACAGATCCCATCCGTATTGAACGAGATTTGATGGGTTTGTTACCTCAACCAGATTGGGAAAATTGGTCTATTCGGCTGATTTATCATGGTCGTGCTGTTTGTAAGGCGCGATCGCCTGCTTGTGATGCTTGTAAACTTGCTGACTTGTGTCCATCTGCTTTCAACGTGCCACAGGTAACCGTAAAGCCGAAAGTAGAGGAAGTGTAGGATGCTGGAAACACTCAGCTAATTCCTACTCATCTCTCATCATTTTTTGTCGCGTAGTGAGACAACTAAGACAAGCGAACAGCCCCAGTGAACTTTTTACCTGGATAGGGACGCATCTGGGCAAGTTTGTCGAATGCGGGAAGGGTTTCCATATGCTTTACCATCCGGGTACGCATTTGGACATCAGGAAGTGCTCCTCTCATCGCACTCATATTCTCACTAACATGATCAGGGTTGCTGGTTGCTGGAATAGCACAGGTTACAGCAGGATGCGAAATGACGAACTTGAGGAAAAACTGTGCCCAATTCTCACACCCAATCTCGCGGGCGAAATCGGGGAGGGGTTGCCCCTTAACCACCTCGAAGAGGCGCGCCTTCTCAAAGGGCATGTTGACCAAAACTGCTGTTCCCCGATCCGCCGCCGTAGGAAGAATTCTCTTTTCGGCTAGGCGTTCTTGGATTGAATAGTGGACTTGAACGAAGTCCAGATCGCCGTTTTCAACCCACCTTGCTAACGGTTCAAAATATGGCAACTCGTGATGCGTTACTCCTAAATAGCTGATTCTACCCTCTTTCTTCCATTCCCGCAGTATAGGCAAGATGATGTCTACATTTACCAGGCTGTGAACTTGCATCACGTCAATGCGATCGCGCCACAATCGCTCCTTCGATTGCTCAAACTGGCGTCGCGCCTGACTCTTGTCACTTAGATACTCACCAGTCGCCCAGATTTTATTAGTAATAAAGAGGTCATTAGTGATACCGAGTGTCGTTGCTTCATCGCCGACGATGATCTCTGACATTCCATAGAGTGGTGAGGTGTCGATCACACGCCCACCTCCATCTCTGAAACGACGCATCACTTCCTGCAAGCGATCGCGCGGCTGTCCAGGCAAAATATCAAACGTCATAAAGGTTCCCATCCCAATCGCAGGCACCCTCTCCTTCGTGCGAGGGATGACTTTTGTAATCAATTGGGATAATTTATTTGGGTTAAAATTCACCGTTTGACTCGTTGCTTGTTTGCCATTAAGAGCACAAGATGTAAAGACAGTGGTTACGGCACCAAGTCCCATCACCTTGATTGCAGTGCGACGGGAAATTGCTGAGTGGGAAGCATTATGCATAGCATCACTTTGATCACGTTTCATAAGTGCTCTGTTACGAATGATTAAACGTAGACAAAAACTAGAACTTATCAATCCTTCGCAAGCAGGATAGGTTGAATGATTCGTTTGATCTTTCTCAAATGTCAAACACTGCGTTTCGGATTGATTTTTTGGATGCTCAACAAACAAATTAGCATGTTAGATTCACGTTTAATTCTTTTAAACGGATTCTAAATCCCATATTACAAGCAAGCTAGATGATTGTTATTTCATGTTGGGTATGACTTAATAACTTATAGTTATTACCAAACAGATCACATGGAGTTACGCCAACTCAAATATTTCATCACGGTTGCTTCCGAACTGCACTTTGGTCGGGCAGCGCAGTCACTGCACCTGAGTCAACCTGCATTAAGCAAACAAATTCATGCGTTAGAGAACAGCTTAGAAATTCAACTGTTTGAACGTACAAAACACTCTTGTAAGCTAACTCCCGCCGGACAGAAATTTCTGGAAACAGCACACCGGGTTCTGCATGAAGTAGACGAAGGCATACAAATTACCAAACAAGTTGCTAACGGACAAATTGGGAGAGTCAGGCTTGGCTTGACTGAAGCAACGCTGTTTTGCCTTGCGCTAAGTATTTTAAAAACATATCGAGAGTGTTACCCACAAGTCGATTTAGTCCTGACAAGTGGTGGAACGGAAGCTCATGTTGAAGCCTTACGCACTTACCAAATTGATGTTGGGTTTGTTTATCTTCCCATCCGTGAACCAACTCTGTGTGTGTATCCGTTATATAAAGAGATTTACATTGTTGCACTGTCTACATCCCATCCGCTTGCAAGGCACAGACAAATACCACTTCAGTCTTTAGCTAACGAACCACTAATTGTTTACCCGCGATCGCTTGCACCCGTTTTTTATGCTGACTTCATCAAATGTTGTGAGCAAGCCGGATTTTTTCCCAACATCGTGCAGGAGGCTGAACTCGCTCAGACTCGCTTAGGTTTGGCGGCGGCTGGAGTTGGCATTACGTTTGTTCTCGCTGATATGCAAAATCTGAGTGCCAAAGGAGTGGTTTATCGACCTTTAATCGGAGACTTTCCCACGTTGAAACTGGCTCTAGCGCGGCGACAGACAGAATCTTCACCAGTGGTGCATGAATTTCTCAAGGTGCTCAGAACAACGGCATTGTCAACTAACAGAGCGCTTGAGAAGTAGTGGATTAGCGATACGCAGGGGTAAACTAAATCTACTTAAAACTATGCAATAAGTAGAAATGTCTGAAATTGCTGGTTTCATCCGTACTGGTTACTGCTTTTAGCGCGTTGTCGTTCAATCGGTTATGAACTTCCAGCCACCGCGTTGCGTCTGCGCTCCACGCGATACGTGTAACGTTAAGCCTCCGGCTTATCGTTCTAAATATAAAGATAGCGTTCACGTCTTTCCTTTCTTTCTCTTGCTAACGCACTTTTTCGCTACTTTGTCAATAGAAAGAAATAGATAAGGGGGACAAAGGTCAATTCAGATCACACCCTCAGAGCATGTAGACTTTGGTCAGTGGACTGGCAATTCTATAGAATAGAAAATGCTGTCTTAAAATAAATCACCAACATTATGGCAAAAAAGAGCATGATTGAGCGCGAGAAAAAACGCGCCAAATTAGCGGCTAAATACGCTGACAAGCGAGAAGCATTGCTGGAAGAATTCAGACAAGCAGAATCTCCTCTCGATAAACTGGAAGTTCACCGCCAAATTCAACAGCTACCCCGCAATAGCGCTCCTAGCCGTCACCGTAACCGCTGCTGGGTAACAGGTCGTTCCAGAGGAGTTTACCGCGACTTTGGACTATCTCGCAATGTCCTGCGGGAATGGGCACACGAAGGTCTTTTACCCGGAGTGGTTAAGTCTAGTTGGTAGTTATTAGTCATTAGTCATGAGTCATTAGTCATTAAGCACATAACAAAGTACAAAAGACTAATGACAAAGACAAATGAGAAAAATTATCTATTGTCCACAACACTTATCAATTCCCAAACTTTCTAGAAGTAAGTCACTAACAGCGTTAGCAATAGCAAACTCTCCGTAGAAACTTTTGGAAAAATCAAACGACTGCATTTCTGTAACAATAGCAATAACCAGAGAACCTAAGTCGTTTTCTCCTTCCATCCGTTGACGGACAAATATTTGTGCAGCTCTATTGGCAATTGTCTGATTGATTGCTTCTGGGATAAATTCTTCATCTAGCCACTGATGCAAGCGTTGCTGTAACCATTCTCCCTCAAGAATGGGATTTTGAGGTGGTGGTAGAGTGATGGGTGGAATTGGTTCTGTCATTTTCTTTTGTTTTTATATTAAAGACCTCAAGTTGCCAGAAAATACGTTTGTAGTGGGTGTTTAAGCGCCTACTACAAGGTATGTTTATTGCTTATTTGTATGAAATACGATGTTGCTACCATTATTCAAGGCTATGCTCAAGGTTATTTTCTCATGGCTGATGAGAATCATGTCTTGGGTTGGTATGCGAGTCGCGATCGCACTCTCATTCCTTTAGATACACGATTTCGCTACCCCAAGTCCCTGCGACGTGTTCTCAATCAAGAGCGTTTTAGCGTTGCGATTAACCGCGATTTTCAAGCTGTTGTGGCTGGGTGTGCTAACCGAGAATTAACTTGGATTTCACCAGAGTTAAAACAGATTTATTGGGAACTTTATCAAACGGGTTGGGCGTATAGTTTTGAAACTTGGCAAGGGGATGAACTCGCTGGAGGAATTTTAGGAATTGTGATTGGGGGTGCTTTTATTGGGGAGTCGATGTTTTACCGCATCCCGGAAGGTTCAAAGGTGGCGATGGTGAAGTTAGTGGAACTGTTGCGCCAAAGGCGATTTGTAATGTTTGATGCTCAAATGATGAATCCCCATTTGGAGAGGTTTGGTGCTTATGGGGTGAGTGATGATGAGTACATGGTGTTATTTGAGAAAGCTTTGCAACGTCGTTGTTCTCTACTTTAGTTTAGTAGTAAAGCAAACAAGCACAGTCTAAAAAGATAGTAAATTTCGGTATGCCCAGAGGGCGGCTTGGGTGCGGTCACGCAGGCCAAGTTGACAGAAGATATTGGTCAGGTGGTTTTTCACGGTTCCTTCAGTCAAATGGAGAACTGCTGCAATTTCTTGATTACTTTTCCCTGAACCTAAGAGTTTAGGACTTACGCATTGACAAAAAGCTATATATATGTATCTAAGCAGCACAAGCATTGTTGAGATTGTCCACAATGTACTCACGCACAACTAAAGTGAATAGATTCCTTCGCAATTCATACCAAGAGCGAAATTATGTTTTTAGAGCGCATTAACTCCAAGCGAATAAATGCTTGGAGTGAACATGCGGATGTGTGTTTTCATCGCATAGCTATCTCTCACCATGAATCGACAAATACCACATACTTGTTTAATAGCCCTGTGAAAACTTTCAATTCCCCAATGAGTATCATGAATTGTAACGAAGGTACTTCTGGTTATTTGCTTTTTGGCTTCTTCATCTGGTAGATACAATATATAGTGCCTAGAGTCTTCTTTTTTAAAGTCGCACCTTTACAACTTTATAAATCCAAATTCTCTCAGATGAGTTATTAGTCCTTCATCAGGAATCTCTATAGTACTTACCTGTTTTTTGACTACACTTGTTTCTCAACTCATATCTTGCACTAAGAAAAATTGATGTTTTTTTCATCACTCAGTGTTAAACCAAAAGTCTTTTATTTAGGCAAAAAAGCCAATAAAAATCATGTAGCTTTCTCGCAGATATTTTTCACTTGTACGGTTTTCTACTAAGAGGTGCAAGATCTAAGTCAACGCATTATTTTACCATTCTATCAATGCGTAAGTCCTAGAATTTATCGAATCTTCCAATGTTAAGAAATAATTCGCGCTCCAGCATCAGATGTTACGCGAATTTTGTGATTTTTGTCCAAAGTCCAAATCAGTGGTAAGATTTACCAAGTTCCAACTAGGTGAATCAAAAAATGGACGATCTTTTATCAAGAGTCGTTATAGATTTGCAGGAAAAATACAAGCCACATACCATCATTCTTTATGGTTCGCGTGCTAGAGAGGATTGTACTCCTTCAAGTGATATTGATGTTGTTTGCTTTGTAGAAGGTGCTACACCAATTCAGGATGCGCGTGAATTTGAAGGATTTTATCTTGATGCATGGGTGTATGGTTCCGATGCAATGTCAGCCTCTAGTGACGAGTTATTGCGGGTTTCAGATGGCTACTGTCTCTACGATTCACAAGGGCATGGAGAAGCTTTTTTGAAACAGTTACAGCAGCGCATTGAGCAAGGTCGAAAGCCACTTTCTTCTTCTGAAAGACAGCACACAAAGCTGTGGGTTGACAAAATGCTGGAGCGAGCGAAGACTTCAGACGTTGAGTCTTTATATCGGCGCTATTGGCTTGCTGTTGATTTATTACAGATATACTTCGATTTACGCAGACAATGGTATTTAGGACCAAAGAAAAGCTTGATATGGCTAAGAGAACATGACTCTATTGGTTATCATCTTTTTTCACAAGTTTACGAGCGCGGTATTAGATTTGACGACCTTGGTAAGTTGTCTGAATATGTCACAAATACCTAGAAAATAATTGTTGTTCATTCAACAAACAATGACTGTTCAGAGCAGAGGGATTATGATGCAATTAGCTCGGTATTGGATAAAACGGTAGCAGGGTGGTTTCATACAGTGAGAGAAAAATTCTAAACTCTTATTTATACATTCGTTGCCTGTTGATATATCGTAACGAGCGAATCAAAGTTTAAGATGTTCAGATTATTCTTCCTTCGTATGAAAGTATGAAACCACCCTGGTATTGGATAAAACGGTAGGGGTGCTCGTAGCGTATGTTGAAGAGAACGAATGGATTTTAGGTGCATTGTTTTGTGCCAGTATTTGACTGACCGAGCAAACACCTATCAATAATGTTGCTAAATAGATTTTCCCAAGGGGTTTGCACGACCAGAAAATCGTTTGCACTTTTATGCGATCGCAGAGGAGTTTCTTTCCAAACACTTGGGCGGAAGGTTTGAGCCTGTAGGAGAAATCCAGGGTCACTCAGGTATCATCAAATCAAGCAATTGACATCAAACAACATTTATATCGCATAAGCACTTCTTTTGGAACTAGCTAAAACCTGCCAAAAACTGATATCCTACAACTAGTAGTTAAAAGTACCCTCATTTTATTGTCATTAAACGTGGCTCAAAACTACCGCTGTGCTAAGCTCAGAGGCAAATCCTTTAAAGGGCAGGACTTCACAGGTGCAGACTTTTCTTATTCAGATATTCGAGGTGCTGACTTTACGGGTGCGATCCTTAGAGGAGCAAATTTCAGCCATGCGAAAGCAGGACTACAACATCGTTGGGCATTTGCCTTAGTCATATTTGCATTACTGATATCAGCAGTATCAGGATTGTTATCGGCTATTAGTGGCTCTCTGCTAGGATTTATTTTAGTTGATGGTAACCGTCAAAATATCTATGTTGGTGTCATCAGCTCAATCGTATTGTTAGTTTTTTTTCTGATTTCTGTGCGCCGAGGAGTAGCCTCAGCCTGTGGGTTTTTGGCAGTAGCAGTCGTAGGGGCTGGGCTTGCAGCAGTTGTATGGGCTGGCATAGTGTCTGTGGCATGGGTCGGGACAGGCACTGAAACACGGGTTATGGAATTGGCAACAGTCGTGACAGTAGTTGTCACAGGGGCTGTGGCAGTCGTAGTGGCTGCAACAGGGCTATTGGTGATATCTGGGACAGCAGTCGTATCAGGATTTATAGCTGGGTTATTGGCAGTAGCACTCACGGTGTCAATTGCAGGGGCTGTCGCTGGCGCAGTGGCAGTAGCAGCGGCAAAGATAGGTGGTATGGTAGCAGGAATACCAGCAACGATAGTAGCAATATTAACTTTAGTTCTGTCTGCTGACGTTAGTTGCCGTGCCTTGTATGAAGATGAAAAGCAAAGCTGGATTCGCAGTATTGCTCTTGGTTTGGTGACACAACACGGCACACGTTTTCAAGGAAGTGATTTAACAGATGCGGATTTTACGCAGGCGACGCTGAAAAATACTACTTTCAAGAAATCCATCTTGGCGCGTACCTGTTGGTTTCAGGCGAAAAATCTGAATCTTGCGGATATTAGGACAACCTATCTTGAGGATGAAAAGATAAGACAGTTACTGGTGACAAAAGAGTTACAAAGCCAAAATTTTGATGGTTGGAACTTGCAAGGTCTGAATTTGCAAGGAGCAAATCTAAAAGATGCTAGCCTAGTTGCAACTGTGTTGAATGAATCTAATTTACAAAATGCTGATCTTTCCAGAGTTAACCTGACAAGAGCACAATTAGATAGAACTGATTTTAGAGGTGCAATTCTGACAGGCGCATACATTGGAGACTGGGGCATGACATCAGAAACTAAACTAGATGGAGTGCAGTGTGAGTACATTTTTCTGTGTGTACCCACAAAAGATAATCCTAACCCTCATCGCTTACCTGCCAACTGGGGAGAGACATTTGTAGATGGGGAATTTACTCAGTTGATGAACCCATTGTCAAAATCCTCAAAAATTTAGCTTCTTCGCCGTAAGCCCCACGG
>NZ_QMEA01000041.1 GCF_012912105.1 Brasilonema sp. UFV-L1
ACGGGGATTTGAGAAGCCCACACTGACCCGTTAGGGCAGTGTGTGGTAGTTCACTAGAATCCTATCGTCCCAAAGAAGGTTCTATGCGACTCAGCCGAACAATGATGCGAAAAATTCATAGAAGTTTGTTGTTTATTGCCGATACAACAGCTATTAGTAAAATTGAGACTAAAGAAACTGCTCAACTTATTCCTAGCCCATATGTCTGTATTGAAATTGGTTATGCTATTCAAAGTAAGCGGTCTGAGCAAATTTTACTAGCACAAATGCAGCGCTTAGATCTAGCAGGGCAGTTTCCTTTTGACTTACCATCATCTCAAATTTTGCAATTTCAAGACAGTACAGAACTCAGTAAAATTTTGCTTCAAGCTATTGAAACTCAGCTTGCACGATTTAAATTATTTACTTAAATAAGCTTACTTTCTACATAATTTTTAAAAAATAAAAGCTCACCCAGTCTCTAGTGCGGCGGTGTATTAGTCAACATCAATAAAGAATGAACAATGAACAGTACACAGTACACAGTGAAGGAGTCAGGAGTCAGGAGTCAGGAGCGGAGCCACCAGCCCTTCGGGTATGACCTGAGCCCTTCGGGCACGGCTTGAGGCCGAACGGTCACGCTGCGCTAACACAGTCGCCTGTTGTCGGGAAACCCTACCAAGAGCGCTGCTTCACCGCAGAGCCTCCGGTCAGAATAAAAGAGTTAATTGATTCTTCTATTCTGAATTCTGGATTCAGCAATACTGAATACTTCTTCAAACTGATAACTGATAACTGATAATTGACAAGGGAATTGGTCACGCATTTGGGTAAAAAACCAGGTTTGTTTGAGTTGAACTCACGAAAACTGAATCTTTCCAGCAAAAACCGGGTTTTTGAGATGAATATACCGGTGCTCTCATAGGAAGTCAAAGATGAATAACTCAATTTTGGCTAAATTCAACCAATTGTTTTATGAGTTGCTCTTTGAAAGAGATTATCATTAACATAAGTCATCTTTCTTGCTTTTTTTCTATTCCTTAATTCCAGCTTTTCACTAAAAAATCTGTACAAAGGTAGATGTAAGAGAAAGTCAAAATGAGAAGCATAAAATACTAGGGTAAAACATATAGTTTCCAGCAAACACCAAACATTACCGCGCTAGATAGATGCGGTTAAAAAGCCTTCAATGTTACAAGTCAACCGCTTGCGCCAACAAAGTTCACATCGAGTCTCTTCACATTCACTGGTTGCACAAGCTGCAAGTGCAATGACCATCTTGGTCGGCTGCTTAGTACTGCTTGGCTGGTGGCTGAATCTAGAGTCTCTCAAAAACTGCTTCTGGTTAAGTATCGTGGCCATGAAGGCAAATACAGCTATATGCTTGATTTTGTCTGGTATGTCCTTATGGTTGTCCCAAACAAGAGCAGGGGAACAAATCAATTCAAAATCGCGTAGCGTTGCGTTAGCGGAGTGTGCCGCAAAGAGCGAAGCGTATCGCGCAGCGTGTCCCAAGGAAACTCAGCAATCTCAAAATTCAAAATTAGAAATCTCTGCCTCGTCTGCCTCATTCTTGTCTAGAGTGTGTGCATCAACAATCGTCGTGATTGCTTTGCTTACACTGAGTCAATATATATTTGGCTGGAACCTCGGTATAGATGAACTGCTATTTCATGACTCGCCAAACGCTTTGATGACACCCTATCCGGGACGAATGGGATTGAACACAGCAGTGAATTTTTTAGTGATTGGTAGAGCGTTAGAACTTGTAGGAAAACCAAAAACTCACCGCAGCTTTTGGTACGCGCAAGTTTTCGCCCTGATTGCCGGTGTAATATGCTTGCAGGTTATTATCGCCTACGCTTACAGAGTTGAAATCCTTAACGATTTTCCCCCCTACACTACATCAATGGCGTTACACACAGCATTGACATTTATAGTGTTGTGTGCAGGTATCATGTGGACTCATCCCGAACAAGGGGTGATGCAGATAATTACAAGCGATACTTACGGCGGGATGCTAGCACGTCGGTTGTTATTGGCGGCGATCGCCGTACCTTTGGTACTAGGGTGGCTGATTTTGGAAGGACAAAGAGCAGGATTTTACAAGCCAGCATTCGCGGTAGCCCTGCTTGTGGTTGTGCTGATTGTGAGCTTCTGCGTTTTAATATGGGAAAGTGTCGCGGCGCTGGAACGGTTGGGAATTCAACGCGATCTCGTTAAAGAAGCTCTAAAAGCAAATGAAGAAAAACTCAATAGTTTTGTAGATGCTAACGTTATCGGCATTATTTTTGGCGATATTCATGGTAACGTCCGCAAAGCAAATGACGAATTTCTGCGGATGGTTGGCTACTCGCGAGAGGAGTTACAATCAGACAAAATTAGGTGGATTGACATTACACCAGCGGAATATTTACCTCTAGATGAAGAACGCATTGCTGAAGCTAAAGACAAAGGTGCTTGTACGCCCTACGAAAAAGAGTACATCCGTAAGGATGGTACTCGCGTTCCGATACTAATAGGTTACACGTTGGTAGGCGAAAAGCGCGAGGAGTCAGTCGCGTTTATCTTGGATTTGAGCGATCGCAAACAAGCAGAACAGGCGCTTAGCCAGAGTGAAGAACGATTTCGCCTGGCGCTTGATAACATCCCCGATGTTTTTGCAATTTACGATGCCCACAGGCGGTTGCAGTTTATTAATACAGCCGCATTACAGCGCATTCAAAAACCAGTAGAGGAAATACTCGGACGAACTGACGAGGAGATTTTTCCTCCTGAAGCAACACAAGCTTATCTTTCCACTTTAATTAAGGCGCAAGAAACACGCAGTTTACAAACAACAGAAGCCACAATCACCTTACCAAATTACGGCACGTTTACTACAGAAATCAAATATCTACCGCTGTTAGATAAAAAAGGTGAAATAGAACAAATTCTGGCATTTACTCACGACATTACAGAGCGTAAACAGGTAGAAGAAACACTCCGCAATCAGCAAAAATGGCTAGAAGATTTACTGAATTTAATGCCAACTCCGATGCTGTTGATAGAACCAGAAACAGCAAAAGTCACTTTCGCGAACAAAACCGCTGACGAAGTTGCTGGCGGCAAATTTCCCAAAGCAGAATCAACCCAAGACTATAGCACTTATTATTACTCAACAGATGCAGCAGGAAATACAATTCCAGTAGAACAGTCTCCTGGGATACGAGTTGCTCGTGGTGAAAAAATTGAGGGATTTGAACTTGATTGGCATACTCCAGTAGGTGTCCGCTCTCTGTTGATGTTTGCCGATACCTTAAGCGCCATGCATGGTTATCCAGAAACCTGTGTTTTGGTATTTCAAGATATTAGCAATCTTAAGCGTGTGGAAAAAGCTCTTTCATTGGGATATAAAAGACTTCATTTGTTATTCAATACCGCAAGTGATTTACTCTCAAGTCAGCAACCTGTAGCATTGATTGATAGTTTGTTTAGAAAACTCTCAGAACAAATTCGTTTAGATGTTTACTTTAACTATTTAGTCTACGAAGATAAACAAGTCTTGCAACTCGAATCCTACAGTGGTGTAACAGAAGAACAGGTAAAAGAACTTGAATGGCTAAAGTTTGGTCAAGCAGTATGCGGTACAACAGCACAAGAACGCCGTTCAATAGCTTTAGAAAATGTGCAAAACTCAACAAATCCAAAGACAAAATTTATCCGCGCTATGGGGATTACAGCATATTACAGCTACCCGTTAATAGCGCAGGGACAACTTCTGGGGACTCTTGCTTTTGGTAGCCGCAGCTTAGCTAGATTTACTCAAAATGAACTGGGGATGATGCAAGCAGTGTGCGACCAAATTGCTATTGCAATGCAACGCGCTAGCTTGATTGCTTCTTTACAACAGCAAACTGAACAGCTTAGAGAAGCAAACCGTATGAAAGATGAATTTTTGGCAATCTTGTCTCACGAATTGCGATCGCCTCTCAATGCTATCCTTGGTTGGGCACAGCTGTTGCGTTCGGGCCGCCAACTCGATCAAACTAAAGTAGCCAAAGCATTAGAAACTATAGAGCGAAATGCGAAAGCGCAAACGCAGCTTATTGAAGACTTATTAGATATCTCGCGGATGATTAGAGGTAAGTTACGGCTTCGTGTCCAAATTTATGACTTAGTTTCCATCATCGATGCTGCACTTGAAACCGTACGTTTAGCCGCTGAGGCAAAGAAAATTGATTTGAGTTTTTGTATTTTAGATCATGAGTTGAACCATACTGCGGAAAATTTAGAATTTTCTCATACTCAAAATTTCAATCAAAATTCTAAATTTGCGCCAACACAACCTGATAATTTCAAAGGGAAAATTCAAAAACCGAAATTTCTGATTGCTGGTGATGCAGAACGCTTACAGCAGGTGATTTGGAATCTCCTATCTAACGCCATCAAATTCACACCCCAAGGTGGGAGAGTACAAGTGCAACTTGGACTCGTGACAGAAGATAATAAAGGAGATAAGGAAGAAAAGACAGTGGTATCCCCCTCATCCTACACCCCACTCTATGCTCAAATCTTCGTCACAGATACGGGTATTGGGATTAGTTCTGATTTTCTTCCTTATGTTTTTGATCGTTTTCGTCAAGCTGATAGTTCCAGTACAAGAACACACGGTGGACTGGGGTTAGGGTTAGCAATTGTGCGTCATTTGGTAGAACTGCATGGTGGTACCGTCCACGTAGACAGTCCAGGTACAGGACAAGGTGCAACGTTTACCTGTAAGCTACCGTTGGTGAATCACGCAGATCATACAACAGAACAAAGAGACAACCAAACAAGCGAAATTATTCAACAAGCATTCACAGATTCTGACTTTGAAATCTCAGAACCCCATATTTCCCTTGATGGTGTGCGCGTGCTGGTTGTAGATGACGAAGCTGATACTCGTGATTTTATTACCACTGTACTGCAACAATGTCAAGCCGAAGTGAAAGCAGTGGGGTCAGTACAAGAAGCACTCGACACTATGACACAATGGAAACCAGATGTTTTGGTCAGTGATATTGGAATGCCTCAAGAGGATGGTTATTCTTTAATCCGCAAAGTGCGATCGCGCGAACGTAATGGAGAAATATCACTTTCATCACACAAAGGTGGAAAGATTCCAGCAGCAGCATTAACAGCATATGCTAGACCAGAAGATAGAATGCGAGCTATTCAAGAAGGTTATCAGTTGCATTTGCCTAAACCTGTTGAACCGGCTGAGTTAGCTACAGTCGTTGCTAGTCTTGTTGGACGTACGTAAACAATTCACGTATTCAAAAAACTAACAACTGCTCAGTCAGTCTTCTGTTTACTGACGAGACGCTTGACGATTGGCAAATACACAAACTCATTTACACTTACAAAAGCTATATCCGAAATAGACTCTCTAACAGTTGTATTTAAAATTAGGTCGTTCAGAAGGTTATAAAAACTTCAGAAAATTCACTCTCTTGTGTGTCATTTAATCTATGACACACTCATTTGTTTTGCTATTTGTCATTGTCTGCAATATTATGCAGACAAAAAATGTACATATTTTCAACTCAAATGAATTGCAAAAACTATTGTAAAAAAAATAAGGTACATCCCATGATCACTACAAAAATATCGACAACATCGGGAGAAACACGAGTTCAACAAAAGATAAATGACATTGAGTTACATGATTCTCAGCGAGGTGATTTGTTCCAAGAAGTTATTGAAGAGTTGCAAAATGGTCTTTTCCTCTTAAACGAGACGGGCGAACTCATTCACGCAAACACATCTGCATTTCGTATTTTTTCTCAAATTAATCAAGATAGTTCCAATTCAGATTTTCTACCACCTGTTATCTGGTGCTTTTGCAAAAGCATACTAGAGAATCCTAGCATTTCGTCCAATAAAACTATTATTCTCTCTCATGAAATTAGAGTAAATAGGTCAAAAGTTTTTTGTGTTTGTGCAAAATGGCTTAATTTTGAGAAATTGCATCGCTCTTACTTATTAGTCATCATTGAAAATAAGTATGAGTTTTTAAAAAATATTGCACTTGCTGAAGTTAAAAAATACGACTTAACACCACGAGAAACAGAGATTTGGTGTCTTTATCGAGAAAAATTTAGCTACAAAGAGATTGCTACCCAGCTTTATATTACTGTAAATACAGTAAAAAAGCACATGAGAAATATTCATGCAAAGCGCCAAGCATTTTTAAATTGTGAGATTTAAGCTTTTTCGCAATCAAAATTCATGAGTGGAAAATAAAAAATGAATATTGGTTGATATTTTGCCTTCCACTTTAAACTAATATAATTTGATTTTTGCTCAAAAATAAAACTTGATATTTTCTTGAAGCTTTACTTACCACATTCTGGATTTTTTTGTAGGCAAATTAGCATATTGAACATCTTTCGTTCTAAATCTTTATTGCTTTGTAACTGTTGAGTAATCATGTTAAATTTATCAGTATCAAGACCATTCTCTTGAGCTACTGTTTGATAGCGTTTGCAGTAATTGACAGCAATTTCTTTTGCTTTGCCAGGAAGACCATTTAAGCTATTGTTATCGTTACAAACAATCTTGGGAACCTCGCTACTCCCCATAATTTTTTTGATTTCATCAAAAGCTTGTTGACGCTCAGGTTCCATTTTCAACATAGCTCTAGCATAATTTCTAAGTTCACCAGAGTTAACTGTTTGTTGAGCTTGTGCATCGATTTTAGAACTCAAAATGAAAGCATTAGAAACCAAACTTACAGTTGCAATAGTACCGACAAACAAAGACTGAGAAAGCATCCGAATTAAACTAAGTCGCACAAAGCGATGATAATATCTTTTCATTTGTTTGGTTTTATGAAATAACTACAGTCGGGATACCTTAATCACTGTGAATTATTTTAAGAGTGAGAAGTTCCAGAAAACACTCAAACCATCAAATGTTTGTTTTTCTTGTTAAAATCCTGCAAATATTTGTTGTTTTTGTTAAGTTCTTTGACATACTTGACAAAGCTCTATGACTTTAGTTTGTAGTGCTGACATCTCTGAGGCTCCTTGTTTGAGACTAACTTCTAAATCTAACAATATAGGTAAAGTGGCAATCAGTTGCTCTACAGAAACAGATTGAATTTCTTTTTGTAGATAGTAAATACGATTGGGGTTGCCTATCTCAAGAGCTTTGGCAATAACTTGTGGATTGCGCTCTCCACTTTCTACCATGAGCTTAACCCATAACCAAGTACGAAATTGACCAATAAGCGTCGCAACGACTCGTAAAGGTGGCTCACAAGCATTGATAATATCGGTTAATATCGCTAAAGCTTTAGCTGTATCGCCTGTTCTGATTGCTACTGCTAGTTGTAGGTTATTTTGAGTTGTATTTCGGACTAACTGAGCAACAGCGTCCGTGTTCAAAGGTTGATTGCTGCCTTGCGCGTAAAGCCGTAATTTTTCTAATTCATTGTAGAGCAAACGTGTATTATTGCCTACAGCATCAGTCAACATCTCTACACTTGAGTGAGTCAATTTCACGCCTACGGTTTGAGCAGCTTGACTAACAGACTGAACTAAGAGTTCCGTTTTCCAAGGTGGAATTAAAGAGAATTCTCGAAATTCGGCAAATTTTTTCAAAATTTTAGTTGATTTCAAGCGTTCGTCTGGTTTACGACTGCTCGTGAGCAACAAATATGAATTTTCGGGGATAACTGGTACAGTTCGCTCCAGTTCAGATAACACATTATCTGAGCATTGCTGGCAAAGGCTAGTATTTACAAGCCATACTAAGCGTCCACCAGCGCCAAAAGGTGGTGTCATCACTTGATTTAATGCTTGGATTGGGGCATCAGGTAAATCTGGAGGTAGTACTGTGTAGTTAAAACTTGTCCATAGGGGATCTAGGATGCGATCGCGCACAACAGCGATCGCCTTTTCAATCGCAAAATCATCCTCACCCCAGTAAAAGTAGACTGGCATAAGAAAACTCACTGTTATTCTTTGAGAGTAGGGAGAGCCGAGAAAGATAAGAATTTTGAATTCTCTCATACCCTACCACCTCACAAAAGCAAAATACTTTTGAAATTGCTTATTCAATGCAGGTCGTTTTGCCTACAATCAATAAGCGTGGAGTTCGAGGATATGAACATTGGACGACAAATATCAAATTTACTTAAATCGTTTAGCCCGGATGACGCTACCAGAAGCGTACAGAACTCAAGTCCAGCATATCCAGACATCTTCTAAATTTCAGCCGCATTTAGAGCAAGGAAGGCAAGCAGTACCTTTTCCTGGTTATACAGTCATCACCCCACCTTGGGAAGAAGAAACAGACAACTCTACTTTCTACGCACACTTACAAGATTACCAACAGGAACTTTTACAACTAAGAGTCAACTCTGATTGGATTGTGCTTGTACCTCCTGCTAGCTTCCATTTGACTTTGGCGGACTTGATTTGGGATAGTGCTTACTATGATGCTCAAAGAAAAAATCCAAAATTTGAAGAACAGTTATGCTCTTGCTTTGCGGATATCTTTGAGCAGTATCAACAATCCACGCAGGGGCAAACTCACCCCATTTGCTGGCAAATGCAGGGATTGGTTGTGATGTCAAGAGCTATAGGCGTTTGTTTAGTACCTCAAAATGAAGCGTCCTATGAGCAAATTATTAACTTGCGTCGAGCGATTTATCAAAATGCTAACCTGATAGGATTAGGGATTGAGCAACATTATCACTTCACAGCTCATGTGACATTGGGCTACTTCGGGGAGATTGCACCCAATTTAGACTACGATTACCTTACAACTATGTTTTCTCAGTTAAATCAGCAATGGATGCACAACTCTCCAGAATTGCTCATACAACGTGCCGAACTACGGAAATTTGACGACATGACGCGCTATTATCGCGAACCAGACTGGCCAATTTTAAATTTTTGAAAATTTTTGAAAATTTTTGAAAATTTTGGAAAACTCACAGGACTTACGCACGCTCTCAAATTGAGCATCATCTGAATAGCACGCTTGTTGTGAAGCTAAAAGTCTTGCACTGTCTCCTGGTTTGATAGGAGGCAGTGATGAATTGTTTATGAATTGTTGGACGGAAGTTCATCTGGGTTAATTCCCTGAGAGCGGAGATAAGATTCCAATCTATTTGCACGTTGACGTTCTTGCTCTGCACGTTGACGTTCTTGCTCTAACTGCTCTGTTCCCCACAACAGCAAGTTTCCATTTTCATCCCACCAGCGCAACCAGTAGCCTGTTCGTTCTGCCTTAGTGCCGTACCACATCCCAAGATATAGATTCATTGAAGCAATCCAATAGCGCCCATTTTCATCTGGCTGTTGCACTCGATACGCACCTTCCAGTAATTGCCGTATCTCCAGCGTTCCTCCCTCTGGCTCAAAGATGACATAAATAGGAACTTGCAAAATCCGTTCGTAGAACCAAAGCTTACCGTATGGGTAGAATGGACGAGCCGAATATTCCCCACCATCAGTTTCTGACAAGAACTCCATAACAACCGCGAGAATATCTCCTTCCACACGGGGAGTGTAGCTTCGACGCGTTCTTGGAGAATCTAGGAGGAGAACTCTTGGCACATAAAACCAATCTGGCGCTTTGACAATCGTTTTCCCATTCACTGTGGCACATATACCCAGGTTGGAAGCAACCAATCGTTCAGGAGTTAAAAATCCAATTAACTCCAAACTCTCCCGTAAGGCGGCAGCTAAGAGAGGTTGACTGGTATTCTCCACAGGTTCGTCTGATAAGGGATAATCCTCTGGAAGTTTCTCCCAACTCACCTGATAAGTTAGATGAGGGACTCCCGACTGGACTTGAGCGAAGGTCATGGCTAAAATCTCAAATTCGCCAATCAATCGGTTTTCAGCGATGAATCTGACAACCTTAGTATACAGCAATCTGCCCAAATCTAGTCTGAGTGAGGAACCTCAAATTGGTTTAAAGGTAGGACAAGTTTTAATCGTTAATGATGTCTAATTTCACAAATTAGCCTTCGCCGATCGCGATGAAATTGAAAGCCGACTTTTCTTTCCTAACTTCCAATTGTGAGGAAACTGCTCCGGATTGCTGTTTGAGTTCTAAATCCCATATAGAAATGTGGCATTTGTTTGCATCTACATCCTTAACAACAATTTGATTATCAGCTCCCCAATCTTTTAAAGTCGCCACTACAGATGGAGGAGTCACAAAAGCTTCTGAAAAAGTTATGACATATAATCCTGGTTCTGATAATTGAACTTCAAATCCTTCTCCACCCTGCTTTGTTCCGTCTTCGCTAACGGTTCCGTAAACAATTTTTTGTGCCATGTTTTTCTTGCTCCTATCTTATATATAGATACCTAAACAACTAGTTCTTTTTTCACAAATCACATTTTTTGAATAAGTTAATCTAAAATTAAACTCTTTTTGGCTGGAACAATCAAGTCTACAATCTCACAAATTGAGACTATGGAAAAGTAGGAAAAAAGTTTTCTGACTGTCTAACCTAATATCTTGCAACGAGCATCGTCAATGTGATTTTTTAAATAAATTTTAAGAATTTTGGGAGTTGACAAAAATCAAAAAATGCCGACTCCATTGCCAACTGCATATCTACAGATAACTGTAACCTGTTCTTTGTTGTTCAAAGAACAGGTTACAGTTTTTCCCTGTCCCCTGTTCCCTGTGCTTTTGAGTTAACTAGCTAGAAGGGTCTTTTGTAAAGGTGTCCAACGAAAGGCGCGATCGCCACCCCTCTCAATCACCACTTTGACTCGTGGTTCTAAGCTGGGTAAGGTGGCTAAAAACTCAACTTCTTGATCACTAAGAACATGTCCTTCGATGATCCACAACACCAAGCCCTTTGATTTGGGTGGAAGCTGTTCAAGTTGAGAGCTAACAATCGGCGGTACATAATACACATAACCGACTGCCGCACCAGTACTAGTGCTTTTTTTGCCAAGATGAGGAGGTCTAACACCATGAACTCCTGTAAGATAGGCAGCTACATCGCCTAATCCCTTTGCACTCAGATCGAGAGTGACATAACCTGTTGCACGCAGTCGGCGTCTGTAGCGACCTTCAAAACCTCCTTCTGGAGGTACGTAAACACCAAGAGCGCCAAATTTCTCCAAATCTCGAATTAAAGCGTTGCCAGTGGTAATGAGTGCCATAAATTGATTTTTGTTCTATCCCACTTCGATATCTCTATTATTGACTATTATTGACTTTGACACTCCCATCACGAAAAATGGATGGAGATTTCCGCAAGGAGAGTTAAATGAAGCAGATGGGAAAAGGTACGTCTGTACGCTAAATAGCCAAAAAAGTTCTACATAACGAGCACCAAAAACCCTTGAAACAAATTTATAGACAAAGATAAATCAATGAGCTATACTACTGGATCGTGACCAAAGTTTAATAACTAACCATTTGAATTGCCATTTTTAGCTAGTATTAGCATCAAAAACTGATGACTAAGTTCCATGTGGATAAACTAGCAAAAGTTGATGAATAAGTGGTAAACTAGAAAGACTGCGATGACAAGTTAAGGAGTGGTTGGTTAAACAATCAATGCCAACCTTGAAGGTAAACTGCATTCACTCCTAAACCTCAAGGCAACAAGGTAAAACTTTCAAGAAGTTTAAACGGCTGTTTGAGGTGGTTAAAGTAGGAGTTTCGCAGTTGTGTTGATTTGTAGCATTGCACAAATCTCAGCCAACGGATACTGGGCAGCTTGCTACCCAAGTCCTACTACAACGTGCCAGAGCAATTGCTGAAACGAAGGCATTGCTGCACAAAACGCAAAGCATCATCGCCTTGCACAAAGTTCAAAAGTTGTCCCTTTCAAGAAGGGAGGCGCTTTTGGATTTTCTGGTAACGAGTACAACGTAAACGGATTCATCTGTACAGACCCTGAGTGAAGACCCAAAGAAGTTGTAGCTGTTATCACCTGAGCAGTTCGACTTCAGAGGTCAGTCCAAAAAACTTGGAATTCGCCCTGAGGAGCGTTCACAAAGTGTGTCCTAGAGAATCTGATGTCAACAAAAAGCAAATAAATAAGGAGAGCCAGTAACTGTGTCTGTAGGTATTCTCGGCACCAAGCTGGGCATGACCCAAGTGTTTGACGAAGCAGGAGTAGCCATTTCTGTAACCGTCATTCAAGCGGGACCATGCACCGTGACCCAAGTAAAAACAAAACAGACCGACGGTTACTCCGCCATCCAAGTAGGTTATGGCGAAGTCAAGCCAAAGGCGCTGAACAAACCACTGTTGGGACATCTTACCAAATCGTCTGCCCCAGCATTGCGTCACTTGAAAGAGTATCGCATAGATAACGAGAGTGAATATGCGTTAGGTCAACAAATTAAAGCGGATATTTTCAGTATAGGTCAAACTGTAGACGTCATCGGTACAAGTATTGGTCGCGGTTTTGCTGGTAACCAAAAACGCAACAACTTTGGTCGAGGACCGATGTCGCACGGTTCAAAAAACCATAGAGAGCCAGGTTCGATTGGTGCGGGTACAACTCCCGGTCGTGTTTATCCAGGTAAAAGGATGGCAGGACGTTTGGGTGGTAGCCGCGTCACAATCCGCAAGCTGACTGTGGTACGAGTAGACCCAGAACGCAACTTAATACTTATCAAGGGAAGTGTTCCTGGTAAGCCAGGTGGTTTACTAGATATTGTCCCTGCAAATATAGTTGGTAAAAAGTCGTAACTCATGAGTCATTAAAACAGTACACAGTAAACAGTGAACAGGGAAGGAGCGGAGCAAGGAAAGCTCCGCCTCCGGTCAGGAGTCGTGACGTCAGTCGTCAGAAGTCGGAATTCTTTATTTCTTCCTTGTGAATACTGAATTCACCGATTCTGAATTCTTCTTCAAACTGATAACTGATAACTGACTCAACTTTGGACTAATGACTAAGGATTAAAAATGTTTGAGTGTATAGTCAAAAATTGGCAAGGAGAACAAGTCGGACAAAAAACGTTCGACTTCAAAGTTGCCAAAGAAGAAACGGCATCTCATGTCGTACATCGAGCCTTGGTAAGACAAATGGCTAATGCTCGCCAAGGAACAGCTAGTACTAAAACCCGTTCCGAAGTCAGAGGTGGCGGTCGCAAACCTTGGCGGCAAAAAGGAACTGGTCGTGCGCGTGCTGGTTCTATTCGTTCACCGTTGTGGCGTGGTGGTGGTGTCATCTTTGGACCAAAACCGCGAAGCTATGAGCTAAAGATGAACCGCAAAGAACGGCGTTTAGCTTTGCGAACAGCTTTTGCTAGTCGGATTGACGATTTAATTATCGTTGAAGAATTTGGAGAACAGATTCAGCGTCCGAAGACGAAAGAGTTGGTGGGAGCGATCGCCCGTTGGGGGTCAGAACCAGAAAAGAAAACCTTGTTGGTCCTGTCTGAACGCACAGAAAACGTCTATTTATCAGCTCGTAACGTAGCCAATTTAAAGCTGATTAAAGCTGATCAGTTAAATGTTTACGACCTGCTGCACGCCGACAAGATTGTTGTGACAGCATCAGCTCTCGAAAAAATTCAGGAGGTCTACAATGACTAGATTTGACCCCCGCAACCTTCCCGATCTTGTGCGTCGCCCAATACTGACAGAAAAAGCGACCATCTTAATGGAGCAAAATAAATACACTTTTGAAGTGATTCCAAAAGCAACAAAGCCACAAATCAGAGCGGCAATTGAAAATTTATTTGAAGTTAAAGTCGAAAAAGTCAACACCACAAGACCACCACGCAAACAGAAGCGCGTTGGTAAGTTTCTTGGTTACAAACCCCAATATAAAAAAGCCATTGTGACAGTGGCGTCTGGGGATGTAGAGAAGATTAGACAAGTTCTATTCCCAGAGGTTTAAAAAAATGGGTACTCGTTCTTATCGTCCTTATACCCCTAGTACTCGCCAAGTTACAGTTTCTGACTTCTCGGAAATTACCAAAACTGAGCCAGAAAAATCGCTGACAGTATCGCGTCATCGTCCCAAAGGTAGAAATAATCAAGGGCGGATCACAGTTCGCCACAGAGGTGGTGGACACAAACGTCTGTACCGGATCATCGACTTTAAAAGAGATAAGCGTGGTATTCCTGCTAAAGTCACAGCGATTGAGTACGACCCCAACCGGAATGCCCGGATTGCCCTTTTACAATACGAAGACGGCGAAAAGCGTTATATCCTTCAACCCAACGGTGTAAAAGTAGGGACAACACTAGTTGCAGGTCCAGAAGCTCCCATCGAAAATGGTAATGCTTTACCTCTGTCCAACATTCCCTTGGGTACCAGCGTTCACAACGTGGAACTCAAACCTGGTAAGGGCGGTCAAATTGTTCGCTCTGCTGGTGCTACTGCCCAAGTTGTGGCAAAAGAAGGTAGTTACGTAACACTCAAGTTGCCTTCTGGAGAAGTCCGGATGATCCGCCGTGAGTGCTACGCCACCATTGGGCAAGTTGGTAATCTTGATGCCAGAAACCTGAGTGCAGGTAAAGCAGGTAGAACTCGCTGGAAAGGTCGCCGTCCTCAAGTTAGAGGTAGTGTCATGAACCCAGTTGACCACCCACATGGAGGTGGTGAAGGTCGGGCACCCATCGGAAGACCGGGACCTGTCACACCTTGGGGTAAACCTGCTTTAGGTTTGAAGACACGCAAACCCAAGAAAGCCAGCAGCAAATTTATTGTACGCCGTCGCCGTAAATCTTCTAAGCGCGGTCGTGGTGGTCGTGAATCATAAAGCTGAAAATGAAACAATATTCTTAGCTATCACGCACGCAACCACTGAACTCTTCTGTTTTCTTCATTTTTGAACTTTGAATTTTGAATTGCTTATGGGTCGTTCTCTAAAAAAAGGTCCTTTTGTTGCGGATCATCTCCTAACAAAAGTTGAAAGGCTCAATGACGCCAACAAAAAGGAAGTTATTAAAACTTGGTCACGGGCTTCGACAATTTTGCCCCTCATGGTAGGTCATACCATCGCAGTTCATAACGGACGCCAACACGTTCCGATTTTTATCACTGACCAGATGGTAGGACATAAACTGGGCGAGTTTGCCCCCACGCGCACTTACAGAGGTCACGCCAAGAGTGACAAAAAATCCAGTAGGTAGTCAAAAGTCAAGACTCAAATTGAGTCTTGACAAATGGAGAGAAATATGGTAAGCGAGACAAGGACTGAAGTAAAAGCGATCGCCCGTTACGTACGTATGTCACCGTATAAAGTGCGTCGCGTACTTGACCAAATTAGAGGGCGTTCCTATCGAGAAGCGCTCATCATTCTAGAATTTATGCCTTATCGCTCGTGTGATCCGGTATTGAAAGTTCTCAGAAGCGCTGCAGCCAATGCGGAACATAACGCAGGGCTAGACCGAGGTGAGCTTGTCGTTACTCAAGCTTACGCGGATCAAGGTCCCGTACTGAAACGGTTCCAACCTAGGGCGCAAGGTCGTGCTTACCAAATTCGCAAGCCGACATGTCATATCACTGTGGCCGTTGGTGCTGACCCCGCCGCTCAATAAAGAAGAAATTGCGTACAGATACACGAAAAGAATTTTTATTTAGAGGAAGCATTTGTGGGACAGAAGATACATCCAGTCGGCTTTCGCTTGGGAGTAACCCAAGAGCATCAATCCCGATGGTTTGCTTCACCAAGCCGCTATCCAGAACTTCTACAAGAAGACCACAAACTTCGTCAATATATAGAACGAAAACTGGGTAGATACGCACAAAACAACGCCGGAATTTCAGAAGTGCGGATTGATCGTAAAGCAGACCAAATTGATTTAGAAGTACGTACAGCTCGACCTGGTGTTGTCGTCGGTCGAGGCGGACAAGGTATAGAAGCTTTACGTACAGGTCTTCAGCAACTGTTAGGTAGCAATCGTCAGATTCGCATTAACGTTGTTGAAGTTCAACGAGTTGATGCTGATGCTTACCTGATTTCTGAATACATTGCTCAACAACTAGAACGTCGCGTTTCCTTCCGGCGGGTGGTACGTCAAGCCATTCAACGTGCCCAACGTGCTGGTATACAAGGCATCAAAATTCAAGTCAGTGGACGGCTGAACGGCGCAGAAATTGCCCGGACAGAGTGGACTCGTGAAGGTAGAGTACCTTTACACACCTTACGGGCTGATATTGATTACGCATACTGCACAGCAAAAACAGTTTACGGCATTCTCGGTATTAAAGTGTGGGTCTTCAAGGGAGAAATTATTCCAGGACAGGAACAAACACCTCCCCCAGCAATGCGTGATCGTGATCGCGATCGTGATCGTGATCGCGATCGCGATCGCCCCCCCTCTCGCCGTCAACAACGCCGTCGTCAACAATTTGAAGACCGCTCAAATGAAGGATAAAGAATCGGTGAATCCACCAAGCCAGAAGCCAGGAGATGGAATTCAGCATTTCCTCCTGACTACTGACCGGAGGCGGAGCGTCTCCGGCTCCGCTCCTGAATCCTGACTCCTGACTCCCAACTTCTATTTTTTTGTCATGCTAAGTCCAAGAAGAACGAAATTCCGCAAACAACAGCGCGGGCGAATGAATGGTCTAGCCCATCGGGGTAGCGACCTGAATTTTGGGGATTTTGCTTTGCAAGCTTTAGAACCCTGCTGGATCACCTCTCGTCAAATTGAGGCTTCTCGTCGAGCAATGACTCGTTACATCCGCCGGGGTGGTAAAATCTGGATTCGGATTTTCCCTGATAAACCAGTCACTATGCGTCCTGCAGAAACCCGGATGGGTTCCGGTAAAGGTTCACCCGAATATTGGGTTGCAGTTGTCAAACCAGGACGAATTTTGTTTGAAATTGCAGGCGTTTCCGAAGAAATTGCTCGCGAAGCAATGCGCTTGGCTGCTTTCAAATTACCCATCAAAACTAAGTTCATCACACGCTCACAAGAGCAACAACAGGTGTAGGTTATGCCTCTTCCCAAAATTTCCGAAGCAAGAGTTTTAACTGACGAACAACTCGATCACGAAATTACAGCTGTCAAAAAGCAACTCTTTGCATTGCGCTTGCAACAAGCAACCAGACAGCTAGACAAACCCCACAAGTTCAGACATGCTCGCCACCGTCTGGCTCAATTAATGACTGTAGAAGCAGAGCGCAAACGCGCTACCTCAAGTCAAAGCGTGAAAGAATCAGAGTAGGAGATTATGGCAGTTAAAGAACGAGTTGGCTTGGTCGTGAGCGACAAAATGCAAAAAACGGTGGTAGTCGCCATCGAAAACCGCGCTCCCCATCCAAAATATGGCAAAATCGTCGTGCGAACCCAGCGCTATAAAGTGCATGATGAAGAAAATAAGTGCAAAGTAGGCGATCGCGTTCGTATTCAGGAAACACGACCCCTCAGTAAAACTAAGCGCTGGAAAGTTACAGAAATCCTGAATTCTAAATTTAGCTCAAGTTCATAGTTGTTAGGTCACTAACAACACAAAAAAGGGAGAACAGTTGTGATTCAGCCCCAAACTTACCTTAATGTCGCAGATAATAGCGGTGCCCGCAAACTCATGTGCATTCGCGTATTAGGAGCAGGTAACCGCCGTTACGGCTTCATCGGTGATCGGATTATTGCCGTTGTCAAAGACGCTCAGCCAAACATGGGTGTGAAGAAGTCTGATGTTGTAGAAGCAGTCATCGTCCGCACTCGTCATCATATCAATCGAGATAGCGGTATGAGTATTCGTTTTGACGACAATGCCGCAGTCATCATCAACAAAGATGGTAACCCCAAAGGAACACGGGTTTTTGGACCAGTAGCACGGGAACTGCGTGATAAAAACTTTACCAAAATTGTGTCTTTGGCTCCGGAGGTGCTGTAATGGCAAGCAAGAAAAAAGAGCAACCAAGATTTTTCAAAATGCACGTCAAAACCGGAGATACTGTGCAAGTCATTGCTGGGAAAGACAAAGGCAAAGTTGCTGAAATTATCAAAACACTTCCCCAAGAAAGTAAAGTTCTTGTCAAAGGTGTAAATATGAAAACTAAGCACGTCAAACCTCAGCAAGAAGGAGAATCTGGGCGTATTGTAACTCAGGAATACCCAATCCACAGTTCCAACGTCATGCTCTATTCCACCAAGCAAAACGTTGCCAGCCGCATCTGCTACACTTTTACCGCAGAAGGTAAGAAAGTGAGGATGCTGAAAAAAACTGGCGAAATTCTAGATAAATAGTGAGTCCGGTGGGCGGGTTTCCCGACTTGTAGACGCCCTCTGGGCGGCTTCCCGTAGGATAGCACAAGCACGTCAAGTGGCAAACCCATAGGATCATTGGTCATTAATAGAAAAACAAAAGACAATAGATTTAGACTTTGGACAATCATCCCTGACCAAGCCCAGGGATAAAAAGGACAAAAAACTATGGCAACAACAAGACTGAAAACTCTATATAAAGAGACAATTGTCCCGAAACTGATGCAACAGTTTCAATACGCCAACATTCATCAAGTGCCGAAGTTGGTGAAAGTCACTGTTAACCGGGGTTTAGGGGAAGCATCTCAAAATGCGAAAGCGCTGGAAGCATCTTTAAGTGAGATCGCGCTGATTACCGGTCAAAAACCAGTTGTGACGCGAGCGAAAAAGGCGATCGCGGGCTTCAAAATTCGTCAAGGCATGCCAGTTGGTATCATGGTGACCTTAAGAAGCGAAAGAATGTATGCCTTTCTTGATCGTCTCATAAATCTGTCACTACCAAGAATCCGAGACTTTCGCGGTATCAGTCCCAAAAGCTTTGATGGTCGCGGCAATTATACTTTAGGCGTCAGAGAGCAACTC
This sequence comes from Brasilonema sp. UFV-L1, assembly GCF_012912105.1. Lineage (GTDB taxonomy): Bacteria > Cyanobacteriota > Cyanobacteriia > Cyanobacteriales > Nostocaceae > Brasilonema. The sequence goes on from NZ_QMEA01000041.1 coordinate 18,760, forward strand.
ATTTTCCCAGAAATTGAGTATGACAAAATTGACCAAATTCGTGGTATGGATATTTCCATCATCACCACGGCAAAGAATGACGAAGAGGGCCGCGCTTTACTTAAAGAAATGGGAATGCCTTTTCGGGATCAATAAGTTCATCTAAAGAGGAAACGATGGCGGTTAACGACACAATTGCAGATATGCTCACGCGCATCCGCAATGCGAACATGGCGCGGCATCAAACGACACAAGTGCCATCCACAAAAATGACTCGTAGCATCGCAAAAGTCCTGCGGGAAGAAGGTTTTATTGGTGAGTTTGAAGAAGCAGGAGAAGGAGTGAAGCGCAATCTGGTGATTGCTTTGAAATACAAGGGCAAAAATCGCCAGCCTCTGATCACTACCCTCAAGCGAGTAAGTAAACCTGGTTTGCGCGTTTACTCCAATAAAAAAGAACTACCAAGAGTACTAGGCGGTATCGGTATTGCCATTATTTCTACATCAAGTGGCATTATGACTGACCGGGAAGCACGGCGTCAGAACTTGGGTGGTGAAGTACTGTGCTACGTTTGGTAGTCATTAGTCATGAATGATTGACTTTTCGACTTAAGACTTAGAACTCAGGATTCAAGACTCACAAGAAAGGACACAAAGTTATGTCTCGAATTGGTAAACGCCCAATTACAATTCCTGCTAAAGTGCAAGTGACCATTGATGGCACAAAAGTGCTTGTCAAAGGTCCTAAAGGAGAACTTTCTCGCGATTTGCCTCCCCATGTCATCGTCTCCCAAGAAGGAGAAATCTTGCAGGTCAACCGTCGCGATGAATCTCGCACCTCTCGCCAAATGCACGGTTTATGCCGCACTTTGGTCGCCAATATGGTTGAGGGAGTTTCCAAAGGGTTTCAACGTCGTTTGGAAATTCAAGGGGTTGGCTACCGGGCACAAGTTCAAGGTCGTAACCTGGTTTTGAACATGGGCTATAGCCATCAAGTGCAAATCCCACCACCTGAAGGAATTCAGTTTGCTGTGGAAAATAATACTAACGTTATTGTCAGCGGCCATGACAAAGAAGTGGTAGGCAACACAGCAGCTAGAATTCGCGCTGTACGCTCACCAGAGCCTTACAAAGGCAAAGGTATTCGTTACGCTGGTGAAATGGTCAGACGTAAAGCTGGTAAGACTGGTGGTAAGGGCAAGAAGTAAAAATGAAAAGTACTCGTAAAGAATCTAGGGAGCGTCGTCAGAGACGGATTCGTGGCAAAGTTGATGGTTCTAGTGAGCGTCCACGGTTAGCGGTATTTCGCTCCCACCAACATATTTATGCTCAAATCATAGATGATACCAAGCATCACACCTTGGTAGCAGCTTCAACTTTAGAACCAGAGTTGAAATCTAAATTAACTGCGGGTTCAAACTGCCAAGCTTCAGTAGAAGTCGGCAAATTGATCGCAGTTCGCTCTTTAGAAAAAGGTATCACCAAAGTCGTCTTTGACCGAGGTGGGAACCTTTACCACGGTCGCGTCAAAGCACTAGCAGAAGCAGCTCGCGAAGCTGGTTTGGAGTTCTAAGTGAGTCATTGGTCATTAGTCATTAGTCATTGGTCATTAGTAAAAAAAGGACAAATGACTATTGGATTTTGAACAAAGGGCAATTGACTCATAACACGAGGTAATTAAAATGGCAACTGGTCGTCGTAAAGCTAACCGTACAAAAAAAGAAGAAATCACCTGGCAAGAGCGGGTTATCCAAATCCGACGAGTCAGCAAAGTCGTTAAGGGAGGTAAAAAACTAAGCTTCCGCGCGATTGTTGTTGTGGGTAACGAACGCGGTCAAGTTGGCGTAGGAGTCGGCAAAGCCTCAGATGTGATTGGTGCTGTAAAAAAAGGCGTCGCTGACGGCAAAAAGCATCTCATTGAAATTCCTATGACCAAATCCAATTCTATACCCCATCCGATTAATGGCATTGGTGGTGGTGCTAAGGTGATTATGCGACCGGCTGCACCAGGTACTGGAGTTATTGCCGGTGGTGCTGTCCGTACAGTACTGGAATTGGCAGGAGTTCGTAATATCCTCGCTAAGCAACTCGGCTCAAATAATCCTCTCAATAATGCAAGAGCTGCTGTTAATGCCCTATCTACTTTGCGGACTTTTGCAGAAGTTGCTGAAGATCGGGGCATTCCTGTTGAAAATCTCTATATTTAGTCATTGGTCATTGGTCATTAGTCCTAAGTAGATGACAAATGACTAATGATTAATCACAAATTCTACATAAGGTTTCGACTATGAGACTCACTGATGTTCGTCCTCAAAAAGGCTCAAAAAAACGTCCCCGTCGTTTAGGTAGAGGTGTTTCTGCCGGTCAGGGTGCTAGTGCTGGTAAAGGTATGCGTGGTCAAAAAGCACGTTCAGGCGGCAGCACACGACCCGGATTTGAAGGTGGTCAACAGCCATTGTACCGCCGGATACCCAAGTTGAAGGGCTTCCCTCTGGTTAATCGTAAGAAGTACACTACGATTAATGTAGAAAAGCTAGCTTCCCTCCCTGCAAATACAGAAGTCACACTGACCTCGTTAAAAGAAGCAGGTATCCTGACTGCTAGTCGAGGACCTTTGAAGATTCTAGGGGATGGAGAATTGAGCGTTCCGCTCAAGGTGCAAGCAGCAGCTTTTACAGGTACAGCTCGTAGCAAAATTGAGGCGGCGGGTGGAAGTTGCGAAGTATTAGAGTGAGCTAGAACAGCACACCTATGACAAGTCCTACTCCAATCTAGCGCCTTACTTAACTAGCAAGGTAGCCCTTTATGATCAGTCGAGACAAAGCCCCAACGGCTCAAGAAACTTTTATGCAGATGGCGCAAGCAGCAGGGCTGCGAGGCCGACTGCTTGTGACTCTGGGTATTTTATTTTTGATTCGTCTGGGTATACATTTGCCAATACCAGGTATTAATCGAGACGAATTTGCCAGAGCTATCCAGAGTGATAACCAAATCTTAAGCTTTTTGGATATCTTTTCCGGAGGCGGACTTTCTGCTTTGGGAGTCTTTGCCTTAGGTATTTTGCCTTACATTAATGCCTCAATCATTATCCAATTGCTCACCGCTGCTATCCCAGCTTTAGAAAATTTACAGAAAAATGAAGGCGAAGCAGGACGGCGGAAGATTTCCCAAATTACACGCTATGTTTCTTTGGGTTGGGGGATTGTTCAAAGCGTCTTCTTGGCGTCGTTCTGGCTTAAACCTTTTGCCTATAGCTATGGACCGATTTTCATTATTGAGACGGCGCTGGCTCTGGTAGCTGGTTCGATGTTCGTCATGTGGGCATCAGAAGTAATTACAGAGCGAGGCGTTGGTAATGGAGCATCTTTGTTGATTTTTGTCAATATTGTAGCAACATTGCCAAAATCTTTAGGCGACACAATCGATTTTGTACAAAGCGGAAACCGGGAAACAGTAGGTCGAGTTATTGTGCTACTGCTGCTTTTCTTAGTGACGATTATTGGTATTGTGTTTGTACAGGAAGGAATCCGCCGTATCCCAATTATTTCAGCCCGTCGCCAAGTTGGTAGACGAATTTTTGCAGAGCAGCGTAACTACTTACCCTTGCGACTCAATCAAGGGGGCGTGATGCCAATTATCTTTGCTGCTGCAATTTTGAGTTTGCCACTGTTGGCACAGAACTTTATCAATAATCCAGAATATTCGAGAATTGTTAACACTTATCTCATACCTGGCGGTTCTGGGGCTTGGGTTTATGCCCTTGTTTACCTGGTTTCTATCGTGTTCTTTAGCTACTTCTATTCTTCTTTGATTGTCAACCCAGTTGATGTAGCTCAGAACCTGAAGAAAATGGGTTCTAGTATTCCTGGTATTCGTCCAGGAAAAGCAACAAGCGAGTACATTGAGCGCGTTCTGAATCGATTAACTTTTCTAGGTGCGATCTTTTTGGGCTTGATTGCTATTATTCCTACTGCGGTTGAAAGTGCTTTAAATGTACGAACCTTTAGGGGACTAGGCGCTACCTCTTTGTTAATTTTGGTTGGTGTCGCAATTGATACGTCTAAGCAAATTCAAACCTACGTTATCTCTCAGCGCTATGAAGGAATGGTGAAACAGTAGTGACACGAATCATCTTCTTGGGACCACCTGGAGCTGGTAAAGGAACTCAAGCGAAAACCTTAGCTGACGATTGCAATATTCCTCATATTTCTACAGGTGACATACTGCGTCAGGCCCTCAAAGACCAAACTGCTTTGGGTGTTAAAGCTCAAAGTTATATGGATAAAGGCGAGTTGGTTCCCGACGAACTTGTGCAAGAAATGGTGCAGGAACGTCTGAGCCAAGTTGATACGAAATCAGGTTGGATTCTTGATGGCTTTCCCCGCACTGTTAGTCAAGCAGTTTTTTTAGAGGAATTACTGCGAAAGCTCAACCAGCATGGTGAAAAAGTCATCAATCTGGAAGTACCAGATGAAACTGTGATCGCGCGATTGCTAGAACGAGGTCGAAAAGATGACTCACAAGAGGTTATCCGTCATCGCTTGGAAGTTTACCGCTCACAAACGGCACCCTTGATTGACTTTTACAGCAGTCGCCAGACTCTCGTCAGTATCAACGGTAATCAGTCCCTAGAAGAAGTCACTGCTGAATTAAAAAAGGTCATTGCATCTTAGAACGGGGGAGTAGGTGACAGGTTAAAGGTGACACGCTTTTTTCAATTCCTTGTACCCAGCACCCTATTCCCTCCTCAGCAGATGTATGTCAATCTTGGATAAGATATATTAATAGACTGTTGATATATTCTCCGAAATATGTTCATCTGCAAATGACGAGTGGCTGTAACAAAGTCGGAGACTGTTGAGTTGAGGAAAAAACTTGTCTAAACAAGATTTGATAGAAATGGAAGGCACGGTCACCGAGTCCCTGCCAAACGCAATGTTTCGTGTTGATTTAGATAACGGCTTCAATGTCTTAGCTCACATTTCTGGCAAGATTCGCCGTAACTATATCAAAATATTACCTGGCGATCGCGTCAAAGTGGAGCTCACGCCTTACGATCTGACAAAAGGCAGGATTACTTATCGACTGCGTAAGAAATAGGTCACTTTCAAACTCTTCTTGGGAGGTTCAACAAAACTATGTAAAAAATATTACCATAAAATCTGTTTTGAGATTTAACAACCATTTTAATGATTAATTAATCAGAAGATGTTATAATTAACCATTTGGAGTCAAAAGAAAAAGCATGAAAGTCAGAGCTTCTGTCAAGAAAATCTGTGAAAAGTGTAACGTGATCAGACGTCGTGGTCGCGTCATGGTGATTTGTGTGAATCCCAAGCATAAACAGCGCCAAGGGTAACACAACGAAAAACGAACAGTCATCCGGGAAAGTCATCCAAATAACTGCTGACTGACAAAAGATACACTATTAGCTTTAAGGAATAGGGAGACACGAGTTGTGGCACGTATTGCCGGAGTAGACCTTCCACGTGACAAGCGCGTTGAAATCGGTCTAACTTATATCTATGGAATTGGATTATCTCTGTCAAAGGAGATTTTAGCAGCCACGAGTGTCAACCCTGATACTCGTGTCAAAGACCTGAGCGACGCTGACGTAGCAGCCCTGCGGGCAGAAATAGAAGAAAACTACCAAGTTGAAGGTGATCTAAGGCGCTTGGAAGCATTGAACATCAAGCGCTTAATCGAGATTGGCACTTACAGGGGTCGTCGCCACCGCATGGGCTTACCAGTGAGAGGACAAAGAACTCGTACCAATGCCAGAACTCGCCGAGGAAGACGGCAGACGGTGGCTGGTAAGAAGAAAGCCCCATCCAAGTAATTCTTTCTACGTTAAAGCAATACTTATCCTAATTTAATTAAGTGCGATATGGCGCGACAACAAAGCGGTAAGAAACCCGGAAGCAAAAAGCAGAAACGCAATGTTCCAAATGGGGTTGCCTACATCCAGTCTACTTTCAACAATAGCATTGTTACCATTAGCGATCAAAACGGAGATGTCATCTCCTGGGCAAGTGCTGGGTCTAGCGGTTTTAAGGGAGCAAAAAAGGGTACTCCTTTTGCGGCTCAGACCGCAGCCGAAAGTGCAGCACGTCGAGCAATCGACCAAGGAATGCGTCAAATAGAGGTCATGGTGAGTGGTCCTGGAGCTGGTCGAGAAACTGCGATTCGGGCACTGCAAGGAGCAGGACTGGAAATTACATTAATTCGTGATATTACCCCGATTCCTCATAACGGCTGTCGTCCGCCCAAACGCCGCCGAGTCTAAAGACAATTTGTGAAGTAGTGAGGGTAGTTAACAAACCAGAATCATCCAAAGCGAATCGTAGTCATCCGACAAACCCCAGACGACCTGCAAAGGTAAACGTTATCTCGGTCATAACACCTGTAAATGCTTGGCGGTTTAAGCTGTTGTTGCTTGCAGTTAAAAAGATGAAATTCATAGTGTTTAAGTCAGTGCTGCAAGCCAAAGGCGCCGAGATAACTTGTCGAGGCAAACATTACTTAGCAATAAGGATGATTGAAGAAATCATGTCTAATATAGTTTTCACCAAAATTTAGTGTCGGTCAAAATCATAAATTTGTCTGCTAGCAGGACTTGAGATGAAGGGAGGCTACCCCGTGGCGCAGTTTCAAATTGAATGTGTAGAGTCAAGTACTGAGGATAATAGAAGTAACCACAGTAAATTTGTCATAGAACCTCTAGAACGCGGTCAAGGAACAACAGTTGGCAATGCTCTCAGACGCGTATTACTTTCCAACCTGGAGGGGACAGCAGTCACAGCAGTTCGGATCGCAGGCGTCACACACGAGTTCGCCACCGTTCCGGGTGTACGGGAAGACGTGCTAGAAATCCTGATGAAAATGAAGGAAGTTATCCTCAAAAGTTACTCCTCTCAACCCCAGATTGGTCGATTACTCGTTACAGGCCCAGCAACAGTAACTTCGGCACATTTTGATTTGCCTAGTGAAGTCGAAGTCATCGATCCAACCCAGTATGTAGCGACTATCGCTGAAGGTGGGAAGCTGGAAATGGAATTTCGGATTGAGAGAGGCAAAGGATATCGCACTGTAGAGCGAGGTCGTGAAGAAGCGACATCTTTGGACTTTCTCCAAATCGACTCAGTATTTATGCCAGTGCGGAAAGTCAACTATAGCGTTGAAGAAACTCGTGGAGATAGTGGGATTCCAAAAGACAGATTACTTTTGGAAGTTTGGACAAATGGTAGTCTCAACCCCCAAGAAGCGCTTTCCTCTGCCGCTACCATACTGGTGGATTTATTTAATCCGTTGAAAGATATATCACTTGACACACCAGACGTAGGCGCAGTAATTCCAGAGGACCCAACAGCTCAGATTCCTATCGAAGAACTGCAGCTTTCTGTAAGAGCTTATAACTGTCTCAAACGGGCACAAGTGAACTCTGTTGCTGACTTGTTGGACTATACCCAAGAAGACCTGTTAGAAATAAAAAACTTTGGTCAGAAGTCAGCGGAAGAGGTCGTTGAAGCTCTACAGCGACGTTTGGGAATCACCTTAGCGACTGAAAGAGCTAACAAACACACCTAAAACTGGTTATTAGTTAGTGGTGAGTGGTTAGTAAAACAACCCTTCGGGTATGCCCAGTAGGTACGACCGGGAGCGATCGCCGCAATTATTCGCAGCGTCTTTAGAGGGAGCGCGTGTAGGTTTGCGATAAATGCGGACACACGTTAGACAGGGATTTGAACGCTGCAATTAACTTATCGCGCAGGGCTTTGGCGTGAATGCTTGTCGTTAGCGCAGCGGCGCGTTAGCGCGGGATAGCCGCTCCCATGCTCCCGATGAAACAAGAAATAAAGTCTAGGTTTGTCTAGGTTTTATATAGCAGATACAGACACACTACACGAACGACAAACGCCAGTTACTACAACGGGAGGAACCCTCCAACGCACTGACTCACTAACAACTAACAACTAACAACTAACACGAGTAAGAAAGACTATGCGTCACCGTTGTCGGATCAACAAACTCAGCAAACCAGCGGACCAACGCCGCGCTCTATTGCGATCGCTAACCACTGAATTAATCCGTCATGGACGGATTACTACCACTTTAGCTCGAGCTAAGGTGTTGCGCTCTGAAGTGGAGAAAATGATTACTCTTGCAAAAGAAGGTTCTTTACCAGCACGCCGTCAAGCTCTCGGCTACATATACGATAAACAACTCGTTCATGCTCTGTTTGAGCAAGCTCCCACGCGGTATGGTAATCGCCAAGGTGGTTATACCCGCATTCTGCATACTATACCGCGTCGGGGAGATAATTCTAAGATGGCAATTATCGAACTCGTTTAAACAGATGAAGCCAGAAGGTAGAAGGATAAAATTTTTATCTTATCCTTCAAACTTCAGCCTCTGATTGATTCTATGTTAGATAGCCACCAGCCGACACAAACTTATCGAGTTGCCTTGGTCATTCAATACCTGGGCACTCATTTTCATGGCTGGCAGAGGCAACTGCAACATCGCACTGTCCAAGAAGAGATAGAAACAGCTATTTCTAAGGTAGTAGGTCATCCAGTCACACTGTACGGCGCAGGGCGGACTGATGCTGGAGTTCATGCAGCTGCTCAAATGGCACACTTTAACGTCACAAGTGTGATACCAGCTCACAAATGGGCAACAATTCTTAACGGCTATTTGCCCAAAGATATACTAATTCGAGCTTCAGCAAAAGTAAGTCAAAATTGGCACGCTCGTTTTAGTGCCACATACCGACGGTATCGTTACACACTTTATAATAAAGAGCTACCAAATTTGTTTGCCAGCCCTTTTAGTTGGCATTATTATCACGCACATCTGGATGAATCTCTGATCCAAGATGCACTGAAGCCTCTGATTGGACGTCATCACCTAGCTGCTTTTCACCGCGCGAACTCAGGACGCCAGCATTCTTGGGTAGACGTACAAGCAGCAGAGTGTGATCGCAACGGACCATTTATCCATATTGAAATTCAAGCAGATGGGTTTTTGTATGGTATGGTGCGGTTATTAGTGGGGATGTTGGTGCAGGTTGGTTCCAGACAACGGACACTGACTAACTTCACCGACCTTTGGAAACACGAACAACGCCAAGAAGTGAAATATGCCGCGCCCCCTCACGGCTTATGCTTGTTGCGAGTTGGCTATCCTGATTTCCCCTTCCCCCCAGAGATTTGGTTTGACGCCCAGCCTAAGTTAGTCTTTGGTCAATACTAATGACCAAAGACTATTAATAAATGATTAAGGACTATTGACAAATGACAACAAACAAAACATTCCTTCCTCCAGTGGATACTCTAGAGCGCGATTGGTACGTTGTAGACGCTACCAACCAACGCCTTGGTCGCTTAGCAAGCGAAATCGCCATGATTCTCAGAGGGAAAAAGAAATCCCACTACACCCCTCACATGGACACAGGTGATTTCGTAATTGTTGTAAATGCTGAAAAAGTGGAAGTCACAGGTAAAAAGCGGACACAAAAACTTTACCGTCGTCACTCCGGTCGTCCCGGTGGAATGAAGACAGAAACCTTTGACAAACTACAACAACGTTTGCCAGAACGAATTGTAGAACATGCTGTCAAAGGTATGCTACCGAAAAATAGCTTGGGACGGCAGTTGTTTACGAAGCTAAAAGTCTACACTGGACCGACTCATCCCCATGCAGCACAAAAACCAAAAGAGTTAAAGATTCAGACAATTCCAGGAGCACAAGACTAATGCAAGCAGTAGATAACACTAGCGGTCGTGCCATGTACTGGGGTACGGGTCGTCGTAAATCCGCGATCGCACGGGTTCGCTTAGTTCCCGGAACCGGACAAATGATTGTCAATGGCAAACCAGGAGACCTTTACTTTCAATTCAACCCTAACTACATTTCCGTTGCCAAGGCACCCCTAGAAACCCTAGGTTTGGAAAACGAATACGACATTCTCGTAAAAGCTGAAGGCGGTGGTTTAACCGGACAATCAGATGCAGTTCGTCTGGGAGTTGCTCGCGCCCTATGCCAACTCGATCCAGCAAACCGTCCACCTTTAAAAATTGAAGGCTACCTCACCCGCGATCCACGGGCGAAAGAACGCAAAAAATACGGTTTGCACAAAGCCCGCAAAGCACCTCAGTACTCCAAGCGTTAATCAGACAGTTGCTGAGTATAAAGTCACGAGTGATGAGTGGGTTGACGAGTCAGTCTACTCAGTACTCATGACTTGGAGGTTCTCACAGCGTTAAGAACCTGAAGCCAAAAGTTATAATATACAATAGATAGACCACGACAAGAAAAATGGCGAAACCAGAGATTCACCCCCAGTGGTATCCAGAAGCAAAAGTTTACTGCAACGGTCAACATGTGATGACCGTTGGCTCCACTAAGCCAGAATTGCACGTAGATGTTTGGTCTGGAAACCACCCATTCTATACCGGAACTCAAAAGATTATTGACACTGAAGGTCGCGTAGAACGCTTCCTCCGTAAATATGGTATGGTTGAAGGCCAATCCAAAGGCAGCAGAAGGAAAAAGTAGCGGATTGGCTTTAGCTTTTAACAACGACCCAGCAAAAGCCGGGTCGATTGTTGTATTTAATGCTCAAGCCAATTTGCTATTTTTAAGGAGCGACTGTACTGATCATGGCTGAAACATACCTGCTGGAGAAATTAAAATCCGTTGAACAAACTTTTCATGAATTGACTCGTCGCCTTGCTGATCCTGATACTGCCAAAAACCCTGATGAGTATCAAAAAGTAGCAAAGGCACGCTCTTCTTTAGAAGAAGTTGTAGATACCTACGAAACCTGGAAAAACGCCCAGGAAGAATTGGTAGGGGCGCGTCAGGTACTCAAAGAATCTCAAGGTGACCCAGAACTACAAGAAATGGCAGGCTTGGAAGTTCAAGAACTTGAGGAAAAAATAGAACACTTAGAAAATCGCTTAAAGATATTGCTATTACCCCGTGACCCCAACGATGATAAAAACATCATGTTGGAAATTCGTGCAGGTACTGGTGGTGATGAAGCAAGTATCTGGGCGGGAGATTTAGTACGATTGTACTCACGCTATGCTGATACCCAAGGTTGGCGCGTGAAGTTGGTGAGTGAGTCTTTGGCGGAAATGGGCGGCTTTAAAGAAGCCATTTTGGAAATTCAAGGCGATAGCGTATACAGCAAGCTAAAGTTTGAAGCTGGAGTACATCGCGTGCAGCGTGTACCAGTCACCGAAGCTGGGGGACGAGTTCATACTTCAACCGCAACTGTGGCGATCATGCCAGAGGTGGATGATGTAGAAATCCACATTGATCCGAAGGATATTGAAATGAGTACTGCCCGTTCTGGTGGTGCAGGTGGACAAAACGTCAACAAAGTGGAAACAGCAGCTGACTTGTTCCACAAACCGACTGGTATCCGTATTTTCTGTACAGAGGAACGCAGCCAGTTGCAAAACAAAGAACGGGCAATGCAGATCTTGCGGGCAAAGCTGTATGAAATGAAGTTACGCGAACAACAGGAAGCTGTGACTTCTATGCGGCGATCGCAAGTAGGTACAGGTTCGCGTTCTGAAAAGATTCGCACTTATAACTACAAAGATAACCGCGCTACTGACCACCGCCTAAATCAAAACTATTCACTTAACGCAGTTCTAGAAGGCGAACTTGAAGACATTATTCAAGCTTGTATTTCTCAAGATCAGCAAGAACGTTTAGCGGAACTCGCTGCTTCTGGTGCTAATAGTTAATCTTTAAAAGATGAAACTGTAACTTAATTTCTCGACAAAGCTACCTATTGCTACTGATGTTTGGGTAGCTTTGTGGTATTCTTTCGGTTTTTAAGACTTACAAATGGTCTTTTGATGGTCACAATTAGATCAGATAGTGAAAAAGATTTATGTCACAAAGAATATCGATGGTTTAAAGTACTGTTGACTCAGCAAGAGTTAGACAAGCTTCAAGCTTATGCTAACAGTCAAGGTTGGAACATGTCGCAAACATTTCAAGAATGGATTAAAGGTATCCCATTAGAGAAAATTATGAGTGAGATTGTGAACTCCGAAGAATTAAAGTATCCCGAACAAGTCGAACAAGATAAGTTACAAGAACCTAGTATTGAAAACAACAATAACAAAAAAGATAACGCTTTAATAGAAACTGCTGAGCTACTAAGTGCAGTAGGTGATTTGACGCATGATGCCTATATCAATACAGTACGCCAAGCACGGTTTTTTGTTAAGTTTCTACACAAACAAATCAAACCATCCCAAGAAGAAGGCGATCGCTCTAAGAGTTAGAGAGAATGTTTTTTGCAGCGCCGAAAATCCGCCACAATAGAAGTTGCCCAACAATTGAGGCACTGGTTATGGAAGAATTACTAGAGTTAAAAGATTTGTTGCTCAAAGGAGATGTTCAAGGGGCGTTGGTCATTGTTGAAGAATTAGAAGAGATGAGCCGTAACGATATAATCAAGACAATTCGTAGCTATGCCGTAATTCTGCTGTTGCATTTGGTTAAACAGCAAGCTGAAAATCGCACAACTCGCTCTTGGGATGTCTCTATTCGTAATTCAGTTCGGGAAATTCAAAGGGAAAACAAGCGTCGCAAAGCAGGCGGTTATTATTTAACTACTGAAGAATTGCTGGAAACCTTACAAGAAGCTTACTTAAATGCAATTGATGAAGCTTCCCTAGAAGTAGAAGAAGGACGTTATCAACCAGAAGAATTAGAACAACTAATTAACCGAGAAGAAATTATAAATCGCGCAACAGCTTTGATTTCACCACAAGAGTAAAGATAATTGGTTAAAAAACGACTCGATACACTCTTAGTAGAACTTAATTTATGTTCTTCCCGCGCCCTAGCACAGCGACTTATTCAAGCGGGGGAAGTGACTGTTGATAGTCAGATAATTGACAAGCCAGGTACAGAAGTTGATCTTGCGGCGCAAATTCAAATTAAAGAGCGATCGCGCTTTGTTTCCAGAGGCGGAGAGAAGTTAGCAAAAGCATTGGAAGTGTTTGCTATTCCTGTGGAAGGGCGCATTTGTTTTGATGGTGGTATTTCTACAGGTGGTTTCACTGATTGTCTTCTGCAAGCTGGCGCAAAGCTAGTTTACGGCGTTGATGTCGGTTATGGACAAGTTGACTGGGGTTTACGAAATGATTCTCGTGTGATTTTGAAGGAACGCACGAATTTACGGTATCTAAAGCCAGAAGAGTTGTATGGTGTACCCCCCCTAACCCCCCCTTATAAAGGGGGGGAATCTGCTGATTTGGCGGTGGTGGATGTGTCGTTTATTTCCTTAACCAAGATTTTGCCTGCTTTGTGGCAGCTGCTGCAATCTCCCCGTGAAGCTGTGTTGTTGGTGAAACCCCAGTTTGAAGTGGGAAAAAATCGCGTTGGTAAAAAAGGCGTTGTGCGTGATTCTAAAGACCAAGCCGAGGCAATTTTTCAGGTGTTGCAAGCGGCTGGTGAATTAGGATGGAAGTACAAAGGTTTAACTTGGTCACCTGTGACTGGTCCTGCTGGGAATATAGAGTATCTGTTATGGCTGGGAATGGAGAGTGAAACTTCAGCGCCTGATTTAGAAACTGTTCATCAGATAACGATATTAGCTGCATCTAAGTTGCGGTGAAGTACCCCTAGTTCCGCTACGGAACACTCGGGGCTTCCTGCCCTGAACCAGTACTCCGGTTCATACCTAGTCTTTCAACTAGCTGGTCAGGCGTAAATTTCTCCTCTTCCAGGAGTATTTTTGATTCAGAGAACAGCATGAGATTGAGGGCGGCGTTCACATCTCTATCCCAAACTATTGAGCATTCTGGACATTCCCATTCACGAATAGCAAGAGTTAGATCCTCCTTAATGTAGCCACAATTAGAGCATCGTTTAGAACTGGGGAAGAACCTGTCTACATAGTGAATTTCACATCCGTAGATATCACCTTTGTACTCCAACATGGTCAGGAAATTTCCCCAAGCTACATCACTAATCTGTTTTGCTAACTTACGGTTCTTTACCATTCCCTTGATATTAAGACTTTCGGCTGAGATTGTTTGATTCTCACAAGTCAGCTTTAGACTTATTTTGTGTTGATAATCTTGCCTTTGGTTAGCAACTTTCTCATGAATTTTAGCAACAGTTAATCTAGTTTTAGCACGATTGTTAGAATCTTTCTGCTTTCTGCTTAACCTCCTTTGTCTTATTTTTAGTCTGCGTAATGACTTTTGAAAATATCTAGGGTTCTCAAACTTTTCACCCTTTGATGTAATAGCAAAATCTTTCAGTCCTAAATCAAGACCTATCTTGCTCCCATTCAACGGTGAATGATGTATATCTTGTTCGGTAACTATTGAAGCGTAGTATTTACCAGATGGTGTTTTAGATATAGTTACATTCTTTGGTGTACCCAATAGCTCCTGATGAATCACCATCTTGATAGGTGTCATCTTTGGTAGTCTGATAAAACCGTTCTCATCTATTGAGAAATGCTGTGGTACTCTAAACGATTGCCGATTACTTTTCTTCTTAAAATTTGGGAATCCTCCTAGCTTTTTAAAAAATCTGACAAATGCTGACTCTAAATCTTTGAGGGTTTGTTGTAGTGATTGGGAATTGACTTCTTTAAGCCATTCAAATTCAGACTTGAGAGCAACCAAAAGTTTTGCCCATTCTTTATATCGCAGAGATTTTTTAGACTCTGCGTAAACATCAGTGGTCACTCTCAAAAAATGGTTGTATACAAATCTGGAGCAACCAAAGCACTTTGCCAAAAATACTGATTGCTCATTGTTCGGATAGATTCTAAATTTGTACGCTTTATTTCCCATAGTTTGGATTCTACAACACTTATCTTTTTCGTGTCAGCGTCTGCAAAACGAACACTTACACGAGTCAATGCTAAATCGTGCTGAAGCAGAACATCCTACACAGACAGATGCTATGACTCAAGAAGAAGCACGGGAGTTGATGGTACAGCAACGTCATCATGAAAAACACTTGCATGAGTCAATGCTGAACCGTGCGGAAGCTGAGGTCGGATTGCTTGGTGATAACACTAACTTTTCTCAAGAGTGTAGTCTTCATTGACGAACAGATGTACGGTTAAAAGAAAACTCCAACTCTTGCCGCAAACGATACAAAATTGTATTTGGTTCCACCTCGGAGAGTATTTCTTGAATGACTGTACTTGCTCCTAATTGTCCCCAAGAGCAACCTCTTTCCAGATAAACCTGCGCTGCTTTTCCCACAGCGTATGCCCCATAACCTGCAATACCACCTTGGGTGATTGCAGTTCCAGCATAAGCAGTGATATTTATTGGGTTTTCTCCAGAAGCAATTGCAGCAGTACTTTTACCAAAACCTAACAGTAAACTGCTACCTAGTTCTCCCAGCAGTAAGCCACCAGAACTCAATAAAATCGTTTTTAAAATCTTTCCTGCTTGGTAGCTAGTTATCGGTAAGCCATACAGGCGTGCTAGCGAGCGAATTAAAGCTAAATCGGCAATAGTTCCGCCTAGGATATCTAAGAAGGCGATGGGATTTAGTCCTACTGCTAAAGCTTTGTATTTGGTATATTGCCAAATTAAGTCTTCTGCTTGTTGTTGGCGTAAGTCGAGAGTTTTTTGGGCGATCGCCTCTTGTGCATCCCGTGCTTGGATGAGTGCGTTTAAAGCCAAGAGCGATCGCCCTTCACGATTAAGAATTTTAAGAATTGTTTCTTTGAGTTCGTCTATTTGTGGCGGTAGAGTCTCCCATTCATGTGCAACACCACCATCAGACCATTCTACACGCACTTCCATCGGTGCAGGTTCCGCCGCCACCATGACAATTTCATCCGGTTGTAAGGGTTTTCCTTGGGGATTTCCTGCGCCCAACTGTTGTAAATTATTGTAAATTGCTGTTTTATCTGTATCTGGGTAAAGGTCTATTTTGTTAAAAACCAAAATCAGAGGTTTCTGCGCCTCACGTAATTCACACAGCATCTGATACTCAGTGCGAGTGATATCACCAGACACGACAAATAAAATTAAATCTGCCTGACGCATAACTTCTCGTGCCATTTGTGCCCGAGATTCACCCTCAATTTCATCTAATCCTGGTGTATCAATTAACTCTACCTGCACCTTACCACTAGGATTCCAGCGTACAGAACGAGGATACTGAGTCACACCGTTAAGGGGACCAGTTTGTAATATCTTTTGTCCCAGTAAAGCATTCAACACCGCTGACTTTCCACGACTCACCAAACCAAACGCAGCGATACGAATCACGTTATAGTCTAGTTTGTTGAGTGTTGAGGTCAAAACCTCTAATTCTGGTTTGACCAAACCTGCTAATTGTGAGTTGGATGACGACTGTCCTGGTTTGCGAAGATTTCCATACCAAGACAGTGCTTGCCTAAGACTAGCACGCGCACGGTTTAAGTGAGTTTCTTGCAGGTTCTTTGACACTGAGTTAGGTTGAGTTAAAGCTATATCAATTTTAGATTTTAGATTTCAAATTGGAAAAATCAAGCTAAAGGTCATCCTGGAAGAGCAAACGATTTTGTGGTCGGGAGGCGGTTATCCCGGAACAGCAGGCACCTCTCGAAGTAAGTCAGGTTCGTTGTGTACAAATGTAATTTGCAATGTCCCTACGAGTTCTTTCTCTTTCAGTCTTGAATCATTAGCAGGCATGAGTTGTTCTAGGCTTTCTTGGCTCAAATGCAGACCAGTCTCTTGCAAAAATGCAGCGAGTTTGTCCAAGTTGGCGATCGGCACCTCAAAGTTGATACAGGTTAAGATGTTCGAGTACAGGTGGAAGTCAGTAATCCAACCTCCTGCACGGGTTATCGCCTCACTCACACAAGCAGTCATCCCAATCCGTTCTGCTTTGGTAAACCCATCCAGGCGTAGAAACTTTTGCTCAAACACAAGGTAACCTCCGAAGTGAATCAGCTCCAATATAGGGAAGTGACAACAGAGTCGTCTTCATCCTGTAAGGTCACCTACTTGGGTGATATTAATTCAAAAAATTGCTCTATCTGTTTAGTCTGACGAATGTGATAAACACTTTTGATGCTTTGAGCCTGCTTGATATACTCACGATATTTTGGGGTCAAATTTTTGTGACACAACCAAAGCACGCGGTAGCTAGTAAGCGAACTCTTCAATATTGGACTCTTAGACGGCCAGCCTTCTGGCGGTTTAAAGTAACCTGTGATTAGTCGTTTAGTTACCCACCATCCATGCACGTATAGCGGTAGATCGACAAAAACCAGAGTATCCGCCTCGTTCAGTCGTAGCCAAAGGGTTTCCATGCAACCAAACCCGTCAATAATCCATCGGTCAGTAGCTAAAATTTGCTGATGGGCGCGCTTATAGTCTTCATGTGGAACCTCAATGCCCCCTGATTGATATTGAATCTTGTCCAAGATGTAAAGTGGTAAACCAGTGATTTGGGATAATCTCTTGCTTAGAGTTGATTTACCGCCTCCAGTATTGCCAAACACCGCTACTTTTTTCATCGCCACTCTCCTTTGAGTGCAATCAAGTCACTTGGTAAACTAGATTTCGTTATGAAATCCAGCAATCCCAGTCTTTTGAATGTCATGCTCATGGCAAATAATCGTTATTCCCAAAGTTTAACTTTATCAGGACTTACGCAATTGTCACAGGCGATCAACAGCAAGAGCTATACTGAAGACATGGAGATGGCGGGATGTTTCAGTTGTTGAATTAAATAGTTTGAAAGTATCCTTAATTTCATTGTATAAATAGTACATGAAGCTGGTTATGAAGTTTTGATTTGGAAGAATGAAAGTTCTGTTTATCAAATTACAAGGTATGACAAGATTGTCTGAGTTATAAAATATTTAACTCCAAACATAGACTGATGAATCATTTTTTTCATGAAATTTCACTTAATGTGCTCAACTATTTGGAGTTCTTGTAAATGAAACACTCAAATTCCAATACATTGGAAAGGTGCAAAAAGTTTTTCAGCAAGGCAAAAAATTCGTTTACAGGAAAGTATCAGGTTTACACAGGCGAAAAACTGAATTGGTTTCAGGTAATTTTCCGACTAGAAAAATCAGTTCTTCCAGTCATTCTTCCTTGGGTCATACTTTGTGGTGCTTATGGTTTGTTAGTATCATCACTATATTATTTTGGATTTCCCATAGGATTTCCAAATAAGAGCGGTGTCCTGACCAATGCTATCTTGACTTTTAATGTTGGCTTTACTTTGTTATTAGTATTCCGGACAAATACGGCGAATGAGCGGTTTTGGGAAGGTCGTAAACTCTGGGGTTCTTTAGTCAATACAGTCCGTAATTTGGCTCAGGGAATTTACATTGTCGTTAAAGAGCAGTCACCTCAAGATAAAGTAAAAAAAGAGGCGACAATCCGGCTATTAGTTGCTTTTGCAGTTGCGATGAAGTTACATCTAAGAGCAGAGTGTTTGGATAAGCAAGTAGAGTCATTGATGTCTGAAATCCAATATTTTAAGCTCAAAGAGACTTATCATCCGCCTCTACAAATTGCCTTCTGGATCAGGGATTATTTACAGCATCAGCATGATCGTAATTGTCTAAATATCTATCAATTGACTGCCCTACATAACTTAGTGGATAATTTGGTAGATATTTTGGGTGGTTGTGAACGCATTTTGAAA
Organism: Brasilonema sp. UFV-L1; assembly: GCF_012912105.1. Taxonomy (GTDB): domain Bacteria; phylum Cyanobacteriota; class Cyanobacteriia; order Cyanobacteriales; family Nostocaceae; genus Brasilonema. The sequence continues at coordinate 37,413 of NZ_QMEA01000041.1, forward strand.
ACACCACTGCCCATAATATATAGTATTAAGCTCAGACAATTGTTGTTGATTTTCTGTTTGCTGTTGCCTCTTGAAATAGTTAGTCATTTAATTTGGTGGACTGGTTTAATTACGGCTTTTGTGAGTTTCACTTTATTAAGTATCGAAGAAATTGGCTCGCAAATGGAAGAACCTTTTGGACATGATCCAAATGACCTACCTTTAGATGCCATTTGCAACACAATGCTACATAATATAGAAGAATTAATTATGCTCGCTCCTAGTAGTGAGCATGACTGGCAAGTTTAACACTAATTGACATCCTACCATCCCTCCACTTGCGTTAAAGGGGTGGGATTCCAAAACATCACTGCTTCAGAAAAATGACAACAAAGACAGGACTTACGCAAAAGTTACTCGGTTAAGAGGAAAAATCAATCGTCTGTTTCGCAACCAACTACGAACTCACCAAACCAGGTTTTTAGCAGATGGTGCGTAAGTTCTATCTAGGTGAAGTACCCGCCACCAAAACGGAGTACCGTTTATGGTGGGGGCTTCCAGTTTCATTCGTCGATGCCACGTTGGGGATCCCTATTGCTAGAGTATCCGACACTAAAGTCGGTGATGGTCTTACTCGGCGTCCGGAGGTTTGAGACTCGCTCCTTACTCCCATACACTCGTGTGTATCCTGGCAGCGACCCGCCTTCCGCAGGTCGTTTAATTGTTTTTCGTACATTCTAGTGTGGCTTATTTTTTACCGCTTTCGTAATGGAGCGAACCAGTGACCAAAATCTTTCCCCCTTTCTCACGCTCTTAGTCGAGGCTGCGCATATTACTGCTACTGTCGCCGGTTGTTGTGAGTCGTGTGGGTGGGTCAGCAACCAATAATAGTATACAACATTAACTTCGTGAATTCCGCAGAGATTAGCAACTCCGCATGCATCTTTTTTCTTCTTTTACCTGCGGTAAAAATTAGTCCTAGATGCAATTGTCGTTGCGACGCAAAGTCAGCGAAAAAATCGGGCAGGCTTAATAAAAACGAGTACCCGACTACGACGACAGATCAACAAACGTTTGCGTAGCGCCCCCTTCGGGGCTAGCCTGCCCGATTTTTTTACGTGTTAGACCCCCGTACCGTCTTATATCCCGCCGCTAAACGGAGTACCCTTATAGCGGGGGACTTACGACGAACCTGTTAAAACTAATGAAAGCTGGTACCGCCGAGATTGGGTGACTGCAAGAAACAAAAGACAAGTAACACCCAATGTTGGAACCAGCTTGCAAAGGTTAACGTCTCCGAAGACAAGGAGGATGCTGCACAAAGTACAACGAAGACCTTTAACCTAATTTAATTGAGTTGGAGATGTGTTGGAGGTAGGATGCAGATGACAGTTAGTTATGGCTGTACTGAAGCTGTCATCGTGCCAGGACAAGTTGAGATGAAAGTGGACGGTTTTGAATACGCCTGTGAGTTAAAAAGTCTTGCTGATAAGCCTGTAAAAGCGGGACTTCTTGCCTACACGATTGACAAAACCAGTAAACTCCGGTGTGACGCACGTGACGCAGTAAAGAACCACTGCAACACGGACAACCATACGTTGTCGTTTTCATTTTTTCTCCTTTGCACTGAAAGCTGATCATGGCAGCTTTACTTCACAAAAGCGATTGATTCGAGTGAGTTTCTCAAAGCATGAAGCAACCCATTCCTTGGAGTACGTCCTCTAAGGATTTGTTCGTAGACTGCTTCATACCCATCTACCATTTGGCTAACCGTAAACCTGCTTTCCACATATTCTCTACAGGTTTGACGATCTAGTTCCAATGCAGCCGGAATCATTTGTGCCATTTGCTCGTAGCTGTCGCAAACAAAACCTGTTTTTCCGTGGGCAACAACTTCTGGTACTGAACCCATGTTAATCCCAATAACTGGTGTCCCAGTTGCCATTGATTCAATCATGACTAAGCCAAAAGGTTCTCTCCAGGTGATGGGAAACAGAGTGATTGATGCGTTCCCCAACAATTCTACTTTGGCTGCATGATCGACCTCACCCAGGAATTCTATTTGCTCACCATCAATAAATGGGGCTATTTCTTTTTCAAAAAATTCTGTGTCTACAACATCTACTTTCCCTGCCATTTTCAAGTGCCAACCGGCTTGTTTCGCGATGGCGATCGCATGTTGTGGTCCTTTTTCTGGCGAAAATCTACCCAAAAACACCATATATGGCGGTTCTTTTGGTTGTGCTACAAATGGGTAGTCTTCGATTTTAATGCCATTGTAAACCGTGCTGACGTAATTCAACTCTGGTTGACGCTGGGCATCGCTAATGCTGATGTATGGTTGCGTTCTATGAAGAGTGTATACTCTACTGCTTTCATCCGTAAAAGAACCATGCAGAGTATGCACTGTAGGTGTTGACGCAATACTTGCTAATTGCAACGTCCATACCCCTACATGAGAATGAATAATGTCGAATTCCTCCGCTTGTTGGTAAACTTGGCTAGCTCCTAGCATTTCGTACATAATACCCTCTTTTACATTTGGGTCTAAGCGCAATGCACGAGGATGAACTGCTTCCAGCCTAGCTAGTGTTTGCGAATCACCAGAAGCGAACAAAGTGACATCATGACCGCGACGCACTAGTTCGTCTGTTAGGCAACTCACTACGAGCTCAATACCTCCGTAAGTTGAAGGTGGAACTCGTTCCCACAAGGGGGCAATTTGAGCGATTTTCATACGTTTTCTTGGTTCAGCTGGTTAAAAAAGTGGTCGTTAAACAAGGGTTAAGATACTTTTTCTTCTGGTATTGATACCTCCTTTAGCTGAAGTTGGAATTTACCAAACTTCCTGTGAACAAGGTATTTTCTTGTCATTTTTGCACCCTTTGAGCGCCACCTCCAACATTTGTGCTGACCAGCCATAGTTCAGCTACTATTGAAACTTTAGTACCAATTTCTTTCACCTCACATCTATCTTGAGGACGATATAAATAATTCAAATATTTCAAATCATAATTCACAAGATCAACTTCCAATGGATAGTTATATTGTGTCAATCAGCATTTAATAGCCATATGACGAATAATCGCTGTTGATGTTAGAATAAAAGTAGAATTTGGTGTCTTCTAAATTTGCAATAGCTCTTGAAAACTGATTGATTCGCACTAAACTGCTAAAATTGTCTTAACGTTCATAAATCTCAAGAGGTAGATGATCTGGGTCTTGAAAAAATGTAAATTTATTGCCAGTTATTTCATCCACTCTAATATCTTCTACCTCTATGTTTTTCGACTTTAAATAAGCAACTGTTTGCTCAATATCATCAATTTCAAAAGCTAAATGCCTTAAACCACAAGCTTCAGGATGACTGACTCTCTCTGGAGGATTAGGAAAAGAAAATAACTCAATTTGGTGATTTTCTCCAACTCGTAAATCTAACTTATAAGAATTTCTCTGAGGTCGGAAAGTCTCATTAATAATAGAAAAACCTAAAATTTCAGTATAAAAATTTTTCGAGCGTTCATAATCAGAACAAATAATAGCGACATGATGAATTCTAGTAATTCTCATTCTTTTTCTGTTGCGTCCTCTCTTGTTTGGTGTGGTTTGTTTATTTATCATGAGGGCAGGCTTTTTGCCTGCCCCACAACTTAAGAATCCTGCAAAACAGTTTTGGACACGATTCTAGTTTTCTTGCGATCGCTCTCGGATAACTCCTCACCAGCTTGTAGACGGGTTGCAGAAGTTTGCAGCACCGTTGCTGCACTTTTATCTCCCATTTGCAGCGCGGTTTTGGCAGCAGTTTGTAACATTGTCGCAGCACCAGCGCGATCGCCCTGTTGCAATTTCGCTTCTGCTAGTTGCGTTTGCCGATATTTGGCTAATGCCAAAATGTGCTGTTGTACTTGAGCATCAGGGGATGGTTGATAGACTCGCACTACATTTGCCTCCACAGGAATATTTTCTGAAAGTAATCCTGTTTTATTTTGTGCTGGATCATCGTAGCGGACTTGCAATCTTGCGATCGTCTGTCTACCTTCTGGCAAGTTTCCTAAGTAAATATTTGCCAGAACAACCCGTTCCACATCTTTCATCAAATCTCCCAAACGTACAGCAAAACGTCCATCAGCTTCTAACTGAAATGGTAATTCTATTGTGTCTGGGGCAACTTGGGCGATAGGTTTTAGTTCTGCAAACCGTACATTAGGTACCAGAGAAAATAGTAGATAAGCATTCGTTAATCCTACTGTTTGAATACGGTTGAAAAGGCGACTAAATTCATCTATCGCTTGTTCTGGTTGCTGAATGTAAGACAAAGTACCACTACCAGCATCAGCGATTTTTTCCAGAACATCCTGGTTCCAATTGTCTCCAAATCCTAACGTGTTCAAAGTCAAATTATAGCCAGCAGCCAATTGAGCAAATTTAAGACAGCGGTTATTGTCACCGTGTTCATTTTCACCATCAGTTAAGAGAAAAATTTGAGAAACTGTTTCTTTTTTTCCCTTTGCTAATTCCTCAATACCCAAGCGCAAGCCTTCATCAATAGAAGTTCCGCCATCAGCAGAAAGACGATTAATTTGCTGTTTGATTCGTTCAGGGTTTTCAATCGTTTGATTGGGGACTAAAACCTTTGCACGGTGATCAAAAACAACAATGCTTAGGCGATCGCCAGGATTTAGTTTGTCAACAAGACGGATTGCCGCTTTTTTAACAATTTCTAAAGGTCGCCCATTCATCGAACCACTATGATCGAGGACTAGGCATAAATTCAGTGGGACATTACGATCCAGATTTTCGGCGATCGCAGAAATGGAAATTCCCAACTGACGCTGACTGTTGAGTTGATTGACATCCAAACTGCCATCATTGAGAGCAGGCTTCAAATTAACCTTCATAACCCCCCAAGATTCCTACACGAGCCATACATATTTATAAATAACTTCAAGGTACAGTATTCAGACTTCGGAAAAGTCATCTAACAAAAACTTTAAAATAATGTTCTCAATAAAGTAGGCTAGAAAATAGCCAAGAAAATACTTTTTTGTATTTTCCTTTATACCCTAACTCCTTTGAACCCCTACACTCTAGCGAGAAATCCACACCTCCAACAGAGCAAGCATCGCGCTAGGATGTACTACAGTTAACGGCATAAATTTAGGCAACAGTTGCTATGGAAAATTCCATCATCAAGGCTGTGCAAGCGTCTTACTACGGCGACAGCTTCTACCGTACACCGCCGCCGGATTTACCTTCTCTATTGTTAAAAGAACGTATCATATACTTGGGTTTGCCCTTAGTTTCTCCGGATGAGTATAAACAGCAACTGGGAGTAGATGTCACAGAACTTATTATTGCTCAGCTTCTGTACCTGCAATATGAAGATCCAGACAAGCCCATATCTGTCTACATTAACTCCACGGGCACTTCTTGGTACACTGGTGATGCCATAGGTTCTGAAACAGAAGCTTTTGCCATCTGTGACACCATTAAATACATCAAGCCACCAGTTAATACCATCTGTCTTGGTTACGCTATGGGTACAGCAGCAATGATTCTCTCTTCTGGAACGAAAGGATCTCGTGCTAGTCTACCAAACGCGACTATTGTTCTGCACCAAGCAAAACGTGGTACTGGCTACGCTCAGGCAACAGATATTCAGATACAAGCACAAGAAGTGCTAAAAAACAAGCAAATGATCTTAAGCATTCTCTCAAGCAATACAGGGCAGCCCGTGGAGAGAATTGCCAAAGATATAGATCGCAAGCTCTACATGACACCTCAAGAAGCCAAAGAATATGGCTTGATTGACCGGGTTTTAGAAAGCACTAAAGACCTTCCTCAAGCACTAGCTGCTGCAATTCCTCGTTAAATTTGATTTTTCACGATTTTTCACATTTTTCGCTAAAAACAAGAGAATCCTACTATGCCGATTGGTATTCCCAGAGTCCCTTTCCGTTTTCCTGGAGATTCTTACACCCAGTGGATTAACATTTACGAACGCCTTGCTTTAGAACGCATTATTTTCCTGAGTGGAGAAGTCAGCGATGGTATGGCTAATGCCATCATTGCCAGACTACTCTACATGGATTCCGAGGACCCAAGCAAAGACATCAGTATCTACATCAACTCTCCTGGGGGTTCGGTGACAGCAGGTCTTGCCATCTATGATACAATGCAGCACATCAAAGCAAATGTGGTCACCATCTGTGTAGGGATGGCAGCTTCTATGGGTTCATTCCTACTCGCAGCTGGCACCAAAGGCAAACGTCTTGCCTTACCTAATACCCGAATCCTCATTCACCAACCTCTAGGTGGTGCTCAAGGACAAGCAACCGATATTGAAATAGAAGCCAGGGAGATTTTGAGAATGCGGCAGCAACTTAATGAAATGCTAGCTGCTCGCACAGGTCAACCTTTGGAAAAAATTCAAAAAGATACAGATCGTGATTTCTGGATGTCTGCTCAAGAAGCAAAGGAATACGGTTTAATTGATCGTGTGATTGAAGAACGCTAGGAGTAAAGCTAAATGAGGGAGTATGGGAGTGAGAGAGTAATATCCCCCCACCTCCCCACTCGCTGCGCTCAAATTCAAAATTATCAATTCAAAATTCAAAATTAAAGAATCTTTTTTTGATAGCGCAGCGTGGCACGAAGTGCCATACTTTGAATTTTGTTAGCGCAGCGTGCCGTAGGCATACTTTGAATTCCCCCGGAGGGGGTCTCCCCAT
>NZ_QMEA01000042.1 GCF_012912105.1 Brasilonema sp. UFV-L1
TCATGGGGCGATTTTTCCGGAGGCACCGCAGTTTTTCTAGGTAAAAGCCCAACCCCTTGCCTATGCTCAGCCTCCAGTCAAGAGTTACTGTGTTGGTGAGTTCTTCTTTAAGATGAATATTAAGTATATCGGAGAAATCTCAATGGTAAACATCAAAAATAAGCCCGTTAACTATGCATTATTTGAGTATATCGAGCGATTGGAAGCGGGAGGAGCATTACTTCCTGATACTCCAGAAAATTTGCTAGAAGTTGTCGGCATTCTCAAAAGTTATGGTGTAGTCTTAGATGCCTACTCAAAAAACCTCATTTATGTTGCTGAACATCAATTTTTAGTATTTTTCCAATTTTGGAAATACTTTAATGGAGACTTTTCTTTTAAAAAATTACTACGGCATTGGTGGCATGACAGAATTAATTTTGAGTATGCCGAATATTGTATGAAAGCCATGATCTGGCATGGTGGCGGTGGGTTAGATCAATACTTAGATTCAACAGAATTTGAAGAGAGAGCACAAGCTGTAATTAAAGCAAAATTTAAAAACAATCCCATCATCTTGGGAGTTAATCAACTATTTCCTGATTTCTTAACAGAACTATTGCGTGTCAGTTCTTACTCCACTGGTTTAGGTCAATTTTGGAGAGTAATGGCTGATATTTTCCTCAGTTTATCAGACCTTTACGATCAAGGTGAAATAAAATCTATTCCTGATGTTGTAGAACACATCAAAGCAGGTTTGGTAGCAGATGCCAACAAGCCGATTACCTACGCTGTTAAAATTCGGGATAAAGTTTACGACATTATTCCTAAATCTACTGGTTTGACATTTCTTGCAGATACAGCAATTCCTTATGTAGAAGCAGTTTTCTTCCGGGGAACAGCTTTTCATGGCACAGTTTCATATAATGCTCAAGCTTATCAAATTCCCCCTGATCAAGCTCGATTTCAATATGGCGCTTTGTATGCCGATCCGTTACCAATTGGCGGTGCAGGCATTCCTCCTACCTTATTGATGCAGGATATGCGTCATTATCTTCCAGATTATTTGCACGAAGTTTATAAGCGTAGTCGTCGGGGAGAAGATGATTTGCGAGTTCAAATTTGTATCAGTTTTCAAAAATCGATGTTTTGTGTGACGACAGCAACGATTTTAGGACTCATGCCTCATCCAGTTGATACTCAAAATCCAGATGAACAAAAAATGAATCGAGTGTATATGCAAAAGTGGCTTGATAGGTTAAAAACTTCGCGTTTGGAAGAGGTAAACAACGATTCTAGTTTTTGTCCGGTGGCTTTACGTAAGACGGTTTGATAGATTTACAAAAATCTGGTTTATGTCTCTTTGGAACTGCAGATGGGCACAGATGAATGCAGATGGTTTATTTGTGTGCATCTATGTTTCTCTAAGGGAAAAAGATGTGTATAGTTTTCAAAAGCCACAACTTGAATAAGCTGGTAAACATTTCTTGTAGGATGTGTTAGGCGCAAGCTATAACGCATCTTATAATTATTACGAAAGGAACTCATCAGATGAAAATCAGAGGAATTAAACGCGGTCAAAACATCGAACTATTAGAGTCAGTGGACAGTATACCCGATGGAGCAGAAGTTATAGTTGATTTAGAACCTTCTTCCACTAAATGTGTTGATATTAGTGTAGGCGATCGCTAGCCCCTTTGGGGGCGCTGCGCAAACGCTGTTGCGCTTTGCGCAGAACGTTCTCATCAAGAAAAGCTAATTCTTTATACTTTCACTACCTTTAACGTTCTTAAACTTGTATCAGCACAACCGCTGATAAATCCACCCAACTTCTGAATGTGTTGTAAATACTCTAAAGCAAATTGAGAGATAATTTCTCCAGGCATCAAGATAGGAATTCCTGGTGGATATGGACAAATGATTTCAGCACAAATACATCCTGAGGTTTCTTGTAATGGCAAGGTTTCTGTAGGAGCAAAGAAAGCTTCGCGAGGCGAAATCTGTATAGAATTTCCTGTGATGCTAAACAAATCGTTTCCTCTCTCCATTAACAAAGAGTAGGCAGGAGAAGGAGTTTTTCGATACTTTTTAGCAAGAATAATAAAAGCTTGCACTAATTGTTCAATATCTTTTTGGGTGTTACCTAAACTAATAATAAAAGTGAGATGTTGTAGTGATGAAAATTCAGCGGTTACACCTAGCTTATCATTCAGAATTTCCTCAGCTTCAAAGCCAGTCAAACCCAAATTAGAAACCGTGACAGTTAATCGCGTTTTATCTAAAGCAACGAAGCCAGGTGATGCCCCCTTACCCCCCTCACCCCCCTTACCAAGGGGGGATGGGGGGATTTCCAAAACCGATAAACCAGGGATTTGACTAATACGGGTTCTCGCTTCTTGGGCTAGTTCCAAAGTGCGAGACATCAATTCTTTACCATAAAGCGCCATCTGCTGACGCGCTGCATCCAACGAAGCTAAAAGTAAATAACTAGGACTAGTCGATTGTACGAGTTGCAAAGCTTTACTAACACGGTCAATATCTATCCTGTTGCCTTGAACATGTAGCATCGATGCTTGAGTCAATGCGCCTAGGACTTTGTGAATCGATTGTACAGTTAAATCAGCACCTGCGGCTAAAGCTGAAGTGGGAAGTTGCGGATGAAAGGCGAAGTGTGCGCCGTGTGCTTCGTCCACAATTAAGGGGATATTGTATTGGTGGGTGAGGGAAGCTATCGCCTCCACATCTCCACACACACCGTAGTATGTCGGGTAAACCATAAATACTGCTTTCGCATCAGGATGCTTTTCCAAAGCAGCTTGTACAGCACTAGGAGTGATACTGTGAGCAATATCTAAAACTGGATCATATTCTGGATAAACAAAAATTGGGATAGCGCCAGAAAGAATTAAACCTGCTATGGCAGAAGAATGAACATTCCGAGGTAAGATAATTTTATCTCCCGTGCCGCAAGTTGCAAGAATTGCCGCTTCAATTCCACAAGTAGAACCATTGACAAGAAACCAAGTTTGCGAAGCACCAAAAGCTTGAACTGCGAGTTGCTGCGCTTGCTGAATCACGTCGCTTGGTGCAAAAAGATTGTCTAATTCTGCTAATTCTGGCAAATCAGCACGGAACACAGCTTTACCAAAAACATCACTTAAGGATTTCGAGATTCCTTGTCCTCGTTTATGTCCTGGGGTGTAAAAAGCAGCGTGAAAACGTTCTGCACAGGCTTTGAGGGTGTCTAGTAAAGGTGTTTGGTTTTGATTAAACATTTTAGCATTTTTTGTGTCATTATTTTTGATTACTCTCTAACCGAATTGCTGCTTGCTGAGACTCTAACAATATTGCTTCAAAAATTTCTACACCAGCACGTTTGACAAGTTTTGTAACTGCGCCTGCTGTTTCAGGAGAACCAGCATTAAATGGTGGAGATGGATTATACTCCAAAAACAATTGGATGAATTTTGCTGTCTCTTCACCCCAGAGTTCCGCTGCAACTACAAGTCCAAAGTCAATACCTGCAGTAATACCTCCGCCTGTGATGCGGTTTCTATCAACGACAACACGTTCATGACTCACTTCAACTCCCATGCAAGTCAGACAATCCCGAAACATCCAATGACACCCTGCTTTATAGCCTTGGAGTAATCCAGCTGCTGCTAGAATCAGCGAACCCGTACAAACTGAGGTGATGTATTGAGCATTTTTTGCCTGTTGTTTTAAAAATCTCAGCACTTCCAAGTCACGCATCATTGGAACAATTCCCATCCCGCCACCTGGAACACAGATGACATTCAATTGTGGACAATCAGCAAACGTAGTTGTTGGATGAAGAACCAAACCACTCATATCTTTTACAGGTTCCAAATTTTTCCAAATCAAATGCACGCGGGCAGTAGGTATTGTGGAGAACACTTGGTAAGGTGCAGTCGCGTCTAATTGGGTAAAGTCTGGGTAGATTAACAAACCGATGTTGTATTCAACTGAGCTGGTCATAGTTATTTTGTCAAATATTTATTTTTACAAGCCTCACTGTAGCAAACGTAAAAGTAACAATCTTGTAAATTCTTGAGATTTTTTCGGTAAATTCTTGCTATTGTGAGCGCATAGCTTTTGGAGTGAGTCCAACCAAACGCTTGAAGTGCTTAGTCAAATGACTTTGGTCTGTAAAGCCGCACTCTAAGGCAACTTCAGCAATGCTGAACTCTTGGTTTTTCAACAAAACTTTTGCTCGTTCTATTCGCTGTTGAATCAAATATTTATGAGGAGTCATGCCGACTGATTGTTTAAATAGATGACAAAAATAGTAATGACTAACTCCTAAAAGTTCGGCGATATCTGCTAACTTGATATCTTGGTCAAGATGTGCATTGATGTAGTCAATTGCTAGTTGTAACTTGTTCTTGGCAAGACCGTCGCTGTAAGCTCTGATTACGGGTTTATAGTTAGCATAAGCTTGGAGCAAACGAACTGCTAGCATTGTCGCAGCCGATTCAGCAAACAACCTGCTTGAGGAATGTCCAGTTTCAATCTCTGCTTTTAGTGCTTCTGCTGTGTGCAGAATAACGGAGTCAATAATAGAAAATTGTGGGATGAGTTCGATAACATCTCCCTTCATTGACTCATAGACTACTTTTTCCAAAAACTTGGGGCAAAGGGTAACTATCAAAAATTCTCCCTCTCTGTCCCAACGTAACCATTGGCTAACGTTAGCAGGGGTTAATTGAATGATACCATTGTCTACGAGCTGAGTTCTTGATTTCCCATCTTTTCGGACTTCTAATTGAAATTGATTGTAGGCAAGCGCTAGGGCATGATGCGTTAAATAGTGTTCAGTAGTAGAATGAGCGGGATGACAATAGTAAAATATATTAATACTTTCCCATCCTGCTTGCTGACTCGATAGAATTGGAGCTTGAGGCAAAATTTGAAGGGATTCCTCCTGCTTGATTAAATTAACCAGAAGCAGTTCACTATCACTCATACCAAAGCCAGAGTTTCTCACATTTATCAAAAGTTTTAAAACATTTCGGTTTACTGATATTGGAAGATGTCGCCAGTATCTATTGTCATCTAGGTTGGTAAAGTCGGATGATTTAAGTAGACATTACCATGATTTATCCCAATCCTGGACCTTTACCAGAACCACAGATTCCGAATCCATTACCAGATCCATTACCAAATCCTGAACCACCATCCCAACCAGGGGTTCCCCAACCCATACCAGCACCTGTCCCTGAACCAGTTCCAGCACCAGTTCCTGAACCTGTACCTACTCCCATTCCGCAGCCTGTACCAGCACCTATTCCTCAACCTGTACCAGCACCTGTTTGAAACTCCTTGCTTGTAGTTTTAAGATAGCGTTTGGTACCAAATCCAGAATTTTAAATCTAAGATGCTACGAGCCGGAATTGTCGGACTCCCTAACGTTGGAAAATCGACTTTGTTTAATGCCTTGGTTGCCAATGCTAAGGCAGAAGCAGCCAACTTCCCTTTCTGTACTATAGAACCAAACGTCGGCGTTGTCTCTGTGCCGGATGAGCGGTTAAATGTTTTATCGAAGATTTCTTCCTCAAAACAGATTGTTCCGGCGCGTGTTGAGTTTGTAGATATCGCCGGTTTGGTTAAGGGTGCGAGTAAGGGTGAGGGATTGGGTAATCAATTTCTATCCCACATCCGGGAAGTTGATGCAATTGTTCATGTTGTACGTTGTTTTGAAAATGACGACATTATCCACGTTGCTGGTTCAGTTGATCCAGCGCGAGATATTGAAATCATCAATTTGGAACTCGGTTTAGCCGATTTAGCACAAATTGAACGGCGGATAGAACGCACCCGCAAACAAGCTCGTACTAGCAAAGAAGGACAAATTGAATTAGCTTTGCTGGAGAAATTAGCTGCTGCATTAAATGAAGGTAAATCAGTACGACAAGTTAGTTTGACTGAAGAAGAAGCCGAGATTATTAAACCACTAGAACTGCTCACAAATAAACCGATTATTTATGCTGCCAATGTGTCTGAAGATGAATTAGCAACAGGTAATGAATACGTGGAAAAAGTGCGAAAAATTGCATGTGCTGAAAATGCACAAGTCGTCGTCGTTTCTGCACAGGTTGAATCGGAACTCATTGAACTTCCAGAAGAAGAACGCTCTGAATTCTTGGCATCTTTAGGTGTAGAAGAAGGTGGTTTAAAATCTCTGATTCGCGCTACATATACTCTGTTAGGTTTGCGCACTTACTTCACCACAGGAGAAAAGGAAACCCGTGCTTGGACTATCACTGCAGGAATGTCAGCACCACAAGCAGCCGGTGTCATTCACAGCGACTTTGAACGAGGATTTATTCGAGCAGAGACTGTTGCTTATAATGATTTAGCCACAACTGGTTCAATGAATGCTGCGAAGGAGAAAGGCTTAGTTCGCAGTGAAGGAAAAGATTACATCGTGCAAGAAGGCGATGTAATGTTGTTCCGCTTTAATGTGTGATTTTGTTGAAATTTCAATCATTAGAAACCCAGTTTTTTTAAGAAACTGGGTTTCTTAATTCGGCTTGAAAAATAACTCCATAAATATCCAAGACGAACGATATTTTTCAGGAATTTCACTTTCAGCATATGGCGAAATCTCCTGAAATCCAAGACTACGATAAAGCGCCTGTGCTTCCTTAGCAAAAGGAGCAGTATCCAAACGAATTATTGCATAGCCTATCTGGTGATCTTCATAGATAATCGCTTGTAATAAAGACTTACCTATTCCTTTTCTGCGAAACTCTGGTTTCACATACATCCTTTTAACCTCCCCGACATCTTCACCAATTTTTCGCAAGCAACCACAACCTGCTATCTTGGTTTCATATTCTCCCAGTAACACTCTTCCTTCTGGCGGTGCAAATTGTTGGAGTTTTGCCATATCTTGCTCTAAAAATGCATTAACATCAAAACTGATGTTGAATTGACGTTGAAACATCAAGTTAGCCCAGTTTAAGTATTCACAAAACAATTCTTGGACATATGTCTTATGTTCGTCTGTCTCTACTTGTATAATCTTGAGCAAGTTTGACTCCTCCATCAACTCATTCAATATGCTTGTAATTCCAGTTATTGATTTTTCTCGCTTCACTAAGGGTAATGTAACAGACAGGCAAACTGTAGTTAAACAAATTTATCAAGCTTGCCATGAAATCGGATTCATGTACTTAAAAAATACAAATATATCAAATGACTTAATTCACCAAGTTTTTAAAAAGAGCAAAAACTTCTTTAATTTACCTCTAACACAAAAGCAGCAGTTAGCTTGGAGTGATGAATTTAGTAATCAAGGTTATGTTGGTCTTGAAAGGGAACGTCTTAACCCCAATCACCCAGGAGACTTGAAAGAGGCGTTTAATATTAGTAAACAAAAGGTAACAGATATAAATGTCACAGATAAATTATCTTCTCCTGCAGAAAACCCTCACATTCTCACCTTCTACGAAGCTTGTACAGAACTTGCTAATAACGTTTTGCAGGCGATCGCCCTATCTCTAGAATTACCACAAGATTTTTTTACGACAAACCATAATCAGCAAAACCATACTTTACGACTACTGCACTATCCATCTTTGTCGCAGCTACCCAAACTCGGACAAGTTCGTGCGGGTGAACATTCTGACTATGGCAGCATCACCTTGTTGTTTCAAGATGAAGTTGGAGGATTAGAAGTACGAACAGCATCAGGAGAGTGGATTGCAGCTTCACCAATTCCTGATACTGTTATTGTTAACACTGGCGATTTAATGGAACGTTGGACAAATCACGTGTTTTGCTCAACAAAGCATCGGGTCATGATTCCAAACGATGAGAGGGTAAAGCAGTCGAGATATTCTGTGGCGTTTTTCTGTCATCCCAATGACGATACAGAAATTGTTTGTCTGAAAAGCTGTCAGAGGAATAAATCACCAATTTATCCTCCTATTCTTGCAGGAGAGTATCTTTTAAGCCGTTTACAAGCAACTTATACCAGTTTGAAAAAAGAATGCGACACATGGAGTTGAAAACTTTTAAACCCCTCCCTAACCCTCCCCGCGAATTCGGGGAGGGAAAGATTTTAGCGCAGCTAAAAGCGAGGGTGGGGTCATCTGTCGCAAACATTTTTTAAATCGGTATTATTAAGCAATACAGTCTAATGTAGAGACGTTGCATGCAACGTCTCTACATAATGTGAAATTGTTAGCAACAATCCTTAACTGAACTGTATTGACTTATTAAAAAGTGAAGGTGGTACGAAGTACGCCTACAGTTGTCGTATCATTTCTACTGTTACCTTCAGGATTAAAAAGGACAAATGCTCCTGGAGTAATGCTGATATTGTCACTCACTTTAAAACGGTAGTAAGCTTCTAAATGATAAGGAACAGCCCGCCGTTCACCTTCAGGCGTGAGTCTCGCATCACCATCTGCAGAAGTGCGATAAAGAGGCTGTCCAAAAAGAATCCCCGCATTGTTTCCTGGTTTGAATAAATCATTGAAGTGCAATCCCGCCATCCAACTTGTGAAGGTAGTGGAAGCATCAACACGACCTGAAGAATCATTCACAAATATTGCCGCACCGTAGCCAGATAAAGCAACTTTTGGAGAAAAACGCCAACTTACTGTACCGCCAACGGAGTTAAGTGTAACCGGTATTCCTAGTGAAACGCCAGCTAAAGAATAAATATCACTGCTGGTTAATCCTGTGCCCAAGATGTTGATTTCGTGATAACTGTGGGCGTAGTTTAGAGCAATATCTAGGGAACTGCTTGGTCTAAAGGTTAATTGTGTCGCGACAATACTACTACCTCCAAACACGCCTGCTCCCAAAGGTGTGTTAGAAACTCCCGGCAGACCCGCAACATCCGCAGCTGAAGTCGTAATATTGGCATTTACACTGCCATACAAAGCTCTGAGATCCACCTGCTTTGATATGTCAAAAATAAATCCTGCAGCCGATGCTAAACCAGAACCCGAAGTCCCGCCAGAGACACGTACCACGGGGTTTAAACCTGCAAAGCGAGAAATCGCTTCTTGTCCTTCACCATAAAAAGGTGTGATGGTAGGAAAGGCATCCGACACTTCCGCCGCAGTCCCAGCAAATAAAGTTAATTTCTTCGCAACAGGAAAGATATAAAGCAGCTTGTAAAGCTCAATGTCATTGCTACCAGTTTCCGACAAAGTTTTAACATCGACGCCAGGAAATTGCGGTTCAAAACTGACACGAGCACTACTAGCACTCAGAAGTGGCGAAGCTAACCCCAAAGATTTTTGAAGGCTACCACTACCACTCACACCACCTAAAAAGTTATGAGCTTGCAAACCAGTAATCAGTAAGTCTTTGCCTGTAAAGCTGGTGTTGAGATTTAACCGCACTCTATTTGTCAGGATAATATTTGAGTCATTGCTACCGGAAGCGCCTCCTGTTGCACCAATACCTGCTATAATGGCTTCTCCGCTGAGTTTAGTCGTTGTAGAAAATTGATTCGCTTGCAATTCGGCCGTGCGAGCTTCTACAACATCTACCCGACCTCGTAGTGTGGCCAGTTCTGCTGTGAAATCTTCTTGCAGTTTCTGCAAGGTGGTTAAATCTTCTTTTTTGACTAAATCAGCAGTTGCTGTGGCAATGAGTTCGTTGACTCGATTCAGACAGGCGTTTAAGCCAGCAGCAAATTCATAGCGAGTCATAGCGCGATTGCCTCGATAGGTACCATTTGGATACCCAGCAATACAACCGTAGCGCTCAACAAGAGATTGCAATGCCTGAAAAGCCCAGTCAGTAGGCTGTACATCAGACAATTGTGATACAGATGTGACTTGTGATATGACGTCTGATGCTGCAACTCTATTTGAAGATCTTGGGGTAGCTTGAAGCGAAGAACTAGGAACAGCAGTTAGTCCTAAATTCTTACTTTCCTGCTTCTGATTTAAAATAGACGAATCTTGTTGTTTACTATCCGTAGATACAATGGATTCTGCCTGAGTGTCATTAACAATAATACTGTCATGAAAACTTTTGACATCATAACTAGCACTACTGTTCAAAGTGTTTAATCGTTCAGCGTCATTTAGTTGAAGTGTGTCATGTGCTACCTCCAAATCAGGCATTGCTTGCACAGGTAATGGTCTGTTGATTAAACACACAAAACTGGCTCCACCAGCAAAAGCTAGTAGATATCTCTTCATAGTACACTCCTATACACCTAATACGAGAAACTAGACTGCGATAGTTGAAAACAAATGATTAAGTCAAATCAAGGCAAACTTTTCAACAGAATGTTGCCTGCTTCACTTAGTTTTTCTAAAGAAATAATATGATTATTTCAGTGAATTATGAGTTATTACCGCAATAGTACAAATTATCATAAATCGATTTCCGGCAATCATTCACACAAACTGTTATTTGTAATTCTTATATGTCCTATGTGATTATGTCTATTTTTATTAATCATTTCAAGAAAATTTTATATATTTTCATACAAAAATTACGTTGATTTTTTGTAACATTACTCTGGTATCAGTATAATTAAGTACTCTGTAGTAGTTGATAGCCATTTCATTTTTGAAAACAGTGTAGATTTTATGTAGCTTTAGCAAAAGTTACCTGAAAATTATGGAATTCTAATTATTTCCTTTGTATTAATTGTTAATTATCTCACAACAGAGACAATCAAAATAAATATTCAGAGAATTTTATGAATAAATATTTGGGATTTGGCAAGCGATTTTCAGTACTATGTACTCCACTCGTCGCGACTTCCGTACTCTTCACCTCACCAAGCCAAGCTGCGACTTTCGCTTTTTCGGATGGAGAATTAAGTTTGACAAATTTCAGTGGTATTCTTTCCACAGAATTTAGTAGCAACAATAATGCTGAAACAGAAGGTATTACTCTGGGTAAGGATGATTTTGTCGATTTGCAAAATAACCCAGTAGTAGAAACGTCGAGCTCTCCACCAAAAGCATCTACTGATGTTTTCAGTTCAGTGAGTGGGGAAGGTAGAAATTATACAGGATTAGTAAAAAGTCATTCGGGCATTGTTGGTAATTTTAATATAGGTGCTGGTCAAACTTTTTCTTTTGACTTCTCGTCTTTTCTAAGCCTAGGAACAGAAATAGAAACCTCTCCAGTAGAAAATGCCCAAGCTAATGGAGACATTGCATTCTATTTATTTGACACTTCAGATATTTCAGAACAAGCTCTTCCTAACTTTCTGACTGGTTTATTAGAAGATTCTAGCAGCATTAACAACAATTCGCTTTCCTTCTTTTCTCTGACTGGAAGTGTTAGCACTGTTGGTGATGATTTTCTCCTCACTCAAAATAGTTCAGATATTACCGTAACCGATACTTATACAAAAGTTGATTTTGAAGGGAATGAAGAATCTGCTCTGACTGAGTTGACGGGTTCTTTCCAACGCTATTTTGAGAAAAATACAAATGTTACTTTAATTGCAACTAGAAGAAGTCAGGCAAGAGTGACAGCACCTGAACCTGCAACTGGTTTTGCTTTACTGTTATTTTCAGCATTACTGGCTATGGCTAACAAAGATAGATTGAAAGCAAATTTCTCAAAACGTTTTTCGACAGTAAAAATTATAAAGTAAACGGCTGAGAATTAAGTCAAACTGTAGATAGAAAATTCTGTCAAGCTTTATCTAAATCTAACCAAGAGGTTTTTTCCAATGGCGACTCCAAACACATCAACCACGTCACCCAGTCAAACCGTGACTTCTGCTCTTTCTTATGGAGATTTATTTTTAACAAACTTGAGTCAAAGCTTTTCCACTATTGACAGTGAAAATTTGGCTGATACCTCAGCTTTTGCGAATGGTGGTACAGCAACTGTTTTTAATAATGCTGTCGTAGAAACTGATGATACAGAAGTATTGACATTTGCAACGAGTTCAGCTTCTGGTGAAAAGAAAGATTATTCTGCATTAGCAGAAACTTATGCAATTATTGTTGGTAACTTTGTTGTAGATGCTGGTAAAACTTTGTCTTTTAATTTTACATCCGCTTTAGATTTAGAAACCTCTACAGATACTTCACAACAATCAAAGAATGCCAGCGTTGTGAGAGAGGTTTCTTTTTCTTTATACGATACTTCTGATATATCTAAAGAAACTCTTCCAGACTTTCTTACCAATTTATTATCTGAGCCAGATAGTTTTGAAAAAAGTCCTCTCATCTTCTTTTCTCTTTCTGGAGATATAAACACCTCAGGTAAGAATAACTTTTTGACAATTGATAAAAGCGAAAACGTGACTATAGATACTGAATTCAAAGATTCTAATTTTGGAGGAAGTCAAAAATTTGCGAGTACTTTTGTTCGTGGTTCTGTAAAACGCTCTTTTAATAAGCAAACAAATATCACTTTAATAGCTTTGAGAAGAGGTCAAGCCAAAGTCGCCGCACCTGAGGCTTCACCTACTTTAATTTTACGCTCAATGCCTGGCTCACTGGGCATTACTACCCAAGGTAGACGTCAAGGTGCGACTTCCGGTCGCTCTTACGATAGAAAAGTTACAAAGCTTACTGTTGGTAAATAATTGTGGTAGTATAAGTTTCTCAAAATCAAATAAGTTAACTCAGATCTTGCACCTTAACCTGAGTACGCTTTGAACTGAAGTTCAAGGCTTATAACCAAAGTCCGTTTTAATTCACATCTTGCACCAATTGCGTTATTGCGATTTTTATAAGGTGGGCACTGCCTAAGGTTCGCTGAAAACCTTATTTTTACGTTGATAGCAGTGCCCACCCTACGGTTACTGAGAATGGTGCAAGATCTCAATTTTAACGGAGTTGAACTGTTAGCCTGAGAATTTATTTCTTGGCGGATGAGAATTATGGTGCAAGAACTGAGTTGGAGTAGCACCAAAGAGGAAAAATATTTTTTGAGCCTCTTAACTAAAGATATTCAATGAAAACCTACGACTGGATTGTTGTTGGTGCTGGTATTACGGGTGCTGCACTCGCCTACGAACTGGTAAAAAAAGACTCTCAAGTGCTTTTACTAGAACAATACGCGACCCCACAAAACGCAACTCGTTATAGTTATGGTGGTTTAGCTTTTTGGTCTGGTACTACTCCACTCACTCGCCAATTGTGTGAGGAGGGTATTTCACGTCACCGCATTTTGTCGGAAGAGTTGGATGCTGATACTGAGTTTCGGGAACTAGACTTATTATTGACCATTTGTGCCGATGCAGATCCAGCAAGCGTAGCAACGTCCTACACTCGTTTTGCTATCCCTCCGAAATTACTTAGTGTGAAGGAAGCTTGTGAATTAGAACCTCTGTTGAATCAAGAGGCGATCGCCGGTGCTTTAACTGTCAAACACGGTCATATCCATCCTGAAAAAACCACCCAAGCTTACATTAACGCCTTTTTGCGTGCAGGTGGTCAAATAAAGTTCACCCAAGTCATACAAATATTTTCAGGGAAAGTAACAACACCACAAGAAACATACTACAGTGCTAACACTGTCGTGTGCGCTGGTGGACTAAGCCGAGAACTGCTTAAATCATCCGGTATTTCCACCAAACTGTATTTCACTCACGCAGAAATGATTGAAACTCCACCTGTAGATAGACAACTGCGGACCATCGTCATGCCAGCAAATCTGAAAAGGTTCCAATTAGAAGTCAATTCCACTAAAAATGACGAATTGTGGAATCAATCAAATCTTGAGATAGTACCACCTATTTTAGATGCAGGCGCAGTTCAATTTAAAGATGGTAGTTTTCGCTTTGGTCAAATCAGCCGCGCCATCACAGATCCTTACGCCAATGTTGACTCCAAGCAAAGCGAAGCTAAGTTAAGAGCAAGCATCGAAAAAGTTTTACCGAAATTAAACAATATACCAGGAACATGGCACCATTGTTTGGTGTCATTCAGTAGCGATGCACTTCCCTTGATTGGTCTCATCCCAGAACGCGAAAACGTTCATCTTTTTTCGGGTTTTAGTAACCCCCTTGTCATTGTGCCTCCTCTGGCACAACATTTTGCAAATTCGGTCTTTGGAATGGAAGACGAAATGATTACCAAATTGTCCCCCGCTCGCTTTCTAAGTTTGTTGTAGCGTTTATAATAAAAACTAATATTTCAGTTCTTATGCCACAAGCACTCAAAAACACATGTTGCTTTTTCTAACACTCACGACTTTGAATGTAGAATCTGTTAGTCGTGTTTGCTAGGATAATCTCTTGTTCTTCTACCACGGCTTTCACTGCATCTGATGCAGCAAGAGCCTTGATACCATCAGCAGAAATTTCAATTGGTATTGAACCTAACGCATCAGGATTTTCAGCTAACTGTATGCCTCCGAAATTCTGTATGATTTCGCGTATGTAGCTTAGGGCTTGCTTTGCTGAATTGCGCATCCCTTCTATAGCGGCTTTGCGTTCAGCACGTGACTGGCGCAAGCTGCTTGACTGAACCAGATTTTCTAGCTTTAAAAAGACTATGACGCTAACCTTCTGTTGAGGCGCTAGATGATTTAGTCGATACGCAAATTCAGAACTAATCTTGTCTTTCCCAATTGTCTTGTTATCATACATGATGCACTTCCCGCTTTGTCCTCAACTAAGAGCACTCAAAGCTTCCAAAGGTTGAAGTAAACCCCAACCCCAGCGGTTATCAGGACGGCGACCAAATCCTCCTGGATGTTTTGCCGTTTCCTTCAGTACAGTGACGATATCTGTGAGAGGTGCTGTTGGCTTTGCTGCCATCAATAAGGCTGCAACGCCTGCGACATGGGGAGTTGCCATAGAAGTGCCATCCATATAGTTGTACTCGTAGGTTCCGTGATGGGTTTTTGTCGGCGGTATGCAGGAATAAACCTGAGCACCCGGAGCAACGACGTCCGGCTTTGTCACCACACCATTTGGCTCATCTCCAGGAAAAACGAGGCTTGCCCCGCTGCTGAAGAATGCGACATCAACCTTGCTGTCTGGCTGTTTTTCTATTGCACCCACACTGAAAGCGTTATAAGCATTGCCAGGTGAGCTGGTATTACCGTGGTTTTCATTGCCGATCGCAACTACAGGTAAAATACCATACTGTTTCACCAATATGTCAAGTACCTCAGCAAATAATGGTTCATAATAACTTAAACCAAGGGACATGTTGATAATATCAGCCCCTCTTTCAATCGCCCAAGAAATACCTTCCAACAAGGTTCGTAAAGTCGTATCTCCGATCAACACACCACCAACTAGCAAATTAGCTTGCGGTGCAACGCCAATAGAGAGACCTTTTGGGGTTTTGCCTCCAGCAATCGTACCACAAACATGAGTACCATGCTGTCCACAGTCAAAAGGTGGCTTAGCATTAATTCGTCTGCCAAGTGGATCAATAACTACAAATTCTTTGACTCGTTTTTCGAGTGCTGGATGAGCAGCATACACCCCTGTGTCTAATACCGCCACATTGATATTTTCACCTGTGGTTGTCTCCCATAATTTAGGAATCTCAAGCTGTTTCAATCCCCAAGTCACATTGTCATTGTTTTCCTCGGCAAATAGTTCAGAATACTCTACTTTCCGGGGTTGGATGAGATGAATTTTTTGATTTGGCAAAATAGCAACTACGTTAGGTTGTTCTACCAGCGCTTCGAGAGTTTTGGGAGTCACTTCAACCGTCGCTACTGGCATTGCGCCCGAACCAATAGTAGAAACTTCTAAAGGCTCATCGTGATATCCCATATCTTCACTTGCTTCCTGGTACTCATCAAAAAGCTTTGCAGCAACTTGATGAGTCGCTCGTTTTTGAACCTCAACTAGCCTATTTTTCAGTTCACGCAAACGACCCCGTGGCGGTAAACCTTCAACAGGCGGCGCTTTGTAGATTACAATTGCATCACGTTTGTCAAAAAGCCCCATTTCAGCAAGAAATGGCTCGAAAGCTGGCGATATCTTATTTTCTGGATTCATTGCAATCTAGATCTTCCTCAATTTATTTTCGTCGGCTTGGTTTTCTACCATAGTGGGATTGCGGAATTTTTACTCTACCTCCTGTATTATTTTTTCAGAAAAATGTTCCCTGCTCTGGTATCCCGGCAGGGCAAAAATGTCTAAGTTGTTTATCAGTAGAGCAATTCCCGCTTTGTCAACAAGCCACTACGGAGGTGGACGAAATTCTCGTCTATCTGTCCCCTATCTGCTTTTAAAAATAGCAAAAATTTAAATATTATGAACTTTTGATGTCTTCTTTAATATTCTGCAAAAAAATATATTGTGCATTCACTAACTTTATTTTGTACAAGCAAAAATAAAGTGTACAAATATACTCTACACAACATAAATATAGACGTAGATTTTACTATAAAGTGTTAAAGTTATCAAGTTTTCTTTCATCAGCTCCAGTAATACCAATTTGAAAAAAGAATGCGACGCAAAGTCAGCGGCACGTTTCGGGTAAGAAGCTTCTTACCCGAAAGCTGCCGCCCCTAGAAATGGAGCCAGCCCCTTTGGGGGCCTGCGCTAACGCGATAGATCCTGCGCGATTTTAAATTTTGAATTGGTATCAACTTTTTCTGAAGCTAAAATTTCTGCGGCTTCCTGTAAAAGGTAATTCTGTTCTTTTTGAATTTCTTCTAAACGGGTAGAAATTTCTACCAGTCTCTGTTGCTTATCTTTGTGAATTTGCGGATAGATGGAAGGTGGCACAGTTGTCATGTCATCTGCTGTTTTCGTATCAATTAGTTGTTTGACAACCAAACCCCAAGATGTTTTTGATGATACAAAAATTACCCTGACAAGAGCTTGAAGCAATTTGAAAGGAACTTGCAAAAGTGACAAACTGGTTGATTCAATTATGCGACTAATTGCCTTAATCAGGCTCCAAACGACAGCAAGGGCAAAAAGCAGAATGACAACACTGATGAGTGGGTGGTTAACCGCCCAACCGAGAATTTGAACAAGCTGTAAAAGTATACGATGTCGCGCAAACCAATTATCCACAGAAGAAATAGCTGTTTGAACCGCTATCGATATTGTATTGTTTACTAGAGGCTTTAGCTTGCTCTAATGTTGTCGTCACTGTATCAACAGCCCGACTTGTAGCTTGATATGCTGTTTTTTGCCAAGATTCTCCCATTTGTTGCGTTGACTAAGAAAGAGTTAGCACTGTAGCCTCACTTTTGCGAGTATGTTCTTTGAACACCCTACGAAAGACACCAGTGACTCGACGGTACTAGCTCCTCATATCTTGCGTCTGCTGAAAACGTTGAAAGACTTTTTTTAGTAGATTTTTATCTTTATGGAATTTAGCCAAAAGTCTCACAACAGACACCCAGAGCAAGATGATTAACTTAATTCAATTTAAGCAAACATTTTTTATTGTAAAATTTAGGTAAGAAACATTCTATCCCTAGATGGAAGTACATAGATAACAGCTATGTATGTGCTGAATCTGTACGAAAGTTAGGACAACAATTTATTGACCAGTTGCTAGCTCCCGCTACTGAATACGTTTACAACGGGTTTGGTGTCAGTTAACGCGTAAGTCTGAGCTTGTTCAAACGTTGAGTACTCTACAACTTAGGACAGTATATCTTCAAACAAACTGAATTATTTACTTAGAAAGCAAATTAACAAGTCATCCTTTATTCGTAGGCAATTCTCATTCTTAGGCTAGACGAGAAGAGAGGAACCTACTTGTTAAAAATAAAACAGAAGTGAATTGAAATCACAAACGTTAAGCACTTGTGAACATACTAGCAGTAAACCTACTCAAAGAGTATTTACTAGAGTGCATCTGTCTTTTTTCAGTCCAACAAAATAGAGGAAACAGAGGAAACAAATAGTTCCTATTTTGTGTCAGAGTTACATAGTTGAGTAAAATGTTTCAACCGGCTAATAAACAGTTACATTAATGAATGAGCTTCTTTTGTGCCAATTCTTACGGATTACTAAGTTTTGCCAGTGTATCTCTATCTATAGATACAGAGACTGTTTCAAAAGTCACTTAAGACGCTCATCTAACATCTGAGGGTTTACGACTTATGTCTTCCTTCTATATGTTATTGGTATGACATCTTAACCAAAAATCTTAATTCCTATTATTACTCGGCAACCCTTTTAAGTCATCTACCATTATAAGTTTTATGAATGTCATCATTCGTTCATTAAACGCATTCACTTTATCCGTGTTTGCGTCGGTTCTCGTTCCGCCATATGTTGCGCAAGCGCAGAATACTCTAACGACTCCTGAACAAACGGCAAAGCAGGATCTTTGTTCTTCCGAGATTGTCAAGAATTTGCAGCCTTCACCAGCGCGATCGCAAAGCCCTTCTCCATTTTCTTACCTCAGAGAGCGAGGTTTTACACAAAAGCCAGACGGTTCCTGGGTCTGTTATATGAGAGATAATAGAAAACAGGAGCGTTATTATACGCTCTTCAAAGTCCAACAAGTTAATGGAACACTTCTTGCTAGTTCTTTCCTAGAAAGCGGCATTCTGATTGAGGGGCAAGACAATCGTAGCTTAGATCTGTTTATGACCGTGATCGACAAGCATACGAACACAAATCAAAGCAACCGTCAAAGCATTCAAAAATATTTAGAATCCTTTATTTCTCTAGTCAAGCAAGGAAAGATTCCTCCCTCAGGTCGAGCTTATCTTTTTAATCAATCAAACCGTGGATTTGTCCTATATCACTCTATTACGCGAGGAGAACTTCAGGGTACAGCAATTACAATCAACATTAACTCTCCTCAGAACTTGGGTCCCTCTCCAGTCTCTGGGACTAAATCCCTCGGAGGCAGGTTGTAGAGAAATTCAAAATGAAAAATCAAAATTCAAATTTGTTTTTCTTTAATCCTTTTTAGCCCTGTTTACTGGAGGTTCATATCTTGTTTAAGTCTCGTCTTACAAAAAGTGTCATTGCGTTTTCATCCTACATGGCGGCAATACTGACTGCGCCTCTCCAAGCTTCTGCTCAGCTCAGTATTGGACGTTACGGTATCCAGCCAGGACTGGAGTCAAACTATCTCCAGTATCAACTATCCGGGCAGGATTTGAGTAGGATGCAAGTCATTCCTGGATGTGGTGTGGGATTTGGTGCTGCTTGTAACAAGTCTGGAGCTGTGCTACAGCAATTAGTGGAAGCCAACAACGGACCTAGTTACAACAACCTATTGATCCGAGCTGCTGGTGGAGATCAAAACTATCAAAATTTTGCCTCTTTCTACGGAAATAACCCTAACCTTGAACAGATACCCTATACCTCATTCTGGCAAAACGACAGTCCTTACATTATGGATGGGTATCGGTATAGTCTTGGGCAAACAGTTAGTCGGACACCCCAAGCAGGTTTAGGACAAGTGACTCAAAACTTTTACTGGTCACCTGAAGGATCTCCGAATTCGGTTGACCCTCGTAGTGGTTTACTGAACTTGAAATATTCGTATGGGCGTTTGCTGTTGGAAGAAGTCGCAAAAATTCCCAATTGGAAACAGCAAATTCAATCTCAAGATTTACCGCCAGAGGTCAAGCAATATTATGTGAGTAACATCTCTCAAGGGTTGCGTGCCTTGAATAGTGGCAGTGAGCAACAACTAGAAGGGAAAATTCTTAATGTCCTCTCTGCACCATATACCCCAGAAGGGACTCCCTTCAACCGTCCAAATGCTGGTATTCCTCAAGAGTTTGACCAGATTGTTGGGCAAGGTCTTTCAGGAGATGTCTTTGCAGGTGCGCTTCCAATATTGCCTGAGGGAGACTTGATTAGCCAAGAGATTGCTCCTATTCCTGAAGGAGATGTTGTCACACGAGGCGGAGGTAGTCAGTTCCCATACTGGACTCTTGCTGGTATTCCCTTACTTCTTCTACCTTTTCTTTTTGGCGGTGGAGATGATTCTTCAGATACGACATCATCACCTCCAGTTAGTCAGACACCTCCTGGAAGTGAAACGCCTCCAGTTAGTGAAACTCCTCCTGGAAGCGAAACACCTCCAGTTAGTGAAACTCCTCCTGGAAGCGAAACACCTCCAGTTAGTGAAACTCCTCCTGGAGGTCAAACGCCCCCTGGAGGCGAAATACCTCCTGGAATTCAGCCACCACCAACACAGCGTATACCTGAGTCATCAACGTTAACGCCTCTTTTGTTGCTGACGATGATTATGTCCATAATCAGTTACAGAAAGTGGCTCAAACAAAAATGTTTAAATTAAAACAAATCTAAATCCGTGACTGCACCTAGACTACTGGAGGATACTAATTTAGTATATTTTGCCAGCACACCTGTAGTATAACGGGGTGGACGTGGTTGCCAATTGGCACGACGAAGGGCTAACTCTTCATCAGAAATGTGTAAATGTAGTACACGAGCATGCGCATCAATGGTGATGGTATCGCCTTCTTCAACGAGAGCGATCGCCCCCCCAACTGCGGCTTCTGGTGCAACGTGACCAACAACCATACCATACGTACCACCCGAAAAGCGTCCATCAGTGATGAGTCCGACTGAATCGCCCAAACCAGCACCAATAATTGCCGAGGTAGGAGCTAGCATTTCCCGCATTCCAGGACCACCTTTGGGTCCTTCGTAGCGGATAACAATGACATCTCCTGGGTTAATTTTCTTTGCCAAAATCGCATCCAAGCAGGATTCCTCTGATTCAAAAACCCGTGCAGGTCCCGTAATTTTGGGTGCTTTGACGCCGGTAATCTTAGCGACAGATCCTTCTGTTGCCAAGTTTCCTTTGAGGATAGCTAAGTGTCCTTCTTTATACAAAGGTTTATTCCAGGGACGGATGACATCTTGGTTGGTAGGTGCTTCTTCTGGGACATCAATCAACGCTTCAGCTACTGTTTGCCCAGTAATGGTTAAGCAGTCTCCATGTATCAAGTTATGTACGAGTAGCATTTTCATAACTTGAGGAATACCACCGACTTTGTGCAGGTCTGTGGCTACATATCGACCACTGGGTTTTAAATCGCATAACACCGGAACACGAGCGCGGATAGCTTCAAAGTCGTCGAGCGTAAGTTCAACACCAATCGCGTGGGCGATCGCCAGCATGTGCAACACTGCATTTGTCGAACCACCCACTGCCATGACGACAGAAATAGCATTTTCTATGGATTTGCGAGTTATAATCTGGGAAGGTAAAATTTGCTTACGAATCGCTTCCACTAAAACGAAAGCAGATTTTTCGGTACTTTCAGCTTTTTCTTCATCTTCTGCTGCCATTGTCGAGGAATAAGGCAGACTCATCCCCAGAGCTTCAATAGCACTAGACATGGTGTTTGCTGTAAACATTCCACCACAAGAACCAGCGCCTGGGCAAGCCCTTCTCTCAACTTCAAACAATTCCTGCTCATCAATTTTAGCCGCGCTGTATTGACCAACCGCTTCAAAAGAGCTAACGACAGTCAAGTCGCGTCCATTGTAATGTCCGGGTTTGATGGTACCGCCATAAACAAAGATAGCAGGGATATTCATGCGAGCGATCGCGATCATTGCCCCTGGCATATTTTTGTCGCAACCGCCAATAGCAAGAACACCGTCCATACTTTGTCCATTGCAAGCAGTTTCTATTGAATCAGCGATAACTTCCCGCGATACCAAGGAATATTTCATTCCTTCAGTTCCCATAGAAATGCCATCGCTGATAGTAATTGTGCCGAACATTTGCGGCATTGCCTTGGCATTTTTGATGCCAATTTCTGCTATGAGTGCTAATTTATTGATCCCCATATTGCAAGGGGTAATAGTACTATAGCCATTGGCAATACCAACAATCGCTTTGGAGAAGTCTTCATCTTGAAAACCAACGGCGCGCAGCATTGCTCGGTTAGGCGATCGCTGCACTCCTTGCGTGACAACTTGGCTTCTTAAATTTTCTGACATCTTGATATTTCCCCTGCGCCGTCATCTTTCTTTTGGCACATTTGTTTTATAATTATCTCAAAATATCAGATACTCTACAGCTTATTTTCACGCGTTAGCTCAAAGATGACAGACGATGTGGCTAACGGTTGATGCTGCCATCTGGCATAATTGCATCTTGCAACAGAGTACCCATCATGTATGCCCCATACAGATTAGCTCTCTGTAGATTTGCAGCAGTAAAGTCTGCATCTATCAAATCTGCCATTTTCAAGACTGCTCTATCTAGGATAGCTCCTGTGAGCTTTGCCTCATAAAGATTTGCTCCACTCAGATTCGCTCCTGTGAGGTTAGCTTCGCTAAGGTTAGCTCTCACTAAAGATGCTTCTGTCAAATCAACTCCAACCAAATTTGCTTGACTCAAATCAACTTCACTCAAAGAAGCTCCTTTTAAAGTCGCTCCACTAAGATTAACTCCATTAAGATAGCCACCTACAAGGTTGACACCTTTAAAATTTCTTTCTCCTGCCTGATAGCGTTTTAATAAATCATCTACGCTCATTGCACGATTTAACAATACTTCTTGCATGCAGTGTGCCTCAAAGAACAGACTTTAATGAGTGGATTGTGTGATGATGTCGATTTATGACAAATTCTGTCATTAACTTACAAGTTATCATGATGGCAATTCAAACTCAGTCATTGGTAAACAACTTATAAATAACAATTTGTTAGGGTGTAAACACTACCACTGATCCAAGGTGTCTATTAGGCACTTTTCAGTCATTTATGTTTATAAATAACACTCACGCATAGAATTGACGAATCCACAGCATACTCGGTAAACTAGTGATCAAAGGAGAATCATCTCACGCTTAATATTCTCAATAATCATATTGACTTTATTTTCTTGAACATTGGCTCCTCAAGTCGGGAGATCTGCCCACGGTGCTGTTTCGCCTTTGCGTGAGACAAAAAGCATTTATGAAAGCATAAGTGCCGATTTATCAATATTCCCATGCTGCTTGGAAAAAGTCTCGCTCACACAACATGGCATAACGATAAGTAGAGTCTACCAAAATTCTGTGACTCGCATAACGATCAACCAAATCTTCTAATTGTTGTGTTAGTGGTTGAAAATCTGCACTACTATAAGTACGAATCCAATCCGCATATTGATGATTGGGAATGCCATCACAAGCCAATTGCTTCCCTAAAAAAGCATACAAACGCATACAGGGAGACATTGCTGTAGCTGTTACACCCACATCACCACTCCAAGCAGTTGCTAACAAAAAGTCAGTATAGCGGCGAGTCGTGACTCCAGGTTCTACAGAATGCAAACTGACTCCCCACTTTCCTGCATAACCTTCATGAAGTTTGAGTTCTTGTAAAACTCCATCAGCTAAAGAGTGAAATGTAGTAAATCCTGAGAAATCTGGTGCTTTAGCTGCAGCTATACTGTAAGCACGAGCAAAGGCTTCCAAGAAAAAAGCATCTTGTCCGACATAATAGGCAAATTTTTTCTCCTCAAGAGTACCGTCACCTATACCTTGGACAAAGGGATGCTTAAAACAAGCCTGCGCTATATCTTGATTTGCTTGCCATAATTCATTAGAGATAGTCATGAGTCATGAGTGATGAGTTGTCAATAAAGTACCACTATTCACTCACAACTAAAATCGCAAAAACTGGAGTAGCAAAGAACTAACACTTCCTACAAAATCAACGAAATTCGGTTTAGCAGGTTTTACCTTACTTTGGTAAGGTGTTTGTAGTTCTTTTATAAAAGCTTGTGCTGTTTGTATTCCAGTACTATTGTTTTGGGATGTAAACAGTTTTTCAGCAACTTGAGCGTCTTGAAATGCACCTTGTCGGTCAAATACTTGGTAACGAACGACACTACGAGCTAGATAAGCACTTGCATAATCAGGTTTTTTAAAAATAGCTTGATTAAAATAATCAATTGCTTGCTGTTGATTACCTTTTTGTGCTTCAGTAACACCCCAAACATAAAATTCCTCATGTGTAGCAATTTGCGATGGTATGCCTATTGCTCCTTGTAAGTTCATTGCATTAAAATTAACACCATTCAATTGAGCGTTCATTAAATAAGCATTTCGCAAATCAGCATTCTGTAGATTCGCTCCTACAAGATTAGCTCCACTGAGGTTAGCACCAAATAAACCAACACCACTCAAGTTTGCATCTCTCAAATCCGCACCGCTTAAGTTAGCACGGCTGAGATTAGCACCTGCAAGATTGGCTCCACTTAAATTCGCTCCTGATAAATCAACCATGACTAAACCAGCACCAGCTAAATCACAGTTTTGACATTGTTTGCTTGCTAATAACTGTCTGATATGTTCAAGATTTGCTGCTTGGGCAGTCTGGTTGAGGCTGATAAAAGTTAAAAATGCGGCTATGGCTAGAATGTGGCTTTTCATTATTGACGTCACAATACCTTGCCCTAAAGACTTGCCCTTTCGATAGACATATATTTCGATATTTTTTTTGTTTTAAGCTGTATCTGTGTTGCTATGGCATATAATTTTGGTTATTGCGCTGAGTAACAGTAAAAGTAGGCAAAATAGGCGTTGTCTTCTCTCCGGCTGTGTGGGCAGAAGAAAACCTGTTTACTTGTGCAAAAAAACTCAGAGCAAATGTCAGAGTCAGAGCCAGCAATAGTTTTTCCAGCATAGGTTATTCCTCACAACCGCCAAGTCCGAAATCAGTGCTATACCTGAGGTTTAAGTACGAACATGATTTCTGTTCACTCCCAAGCTAAGAGATAAACAAATTAGGGGAAAGTGACTTAGATCAATTTTTTGAGTGAGGCTCATCACTGATTAAATTATATATTTGACTTGTTTACCTAAAGCTAGCTCCTTTAGGCATATTTGTATGATTCAGATTTGCACCTTCTAAGAGAGTTCCTCTCAAAGTAGCTCCCTCAAGGTTCGCATGAGTAAGATTGGCACCCCTGAAGTCAGCACTGCTTAGATCAGTATTGCTTAGATTCGCATTGTTAAGAGTTGCACCACCCAGATTAGCACTGCTCAAATTCACACCACTCAAGTTAGCATGAGCAAGATTGGCACCACTCAAGGTAGCACCACTCAAATCAACACCACTTAAGTTAGCTTTTGCAAGATTGGCACCGCCTAAATTGGCATTACGTAGCTTCATTCTCCGTAAGTCTTTTCCCTGCCAATTAACACCGCCAAGGTTTTTCCCTAGTTCGTATTGCTGTTGTTGAATTGGTACGACTGGTGTTTCTTCTGGTGTTTCTTCTGGTGGTTCTACTGATGTATTGTCAAGTGGCGGAACGAATGTATCGACAGGTGCTTCTGTGATGTCTGATTCTGGTGCGGTTATTGTTTGGTTTGGTGCGGCGACTGGTGTTTCTGCGGTTTTGAGCGCTGCGTAGATTCCAAATCCAGCCAGAAGAGTTGCTCCAGTGAGTAGGGCGGAGAGGGTGAAAAGCAAATTTTGGCGCTGTTGTTGATACATTTGTGCTGCCTCAGTGGTATAAATTTGGGCTTTTGCATATTATTTATAGCAGTTATCAATTCAATCAAGTACGCTGAAATTTAATTCCGGCGTCTATTGAAGAATTCTGAATCAATGGGGGCTTGAACCCTCAAGTCAGCAGCTACTTGCAAAACGAATCATTCTGACTTATGACTCCTGACTACTTCTTTGTTCAACTCTTTTGTCATTAAAACAACAATGTGGAACTACGACCACTTATTTGAAACAATAGAAAAATTAGTTATGCATCATTCTCCCAGTGGTGCAGAAGCAGAAATTAACGAATTCTTGATGCAGCAGTTTGCGAGACTAGGAGTAGAAGTTTGGTGCGATCGCGCTGACAATATCATTGCTAAAATTCCAGGCCTAGATCCAACAAGACAAATTGCCATAACTGCTCACAAAGATGAAATCGGGGCTATTGTGAAAACAGTTGGCAATGACGGTCGAGTTGAAGTTCGCAAGCTAGGCGGCTCATTCCCGTGGGTTTATGGTGAAGGAGTCGTAGATTTATTAGGAGACAACGCAACTGTAAGCGGTATTCTCAGTTTTGGTTCCCGTCACGTCTCCCACGAATCACCTCAAAAAGTCCAGCAGGAAAACACTCCTGTAAAATGGGAAAATGCCTGGATAGAAACAAAATGTACTACCACCGAACTGGAAGCAGCTGGTATTCGACCAGGTACCAGAATGGTTATCGGCAAGCATCGAAAACGCCCAATCAGGTTAAACGACTACATTGCCAGTTACACTTTGGATAACAAAGCTTCAGTTGCTATCCTACTATCACTTGCCGAAAAAGTAAAACAGCCAGCAGTCGATGTGTATCTAGTCGCATCAGCAAAAGAAGAAGTGGGAGCAATTGGGGCACTTTTCTTTACTCAAAACCAGCGCTTAGATGCCTTGATTGCTTTGGAAATTTGTCCTCTCTCATCAGAATATCCCATTGAAGATGGGGAAAGCCCTGTGATACTTTATCAAGATGGATATGGAATTTACGATGAAACCCTAAATGGACAACTGCGTCAATGTGCCAAGCAACTGGATATGTCAGTACAGCTAGCAACACTCAGTGGTTTTGGTAGTGATGCTTCGATTGCGATGAAATTTGGTCATGTTGCTCGTGGTGCTTGTTTGGCGTTTCCGACACAAAATACTCATGGATACGAAATTGCTCATTTGAGAGCAATTGCTAATTGTGTTGATTTGTTACAAGCGTTTTGTAAAACTGAATTTGAGTGATAAATTACCTTCCTCTACTTCCCCGACTTCTGTACAAGTAACAATGTATTAACGTGATCGGGTTAATACCCACAAGTCTCTACAATAAACCCAGGTAGGTAAAAAAAAAGTGACAGTAAGCCAATGCCTAAGACAGTTGCCGATATCATGAGCCATGATCCAGTCGTCGTTCGACCAGAAACTCCTCTACAGGAAGCGATTAAAATCCTGGCAGAACGACGCATTAGTGGACTACCTGTTGTCAATGACACTGGGAAGTTAGTCGGTATTATCTCGGAAACAGATTTGATGTGGCAACAAACTGGTGTGACTCCTCCGGCTTACATCATGCTTCTTGATAGCGTTATCTATTTGCAAAATCCGGCAGATTATGAACGTGACTTGCACAAAGCACTTGGGCAAACTGTTGGTGAAGTCATGAGCAAAAACCCGATCACCATCGCTCCTGACAAAACTGTCACAGAAGCTGCTAGACTCATGCATGACCGCAATGTCCACCGTTTACCAGTACTTGACAGCGAGAGCCAAGTCATTGGTATTCTCACTCGTGGTGACATCATTCGAGCAATGGCAGCGAGTCAAGATCAATGATGAGTTATGAGTCATTAGTCCAGTATTTAAAACAGTACACAGTTATCAAGCAATTGATGACTGATGAGTGATAACTGGTTAACTTTTTTTTGAAAAAATCTTTGAAAAATTGGGATAATAAAATGAGTGTTACTCCTGAATCTGTCAAGCAATTGCTGAATTCTGAAGATTTAGGCGATCGCCTGCGAGCAGTCAACCAAATCCGTGAACTCGATCCAGGTGTCGGTTTTGAATTGATTCAAAATGCTGTGAACGATAGCAATTCGCGTGTGCGGTACTCAGCGGTTAGTCAGTTGGATACACTAGGTCAACAAGATTTAGATTTATCTTTGAATATATTACGCGATCGCCTGCGCAATGATCCTGAACCTGATGTCCAAGCAGCTGCAGCAGATTGTTTAGGTGCTCTAAAATTGCATGATGCTTTTGAAGATTTACTGCAACTTTACCAAACCAGCAACGAGTGGATTGTACAATTCAGCATTATTGCTACATTAGGAGAGTTCAACGATCCAAGAGCTTTTGAGTTGCTAAAGACGGCACTCTCTTCAGACAATGACTTAGTGAAAACTGCAGCTATTAGTTCTCTTGGTGAGTTAGGAGATTTGCAGGCTATTCCCTTGTTAGCTCCCTATGCAACAGATCCAGATTGGCAAGTTCGCTACAGGCTGGTACAAGCCTTGAGTCGTTTAGGCACTACACATGCAAAGTCCATATTGGAAACTTTGGCGAATGATGGAGTAGAAGCTGTTGCAATTGAAGCCAAAAAATCTTTAACCGAGGCTTGAAGCATCTGGCTTAACAATCACTCAGTGAACTGTATTTGTTCATACTGAGCTTTTTTCCCGTTGGCAGTTTGATACATATACTTCTAGCCTCCTAAGTTTATAACTCAGGAGGTTAATTCTCGTATTTTGTGTAATTGACATCTTGCACCCAATGAGGTAGAGCGAATATAATTCACTCTTACTTACCTTAAATACCCTAAAAAGACAGGGTTTATGGGACAAGAGCTTAATGCTTATGTCTGTACAGGTGTAGCGATGTTAAAATCTCTACATCTTAAAACAGACCCCAATCTTAAATTAGGGAAAACTAAGGGAGTTCCTGCAAAAAAAAAGGTTTTAAAAACCTACATTTTCCCGGAATCTGCTTCAACAGACTTGGGATCTATATCAGTTGGCTGAGGAACATGGTGTCACAACCCAAAACTTACCCACTAGGGTATGAACCAACGACAAGCCAAAAACCACCCATAAGATATGGGCAATCTGTCAAACAATTGTTATCGTTCGTAATACGGAGGTACAAATGTTTTAGGCAAAAAAGCCATATACCTTATGAGTCAACTAACAGCTATATCACCTTTACTCTTTTGTTTTTAGGAGTTTATTATGCACCAACCAATCGAACTAACTCTTGAACAGCAATTCAATATTCGCTCATTTGCCACTCAAGTGCAGCACATGAGCCATGAACAAGCTCAAGACTTTTTGGTTAAGCTTTATGAACAAATGGTCGTTCGGGAAGCGACTTATAAAGAGCTTCTCAAGCACCAATGGGGACTAGATTCTGGTGGGTCGAGTTGGGCAGTATAGAGTACTAACGCCTCAGTAGGCGACCTCCTTCTCTTGCTTAGTTCCAAGAAGGAAAAGAGCTGGGGATGCCGGGGCGTCAACTAAGATGAACAACTCTTACTAAGACTTTACCAACAAGAATTTTCGGTTCTAGTGATTAAGTGAGTTTAAGTTCTTAACCTATGTTGTTTAGGTTAACATTGGGCTTGACCAGTTTTGT
This sequence comes from Brasilonema sp. UFV-L1, assembly GCF_012912105.1. Taxonomy (GTDB): domain Bacteria; phylum Cyanobacteriota; class Cyanobacteriia; order Cyanobacteriales; family Nostocaceae; genus Brasilonema. The sequence goes on from NZ_QMEA01000042.1 coordinate 28,991, forward strand.
GCATTCATAAACCCAATATCTGCTCATCACTTGCAGGTTGGGAGAATAAATGCAATGACACGCGCTTTGTTAAACAGCGTTTCATTTGTTGAACTAATTCTAAGCCCAGTCATTAGTTTACCTAAATCTTACCGCTTGTCATCTTTCTATTTATATTTCTTATCACTTTGTTTATTATAATAAACATAAATTTTTTAGAAAAGGTTACAGAAGAATCTTGTAAAGTAATATTTGTTACCTTACTAAGGGTATATTTTTCTTAAGTAAAAAAGTCAAATGACGAATCTGTATCCATTGCTTGTATCTTTGTCAAAAGATAGGGCTTAATTTTTTCATACTCGGTTTTCAGTAAAGTTTTACTAAATTGTGGTTCGGCAGATGATACTAGCGTGTGACTCATCATCATCCAGTGATGCAACCACAGGCGTTGTGTAGAGGCGATACTTGAAAGTAATACATGAACACAACGATTTGGTGTCTCTCGAGCAAAGAACAGTATTGGGTAGAAACCTGTTTGTCTGAGTAAACGAGTGATTTTTTGCCCGAAACTTGTTTTCAGATCAAGGTAATATGGTAACCATTTGGCACCATGCTGATGGTTGTAGATGAGAGTCATCCATAGCAGCATGGGGTGAGGAGCAGTCATGAAAAGAAACTGATTATAACGCTTACACAGCACACGCTTTTGAATTTCTACATGCGGTAGCATCACCCACAAGGCTGGTAAAATCTTTCCATTGAAACACAGAGGACTGGGAAAGACGATATCAGCGATCGGTTTACTCGAAGGCCAACTGACTTGCTGCGCAATTTCATCGATCAATGCAGATGATAGCGTTAATGTCTGGCATTTGTACTCAATATCTGTTTTTGCTAAGCGAGAGAGAGTTAGAGGTTTATCAGTGTGTGACCAAGTTGTGCTCGTGTCATGATACTCTTCTAATGGTGCGAGAACTTGGAGAATCTCGTTTATACTTTGAGGCCGTGAGCTTGGTGCCTTAGCTAAACAACTCATGACCAAATTTTCCACCTGTGGTGGTAGTTGTAGATTGGGTGCAACCTCAGCAAAGGAACGTGGTTGTTGGTAGTGGTGTACTTTGTACCATGCTCCAAAAGAGTTAGTTGGTGCGACTAAGGGAATTTTACCCGTCAGCATCTCAAACATCATAACTCCCAAACTATAAATATCAGCACGGTTATCTAATTCTTGACCATCTATCTGTTCGGGAGCAGAATAAGCAAGAGTCCCTAAATAGCAGTTTGTGTGATTGCTATCTGATTGTACTAACTTGGCGATACCAAAATCTAAAACTTTGACTAATTCGCCGAAAGTATGGTCTTGAACAAGCAACATATTACTCGGCTTGATATCGCGATGGATAATTGGACATATTTTGTCGTTAACTAGGATACCATCATGGGCACATTGTAATCCTAAGCAAATTTGACGTACCATACTCAAAAATCTTGGTAAAGAGAGTGGTTGCTGGCGGATGATATTGCTTAGGCTGTTTCCTTGCAGGTATTCCATCACATAAAATGGAGTGTGATTCTCGTCGTCTACCCCGTAGTCCATCACTCGGATAATATGGATACTTTTTTGTCCAAGTAAAGCACAGGTTTTTGCCTCTTGCTCAAAACGCTCTTTCACTCGCAGATCTTGATTTTGGGTGGATAAAGTCAGAAACTTGACTGCAACGGGTACGCCACCCAATAAAATGTCATTAGCACGATAGACTCTACCCATCGCTCCAGTACCAATTATCTCCTGAAGTTCGTAGCGTTTGCCGAGTAGACGACCAATGTTGGAGTCTGACATAGAAATCGATTTCAGTGTTAAGAGTCATAAAAGAACCCTGTTGAGCTAACAACTTGTCAGTTGATGCAGAGAACAGGGTTTAGTATTTTGACTTATGAGCGTGTGCGAGAAAGCACTTGTATTATTATTTATAGTGCCCAAAATTCAGCAGCTAAGTAACGTCAGGCGTGTAAAAAATGGTGAATGAGTCGTGAGTGGTGTTTACTGCAAAGCAATTTCGCTGGCGATCTCGCCACGTGGAAACGCAAACAGTGAAAAAGCGGTTTTGCTGAGTCTAATGATTTTAGGCGATAGCTAGCCCCTTAGGGGGCCTGCGCTAACGCTGCTGCGCTGCTTTGCAGATCTCTCAACTCGCAAATCTGAAAAGCCAAAATTTGGCTTAGAGGTCATTTATAAAGTAAATATTAAGTAGGGTGTGTTACGGCTATGTAAGGTATGAAGCGTCTTTAGAGAGTAGGAATGAGCCGCAGGGCACCACTAGATGCGGTGCGTTACGCGTTGCTTTAACGCACCCTACAATTTAAGGTTTACTTTATAAATCATCTCTTAAGGCTATTTTAAACCACAGATATCTTTTTTTCTCTGTGTTTCTCTGTGGTTTTGTATTCAAAAAAAATTAACTGTTTCGATAAAATTAATAATTAAGCTGATTTGAGTTGAACAATTCCTTTATCAAAAACGCGATTATCAGTACCTATACCACTAATTTCTATTCTATCTGCATAGACTTCATAGGCAGCAAAACTTAACTTCTCTGCCGAATATTCTGTCCATTCAGAACGACCGACAGGACGAGTACCTGCACCACCGCCACAGATTAAATAAGTTGTTCCATTAATTGAACGAGTGCGTTCATAATGATGTTCGTGACCATTTATATATAGTTGAACACCGTATTTTTGAAAAAGCGGCGTAAAAGTTTTAATGAAAGTTGGATTGCTGCCATACACACCCGATGCATACACTGGATGATGACCAGACACAATTTTCCAAGGTGCTTTAGAGGCGCTTAATTCTTGCTCCAACCATTTTAGCTGCTTTTCCCAATCAGCATTAGTGTTTGTATCTAAAACAAAAAATTGCACATTATTATCACGTTGAAATGTGTAATATCGCCCCTTCATATTAAAATTGAGATACTTCAGTTGAGGATCGCCGTTTGCTGTACGGATATCGTGGTTTCCAAGAGCAGCCTGAAATTTCACACCTTGCTTTAGTAGAGGTGCATAAGGACGCTCAAACACTGCATTAATTTTTTCCATTTCGCCGTTGTTGTAGATATTATCACCAGCTAAAACGACTAAATCATAAAGATTTTTGCTGTGATAATTAGTCATAGCCTTAGCGACGGCGTATTGTCCTTGATCTCCAGTACCTGTATCTGCCACGGAAACAAAACGTAATAACAAGTTGTTTTTAGCTGTAGGAGAGGGAACTGCGGCTTTTGATGCAGCAATCCCAGTATTTTTGCCAGCTTGACGAGTGACACAACCTAGAAATCCTAAACCAATGGCGCTGAGGCTACTGAAAAACAAAAATTGACGACGTTTGAGTTTCATAGATTATCAAATTCAATAAATAGTAAAGTATAGCCGATGCCAATGAAGTGATAAATTAAGGCTGAGGAGGCTGCACCTGCAAGAATAAAGTCTCTTGTCTTTGATTCGCAGCTGTCGGTGAAAGTTCCATGTCCCAAGATAATCCAAATTCCCAACCACCATTCTCACCACCAACCGAACCGAATCAGCCGCAACCGACGGTTGAGTCGGCATCTCAACCTCCCCAAAAACAATACCAGAGAGTCCAGCCAATTTGGAAGGCAATAACTATCCGAATTTTGAGAGGGACAATTGGGATATTAGAAGCAACAGTACAGAAATTAGAGATACAATCTTCTGGTGGTAGCAAGGAAACTCCCGGTTTTTTCCAAAAGCTTCAGCTAGCGTGGAGTACAGTTTTAGGTAAAATCCGCTCATTGTTGCCAAGAAGTTTATCAACAAAGTTATCGGATACGGCTTTAACAGGGATAATTGCAGGAATAACAGTGATTCTCGTTTGGACAACTTCTACGGTGTTCGGTAGTCAGCCAACTGAAGTTGCAACAACTCCACCAAAGGTAGAAACACCTCCAGCAACAATAACGACTCCACCAGAGGTAGAAACACTTCCTACGCCACCAGCAGCCGAAGAAACTTCGCCGCCTGTGGAAGAAACTTCGCCACTAACTGAAGAAACTCCATCGCCTGTAGAGGAAATCACACCGCCATTAACTGAAGAAACTCCACCGCCACCTGTAGCCCAAGAAGCTCCACCGCCTGTGGAAGAAATTTCGCCACCAGAACCAGAACCGGAATCAACTCCGACGCCAACCATTATTTTGACACCAGAGCAAACTTTGATTGCAGCTATTGAAAATCAAGTCGCAGAGGTTAGCGATCGCTTTGCTTCAGGTTTAATACAGTCAATTCAAGCTAACTTTCGTAGCAGTTATCTTGCAATCACAATTAATGATGAGTGGTATAATATCAAACAATCTGAGCAAGATAAACTCTTGGCTCAGATGCTACAACGTTCCAAAGAACTGGATTTTACCCACTTAGATATTGTTGATTCACAGGGAAAGCTAGTCGCACGGAATCCTGTTGTTGGTACTGAGATGATTATTTTTCAACGTCAAGCAACAACTTCAAGATGATCAGCTCTTTTGTATTAAAAATGCACAACAATTAGGCAGAAGATAGTCAAAACTGAAGAGGAGAGCGATTCATTTTAATCTGAAATGAATCGCACAGACGCTATGGATGTAAAGGTATAAGAAAAACAGAGAATTTCATGATTTCTTTAAAATTGCTGTCTCAGTAATTATAAGTTATTTATGAACCGCCCACGCATATTACAACCAGGTCAAAGTTATACATTTAGTAAATATTTTGACTTGCCTTTTACACCAGAAGATATTCTGGCAGAATTAGGATGCTCTTACGATAGAGACAGACTGCAATTACCAAAAGCAGAATGTGATTTCAATCGAATTGAAGAAGTACGTGTTCTCATTGAACGTAATTTAAAGTATGTGAAATTATTAAGCGAAGATGCACGCAAACAAGCAATCATTGCACCAATTTTATTGGAAGTCTGTGATCTTGCAGAGACTCAGTTAAATATTGAGTATCCTGTCAGTATTAACCAACAATTAAAAGGAAGTTTTGATTACTATATAAGTAAAGGTAAAGAGTTATTAGTTATAGAAGCTAAACAAGCAGATTTAAGTAGAGGATTTACTCAACTTTCTGTAGAATTAATTGCCCTTGACCAATGGATTGATTCAAAGACATTAATATTATATGGCGCAGTCACAACTGGGGAAGATTGGCGGTTTGGAATATATAAACGTCAAGAAAAAAAAATTATAGAAGACCTGAAGTTATACCGAGTACCTGAAGAGATCAGGGAACTTTTAAATATTCTAGTTGGAATCGTAAAATAAATTAACGTAAAAATTCACGCTTGTCTGTATTCAAAAATCAGAAGATTAAAATAATCAGGAGAATATTTGATGAATGAATATACCAATCATGCTAAAGTCCTGACAAATTTTGGCCAGAGCTCCGGAGTAGGCAGAGGAAACGCTCAAGAAGTGCAGCAATTCTGACAAATTAACTCATCTTCTACCACAAAACATTTGTATTCTAGAAATATCTACTGCAAAAACTTGTTTTTTTAGATAGAATTCACATAAAAGGTTAAAAACCTAACACAATGTTTCAGTCTTCAAACCGCTACTCGCTTCTGCGAACCAGCTTCTTAAGTGGAGTGTTCGCGACAACGACTCTATTATCCTTAGTCAGCTCAGTACAATGTCGTCCAGTCCGCGCCGAGTTACAAGATAGTCCAAAAGCTTTAGTAGATGAAGTTTGGCAAATTGTCAACCGCCGCTATGCTGACAGTACATTCAATCAAGTTAACTGGCAAGCAACCAGACAAAGCTTGTTAAGCCAGGAATACACTTCTCGTGAACAAGCTTACACAGCTATACGTGAGACTTTAAAAAAGCTCGAAGATCCTTACACTCGCTTTTTAGATCCTAAGCAAAACCAAGCCCTCAATGAGCAAACAATTTCTGGAGAAACCTCAGGGATTGGGATTCAGATAAAACTGGATCAAAAAACTCAGCGCCTCACCATTGAGAAAGCTTTGGAAAATTCCCCAGCCTTCACTGCTGGGATTAAAGCAGGAGATCAGATATTAGCGATTGATGGCAAACCGACTAACGGTATGAAACTGGAAGATGCTTCCAAACTGATTCGTGGGAAGGTTGGTACACCAGTAGTCTTACGCATTGGACGACAACAAGAGCAGAAAACTTTTGACGTGAAAATCACACGTACGAATATAGAATTGCCGAAAGTGAGTTACACTCTCAAGCAGGAAGGTTCCAAGCGTGTTGGCTACATCCGTTTATCAGAGTTTAGTGCAACTGCACCCAAGCAAATGCGAAAGGCAATCCAGGATCTCAATCGCCAGCAGGTTGGAGGATTTGTATTGGATCTGCGCGGGAATGGAGGCGGATTGCTAGTAGCAAGTGTAGATATTGCCCGAATGTGGTTAAATCACGGTGCGATCGCCCGCGAGGTAGAACGTACAGGTGGATCCACAGAGTTTAAGGCTAATCACACAGCACTGACACAAAAGCCTTTAGTGGTTTTGGTAGATGGAAATTCTGCCAGTGCTAGTGAAATTCTCACTGGAGCACTTAGGGATAATAATAGAGCAGTGATTGTTGGGAGTAAAACCTTTGGTAAAGCTTTAGTTCAGCAGCTTTATTCTCTTTCAGATGGTTCAGGATTGACAGTGACTGTCGGTCGTTATTTTACCCCCAAGGGAACAGATATTAACAAAATAGGAATTATGCCTGATGTCAAGATAGACTTGACGGATGAGCAATTGCGGCAATTAGCCACGAACCCAGCATTAATTGGCACTCAGTCTGACCCTCAGTATGCTCGAGCGCTCGCAGTTTTGCTAAACAACTCGTTTACTGCTAAATCCTCGCTTCATCAACCGTTTATTCGATTACGAAAAAGCTAGCGCTATCACCGAAGCCGTTTTGCAGAAAACGACTTCGACGACATTTAGGAAGTTATCTATCAACCTGCTGGAATCATTCATTTTGATTTCCAATAGGTAAGTTTTTATACTTTTAATTTTGCGCTCGGCTGTATCCATTCAATATTAACAATCTCATGAAAACCATTACTGAGTGTGATCATGTTTGTGCCTAAAAAATTTTAGCTGCACAAAAAAGAGGTGGTGTCTTTATGCAATGAATCCTTTGCTCATTGCAGAAGTTTTATCTAAATCTACTAAAAATTATGACCAAGGTGATAAGTTTTTCTACTATCGGTCAATCCCAGAATTCAAGGAATATATTTTAATCAACAAATATCACTATCATGTTATGCAGTATGTCAAAACTGCTGAGAATCAATGGTTATTTACTCATATCCGAAGATTAATCTGCGATTGTATCACTGAAAACGATTGATTTTCAAATTAAACTTAGCAATCTTTACGAACAAGTAAATTTTGCAAAAAGTGATAAAGAAAATTAAGATTTTTAAATTATTTGGTACTATGACAGCATTGAATTGCTAACTTTGCTAACCGGAATAATTCAAAAAATTTACAGAAAATTTACATAAAAAATCCAATAGTTTACGGATTTTTACTGAACAAGAATCACTATGTCAAGTTAGTATTTATATATGCACATCATTCTTCTTCTAGATATTTTTAGTTAAAAATAATGGAAAAGATTATAAAAACTTGTTGAAAAATAGTTTTAACAAAATTGGTACGTAATAACTAGAACTTATATGTACCAAGTAACAAAATTTCTTATATACTGTAGTGATTGGTACACAATGGGATTAAAAATAAAATCAGTTTCACTTACAGTTAAAGGGCTGGTCTGCCAGCACAGTTCAACATTTCAAAGTGGACTTTGAAATCACAGTTTGTATTGAATTAGCGTAATAGAATGGGATTATCTTGTAGATAAAGTATTCACAGGTCATACAGCCATTCTAACTATGCAGCATATATCTTTTCTTCGGGTGTACTTTTCTGGGTATCTACACTTGCTTAATACATTTACCAACTGCTAGCTGTTATGGTTTTCCATACAGCTAAGTCTTCTTGGTGGGAACATCCTAAATGTTTCTGTTTGTTGTGTTTTGTAGTCCTGGCTCCTATCCCACTTTGGTTAAAATTTGGGAGTCAGATACTCCCGTATTGCTTATTTGTTTTTGCAAAAAGCATTTAACTGAGTGGTAAAGAGAAATCTTTATTCTCAGCACACAGTAAATCTAAAGTGTTTTGCGAATAAGTGCAGATTTTGCTTTAGCTAAACTACGAAGTCACTATACAGCTTTGTAACTCTTTTTAAGACAGTCAATCACGGGAAAATCCCACGAACCTTGCCATGAAAAAGATTTTTTCCCTTCTGAAGGGAGCCACCAGACTCCTAACTGGAGGTTTGGAGTTGCTAAGTTCTATTTTCAAGACAGGTTACAAAATTTTGGTTGTTTTAAAAATCACATTATCCTTACTTCTCTTGCCTATAAATTTTCTTTAAGCAAGATGAAAACTTATTTTTTGTTTCGGCTCTTGTGCATTTTATTTTATCTCTTCTACTTTTTAGACGTTCGTTATTGAAAGGAAATTGAGGTAAAATGAGCAACCCTTATTAAGCAATGTAAAGAGCAAAATGAAAAATCATATTGCATATTGTGAAAATTTGTTATAATTTTTGATCATATAGGCATGGTCAAATCATTTCATTCATAGTCCAATGAATCTCTAGAAAGTTTAAGTAAAATTGCCTAAATCAAGACTTTAATATGCAAACATTACATAGTAGCTGAAACATGTAGTTGTTTAGTAAAACAAAGATTTCTGGATTTCAAACAGAGCAAGATTATGATCTAAAAAATGCTATAAAAAGATTTGAATTGACTGTTTGAAGTGAGAGAAAACAAAAGTTTTCATTTCAAAAGAGATAATTCATTGAAAAAAAACTCTCAATGAAACTGTGAGAAATGAGTAGGCAAAGCGACTTTTGCTGTTATTAAAGTTTAGCGATTTTTGTTTGCTATTCTTCAAAAAATCATCATTGTTATGATGAAAATAACAGCAATAACTTAAACATTGGTGCATTTACAAGCAAACCAGCAAGCAAACCACAATTTACGACCAAAAGGGAGTTGTTCTAAAAATGCAATTAGATAACTTGGTATCAAGTGATAGTCTAGAAAAAGAAGGGTGGACAGCACTGGAAAGGTCCATTCTCTATTATAAAGGTCGTCCTGTAGGGACGGTAGCTGCTTATGATGCAACAGTAGAGGCGCTGAATTACGACCAATGTTTTATTCGGGATTTTGTATCTTCCGCTTTAATTTTTCTGATTAAAGGTAGAGCGGATATTGTCCGCAACTTTTTAGAAGAAACTTTAAGATTACAGCCTAAAGAAAGGCAATTGAATGCTTACAAGCCTGGTCGAGGTTTAATACCAGCTAGCTTTAAAGTAGTATGCGAAGCTGACGAAGAATATCTAGAAGCTGATTTTGGCGAACACGCTATTGCGCGAGTCACACCTGTTGATTCTTGCTTGTGGTGGGTTATTTTATTGCGTGCTTACGTTGTTGCTACGAAAGATTTTTCTCTAGCCTATAAACCTGAATTCCAACACGGTTTGAGATTAATTATGGAACTGTGTTTGGCAACTCGGTTTGATATGTACCCGACATTATTAGTTCCAGATGGTGCTTGTATGATTGACCGTCGTATGGGTATTTATGGGCACCCATTGGAAATTCAAGCTCTCTTTTTTACTGCATTACGTGCAGCAAGAGAACTGCTGGTTTGTCAGGGAAATGAGGATATTGTTACAGCTATTGATAATCGCTTACCGCTTCTACAGGCTCATATTCGCCAGCATTACTGGATGGATCTTCATCGCTTAAATAAGATTTATCGCTTCAAGAGTGAAGAGTATGGTAAAGCAGCAGCTAATCCCTTCAATATATATGCAGATTCACTACCTTATTATGAACTGGACAGGTGGTTGCCAAGAAAAGGTGGTTATCTAGTTGGTAATGTTGGACCTTCGCAGCTAGATACTCGCTTCTTTTGTTTAGCAAACATGATGGCTATTATTTCAGACCTTGCCAGTGAAGAGCAATCACAAGCAATTATGAATCTTATTGAAGAGCGATGGGAGGATTTAGTGGGAGATATGCCCATGAAAATTTGTTTCCCAGCTTTGGAAGACGAAGAGTATAAGATTGTCACTGGATGTGACCCCAAGAATATACCTTGGTCATATCATAATGGTGGAAGTTGGCCAGTTTTACTGTGGTTCTTATCAGCAGCTGCTGTGAAAACGAATAGAGTGGAACTTGCACACAAAGCTGTTGAAATTGCACAAGCACGCCTACATCTAGACGAATGGCCAGAGTATTACGATGGTAAGAAAGGGCGACTCATTGGGAAACAAGCCAGAAAATATCAAACCTGGACAATTACTGGATTTTTGTTAGCAAAAGAACTATTACGCAACCCTACATTTTTACCTTTGGTCACTTTTGCATCATTTAGTGTAGAACCTGCTTCTCGGGCTTGTGAGTTTGAACTCGTTGAGGCTAATACTTTGTACTTCGGGTGACGTTCTCCCCACCCTGCCTTCCGGCTCTTGGTGGGGCTTCCCCAAATTGCTTTGAAGCGTTTGCGTAGCGCCCCTCTTAGGGGCTAGCGGTTCCTTTTAGGAACTAGAAATTTCCTGCTAAGCCCTTCGGGCACGCTGCGCGAACATTGGTCGTTACTCCAGATGCCCCAAGTCCGAAAACATACAGCAACATCCACGCTCCGAAGCCCTTCGGGGAAGACCTTCGGTCTGGCTGCGCTAACGCAGTCCCCTCTGTCGGGAAACCCTCCTGCAGGGCTGTCTCACCTCCACAGGCAGTTTAGAGACTCCTGACGCCCCACGGAGTCTTTGTACATGAAGCAAAAGCTCTGTACAGCCAAAGGTAACTGATTTTACGCAACCAACCTGACAGACAAGATTACCTGTGCTTCTGGCTGCAACCCCCTATCAGTTGTCATGGTTCAGAACCGTTCCCAACGTTTGCACTGTTCACCAATTTGTCCCCTAAAAAATGGGCAGCACGCCACATGCGGGACTGCCGGGGAACCCTAGTCGAGCAGTGGCTCCTTTGTTTTGTTGATCTGTCGGCGCTCACGAGTACTCGTTGTAGTAAGGCTGCCCATTTTTTTCGTGTTAGACTCGGTCACCTTGTCAAGCAAGTTCGTTTGTGTCAAGTGGTCAGTGGTTAGCTGATACAATCATGATAGCATAAATGTAACGGCCTTGTACTGGCGAATGAAGAATAAAACATTAAACCTTCGGATATCTGAGCGCAGACTGAACAAGCTACGCGAATACTCAACGATGGAAGACAAAACTATGACTCGAATACTTGAAGACTTCATCGACTCGTTACCAACAAAGGAGGGTGGGAATTCCTCAAACAACCCACAATCTTGTTGATCGAGAACAACTTTAATTGGGGTTGCTTTCGTCATTCCCCGGCTATCCATCCCCACCGCACGGCGGACTCTTGAATTCCGCCGAACCGCGTTAAATTTTGTCATTTGACTGAAAGTTCTAAGACTGACTCATTGATAGTCTGGGAAAAGCGTGCATAACTTCGCCTTTTTGATGAACAACAAACATCTAAAAGCTTGATTTTTTCATGGAAACTGACTGATTTGAAATTCAGGCGATCGCCTTAGAATCACCCTTGCTTAGGTCTTGCAGCATTCTCAACAAGACCAAGAAAACCGGGTTTATTAACGAAAAATCAAGGTTTCTAGATTATATGAGTTGCAAGAAACCCGGTTTTTGAAGCTGCAGCAAGACCTCCGCCTGGGCATTCACAAATATCTTTTATACATTTTGGAATGAGACTGCTATCAGCAAAACCGCCAAGAGACTTGCTACCATCAGCTTGTCCAATTTTGAATTTTGAATGAGCGAATTTTGAACTTTGAATTGTTCCCATCTCCCCGTCAGCTGGCTTTTATGGCCTTGCGAGATGTTCATAAAGGGGCTTACACTGACATTGCCCTAGACAGAGTGCTGCAAAAAGTAAAATTACCAGATACTGACCGCCGCCTTGTCACAGAATTAGTCTATGGCTGCACCAGAAGACAGCGTACGCTTGACGCCTTCATCGACCAATTAGGCAAAAAGAAATCCCACCAACAGCCAAAAGACCTCCGCACTATTCTACATTTGGGCTTATACCAACTACAGTATCAAGAACGCATTCCTGAAAGTGCTGCTGTCAATACGACTGTCCAACTCGCTAGAGAGAATGGCTTTTCTGGACTGACGGGTTTTGTGAATGGTCTATTGCGACAGTATATCCGTTTAGAGAAGAAAGAAAATCAAACAAACAATGATCAAGAAAGTTCTCTATCTTCTTTCTTGTGTGTTCAATCTTCTGACCCCATAGAACGTTTAGGTATTTTATACAGCTTTCCTGACTGGATCATTCAAGTTTGGGTGGAACAATTTGGTTTAGCACAAACAGAACAACTTTGCTTGTGGATGAATAAGACTCCAGCCATTGATTTGCGAGTCAACCTCCTTCGCACTTCAACAGAACAAGTGGAAGCGGCGTTGACATCTGACGGTGTTGCATTCCAACAGCTTCCCCTGTTACCACAAGCTTTACGATTGATAAGTAACGCCGGTCCTATTCAAAATCTACCTGGTTATCACGAGGGTTGGTGGACAATACAAGATAGTAGCGCCCAATTAGTCAGTTATTTACTCGACCCTCAACCTGGTGAAGTGGTGATTGATGCTTGTGCTGCACCAGGGGGTAAAACAACTCACATTGCAGAGTTGATGAGGGATGAAGGAAAGATTTTTGCTTGTGACCGCACTTTCTCGCGTCTAAAAAAACTGCAAGAAAATGCTCAACGGTTGAAATTAAAATCTATTGAGATTTGTACTGGTGACAGTCGCAATATGCCTCAGTTTCAAAATACTGCTCACCGTGTCCTACTAGATGCCCCATGCTCTGGTTTGGGTACTTTGCACCGTCATGCTGATGCTCGTTGGCGACAGACTCCAAAAACTGTAGAAGAACTTTCGGTGCTTCAAAAAGAATTAATATCACATACATCTACTTTTGTCAAGGAAAATGGTGTCCTCGTTTATTCCACCTGTACACTGCATCCAAAAGAAAATGAAGATGTGGTTTCGTCTTTTTTGGCTGAGAATCCTAATTGGGAAATAGAGCCTCCTAATCCTGATTCTCCTGTTGGAGTACACTTCACTCCACAAGGTTGGATTAAAGTGTTACCCCATCAACAGAATATGGATGGCTTTTTTATGGTGCGTTTAAGGAAAACTAAGAATGAAAGGTAAGATTTTTTGATGAATGGGGAATAGGATATGGGGAATAGGAAAATAGTTATGAATACCAATTCTCAAATCCTAATTTTCTAAGAAAAAATCATGGTTAGTAATTCCAGTGTGAAAAACTTGGTGAAAATTCTGATTGGCGCAGCTTGGATTGATGGCAGAATTCAGCCAGAAGAAAGACAATATCTTCGCAAAATAGCTCAAGAAAAGGGTGTGGCGAATGATTCGGAAATTCAGCCTTTGCTACATGAGTTGGTTGCTGTCCAACCAGAACAGTTTTACGAGTGGGTGAAGGAATATTTAGGCGATCGCCCGAGTGCAGAAGATAGCCAAAACCTGATTGAAGCCATCAGTGGCTTAATTTACAGCGATGGCGAAGTTGCGATCGAAGAAGCAAAACTCTTAACGAAACTACAACAGTTATCAGACGCAAATGATTCAAGCCAAACTGGGCATAATGCCATTCTCAAACAAATTCAAAAGCTTTACCGTCGTTGGGTTGAAGTTCAACATTGAATAGAGTCTGCTAGTCTTAAGTTCTGAGCAATGAGTGCTAAGCAGTGCTGAGTCCTGAGTATCGACTTGTCGAGTCAAACAAAAACTCTTTGTTCTCCACTCGGAACTCGCAACTCATGACTCGGTACTGATGAAGCACTCACAACTCAGCACTATCTAGGACTTTGGCTCACCCAATCCTGGAGTCGGATCTTTGTCCACTTTAGGAACAAAATCAGGACGCTCTTTGTCTTCCCAACCCACGGGACGTTTAGAGTTGTACCAAGCAATTGAGCCAATAGTGACAGCTGCAATAAAGCCAATCACATACACAGCCGTGAAAGCCCAAGGAAATTGATATGGTTCTTTGACTGCTTCCGCTGCTACTTCCATCAAAAAATACATGAGTATAACCTCCTATAGTCGGCAACACTACATTAGACCGTATAGAAAGAGCGTATCACCGGCATCCACCGCAGGAGAGAGGAATATAGTTAGAGTGGGAAGTCACTCGCTAGCCCCTAAGGGGGGGCTGCGCAAACGCTGCCTACGGCACGCTACGCTAACAAATTCAAAATTCAAAATCACCGATAGCGCAGCGGGCAAGGGAGGGCATAGATTGGATGCCACAGGCTTGCCCTGAGCCCTATGCCTACGGCACGGCTGCGCCTATCGGGCACGGCTTGAGGCCGAACGGATTCGCAGTCGCCTCTGTCGGGAAACCCTCCTGCGCCGTGCTGTCTCACCGCAAAGCGTCTACGGAGGAAACCTCCGCTCCAACTTCTCTCAAAATTCACGCATTAAAGACAACAGGACTTACGCACAGACACGAAAGAAACCGGGTTTCACAGACCACAGACTTACGGCTAAAATGACGATTTTTCGTAAAGAAACCCGGTTTCTGCGTAAGTTCTAGATTATTCGGTTTCATCCTTGTGACCGAATTCTTTGAATATCTTTAAACAGAGCTGATTTAAATTCGTATCCAAGCAGTTGTTTGAGCTTAGGAGTTGCTCGTTCTAGCACTTCTTGCCGCACGTCATGCAACGGGTCTTCAAGAGGACGCACGAACTTAGGACCATAGTTGCCAAGAATTGAGACTCTTGGCTTCTCTGTAGCATTGACAGAGGTATCATGCCAGCAAAGACCGTGGGAAACAACGACTGAGCCAGCCTTTCCAGTGACTTTTTCAGCCGTTTTTGAAAAGTATACTGAGTCAGGCGGACTGCAAAGCTTCTGGCTACCTGGAGTGAAAAGTGGCGCACCGTTTTCCTCTTTGAAGTCCTCAACCATCCAAATGACTTGAACTTCCATTATGGGATAAGTCGGAAACGGCGGCTTCATTGTCCAATAAGGATAGTCTACGTGTACACCCATGTTTGTCGCACCAGGGTTGAGTATGTGAGCGGAGAAACCACCAAGTGTCATGTCATTCCCCAAAATAGTCTCGATGATTTCGATTATTGTTGGGTGCTGCACCATCAACTCGAAAATTTCGCCTTTGTAAATTAAGCCATACAATCGTTCCTTGTCTCCATCTATCAACAATTTTCCTTGCTGGCGCTCCTCCTGTGCGAGTTTGAGAACAAGGGAGCGAGCCTCTTGCGCCTGTTCTGCACTTAATACCTCAGGAATCAGAACATATCCCTTGCCTTGAATAATTTCGTCTACCAAACTTGCAACTTCTTTCATCGTAAAATTAACTCCTGACCAATGATTTGTGTTGTTGTTAGGCGTTTAGTTTTTATCTGTTATTGTTTAAATCGTTTGAGCCAAGACAGGCTTACCTGTAGATACCGCCTTCTCGACAATATCAGCAGCGCGACTCACTCCCCCAGCCTGACGAATAGCTTCTTGCAACCTCAGAGCATTCTGCTTGTAAGATTCTTGCGTTAACACTCGCTTGATGGCTTCTCGCAGCTTAGAAACACTCTATTTGTTGAGGGAAACAACTTCACCCGCCCCAGCCCAAGCAATACGCGCCGCTATCCCTGGCTGATCATTGGCAATGGGAATAGCAACCATTGGCACACCATTAGTTAAGCATTCTAGGGTGGTATTCATTCCTGCATGAGTAATCATGAAGGTGGTTTTTTTTAGCAATTCCAATTGGGGTACATATTTGACAACTAAAGGCTCACCCGGTAATTTCGGCAGTGCTTCTGGTTCAAGTGAACCTCCCAGAGACATCACGAACTGAACATCCAACCCCTCACATGCTTGAGCAATATCACGGAAAACGTACTGTAGCCGATTTTGTACAGTCCCTAGTGAAGCATAAATCAAGGGTTGTCCCGTCAACTTTTCATATGGAAAATCAACAGCATCCCGACCAACTGGACTATGATAAGGTCCTGTAAAATGAAACCACTGAGGTAAGTGCTGTCTTGGAAATTCTAGTTCAGCAGGCTGTTGACTGATTTGAGCTAGTTGAGAGAAGCGATCAGTAGAAACAGAGGGTATGGGTAAGTTCCACTCTCGGCGATACTCAGCTATCACCTCTTTGACTGGTTTGGTCATGCGTTTAAGCAACTCATAACCTGTTTGATTGCGAAGACGTGCCCACCAGGCAGGATTATAGCGCCAGTTTGTGAAATGAGGGGGAACACTCTCTTCTCTGTTAACAGCTACAGCACTACATACAGTCACGAAAGGAATATCTAGAGATTCTGCAACAGCTGCTCCCCCTGGTGAAACTTGGTCTATTAACAGTGCTTCGACACCTGCTTGTTTGATGGCTGTTGGTGCATCTCGAAGTATGACAACCGCTGACTCTTTAAGCAGATTGATAGTATATTTTGTTGCTGCAAGTCCGCTTAGTTTTCCAAGATCTGTCAAACATTGTGCGATCGCCCCACTTGGAAATTCTGATTCGCCTATTGCCCTAAATTCTAATCCTGCTGCTAGTATCCTAGGTTTCGCATCAAGCATTCCGATGAAAGTCACATGATGACCACGCTTTTGTAGTTCTTTTCCTAAGGGAATCATCGTGTTAAGGTGACCAGTGGATGCAGGGCAGATTAGTCCAAAATGAGTCATAGCTGATACTTTACAAAAGTTCAATAGAGTTTCAGATATGGCAAGCAAAACTATGCAACGGTTAAACTCAAAACCCGTTATCTACTTATTAAGTGCCAATCAAATCAGCTTATGCACTTAACTTAGATAGAGCATAAATGTAAAGAAATTGAACACTTTTGACAGAAGGCTTGCAAAAAAACAACTTTTGGTATACTAGCCCTCTGCTAATCACACATTTTACTTAAGTGTTAAAAACCTGTCCAACATTAGTTTTTCATAGTATATTTATTCCCATGCTGTACGTCCTACCTATTTGATGATTCACTTAAAGCTGAAAATTGCTCTTCATTAATTCGTCCAGCTTGATATAACGTCTCTGTGATTTCTGACATCGTTAAAACAGAATGACCTCGATAACCATTTTCTTGTAATCGGTTTTTCACCCCTTGTTCATGGTCGATAAAAACTACAATATCATTGATATTTAATCCGACAGATTTTAACTTTTCTGCTCCTTCCATAACGCTTTTACCACTGATGAGAATATCATCGACAACAACAACGGTTTCTCCTGGATAAAATTCACCCTCAATTAACCTTCGAGTTCCATGTGCTTTCGCTTCTTTGCGCGGGAAAATCATTGGACAATTGAGACGTAATGCTAAACCAGTAGCTGTAGGTAAAGAGCCATAAGGAATACCTGCTACTCTATCAAATTCTAAGCTTTTCAAAATCTCTTCATAAGCATTGATAACTTGATTAAAAACTTGTGGATTAGAAATAATTGTCCGTAAATCAACATAATAAGGAAATGTAGTACCTGATGCTTGCACATAGTTACCAAACATAATGCAACCGATATCATAAAGTTGCAAAATCAAATCTTGCTGCGGATGTTGTTCTAATAGACAAACATCAGGTAACCATACAGAACAACTGGAAGCATTATAGGTAATTTCAGTTTTGGCGTGATTAACTTCTGCTTGCAAAGACTGAACTTGTTCAGATAAATTTTCTTGTATCAAGATATCTTGAGGAACAGGAATCAGCAAACCGTCACCATTTGCATTCAAACCAGCTGCTAAAATTTTAGAAAGATTGTTACCTTCTGCCCAAATACTACGAGTCATGATCACTCGTTCAGGAGAAACTGCACGAATACGTGACAAAACATCTGGATTCGTCGTCCCGACTTCTAAACCCAGTTGTTCTAGAGTCCCCCAATTTTTTGATTCCTTGACAACCTGCAAATAAAAAGGTGACTCAGTTGAAGGATATTGCTGTAAAGTAATAGCAGTCGAATTAGAAGTACAACACAAAATAAAAACAGCCTTATCTGGGTAAACCAAAAAAGGCGCTACATGTTCTTGTCCTATATAAGGACTCAAAGTTATCGCATCTACACCCCATTGAGCAAACACAGTTTGGGCAAAAATAGTGCTGGTATTTAAATCACCATGTTTGGCATCTAAAATAATCGGAATGTGAGCAGGAACCGCTGCTAAAGTTTGCTGCAACAGTTCTAAACCTGGAGCACCTAAAGCTTCATAAAATCCGAGTGTCGGTTTATAAGCACAGACTTTATCGACTGTTTCAGAAATAATAAATTGCAACCAATCCGATAATCCAGAAATGATATCTTGAGATTTGTAGCGTTTGGGTATCATTTCTAGACTAGGATCTAACCCGATGAATAGAAGACTTTGATTTTGTGATATTGCCTGATTCAACTTATCAAAAAAGTTCATAGTTTTATTGAAAGGATAGATTTGTTGTGACAGTCATATTTCAGAGTTTTATAAAAAATCTTTCCTAATTACAGTCCTGCAAACCATTCATATCCTTGGTCTTCCCAATAACCTCGAAAACGAGACAATTGACTCACAAGTGTAATTTCAGTTATCCACTTACTTTGCTTATATCCAAGTTTAATGGGAGAAGCCAAACGAAGTGGCGCACCATTTTGTACTGGCAGAGATTCTCCGTTTTTCTGATAAGCTAATAAAGTTTGGGGATGCAAACTTGAAGCAATATCCCAGCTTGAATAGTAGCCATCAGCCGATTGGAAGTAAACATATCGGACATTTGCTTTCGGCTGTGCAAGAGCAACAATGTCTTGCAAGCGAACGCCTCCCCATTGCACAATTGCTGCCCAACCCTCTACACAAACATGACGAATAATCATGGACGTTAGGGGTAAAGAGTGAATTTCTGTTAAACTCAAGCTTAAGGGATTATTGACTTCACCATTCACAATTAAACGATATTTTGCCTGGTCAATAACTGGAGTATGCCTAAAGCTATTAATAATCAAAGCTTCTGGTTGAATCTCATTGTAAGAGAATTCTGGCACAGGTTTTTGTGAGTTCAATATAAAAGCTTCAACTTTTTCATTAAGTGGTTCAGACAGTTTACCAACAACATCTTCAAACAACGGTGTTCCACATCCACCAAGAAGAAAACTTGTGCCAGACAGTCCAGAAATTTGTAAAAATCGACGGCGTGATAATTGAGGACGATGAATGCGAATTAAATTCATAGGATTTATCATGAGCTATTTATAACTCGTTCTCTTCCTTCACTCTTTTGAGTCTCTCTGTTTTCTGTGACTCTGCTGTTGATTTACCAAAACATAGATTCAGTTAATTTATCACCTCCAGCCTGACGTCCTAACAAAAAGTGAGCTATGACAAATAAAAGAACTATTGGAACCGATGAAAAGTGAACAATTCGCAGTGCTTGCCAACTGCCAAACATATCGACAATCCAATGAAATTGAGCAGGTTTATACATTCCTAAACCTGTGAATATAGCTAAAAGTAGAATAGGAATAATACCTGTATAAATAATGCGATGCCAAGCATAAATAAGGCGTTTGGAATTTTTACTTTTTTGCAATGCTTTGAAGTCGTTGATACCTACAAATCGATGTCGCCAGCGCCGACTGATGAAAATATAAATTCCATACCAAAAAAGATTTAGCGCAAATAACCACATAGCAGCAAAATGCCAGTGTCTACCTCCAGCCAGCCAACCTCCTAAAGTAAATATAGGAGGAATGTGCCAACCTGCTCGTCCACCAAATACAGGATTGGCGTTGTAAATTTGCAGTCCACTGGTCAACATAATCAATACACTAATAATGTTAATCCAGTGGAAAATTTTGGCTCCTATTGCTTGAGTTGGTAACTTGCGATTTTTATAGGTAACAGTTGAAGTCATAGATAAACTTATCTATATTTGGCGTATACATTCGGTTGCCTTCAGAAACCAAGGCGTCATACCCTACACTTTACTACCTGTCAGCCATAAATTTGAGTGTTTCCGGAAATATCTAATCAGTAGTCTTTCTCAGGATTAAGCAATTCCTTGGCGATCGCTAGCCCCTTAGGGGGCCTGCGCTAACGCTGCTGCAAGGAAGCGCAGATCGCTATCGAGCTTACGTAATTTTTACCCTAGGTAATCTGGATGAACGCCTCAGTTAACAGTTTGTTTGACCCCTGCTTTATTAACCACAGCGAAATCGAGCGATTTCTTCGGTTTAGGACTTACGCACTGTACAAAAAGGACATCATGTGTATAACGTGATTTGGTCGTTCCAGACTTTTAACAATTACCGTTAGATGGGTGGCGATAAGCCGGAGGCTTGACGCAAAGCGTATCGCACTCCAGATGATCGAAAAATCAAGTTTTAACTTCTTCGCCGTAAGTCCTCCGC
>NZ_QMEA01000043.1 GCF_012912105.1 Brasilonema sp. UFV-L1
ACGAGTAGACATTGTTAGTGGTTGTCCATTTTTGTCTATGAAAAATGAAGCGGCTTCTGACGGTTTAAGCTAAAAAATTAAGTGAAAAATTTTAAAAGCCAACAAATCAACGATGAGTCAAAAATCCAAACCTCCACTGATTGGTATCACAACTTATGGTCATCAACAAACAATTCCTGTGTCCCCACTGAGTGCTTATTCAGATGCTGTACGAACCGCAGGTGGTATACCAGTTTTATTGCCAGCAACAGACGTTGACTTAGTAAAATTCTTAGAGCCTCTCGATGGTCTTATTCTTTCTGGTGGTGGAGATATTGATCCAGTTTTTTACAATGGTTGTGCTCATCCTACCATTTATTCAGTAGATTCACACAGAGATGCTTTTGAACTCCAGGTAGCACGCTTTGCTCTGGATAACCACATACCAGTATTGGGCATTTGCAGAGGATTGCAAATCTTGATTGTGGTATCTGGTGGTACTCTCATTCCTCATATACCAGATGAGTACGGTACATCTGTCTTGCATAGACTAGAACCAGGACCAGAACTGCGGCAATCCACAGAACATATGATCAAACTCAATGCAAATAGCCGTCTGGCAAAGTTGATTCAAAAAACTCAAATATCTGTGGTTTCATTTCATCACCAAGCCGCACGTACGATTGGGCCTGGTTGGCGTGCTGTCGCATATGCACTGGAAGATGGAGTGATTGAAGCAATCGAACATGAACATCATCCTTGGGCAATTGGTGTTCAATGGCATCCAGAACTTTCTCCAAATGATCCCAATCATCAGCGAATTTTCCAGGATTTTGTAGAATCAACGCTCCTTCGAAACAATCTAATCACAGTTTGAGTTTTTGTCTGTAAATGCTTACGCTGATCATCAATAAAAAATAAAGCAACTTTGACAAGTTGTGCTACGCTATCTGAACTTGACGCGTCGTGACACAAGAGGTATTTCAGATGACGAAACTGCGGGTAGGATTGCTTTTTGGTGGTCGTTCGGGAGAACATGAAGTTTCTATAAGTTCAGCACGGGCGATCGCCAGAGCCTTGACGACAGAGCAAAACACTGATGCATACGAAATCTTGCCTTTCTACATCCAGAAAGATGGACGTTGGTTAGCAGGGGATGCACCACAACAAGTCTTAGAATCAGGAACACCGCTGCAATTGCCTACCACACTGACAACCACACCTGATCATCAATTATCAGCTGCCAAAACTCAAGTTCTTAGCCGTTGGCAATCTCCTTCCCAAGTTGCAGAAGTAGATGTTTGGTTTCCCATTCTCCACGGTCCCAACGGTGAAGATGGCACAATACAAGGATTACTCACCTTAATGCAAGTTCCCTTTGTTGGTTCTGGAGTATTGGGTTCGGCGGTGGGAATGGATAAAATTGCGATGAAAACAGCCTTTGCCCAAGCAGGATTGCCACAGGTAAAATACAAAGCGTTAAATAGAGTGCAAATTTGGTCGAATCCTTGTGTTTTCCCCAAACTGTGTGATGAAATTGAGGCCACTTTAGGTTATCCGTGCTTTGTCAAACCTGCTAATTTAGGTTCATCGGTAGGTATTGCCAAAGCGCGATCAAGGCAAGAATTAGAAGCAGCATTAGATAACGCCGCTAGCTACGACCGAAGGATAATCGTTGAAGCTGGAGTTGTCGCCAGAGAATTAGAGTGTGCAGTTTTAGGAAATGATAGTCCTAAAGCTTCTGTTGTTGGTGAAATCACTTACGTGAGTGAATTTTATGATTATGAAACTAAATATACAGAAGGTCAGGCAGATTTCTTGATTCCAGCACCTGTATCAGAAACTGTCACTCGTCAAATTCAGGAAATGGCTTTGCAAGCCTTTGCTGCCGTTGACGCTGCTGGATTGGCAAGGGTAGATTTTTTCTACACAGAAGCCACAGGAGAAATTTTTATCAACGAAATCAACACATTACCAGGCTTTACAGCAACAAGTATGTACCCTTTACTCTGGGCGCATAGCGGTGTTTCTTTCCCGGAATTAGTTGATAGGTTAATTCAACTTGCGATCGAAAGACATTCTACTTTCTCAACAACAAAAGAGGAAAACTGATTTCATGTTGTTTGTTTTTAAGTATAAATAAATACCTTTAAAAGATAGAAAATATCGGATTAAGTAATTTGTGTTTATCAAAAAAATACTTAAAAACGATAGGTTTCTACGGATACATCATAGTCAACCCTTCAGTACAATTAATAATTGGAGGGTACAAATTAATAAAGCAATTATGGAAAATAGCCAGAATGCACAGCAGCAACCATCCCAATCAGAAGCAGCCATACCAGAGTCGGGGAAGAGAATTCCGGGACGCGCAGAGAGCAAAAATCTTCTGATACATCTGCTTGTACATTATCCTTTGCTATTCCCATTTGGGTTGTTACTGATTTTTATAGGTTCTAGTACTCTTGCCTTGTACAGCTTGGGCTATGTAGGACGTGTGAGACAGGAAGAACCTGAAATCGCAGAGGCTGAAATTATCAAACCAATTAAAGTACCCTCTGAGACAATCAATCCTACACCTTTATGGATGGTGGCTGCGATTGCTCTAAGTTGTGCGAGTGGTAGCTTGATACTATTCTTACTGCTAAACCGTCCAGCAAACCGTCAACAATTCAAAAATCAGATTAACCGCCATTACAAACGCGTAGCACAACAACGTCGCCCAGATTTAGAACCTCGGCCCAAGAAAAATCAGCCAGTTTTTGTGCCATCACAAGTTAGGGCACCTGTTGTAGTCATGCCCAGCCAAACACAACCTGTAGTTACAGTTTTACCACCAGAGCAAAATATTTTGCCGAGTCAGGCTAAAGAATCTCTGGCGAATATGTTGGATATGCGTAAGCACACTCCATTGTCTACAATCTTACGCAAGGATTAACATAACATACAATCCGTGTGTGTCTTTGTTATTGCTGACGGGGTCTAACACGTAAGAAATTGAGCCAGCCCTAATACAACGAGTACCCGACTTGGAAGATAGATCCACAAAAAGAGGGCTGGCTCAATTTCTAGGGGACAATGCGTGACCTCAAATCTGAGATTAACAACCTCTGTGTTACGCATAACCCGGATCTTTCTTAACAATTGTGTAAAACCAGACAATTCGGGGAGTTTAGAGCTAGAGGAGGTTAAGAGGGGCTGACTTAGTGTCGCAAAGATGGATAGGAGAATATTCTAAAAAGCGAGCGCCTACTTGTTGTTGGCGCTCGTTAAATGTTTTGAAGAACCAGCGGAGCGTCTATGCCTCTGATCAGAAGACACAAGTCAGGATTGCTGAATCGATTTGGTTGGGGATTCATATCAAGTCCGTTAAATGACTTATCAAAAGTCCGCAGCAGAGCGCGTAGCGGGCAAGAAGTGTTTATCCGGACTTGATATCAGTCGTCAGGAGCATAGACAAGAGGAACGTTCCTGGATTCTGGCGAATGATTCTTCTTCAATTGAACGTTCTGTTTGTGTCGATATATTTTTAATATCTTCTCTCTATCAGATAGCCTTAGATTGTATCGTTTCATAATCTCAATGATGTGTTAATTAATAACTACGGATGAAGGGTATGACCCTTCATTTGTTTCTATAAAAACAAGGGGTATGACCCATCATTGATTCATACTTAATTAAGGGGTATAACCCCACATAAATTTGTCATAGAAAGAGATGTAAAATTAGACTTGAAAGTGTTCCTTAGGGTAAATCTCTGAGAGATAAAGCTCCGCTAGACTCAAGATGATTGAGGAAAAAACATGAGGAAATATCTGGATATATTACCAATTTTTGTCGTACTAGGTCATTTATCAAATCAATAAAAAACTTGCCAAAATGGCAACAAAACTATGAGCAACTCAGTTAAATTAAAGAAGGTAAATGACTTCAAGGGTATTGTTATCAGGGTGTATCGCATACCATTAGATGTGATACACCTTCTACCAAAAAATCACCAAATAAATATCAAAGTATATCTTTGGTGTACTGACTAGTTGTCGAAATAAATACATATGAATAATTAAGTTTACATTTACCGCACCAGGAATACTCAGCCCGTACAGGCGTTGTCGTTGACCTGCACATTAGCCCCCTAAATCACTGGCAGTGTCTGTACATATTCCTGTCTCTTCAGCGGTAAATGCTAAGTGGGAGCTTGAAAGCGTTTGGTATGCTTGCTCCCACTCTTTTTTCTTTTACTTAAGTTTTTGAAGATAACAAAAATAATTTTTTAAGGATTATTCTCCAGATAACAAGAATTCTCTCTTGAGTAGAAAACGGCTGTGCTGTCAGGACATAGCAAGGCTTTGTGCTTCTAGGAGATAATTTATAGTTTCTGTAAACTAAAAGCGCGGTCAAGCATTCAAAACTAAACAATCCAAAGTCAAATTTCCAGTACTAGTGAGTCAATTTAGACTATAACTTAAGCGAATCTGATTGAGAAAACAAGATAAAAAAATCTATCTAGATTCATGACCAAGTTATATTGTGTGCTGTCATTTTCCAAAAATAAAAAACCTGCCACTTTGGCAACCAACCTATGAACGAATCGATTAAATTAAAGAAGGTAAACGACTTCAAGGGTGTTGTTATCAGGGTGTATTACATATTATAAACGTGATACACTTTCTACCACAAAAAGCAGAAAAAAATGGCTATTTTTTGGAAAAAAATAATAATCAGGTTTACATTTGTCGCACCAGGAATATCCAGCCCGTACAGGCGTTGTCGTTGACCTGTACATTAGCCCCCTAAATAACTGGCAGTGTCTGTACATATTCCTGTCTCTTCAGCGGCAAATGGTGAGTGGGAGCTTGAAAGCGTTTGGTATGCTTGCTCCCACTTTTTTTCTTAATAGCGTTAAATAGGCTCTCACAAATGTCATCATAGTTATGGTGAAAACACATTGGAGATAAGACAACGGTTTACGCACGCCCTTTAGCACGTTTAATTGAACAACTGCAACGCTTGCCGGGAGTAGGTCCTAAAACTGCTCAGCGGTTGGCATTGCATATTTTAAAGCGACCAGAAGCAGAAGTTGAGGCTTTGGCACAAGCTCTTATTGAAGCAAAAAAACAGGTGGGTTTGTGTTCTGTTTGTTTTCACCTATCTGCTGAACCAGTTTGTGAAATCTGCCGCAACTCAAACCGTGACAACACGACTATCTGTGTAGTCGCAGACTCGCGTGATGTGATTGCCTTGGAAAAAACCCGTGAGTTCAAAGGCAAGTATCATGTTTTAGGTGGGGTCATTTCTCCAATTGAGGGCATTGGACCAGAACAGTTGACTGTCCAAGCTTTGGTGCGAAGGGTGAGTCAGCACAAACCTCAAGAGGTTATTTTGGCAATTAGTCCAAGTGTGGAAGGTGAAACAACGACACTGTATGTGGGTCAACTACTGAAGCCATTTACCAAAGTGACGCGCATTGCTTTCGGTTTGCCTGTGGGTGGTGATTTGGAATATGCTGATGAGGTGACCTTGGCAAGAGCTTTGGAAGGTCGGCGAGAGCTAGATTAATCATAAGCAAAGTACAATAGCCAGAGGCTTAACGCAGAGCGTACCGCACATCCTCCTATCTGTGTTGATTCGGTGACTTGCGCCTGGAGATAGCAGGCTGTCCCACTCCAGGCATGTGTTCTACCAAAATGCCCTTATGTGGAATAAGGGCTTGGCAAGAGCAGATTGGTAATTGGGGAATTAGACTTATTTGTGTTTGTCCTTATTTTGTTCTTTCTCTTGGTGACTATACTGCTGGAGTACTAAAACACACTGATTAATCGCCCAGTAAAGAACTTCTATTGGAGAGTCTCCCTGCTGAATGCGGTTTTCTACTTGTATGCCAATTAGCAAGGTTTGCAAAATTAGCAAGCCAGCGATGATTTTCTGACTAAGGTTGGAACTGAATTTTTGGGTTGACATTTAAATCACCTTGGTTTTGGATTTACAAGGTGAATTGTTTTTTTGGGTAAATGCCCAGACACGTTCCCCACACAGTGTTTATAATGTCTGTGTAATAAGGTTTTGCAGCTTGGGGACGTTTGTTTGTTTGGGTTATGAAAATTTCTTAATACTTTCTTTACGTTTAACTAATGCCAAGGAATATCCGTTGGGACGAATCTGTAAAAGAGAATACACAGTGTTTAGTAGAAGTTTTACTGTTTCATGCAGATGATGCATTCAAGGATGAGAAACTAAAAAGCATAGTTAATGTGGAGTGGGTAACAGAGAATAAACTGCGAGTCACAGGATTTGAAGACAAGCAGACAAGTGGTAAAAGAAAGCGAACAGTTGAAGTTGGTACCAAAAAAGAATATTTACTCAAGCTACTTCACAAAGCTGACAAAAGTTTAAGACTTCCCAAACCCAAAGACGAAGTTAGTAAAAGTCCAGAACACAGAGAATTAGATGAAATTCAAACTGCACTCGACTGCTTGAACGAGTTAGGAGTGCGAGAAGACGAAAAATCTGCAAAGAATAAAGGTTATTGGAAATTTACACTGACGCTAAAACATCAGACAGTAACACCGGAAGAAAATCTAGAGGTAGTAAAGCGGAAGTGGAGGGAACACTCAAAGACGAATTCACTGGAGAGATCCCAAACTCCACAAACAACGGATAAAAGCATTTACTGTCAATCAATCTGCCATAAGAAGCTGGAAAAGCCGCAAGAATCCGCCAGACTCAAATGCGAAGCACCTGAGATGGGATTTGAGGTAGATACTCTAGTGCCGCAGGTGCGATCGCGTGCCGCAGCCGACATCGGGTACATAGAACAAGTAGGAAAAATGCGGATGTTTCGGATCAATTATCCTGTACCTGTAACAGATGTATATGTTAACCTCAATATTCTGAAGCAAATAAGCAGCAACGATTTCTCTTTTTCCAACAGGCACAAAAATTCTGACGATGATTACAGCTGGCGCAGTTTTGACAGACAAGGATTAGGTTCGACACAACAGAAGGAAGTGCCTGCACTTGAGACAATACATAAACATCGCAAATTGATGGTGCTAGGCAAGCCAGGATCAGGAAAGACAACCTTACTCAAGTCGTTAGCAACTGCCTGCATTTATAAAAACTTAGGGTGGAATGATCCAGATTATATTCCAGTTTTCATTGAACTGCGGAAGTTTGCAAAGGATGCTGCAGAGTATAAAAAATTAGGGCATGAGGAATTTAGCTTATTTGATGCTATCCAAAAGTTGTTTAAACAATGGAAAGTTGCTCCTGAAGGCTGTAAACGTATTTTGGAAGAAGGCAGAACGCTGATTCTGCTTGATGGGCTGGATGAGATACCTACTAGCCACAGTGATTTTGTCACATGGCAAGTACGCCACTTCTGTCAAGATTTTGCTAAAAACCGCTTCATTATCACCTGTCGGACTCAAAGTGTAAAATATTGCTTTGATGATAGTTTTACTGACGTAGAAATTGCAAATTTTACCCAAGAACAAGTTTGTAAATTCGTCCATCACTGGTTTACTGTAATGGTTGGTGATACAGAAGCAAAGGAGTTAATACAAAACTTAAATACTCAATTACTAGTAAATAGACCTGTTGGAGAGTTAGCTGTTACTCCAATTTTGCTGAACTTAATTTGCTATGTGTTTTGGGCTAAGCAGGGCGATTTACCAACCAAGCGCTCTGAACTCTATGATGAATGTTTAAAAGGTTTGCTAGAAGGAGAGTGGGATCAAAGCAGAGGAGTTAAACGAGATAGTGAATTATCCTTAGACGAAAAAGAAAAACTGTTGGCACAAGTAGCATACACGCTGTTCGAGAATAATGATTATTTCCCACGCCAACGAAAGTTAGAAGAGCTTATTGTCAACTATCTTCAGACTCAACGTTCAGAAGCCAAGTATATTCTAGAATTGCTAGAATCACAGCATGGCTTGCTCATCCAACGCTCCACACAATATTTTTCTTTCTCCCACCTTACATTTCACGAGTTTTTTACAGCTAAATACATAGTTTCTAGTCCCAATCTCCAAGAAGTATTTCAACGTCTAGTTACTCACATTACTGAACCACGTTGGAGAGAAGTTTTCTTGCTTACTGTGGAGATGTTAGATCATACAGATAACTTGTTGCAGTTATTGCAGTTGATGAGATGTCAGATTGACAAGCTTCTAGCAGGTGATGAGAAGTTACAGCAGTTCCTCTGTTGGGTTGAAGAAAAATCCCTTTCAGTAAAAACATCACATAATCCTGCTGTTATTCGAGCCTTTTACTTTGATATTGGTTTTGACCTTGCCCAAAATTTTACCGCCTGCCGAGCACTCTCTTGTGCTGTCAATCAAAATTTTGCCCCTTGCCGAGACCTTGTTGCCAACCCCTTCAACAAGAATTTTGGTCTTAGCCTCTTTCCTGGTATGGACTTAGATGACAGCCTCGCTCTCATTTTTATCAACACCTGCGACTTCGGTACAGACCGAATCAATATGGACTCTATTTTCGATAGAGCCACCGACTGCAACACTAATCCAAATATACAATGTGAACTGAAACAACTCAAAGACCAATTATCAGATTTCTTTCACGAGAACTCAGAAAATTTCAAACAATGGTGGCAGGAAAACAGTCAAGCTTGGATAGAAAAACTCAGATCTGTGATGATTAACCATCGTAATATTGGTCACGATTGGAAATTTAGTGAGCTTCAAAAGCAACTGTTAAAGCAGTACTACGACGCAAATAAACAACTGGTTGATTGTCTTAATAGTGATTGTTGCATCAGTCTGAAAGTGCGGCAGGAGATTGAGAATACACTACTGTTGCCTATAATAAGAAATATTCCGCCTTAGAGCCACTACGTAGAATGGGTGGCGAAAAGTATTAATTTATCGCGATTGTGAGCGGCAATCGACAGAAAAAGTACATAGCTGAATACTCAAAAGCCAGCAGTCGGATTTGAACCGACGACCTTCCGATTACAAGTCGGATGCACTACCACTGTGCTATGCTGGCATATCTAGCTTTTTTAAGATAGGACTAACTAGGCTTTTTTGGCATTGCACTAATTAATGATTGTACCATACACAATCAAATTGTACAACAAAAGTTGTAAAGAGTTATATTTGTCCAAATGGTGCGGGAAATTTCTCATCCTCATCTGAATGCCGATTTCAGAAGATGATTGACACTCCCAACTCTGCCTGATTCCGCGTCTGTTGAGAGCGCAAAGCAGATCAATCACAGCACTTGAGACTATAATGAAACTCAAGCAAATTTGTGATTCTTTTCACTGACAATATTGATAAACTAGTCATAGACCAAAGCCACCTTAAAATTATGGGCTAGACATAAAGATATCTGGTGTAGTTTTAAGACAAGATTTTTTGACACGGCTGGGTACACCAAACAGAAAAACAAAAGTGTTCTTTGTAGAGCAACAAGCATGACAGCGTTGATTGGACGGGATTTATTAAGTCTGGCTGATTTGAGTCCAACGGAAGTTCTAGAACTTCTGCAAATGGCATCACAACTAAAATCACAAAGGCTGAGGTTGCAGTGTCATAAAGTGTTGGGGCTGTTGTTCTCCAAGGCTTCAACTCGGACACGAGTGAGTTTTACTGTAGCAATGTACCAACTGGGTGGACAGGTGATTGATTTAAATCCCAATGTCACTCAAGTCAGTCGCGGAGAACCAGTGCAAGATACAGCGCGGGTTTTGGATAGATACCTCGATGTTTTGGCAATTCGTACCTTTGCACAGCAAGAATTGGAAATTTTTGCCAACTATGCCAAAATTCCCGTCATTAATGCTCTCACTGATTTAGAACATCCGTGTCAAGTTCTGGCTGATTTAATGACAGTGCAAGAATGTTTTGGTACTTTTTCTGGATTGACTTTGACTTATGTGGGAGATGGGAATAATGTTGCTAATTCTCTGTTATTAGGCTGCGCTTTGGTAGGCATGAATGTGAGAATTGCCACACCAAATGGATTTGAACCAAATGCAGCGATTATAGAAACAGCACGTTCTATTGCAGCCAATAAAACTCAAGTCCTCTTGACTCATGACCCAGAAATTGCAACAAAAGGTTCTCATGTCATTTACACTGATGTTTGGGCAAGTATGGGACAAGAGCAAGAGGCAGACAACAGAATGCCAATTTTCCAACCTTATCAAGTGAATGAACAATTGATGAGTCTTGCTGAACCAGAAGCAATTGTTTTACACTGTTTACCAGCACATCGTGGTGAAGAAATCACTGATGAGGTTATGGAAGGTTCTCAATCACGTATTTGGGACCAAGCAGAAAATCGGATGCACGCTCAAAAAGCCTTACTCGCAAGTATTTTAGGGGCAGAGGAATTTTAAGTTATCAGCTCTGAGTGATGAATTGTGAGTTATGAATGGCTAAGTCTTTACTTCTGAGGGACTCCTAAATTCTCTGTTCTCGCTTGAAAATAGAACTTACCAACTCACCAACTCGTTCGAGAAAAATCTTTTTCATAGTAAGCTTCGTGGGATTTTCTCGTGGTTGACTGACTTGAATTTATCAAAATGTTTAAAATAAATAGTGCGTAGGGAGGTTTTTTGTAGTACTAATGTTCTAGGAGCATTTGTATTTACCTCCTTAGAAATTTATGGAACGTCTGACAGAAGCCCAAAGAGAACTTTACGAATGGCTGACAGAGTACATACGAGTACATCAGCATTCACCTTCTATTCGACAAATGATGCAGGCGATGAATTTAAAATCACCTGCACCGATTCAAAGTCGGTTGGAACATTTACGCAATAAGGGGTACATTGAATGGAGTGAAGGTAAAGCACGGACAATTAGAATTTTACAAGCGTTAAAACAAGGTGTCCCAATTTTGGGAACGATCGCCGCAGGTGGATTAATAGAACCGTTCACGGAAGCTGTAGAAAATATAGATTTAGCGAATTTCTCATTACCTCCTCAAACATATGCTTTGCGGGTAACTGGCGATAGCATGATTGAAGATTCTATTGTGGAGGGAGATTTGGTATTTTTGCGTCCAGTACTAGAACCAGATCAACTGAAAAATGGGACTATCGTCGCCGCGAGAGTGGATGGTATTGGTACGACTTTGAAGCGGTTTTATCGACTAGGCGATCGCATTACCCTCAAACCTGCAAACCCTAAGTACAATCCAATAGAAATGAACGCTATTCAGGTACAGGTGCAAGGTTCGCTTGTCGCCATTTGGCGCAATTACAACTGATACCTATAGATAAGGAGGATGAGGAAGGAAGAAGCGAAGGATATTTTCCCACACTCCCACATCGAATGAAGTTAAAAGTTAGAAGTCAAAAGGAACTCATAAAAAATTCTTTCTTTTTACTTTGTACTTTTTAATCCCACACTCCCCTATCTTCCTTATCTTCCTCATCCTCCTGGCTTTCGACTTCTCTTAGTACTGATGAGTGTTTATGTATTTGGTAAAAAATCAAGTCACGCAACTACCCACGTTCAAATTAAGATTACCATTTGTCGGTGAAAGTAGGGGTGGTTATCATACACAACCATTACCAGGATGTCCTAGAATACCACCATCTCTACAATTGCGAGGGTATCAGCGACAAGCTGTCAACAATTGGTTTGGCAACAACGGTAGAGGTACACTAAAAATGGCGACTGGTAGTGGTAAGACTATTACGGCGCTGGCGATCGCCACTGAATTATACAAGCAAATAAACTTACAAGTCTTGCTTGTCGTTTGTCCCTACCGACATCTCGTCACGCAATGGGCGCGAGAATGTGCAAAATTTAATTTGCAACCTATTTTAGCTTTTGAGAGTTTACACAATTGGCAGAGTCAACTTTCCACACAACTTTATAATGTGCGTTCTACTTCTCAACCGTTTCTTACAGTTATCACGACCAACTCTACTTTAATTGGGGATGGCTTTCAATCTCAACTCAAGTATTTTCCGGAAAAAACTCTCATCATTGGAGACGAAGCACATAACTTAGGCGCACCCAAGTTGGAAGAAAGTTTACCTCGTCGCGTTGGGTTGCGACTCGCTTTATCTGCGACACCAGAAAGGTATTTTGACGAAGGTGGAACCCAATCTTTATTTGAATATTTTGGTCCTGTTCTCAAACCAGAGTTCACCTTAAGAGATGCTATTACTCAAGGCGCTTTGGTTCATTATTTATATTATCCGATATTAGTAGAGTTAACAGACATCGAAAGCCGTGCTTATGCTAAATTGACGAAAAAGATTGGACAAGCACTGCTATATCGAGAACGAGAAAACGTTGAATTAGCAGATTTAGAAGATAACGAAGATTTAAAGCCGTTATTGATGCAGCGCGCAAGATTAATTGGTGCAGCGGAAAATAAGTTAAACGCTTTGCGGGAGTTAATGTCAACTCGTCGCGAAACAACTCATACACTTTTCTATTGTAGTGATGGTTCACAAGAGATAGGACAACGTTCTAGCTTGCACCAGCTAAAAGCTGTCGTCAAAACTCTGGGGATAGAACTCGGTTACAAAGTCAGCACCTACACATCCCAAACATCTATAGAAGAAAGAGAAGTTTTGCGTCGTCAATTTGAAAGCGGTGAATTGCAAGGTTTAGTAGCCATTCGTTGTTTAGATGAAGGAGTCGATATTCCAGCAATTCAAACGGCTGTGATTTTGGCAAGTTCTGCTAATCCTCGCCAGTTCATTCAACGGCGCGGAAGAGTTTTGCGCCCTCATCCAGGAAAAGAACGTGCCACAATTTTTGACATGATTGTCTTACCACCAGATTTAGATAGGAAAACTTTAGAAGTCGAACGCAATTTATTGAGAAAGGAATTACTGAGATTGGTTGAGTTTGCTGATTTAGCTGATAATGCTGGTGAAGCGAGGATGAAGTTACTCAACTTACAAAAGCGATACGGTTTGTTGGATCTATAAAGCCAAAAACAGGACGACTTTGCGCTTGGTAACTGCTTGTGTCCGACTTGTTCTGTGAGTCGGTTCGTCAATATTTAGATGCGTTTGCCCTGGTTATACCAATTCTGTATGAAAATGCACCACGAACTTATGAAGAACGAACCGCCAAGCCTGCCCTCGAGCGAAGCGAAGGGACGCCAAGAACGCCAAGAAAGAAAGAAAGAAGAAGTCAAGAAAATTTGGCGCAGCCTCACAAAGAATTGGTATTAGACTGCCCGAATTAAAGTGCCTTGAGTTGGCGTTTCTAAAACTGCTTTGGCTAAATTTCCTGGGATATTCCCATCAATTATCCAGCAGTCAATTCCTAAACTGGAAATAGCCAAAAACTCCTCAACTTTTTTAGCCATTCCCCCAGTCACATCTACTGATTTGCTATTACCCAGGAAAGGTTTAATCTGAGAATAGTTGGCTTGAGTAATATTAGAAAGTACTTGCCCATCTTGATCGCGCACACCTGGATAATTCCCGGCATTAATTAGGCGAACTTGAAACTTATGTTGAAGATAGAAATATTTGGCTAGTTCTGCCAGCAAAGTATCTGTGGACAGGATAGTACCACCAATCGCTTTGTCTAGAACAACAT
The DNA here is from genome assembly GCF_012912105.1 of Brasilonema sp. UFV-L1. GTDB lineage: Bacteria > Cyanobacteriota > Cyanobacteriia > Cyanobacteriales > Nostocaceae > Brasilonema. Next base: position 13,533 of record NZ_QMEA01000043.1, read on the forward strand.
CACCAAACACTAAAGGAATCAAACCTGCTTGTAGGCTATTTTCTATTGCACAGAAGTCGCTCGTCAATAGTTTTTTATTATGAGTCACTACCATCGTAAGAGGTGGCAAGCTTACTACTGGCAAACCTGCTTGTAAAAAAACTTTAACTAGTAGTAAATTCAAATCTAAAGCATCTTGGTGGACTAAGCAGAATCCGAGTCTTTCTTCATCAGAAAAAAACCCATCAATTGTATTGTATTTTTTAGCTGATTGGTGAGCGAAAGAACCAGCACCGTTGCCTATAATCAATTTCAAATTAGGATTTTCATGTCTGATGAGGCTGATTTGCTCAACCAGTTGTGCCATAATTTCTGGTCGAGCAGTGTAAGGTTTATCCTTATCAGTAATTAAGGAACCTCCCAGCTTGACTAATACTAGCTCCATAATCAAATGCTCAGGGCAAGCAAGACGAGAACTTCTAGGAAGTTTATCATAATAAAACAAATAAAAATTGATAGTGCAGCAATTTTCAGGTAATTGAACCACAAACTACGGTAAGCTGGACAAAGAGTGATGAATGAGATGCCACTATTTTACTCAGGAGATTTGTGTTGTCGCGTCACGCATTTGTCCCTTATAAATCTGGCACACGAGTGTTGTGTTGAGTGTCCTCCGGACACGCTACGCGAACGGTGGGACTTTCTGGAGTACTCGTTTTTATAAGACTCCCAGATTCGGTGAGTTATACCAAAGACAGGGTATAGAAAAATGTCGTTCAATATTCCCCCTTACACCCTTACACCCCTACGGGGAAATCAAAAATCAAAACCATAAGGTAAGAAATAAATAAAGAACACTGTCACTTTTGACTTGTTTTGCCCCTACACCCTTTCTTGATCAAAGTGGTGACTTACAATGACATTATTCCACAAGTGATCATGTGAAATCATCTGATGATTAGTTCATGAAACTTTGATATTTTAAATTGATGACAAAATATTGCTGCCAGTATATTTACTAATAGTTATCAAACCAGATAATATGATAATCTATGAAACTTATCTCTGAAAAGTCAGATGACAAAAGAAACTCATATTGATTATGTTCAAGAACCAATTCTCAGTGCTTCACCAGAAGTACGGCAAATAATTGATCGTGTATGGCAGCTGGAGAAAAGTAGATTAGATAAGAAAATTAATAGCCATATTAATGATGATATTCTGGCGATTGTGAAGGAAGCAGTGCGATGAAGCTGACTTCGATTAAGCTTTGTAACTTTCGCTCTTTTTATGGCAAGACACCAGAAATCATTCTTGCAGGAGGAGAGACTCGCAACACAACAATTATTCACGGTAATAATGGTTCCGGAAAAACGAGTCTGTTGAATGGGTTTACTTGGGTGTTGTATGAGAAATTTAGTGCAGCTTTTGCATCGACTGAACAGTTAGTGAATAAGCGTGCGATCGCCGAAGCGAAACCTGGGCAAGTTGTAGAATGTTGGGTTGAGGTGGAGTGGGAACATGACGGCAAACGCTACAATGTGAAACGCATATGCCGAGTTTATAAAAATGAAACCGACTTCAACGTTACCAAAACAGAATTGCGTATGCAGGTAGCTGGGGATGATGGACGTTGGTATTTTCCACCTCAGCAACCAGAAGATGTGATTGGGCAAATTTTACCTATAAGTTTACATCAATACTTCTTCTTTGATGGTGAACGCATCGAAGAGATTGTTCGTTCTGACAAGAAAGCTGAAATTGCTGAAGCCACAAAGATTTTTTTAGGCGTAGAAGTGATTAACCGTTCCATCAATCACCTCAAGGAAGCCAAAAAAACTCTGGAGAATGAGTTAAGGGCGATTGGTGACTCAGAAATTAAACAACTTTTGAAACAGCAAAATACTCTCGATCAGGAAATTGAGCGTATCACAAAGCGACAAACAGAAATTAAACAAGAGTTAGAATATCAAGAAACTTTTAAAAAAGAGACAAGCAACCGCTTAAGAGAACTTAGTGCTGCCAAGGAATTAGAAGAAAGACGAAGAGAATTAGAAAAACAAAAAGCATCATCTCAGGAAAATCTCAGAGAAAGTCGGGAAGCGATTAAAAAAGCTATTTCTGCACGCGGTTATACTATATTACTGTCACAAAACACAGCACAATTTCGAGAAATCATAGATGACTTGAAGCAGCGAGGTGAGTTAACGTCTGGAATCTCACGGGAATTTGTGAATGAGTTACTCGACACTCAACGCTGTATTTGTGGTGCAGATTTACGCGAAGGAAGTCACTCACACGAGAATGTGAGAAAATTATTAGAGAAAGCGGGTTCTTCAATTGTGGAAGAAACAGCTATCCGTATGAGTGCTCAAGTCGATGAAATTGATAAGCAAGCAGTGAGTTTTTGGTCAGAAATTGATAGAGAGCAAGCACGGATTAATCAGTTAAGACAAACTATATCACAAACTGAAGGTGAGTTAGATAATATTCAGGAACGATTGCGAAAAGATACCAATGAAGAAATTAGCAGTTTACAAAAGCGGTTAGATGAGATTGAAGAGAAAATTAGAGATTTGATATTAGAACAAGGAGCAAATCAGCAACAAATAGCGAACTTGAAAACTGACTTGGAAGGTTTGAGAAAACAAATCGCCAAGCAAAAGCTGAATGAAGATAGACAAGCACTGGCGCAACGACGCATCAGCGCAACTCAAGATGCTATTGAACGGTTAACAGAAGTCAGAAACCGTCAAGAAAAGCAGTTTCGTTGGCAATTAGAAAAGCGGGTACAAGAAATCTTCAGCGAAATTTCGTTTACACCTTATATTCCTAAAATCAGCGAGAAATATGAACTGACGCTGGTGGAAAATACAGCAGGGATCGAAATGCCAGTTGCAGCTTCCACAGGAGAAAATCAAATTCTCAGTTTATCTTTTATTGCCAGCATTATCGACAGGGTACGGGAATGGAGTGAAAAGAAAAAAATATTGCTGGTTCCTGATAGTAGTACTTTCCCAATTGTTATGGATTCCCCCTTTGGGAGTTTGGATGAAATCTCTCGGCGACAAATTGCAAAGACAATTCCCAAATTAGCAAATCAGTTAATTGTCTTGGTGACTAAGACGCAGTGGCGGGGTGAAGTAGAAGAAGAGATGACAGATAAAATTGGTAGGGAATATGTGCTGACATACTATTCTTCTAAGCCTGAGTGTGAACAGGATTATATTGAGTTGCGTGGGGAACGATATCCTTTGGTGAGACAAAGTCCGAATGAGTTTGAGTACACAGAGATTCTTGAGGTGGTGCGGGAAGGGTAGTTTTTCAACTTTCAGACACAAACACAAAAGCTACAAACACAAAAGACACAAACGCAATGTAGAGACACGAAACCTCGCGTCTCTACAGCGTGTTTGCGTGAGTTGATAGAAGTTATAAACAAAAGAAGCGTAGAGAATGCAAAAGAGTAGAAAAGAGAGTGCTGTTGCTTCCGATGGAAGAAATACAACAAACTCACTTAATGGTAGTTCAAGAACTACATCAATATTGGGTAATGGTTTTTAAAAACTCTTCTCTCGCTGTTCTAATCGCCTCTGTTGTTACTCTATCAACTCAGAGCGCCCTTACTTTTCCTAACCTTGACAATCTTTGGGCTGTAGATTGTCTTCACCAGATAACACCCTAATGCTTGGAGAACTACTATCTAAAAGTTTCTATGTTTATTGTACTATCACACGTGGAGAGTTTGTGGTGTGATGCTGGACACTTTGTCATAAAGTTTTGTGAAGTGCGGTGAGACTGCTTTTGGAGAGATAAACAGTAAAGACGTGCAGGATGCAAAGGGGAGAAAGTGCGAGTTAAGTATCTGCTGTATGGTTAATCAACAGAAATCGCAAGAAGTTAAAGTTGAAGCAATAGTATCGTGAAAACACTTTAGCAAAACATTGGGTTATGGTTGCAAGTTCAGAGCGTCAGTACATGACACCTCAGGAGTACTTGGAATGGGAAGAACGCCAAGACATTAAGTACGAGTACATCAACGGCGAAGTTTTTGCCATGACTGGCGGTACTCTTCCCCATACTACCATTGCTCTCAACCTGGCTTCGGCATTAAAAAGCCATCTCAGAGGTGGTGGCTGTCGTGCTTTTATGGCGGATGCGAAAGTAGGCGTATCGGAAAACGGATCATTTCACTACCCAGATGTGGTTGTTAGCTGTGATCAACGAGATAGACAGGCGATGAAATTCCTTCTCTACCCTTGTCTGATTGTGGAAGTCCTTTCGCCTAGTACAGAGGCTTACGACAGAGGCGGTAAATTTTACCAATATCGCCGCATTCAGACTTTAAGAGAATACGTTCTTATTGATGCTGAAAAAATCAGTGTAGAATGCTTCCGATTTAATGAAAAAAGTATCTGGGAATTACATCCCTACGAGGAGGGGGATGAAGTTCACTTAACCTGTGTTGATTTTCACTTTCCTATATCTTTGGTTTATGAAGATGTGGAGTTTTTGAGGTAGGCGTAGTTTTAACAGAAATGAACCGCTCCAGGCGCAGAGGACGCAGAGGGAAAAGAGTGCGATCGCTGCTTTGTTGGTATAAAATTATGTTGTTATAAATGTGATCACTAGAAGCTTTCAGTTAAAATTGCAACAAAATAAATATCCACATAGATATTCACATCATGGCTGCAAATAGAATCAAAATTGCTAAAGATAAGGTTGAATTAGTCAAAGGTTTAGTTGCATCAAAAGACACAACTGGTCCCTTTAACACTTATGTAGAAGTGATGGTGTTTGCAGCAGCATTGGGAGCAAAATATAAAAAGCGAGTTCCTTTAGAGGGAGTTGCTAAAGATTTATCTCCACTACGACAAGATTATTTTACTAGCAGCTTCGCTCTGTTGATTAATTTATTGGCTATTACCGAAATAAAAGACATCAAAATTCTAGGTGATGATGAAGTAGCTGACGAGCAACGCATTCATATTTTTGAAGAGTATGCCAACGGTGGACTGGAAATTTTGCAAAATGAACTGCGGGGAGCGGTAGATTATTCCGAGCGGCTTCTATTAATTCTTAGTTCTGAAAGATTTAAACATGAGGGTGAAGAAGAGGAGTTTAATCTCAGTAAATTCCTCTCCTAATCAACCTAGATTTGACTTTCTTTACAATTGCAATTATTTTTGTACTACTTTATTATTCTGTATCCAGTTCATCATCTTCGGAGCTTTGTTTTGCTAAAGATTGACTATATAATTCAGGCAAGCCAGCAGCAAGCACAGCAGAAAACCTTTCACGAACGAGCTTATCTTTTTGCTGACTATTCATTTTTTCATGCTCTCTTCCATAGAAAGCAACAGTACTATATCCTTTGTATAATGCGTTGTAAGCATCAGTACAACCTGCCCACTTAACTTTATTCGTATCTGCACTAAAGAAATTTAGTAGCTTTCGCTTTGACAACATTGGATAACCGTTGGCAGTGTCTATTAGCGTTTTACGAGAGCCGAAGTACCACAAGCACAACAAGGAAAATATTCTATCTTCTACAGCTCTTGCAACCTTAATTTTATCATTTCCAGGATTTATAGCTACAAATGTCCATAATCGAAAGGGGTAATCAGGCAAATTGGCATCTACTCTAAGAACATCTTTGTCATATAGTCTATCCAAAAAGTTCAACACGTCATCTATATTCCCTAAATTTGTATCTTTGCCTTTATAGTCAAATTCCACCATTCTCCCCAGACGAATCATAGCTTTTTGGAATATAGCTTTGAAAGCCCACTGATTTTCTTTCATCCTAGCAATAGCATCTTGGTGAGCTAGTATTTCTCGTTTATTCCAATCACTGTCTCTGGCAATTTCCTGCTCTCGAATAATTCCTTTATGTTTATTTGTTTGAGCTTGGAACTTCCCAAAAGTTCCCTCTATCAAATCATGTTCACGAGCATACTTGAGCAAGTTTCGGTATGGCTTAAATTCTAGTAAAAGTTTTACCAGCCAAGGACGAAAGTTGACTTTAAAACCTTCTATTGCGGAGTCAAGGTAATTTTCTGGTATTCGCACAAATGGTGTAACTGGTTCTCCATCTTCATCACAGTAATCTTCTACATAATATTCCTTGAGGGAACGCCCCTCATACTGAACTTCTTGATCATTTCTACCGAGTGCAGAGTCAATACTTTCGAGAAAATCGAAAACTTGCTTCTTTTCCATTGGATCGCGTGGTGGTTTTAGATCCAATATTGCCGAAACCAATAAATCTAAATGAACTAACGAATTCAAATAGTAGGAACTATCAAACCGATTTGAGTCGTCTTGCCAGCGCACGAGAGATAGAGGAAGCCTATCTTTCGCATCTTTAGCTGTACTTTCAGTCAGTAATGTTCTGACACATTGTGCGCTAATGCTCTTGTCATCAAGGATTAGCTCTCTAGCTTTATCTACTGTCTTAGCATTTTTATTCAAGTCAGTGAATAATTCACGAGCAATTCCCCGAATAGAATAGTCAGCTTCACTCTGAACATTCTGGAAACCAGCACTCTCGTGAAGCAAAACGAACAAGACTGGAATTTTAGTTTGTTGTTCAACTGTACGGAGAGTACCGCCTCTAAACTTTTGATCTTCACGGAAAGTACGGAGTGCCCAAAGACGATGTTGTCCATCTACAGCTACTGCTAATACTCGATCTTCATCCCACCGAAGTCGAGCAGAGAGTCCAAAAGAAACGAATTGAACACCATCAAAGTTAGAAACCTTCAATATTATCGGGGATGCGGCTTAAAATAGCACTATTTCCACGTATCTGTGCTAAATCGTACAAGACGACGTTTTCACTTAGCTGTTGCACAGCATCATTGCCATATAGCCATGCCACAAAGTAGACTCCTTTTATACATTATGTATCAAAGTAGCATAAGAATTGCTCTATAACCGAGTCATTATTAGTAACTACAGAACGGCTGGAAGTCCTACTGCCTTCGGTTCAACAAACTTACCATCAAAACCTATTGTTTTATCTTCAACAGTTCTAGCTTTAGCTAAATCCTTGCGAAGTTCCGCACGTTCCATCTGATCCTGAATTCCACCCAGAACATATATCACTAACTTCGCAGCCAAATCCCTTCCAGCAACTTGTACTCGCTTTTTGTTTGGATCGTACAAAACGCCATACCAGAGAGATTGCGGGTACTCCATACCACTGAAGCCGCCTTGCTGATCGAACTTCCGCAGCTTCTTAAAGATATCTGCTAGCAAAAACCCTTTTTTAAAAACCAAAATTCCAAGAGCTTGAGCTAATGCGACTTGAGCCACAGGACGGAAAAGCATATTTCCTTCACCTCCATCCTTCTCAAAGCTAAACCGTCGCAACTGAGAGGAATTCTCTTCTTCAAGAAGCTGATAACTGGGAAGGTTTGCCAAACAATCAAATAGTTTTTTGAATTCCTCAATCCCCTGCTCAAGTTCATCATTCTCTGGGCGCATGGGAATGAGTCCTTTTTCCAAGGGTTTCCAGTGAGGGAATTTTTGCCCCAAGTATCGCTCAGACATATCTTGCAGAGCTTGTAGCGTCGTCAAAACCGTAGAATTTGCTGCAACTGTCGCACTATTCCAATTGACGCGAGGGTTGCGATCCTGGCGTTGTTCCAAAAGCGGATGGGAGGTAGCGATTTTTCTAGCAACAATTGCAAAACCATCATCCTCATTCAGCTGTGCTAACTGCCCTTTAGTCAAGGGTGCAGCCATCAAGTTGACATGAACAAAGATGGATCTCACCCGTCGTCTTGCCTGGATACGGGTTTCGCCAGCAGCCACAGCACAGATAAACTCAATACCAATTTTTTCCTTGGGCAAGCTTTGCAAGTAAGCAGGATCTAGTTGGTACTGTTCTATCAAATTAGCCACTGTGATAAAAGTGTCATCAGCAGTTTTATCTTTTTTGTAGCGCTGGAGTTTGCCTGTCTTGAGCAACTCCATCAGCCCCTGCACCCCCATCAATCGATGTTGACCATCCAGGGCATAAATAGTCACATCATCTTCAGAAATCTTGAGTAATCCTACTTTACCATCTTGATCTAGAGGGGTGAAATCGGTAGTAGATTTTTTGGCTCGCCCCTGGCTATCCCACTCAGCCGCTTTGGGATTATCCACCCACAGTTGGTTAATTACTACCAGAACCGGCGGAAACTTATGATTTTTCCGAGCTGCCAAATACTGTACTAAAGGTGCTTGACGTGACCAATCAAGAGGACGCTGTTGAATTTCATCAATGCTATCTGCGTCAATTTCAATATTATCAGTTTCTGGATTATACTTCTTCTGAAGCAGCGGTAAGCCAGAAGCGAAGTGAACACGACCTGCAAACCATTCCAGTGTAACAGAGCCAACATACGCTTCAGTACCACCCATCTCTGTTTTTTGAACGAGAATCTGATCCTTCTTCCCCAGGAACTTCTCCAGTAGTAAAGCCAGTACCTGTTTCTCCTTACTTTCCCGTTCCAGGTACTCCCTAGCGATTTCAATGGTTGGGTCAAATACACTATCATTCATGGTAGTTTTTAAAAACTTAATGCTATAGGACAGCTTGATTGTCTAAAAATTTGGGTACATTGTAGTAAAATTTTTAAAAACTTTACTCTCCAAATACTTAAAAAAGTATTGTGCGATTTGAAACCCACATAGGCGGCTTTTGTCTGTACAGCAGCAAATTCTATCCGCCATCATTTTAGAAATGAGGTAACACCGATGTTTCCACCAGGTAGAGAGAAATGACTACAGCACAACAGCCAGAAACTAAAGGTAAGCAGACTCGTACTGTAGCAGAGTTAGTAAACGATATCACAATTCTCTCCAATGAAATTCAACAATTGTATTGTCAAGACCAAATACCCTGGATTATAGGTGTATCTTGGGGGAAAGATTCTAGCACAGTATTGCAGCTTGTCTGGAGTGCGATCGCCGCTCTTGCTCCAGAAAAAAGAACAAAAACAATCCATGTCATTACAACAGATACTCAGGTAGAAAATCCTATCGTTTCTGCTTGGGTTCGCAAATCTTTACAGCAGCTCAAGTCTGCTGCAAAAGAACAGGAAATGCCGATTGAACCGCATCTACTTCAACCAGTCGTTCAAGACACATTCTGGGTAAATCTAATTGGCAAAGGCTACCCAGCACCACGCAACCAATTTCGCTGGTGTACCCAACGCTTGAAAATTAATCCTGCTAACCACTTCATTCGTGAGATGGTTCGAGCAAACGGTGAAACAATTCTTGTTTTAGGGACTCGCAAAGCAGAGAGTGCCAAACGTGCTGCCACAATGCAAAAGCATCAAATTGGTAGAGTGCGCGATCGCCTTAGTCCAAATGCCAGTCTACCCAACTCCTTAATTTACACCCCCATTGAAGACTGGAGTAACAATGATGTTTGGATCTATCTAAATCAGTGTGAAAATCCTTGGGGAAAAAGCAATAAAGAGTTATTCCATTTGTACCGAGGTGCAACAGCGGATAATGAATGTCCCCTAGTTGTTGATACTTCCACTCCTAGCTGTGGTGATTCTAGATTTGGGTGCTGGGTTTGCACACTAGTCAATCAGGATAAGTCGATGGAAGCGATGATCCAGAACGACGAAGAGAAAGAATGGATGCAGCCTTTACTCGATATCCGCAATGAATTGGATGCTGAAGATGATCGCGATAAAAGAGACTTTAGAAGAATTTGGGGGGATGTTCAGCTTTTTGAACGCAATAAAGATGGAGAAATCTCCGTAGAACCAATTCCTGGTCCCTATACTAAATATTGGCGGGAACATTGGCTAAGAAAAGTTCTAGAAGCCCAAACACAAATCCGTCGCACAGCACCAAAAAATATGCGTGATATCACTCTAGTTACTACAGAACAATTGAGTGAAATTCGCCGGATTTGGCTAGAAGAAAAACACGAATTTGATGATAGTTTACCCCGTATTTATAAAGAAGTGACAGACGAACCTTTTATAGATCCGCGTCCTGGTGCTGGTAACAGTCTCCTTGGTAGTGATGAATGGGCAGTGCTGGAAGAAATCTGCCAAGAAGATGTCATGCATCTAGAACTCATGGCGAAGCTTTTAGACACAGAACGCCAGTATCGCAAGATGGCGCGTCGCGTGGGAATTTACGATGCACTAGAAAAATGTTTTAAGACAAGTTCGCGTTCGCAAAAAGAAGCGATTGATAATGCCCGTTTAACACGTGATTTGAAAGAAGCAGTGACTCAAGGTGACGTGACAAAGGTAAAGCAGCTGACTTTAGGTGATGCTCCCGTTTCTGAAAATGATGAAACAGCCAAACCGCAAAATTGGGCAAACATCAAATTTAAAAAATAGGGATTCAGTAAACCAGAAACCAAGCGAATCAAATTCGCGGCTACACAGACGAAACCCGCCTACGCGGGTTAAAGAAAAATGAGGTCAAATTACACACAATTATATATACATTATGTTTGGGCGACCTGGGATAGATTGCCCCTGATTACACCTGATATTCAGAAGCTAGTTTATGCAGCAATTATTAAGGAGTGTGAACAGTTGAAATGCACAGTGATTGCGGTGGGTGGCGTTGAGGATCATGTTCATCTGTTAACAGGCTTTCCGCCAACTCTGATTGTATCTGACTTGATTAAACAAATTAAGGGAAGTTCTTCTCATTTTATAACTCATGAAGTCAAGCCAGGTGAGTTTTTCAAATGGCAAGGAAGCTACGGCGCTTTCACGGTTAGTCATGATGCCATAGATAACGTAGCTAATTACATCAGAAACCAAGCTACTCACCATCTTCAAAAATCAATCATTTCCACCTGGGAACTTACTCCTGGATAACCTAAAAATCTCGTACTTAATTAGTCCGCGTAGGCGGACTTTGCCTGTGTAGCCGCGAATTCCATTCGCCTGGTATATTTTCTAGCCAAAGCCAAAGTATCCATCACATGATATTTCTTGAACTTGTACTACAAAACTTTGGTCCCTACAATGGACGTCAAGTTATCAACCTTAACCCACAAGACAATGATAATTCTCGCCCCATCATTTTATTAGGTGGAATGAACGGTGGTGGCAAAACAACTTTGATGGACGCGATTCGCCTCGCGCTGTATGGACCTCGTGCTCAATGTTCTAATCGTGGTAATTTAAGCTATAGTGATTTCCTTAGCCAATGTGTGAACAGCCATTGTGAGGCTATTGAGAAAACCCGAATTGAATTACTTTTTGAACACATTGAAAATGACAAGCCGATTAAATACCGTATCGTGCGAACTTGGGAAAAAAATCCAAAAGATGGTAAAGACAATTTAGGAATTTATGAATTAGATGCAAGACAAGAAGATTGGCTAAGAGAAGAATTAGTTAACACTTGGGACGATTACATTGAAAATCTACTCCCTTTAGGAATTTCTAATTTGTTTCTCTTTGATGGGGAACAAGTCAAGGAACTTGCAGAACAAGAAGTACCACCACCTATTGTCGCTGATGCAATTCGTGGACTTTTAGGGCTAGAGTTGGCAGAACGTTTAGCTGTTGATCTAGAAATTGTAGTCAACCGCAAACGTAAGGAAATAGCCGAGACGAAAGATTTGGTAAATATAGAAGAGATAGAAAAAAGACTCAAACAGCAACAAGCAGAATACGAAGAAAACAAGAACATAAATGAAAAATTAAAAATAGAATTACAAAAATCAGAAAAACAAAAACAAGAAGCGTTTGATAAATTTGTTTCTGAAGGCGGTAAACTCGCGGCGGAACGAAATCAGTTAGAACTACAAAAGAAGCAAAAAACTGCTGAGGTAGAACAAGCACGTCAGGGAATGTGTCAATTGGCTGATAGTATCTTACCACTCGCGTTGATTGAACCTCTACTAACTCAAACGCAACGCCAAGGAGAAAAAGAATTTCGCATTCAACAAGCACAGATAGCAAGAGATATCTTGTTTGAACGAGATAAACGTTTATTAAATTGGATGACTCAAGTAGGAATCACAGAAGAACAAGTTGAAAAAATCAAAATATTTCTGGAAGAAGATGAAGAGACATTGCGAGCCAATTTGATACAACCAGAAGAATCCTGGTTATTAGCTGACGCTGAAACTTTAAGTCAATTGGGTAATGTTTTCTACTACTTGCAAAATGACAAGAAGATAGCCAAGCAGCAAATTGGAATTCTCAAAAATAAGGAAGAAGAAATTATCACTCTGGAAAGACAAATACAGACAGCAGCCGAACCAGAAGCTTATAAACAGTTAGTTGATGCACTAGAAGCAGCACAAAATAAAGTTTCTCAAATTCAAGCAGCAAGCGTTGTCACAAAACGCCGCTGTGATGAATTAGAAGCTGAAATAAAAAATATCAAGAAAGACTTACAAGAATATACCAAGCAAAATATTGACCGCAAAAACTACGAACATATTATTGCCTCAGCAGATAAAGTTCAACAAACACTGAAGCTTTTTCGCGAAAAATTAACCTTGCGTAAACTAAACAAACTCGAAATCGAAGTCACCGAATGCTTCCGCTACCTCCTCCACAAATCAGACTTAGTGCATCGTATCGCCATTGACACTCACACCTTCAGCCTCTCGCTGTACGATTTACAAGGAAAACTCGTTTCAAAACATCGCCTCTCGGCAGGTGAAAAACAACTCTTAGCGATCGCCTTCCTTTGGGGATTAGCCCGTGTTTCTGGACGACGCTTACCAGTCGCAATTGATACACCTTTGGGCAGACTAGATTCTTCTCACCGCAGTAACCTAGTTGAACGTTACTTTCCATCAGCCAGCCATCAAGTCATTCTGCTTTCCACCGATACAGAGATAGGAGAAAAACAAGTCAAAATATTGCGAGAAAACGAGGCGATCGCCCGCGAATACCTCCTCAAATACAACTCATCCACCCGCCAAACAACAGTAGAACCAGGATATTTTTGGTAACTCTCTTCTTGTGATCTTCATCTTCGTGTTCTTCGCGCCTTTGCGGTTCGTTATTCTAAGACAACATGGAATCCCCCATAGATCGTATCAAACTCTCCCAAACAGCCAAAGACCAACTCCTCAAACTCAGACGCAACACCAAAATCGACCAATGGAACATCCTGTGTCGTTGGGCGTTTTGTCGTTCCCTCGCCGAACCAACTCCACCCTCACCCGTACCAATTCCTCAAGATAGCAACGTCGAAATGACATGGCGCGTCTTTGGCGGCGAAATCTCCGATATATTGCTACTCGCCCTCAAGCAACGCTGCTACAACGACGGCTTCCCAACAGACAAAGAAACCTTGGCAACACAATTTCGCCTCCACCTACATCGCGGTATTGGTTACTTAGCAGGCGATCCAAATATCAAGAAGATTGAAGATTTAGTTGAATTAGCGACCAAAAAGATATAAGGATTAACAAACCACAGATGCACACAGATGCTTATGATTGTGTTTGTCTGTGGTTCCTCTCAATATCCTTATGTCGTCAGAGAGTTACTTAGAAATAGAACGCCATAAAGCCGCTATTTTTCGCACTGACTTATCGAGACCTGTGCGATTGGCAATAGAATGGTCAATTATAAATAATGATACCACATTTTTTGACTACGGTTGTGGACACGGTGGCGATGTGCAGCGAGTCGCAAACCTAGGCTACACCAGCACTGGCTGGGATCCATACTACTACCCTGATATCCCGTGTATTTCTGCTGATGTCGTGAATTTGGGCTACATCCTGAACGTGATTGAAGACCCAGAAGAACGCCGCCAAGCCCTTTGCCAAGCCTGGGAACTTGCCCAAAAAGTCTTAATTGTTGCGGCTCAAATTTTGATAAATGCTCCCAGTAACGCTCAAATTGCTTATGGTGATGGTATCGTCACGAGTCGTAATACGTTTCAGAAATATTACGAGCAAGAAGAACTCAAAATATACATAGATGAAACCCTCAATGTCGATGCGGTACCAGTCGCACTTGGTGTGTATTTTATTTTTCGAGATGAAGCCGAAAAGGAAAAATTCAAAGCGATACGCTTTTTCTCTAGAACCTCAACACCAAGAGTCTGCATTCCTACGAAACGGTTTGAGGACTATAAAGAGATCTTGGAACCACTGATGGCTTTTTTTACTCTTCGTGGAAGACTTCCAGTCAAAGGCGAATTGGATAACGAACAGGAATTACTCGGTGAATTTGGGAACTTCCGCCGTGCTTTTGGTGTTGTTTTACAAGCGACTGATGAAGCAGAATGGGATGCGATCGCCTACCGTCGTTCTCTTGACATCCAAGTTTATCTTGCTTTGACTCACTTCGATAAACGTCCCTCTTGGCAAAAGTTATCACTAGAAATGCGCCATGACATCAAAGCTTTTTTTGGGAGTTATGAAGAAGCTTGCGAAGTTGCTGACGCTAAGCTTTTCAGTTTAGGGAAAACCGGAGTCGTGCAAAGAGTTTGCGAAAAAAGTAAAATTGGCAAACACACTCGTAGCGCCCTTTACATTCATATTTCTGTGCTTAGTGAACTCGACCCTTTGCTACGCATTTACGAAGGCTGCGCTAGTCGAACTATTGGGCGTGTCGATGACGCAACACTGATAAAGTTTTGTACAGATAAACCGATAATTTCTTACCTGTTTTACCCCCAATTCGATATTGATCCCCATCCAGCATTAAAAGCAAGTATCACTATCGATTTAAAAACTTTGCGCATAACTCACCGAGATTATGAACAAAGAGCAAATCCGCCAATTCTCCACCGAAAAGAAACATTTGTGACTTCTAACTACCCACTCTACCAAGAATTTGCTCAACTCACCCAACAAGAACAAGAACTAGATCTACTCAAGCATAAAAGCGAGATTGGTACTCGTGAAGGTTGGGCAAAATGTCTTGCAGAACATGGGGTAGAAATTAGAGGTCATCAAATTCATCTGGTTAACAAAAGTTAGGATTCAGCCAAAAAATAAAAAACGCCAACTGCGTAAGATTGTGGAACTTTGCGTGATGTCTTGACATCTTTGCCTGATATTACATCGTAAGTATGGCAAGATATTTAAAATTCTTTCACTTTAGGAGAAAAAAATAAAACAGTGCAAACAATCTCATCACTACTGCAAGTTTTTAAAAGCCGGAAGATGGCGGCTTTGGTGTTACTTGGTTTTTCATCCGGTTTACCTTTTTTGTTAACTGGTAACACTTTAAAAGCTTGGATGACTGGAGAGAATATCAATTTAGGGACTATTGGCTGGTTTAGTCTTGTCAGTTTGCCTTATTCGTTGAAATTTCTTTGGTCACCCTTACTAGATAGGTATAAGCTCCCAATTTTAGGACGGAGGCGGGGCTGGTTAATTGTAACGCAGATTGCTTTAGTTGTCGCGATCGCCCTGATGGCTGGGCAACAACCCGCCACAGCACTACAACTTTTAGCAATCAATGCGATCGCAATTGTTTTTTTGAGTGCTACCCAAGACATTGCTGCTGACGCTTACCGCACCGACACTTTAGAACCACTGGAAGTCGGTGCTGGTGCTGGTCTTTTCGTCTCTGGTTATCGAGTTGCGATTATAGTAGCAGGTGCGTTAGCCTTAATTCTTGCTGACCGTATGCCGTGGAAATCAGTTTACTTGTTAATGGCGCTTTTCATGGCAATTGGCATTTTTGGCACTTTACTCGCACCAGAACCAAAGAAAGTCAGTCCTCCAGATTCTTTAGCACAAGCGGTCATACTTCCATTTCGAGAATTTTTTCAGCGCCTAGGTGTATACCAAGCTCTATTTAGTTTAGCATTCATTGTACTTTATAAACTAGGCGATGCTTTCTTGAGCAATATGTCCACGCCATTTTTGCTCAAAACTGGCTTCACCAAAACTGATATTGGCGCTATTCAGATCGGGATGGGTTCAATTGCTACTATTGTTGGTGCCCTAGCAGGTGGTTCGATTTTGAGCAAAATCGGTATCAATCGCTCGCTTTGGGTCTTTGGGATTTTACAAGCATTGAGTAATTTAGTATACTTTTTTCTGGCTGTACTAGGTCAAAACTACCAATTTATGGTAATTGCCATCAATGTAGAAAACTTCTGTGGTGGTTTAGGAACAGCTGCCTTTCTCGGTTTTTTAATGAGTTTGTGCAATCAGCGTTTTTCGGCGACTCAATTTGCTTTACTATCTAGTTTAATGGCTGTCAGTCGTGATATTCTTGCAGCTCCAGCTGGTGCCCTAGCAGAAATTACGGGTTGGCAGATATTTTTCTTAATTAGCATTGCCGTGGCTGTACCAGGACTATTACTATTACCATTGTTTGCCCCTTGGAACCAAAAGCCAGCAGCAATGAAAAGACCAGGACTCGATAATGAAGAAGAGGATTTATGGGGCAGAAACTAATTATTTCTATCGCAACGGCTATTCTTTTAATTACCGGCGTCTTACTTGGCTACGTCCTCTCCCAGCTGGTTCTGGGATACTTGACGCCTAACCTACTAACTCTGTTAGGAACTTTCAGCCTGATTATAATTTTTGGTACACTTTATTACGTTTTGTTTTGGGAATTTAGAAGACAGCAGGCGCAGACTTCCCCAGCAGGAAGAACACGACCTTCTCGAAGAAATGAGCGAAATGAGCGTACACCTGATGCAAATCTCAAAAACAGACTTACCTCGTTAGCCGGTGACACTAATGCAGCCCAACGGCTAGTAGATCGTGTCAAGCAAGACTACCCTGGTATGCCAGAAAATTGGTATTGGGAAAAGGCGATCGCTGACTTGGAACGCGATCATCCAGCATCATAACTTGAACTTTGTTCAAGTGACCCTCGCTTCGCTCCAATTCAAAATTCAAAATTCAAAATTCAAAAATAATTAAATAATTTTTAATTTCTAGATTTTGAAATTCCATGAATTTTGGATTAAAGGTTTGGATTGGAGCAGTTGGTACAAGCCCCTTCATTTATGAATGGAGGTATAAAAAGCGCAGCATCATTATTTCAAGCCCCCGGATTTATGAGCCAGTGCTCGGCTAGAGTTCCCCGACTTGAAGCACCTGGCGTCCGTAGGGTCTTTAATTTTGAATTTTGAATTTTGAATTTTGAATTCCCCCGAAGGGGGGTTGACACTAACCACAGGTACTATTGCCCCCCTAGCCTTTCCCGATGTATCTATTCAAATTCAGCGCCTCATGGGTGTCAAAATAGCTTAAAAGTCGCTAAAATAAACGAAAAAAGTTTACAAAAATTAAGTAAAATTTTAAGAAATATCTACTGTTCGTTGCAAAATAGAAGTATGGCTATATTTCGTCAGTATATTGCCCCGTTGATTGTGGTACTAGTTTTTCTTATTGCTCTTGTAGCAGTGAGTGCCCGTATATTTTTACCATCTGATATGGCTGCACCAGCACCTGTTGAAGAAACTGGAGAAGTGTCAACTACATTGTCTACCTTCTTTCCCTCTTTAAGTGTCTGAAGAACTTCTACCAGGTTACATAATTCGCCGTGGATCTACCTTAGACAAGGCGCTACTGGTGAAGTTCATGCAACGAACTTACCAGGAAGCTTTTCCACAGCAAGATTTTTCTCATCTAGCGCAAACAGTCGAACAATACTTCTCCAGAGAAACTCCCCTTTGGTGGGTTGATTTTGTAGGAGTGGAACAAAGCAATTCAAAATCGCGTAGCGTTGCAAGCGTTGCAACGCAATCTCAAAATTCAAAATTAGAAGTCTCTCCTTCACTCCCCATCGCCTGTCTATGGGTAGGAAATGCCATAGATCAAATTCGGGGCGATCGCCATGCTCATATCTTTTTACTCTACGTGACGCCAGAACACCGACGACAAGGTATCGGGACAGCTTTAATGCGTTATGGAGAAAATTGGGCAAAAGCTAGAGGCGATCGCCAAATCGCATTACAAGTGTTTCAAACCAACACAGCCGCATTAAATCTTTATAATCAACTAAATTATCAAACTCAATCACTCTGGATGGTAAAATCTCTTGATGTCACAGAAAAATAGAGGTGTCAAATAATTTTTGTCCCTTACTCTCAAACTGAGAAATAAACTAGTGTTAGAAGTTTGACTTATTGCCACGGGGGATTATATGTTAATCCCTAACAGGGATTGAAACTATGTATGACGAAGACGACCATTACCTACTAGATGTCGAAACAGAGCTAGAAAGCCCTCTGGATCACATGGAACCGCTCACTGCCGAAACAGAGACGCCAAAGCCCAATCCAGAGCAGATGCTGGTATTATTAGAACATCCTCAACCGCAGCAAAGGATGCTCGCAGCGCGTGCTTTTTGTGATATAGAAGATGCTAGAGCGACTCCCCTGCTGATTCACTTGTTAAGTGATACCTGTCCTTTGGTACGGGTGAGTGCAGCGTATGGTATCGGACGCAACCCAAGCTTAGATGCTGTAGAACCGTTGATTGCTCAGTTAAACCGAGATTGGAATGGCTACGTGCGTAAAGGGGTTGTTTGGGCATTGGGAAACTGTCGCGATCGCCGTAGCTTAGCACCTCTAGCAGACGCTTTGAGAACCGATATTTCCGCAGTGCGTCTGTGGGCGGCTACCGCCTTGGCACAAATGGCAGATGTGGGATATGAGGCTGTTGTCGGAGCAATGCCCCCCTTGATTGAAGCCTTGGTACGAGATCCTGTAGCAGCAGTACGGAGTAATTGTGCTTGGACAATTGGACAACTCTGCCGCGAGCTCCCTTCTAACGTCGTTTATGCTACTGCTATTGATGCACTGATTCAAGCCTTTGCCGAAGACAAAGATTTGGGAGTACGAGAAGATTCTAAAGCCGCCCTTTTGGGAGTTGGTGACCCCCGTGGACTTCAGTTGATTGAAACTCTCGAACAAGAAGGATGGTTTTAACAATTGTCAGTTATCAAGGAAGCGCAGTACCAGTTACCAGTTATCAGTTATCGCTGTTCACTGTTTACTGGTCACTGTGTACTCTACTAACTCCCCTTATACTGAATCCGATAAATACGGTTATTTGCTTCTTCAGTGACTAAAAGACTACCATCAGGCAAAACGAGTAAGCCCACAGGACGTCCCCAAGTTTTTGGTCCAGCAGGGTCTAGGAGAAATCCAGTCAGAAAGTCTTCATAGTAACCTTGCGGTCGTCCTTTGGTGTCGAATGGTACAAATACAACTTTATATCCAGTGCCGCGATCGCGGTTCCAAGAACCACGAAAGGCAACAAAAGCACCATTACGATACTTTTCAGGGAATGTTTGACCGTCATAAAACTGCAATCCTAATGCAGCTGAGTGCGCTTGAAATAGCACATCTGGTGTACGAGTCAGACGTGCTAAATCAGGTCGCTTACTCGCACCACCCGACTTCTGACGTGGATCGAGGTTTTTAGGTGTTAGGTAGGTATAAGGCCAACCATAGAATTCTCCCTGCTGAATGCGTGTCAAGTAATCTGGTACTAAGTCATCACCTATACCATCACGCTCATTAACAGTAGCGTAAAGTTCTTTAGTCACAGGGTGAAAATCCAAACCAATAGGGTTACGTAAGCCAGAAGCAAAAGTTTGCTGCTGGGAACCATCCAGGTTCATGATTTGCACTGAAGCCCGTGGTAATTCTTCTTCATCTACATTAGATTCAGAACCAACAGAAACATAGAGTTTTTTCTCATCGGGTGAGACTACCACGTTACGTGTCCAGTGCTGATTGTAACCACCACCAGGAAGGTCAGCAATTTTTTGACCAGTACCACTCAGTTGCTGTTGACCTTTTTGATAAGGAAATCGCACTACAGCATTCGTATTGCCCAAAAAGAAAGAATCACCCCCAAAACTCATCCCAAAAGGAATATTGACTCCGTTGGCTTGTGTGGCAAATGTCTGTTTGACATCAGCCACGCCATCGCTGTTGGTATCCCGTAGTAAACGAATACGATTTTGCCTTGTCTCAGTGACTAACACATCACCGTTGGGAGTTAAAGCTAACCAGCGAGGTGCATCCAAACCATCAGCAAAAACGTTGACCACAAAGCCAGATGGTACACGCAGAGTCGGATTTTCAGGAATTGAGACTACCTGAGGTGACTTTGAAGCACTATCAGTGGCGTAAGGTTGTGGCAAATCAGCAACATTAATACGGATGGGTGTCGGTGAAAATGGTTCTGTACGAATACCATTTTCCATTTGTGTAGAACTCTGTGCTAGTTGAGCAGAAGGTGAAGATTGAAGTGTCGGTTCTTCTTCGGACGCACGAGTCTGGTTACAGGCTGCTGCTGTAGTCAGTAGCAGAAAAAGCAGCAAGCAACGCAGATGTTTCATGGTAGAAATGTCAATAATGATGCACAGCTCCTTAAAGTTAGACCAAAAATTCTAAAACTGTCACCATTCCAAAGTCCGATATTATCAATTATCAGTTATCAGTTACCAGTTACCAGTTATCAGGTAGGAAAGGGACTCGTCCACCCCTTGTTTACTGTGTACTGTGTACTGTGTACTGTGTACTGATGTCATCATGACTTCATAGCCGCTTCCCCAAGTTCACTTGGTCGCACACTCAACTGTTGAGTTTGTTCACCCCGTTGTACCTTGATTTGTAAAGGCTGGTTGATTCGACTCTGTTCTACCAAGCCTTGCAATTGCTCAGCTGTTGTTATCGCTTGTTCATCAACTTGGGTAATCACATCTCCCCGACGCACACCAGCAGTAGCAGCAGGACTGTTGGGCATCACTTGTACTACCAATACACCATTGGTTTCTGGTAATATTATTGTCGTATTGGGGTCGCTATTAGATTGTTTTGCTAATTCTGGTGTGAGAGTCACCATCCGAACACCAATATAAGGATGCGAGATTTTCTGACCACTCGCCAAAGCATCTTTAATCACCTTGGCTTTGTCAATAGGAATAGCAAACCCAATTCCCTGAGCATCAGCACGAATCGCTGTATTAATCCCAATAACTTCACCTTGTTCATTAACTAAGGGACCACCAGAGTTACCAGGATTGATAGCAGCATCAGTTTGGATAAAGTCCAAGCGTTTATCTGGGATACCAACTTGAGCACTAGAGCGATTCAACGTGCTGATAATACCCAAAGTCACAGTATTATCTAATCCTAACGGATTGCCGACTGCGATCGCCCAATCACCCACTTGCAAATCCTTAGAGTTACCAAGAGGAGCAACTGGCAAATTGTTTCCATCAATTTTGACAACTGCCAAATCTGAAGGCTCATCCACCCCTTTCACCTCTCCTTTTAACTTGCGTCCATCCTTGAGGGTAACGGTAACAGAATCAGCACCACTGACAACATGAGCATTCGTGAGAATCATGCCATTGGGGTCAATAATAAAACCAGATCCTTCTCCGCGTTGATGGTACTCTTGAGGCACCCTAGAGAAATCATTACCAAAAAAATCCCGGAAAAAAGGGTCACTAAAAAACGGGTCAGGCGTACGCATAGTGATTGTACGCTCCGTATCAATTCTTACAACTGCTGGTCCGACTCGATTGACAGCAGCACTCACGAAACTGCGGATAGAAGCTTTTTGAGAGGTTGCTGCTGGAGGTGTGGTTGTTTCTACCGTGGGAGTGATGGGTGCAACAGCACTAGGTGGAGACGAGTGCTTAAGAATTTGTAAGTTAGGAAATGCCCATAAAGTCGTCAAGGTTAAACCCACACTCAAGACAGCAACCAGAGCATAACTAGTCAACTTAAGCAAGAGGGGAGAGAAACGTTGTTCTTGTGAAGATGACAAAGACATAGTAATTTGTGCGATCGCAAACAGTTATAGGTTGCGTGAACCCGAAGAATCAAGTTTTTTTTGACAACCCATCAAAATTGTGTACTTGGATTTAAAAAAAAATCAGTGTCGATAATATCGGCACCTTTACGACTATTATGACTGGTGAATGTGTTGTTCAGCGTGCTAGCAATATCTAGTTTTCAGCCTGAGTGAGTTCAATCGCTGTTCTCTGGTCACCAAACGTAAGCTATGAACATCAGGCGAAATCTGGGCTACCAGAGTTGTTTAACTCTTAAGAGTTAAACTGCAAAAGCTACAGTCTTTTTCTTTGCTTTTATAGGCAAAATAAAGGTTTTCGGGTTAGTACCGTGTGTCAAAAACAACATAAAATTTTCTGAGTGCAAGATCTGAATCAACATTGAAGCAATTTGTGATAAACAAGCAGTAGAAAAAAGCAATCGGAAACTGCTATGAAAGTTTGGGAAGTTCACTCAAAAGAAGGTTTAGATGCATTGACACTGGTTGAAAAACCAGAACCACAACCAAAAGCAGGACAAATCCTACTGAAAATGCGTGCGGCTTCACTCAATTATCGGGACTTGTTAACTGTCAAAGGCGCATATGGTTCTAAGCAAAAGCTACCGTTTGTTCCACTTTCTGATGGTGTAGGGGAAGTGGTTGCTGTTGGCGAGAAAGTGAGTAGAGTTAAAGTAGGCGATCGCGTCGCTGGTATCTTCATGCAAACCTGGTTAGAAGGAGAATTTTCAGCAGATAAATCAAAATCAGCATTGGGTGGAGCGATTGATGGTATCTTAGCTGAGTACGTGACACTTGATGAAGACGGCGTTGTTCATGTCCCAAAACATCTTTCTGACGAGGAAGCAGCATCATTACCTTGTGCAGCAGTCACTGCTTGGAACGCCTTAACAACAGATGGTAAACTCAAAGCTGGCGACACTATCCTCATACAAGGTACAGGAGGAGTGTCTATATTTGCGTTGCAGTTTGGTAAAATAATGGGGGCGCAAGTCATTGCCACTTCCAGCAGCGACTTAAAGTTAGATAAATTAAAGCAACTTGGAGCATCCGAAGTCATCAATTACAAAACCACACCAAACTGGGATGAAAAAGTTTGGGAACTGACAAATCAGGTGGGTGTTGACCGTATTATTGAAGTTGGTGGTGCAGAAACCTTCAATAAATCGCTACGTGCTGTTCGCTACGGCGGGCATATCAGTCTGATTGGAGTGCTTTCTGGATTCAGCGCAGATGTTAGTACAGTGTCGATTCTGCACAAAGGGATGACTGTACAAGGTATCTACGTAGGTAGTCGCGCCATGTTTGAGGCAATGAACCGAGCAATTGCTTTACATGATATCAAACCTATTGTTGATCGAGTGTTCCCCTTTGAAGAAGCGCGCCAGGCGTTAGAGTATATGGAAAGTGGAGCACATTTCGGTAAAATTGCGCTGCGCTTTTAGGAACAAGACTCAACAGATTTTTGTGAAAAGTTAACTCTTTAGAAGAATTTATCATGGCAAAGTTTTTCAAATTCTTTGCCACTTTTTCTGTCAATAGAAAGATTAATTCCTTTTATAGTACAAACATAATTAACGGGTGTAAAACATCAAATAGGAGAAAACCCGTGACTGACGAGTTGAAAAAAAGTGACAAAGTGAAGTGGAAGACATCGCAAGGTGAAACGACTGGTGAGGTGGAAAAGAAACTCACTTCACCGACACAAATTAAAGGACATCGTGTCGCCGCCTCAAAAGATAACCCAGAGTACTTGGTAAAAAGTGACAAAACTGGAAAAGAAGCAGCTCACAAACCTGATTCTTTAGAGAAAATTGAGGAGTCATGAACGTTATGAGTACAGATGTTAAATCAGTGGTTGACGAGTTTTACTCGTCAGTTAATATGACAGCAAAGGAACTGCAATCTTGGCTAGAAACAAAAGAGTCTCAATCGGTTGGACAAAAAAAAGGAGATGATGAATCCATAGGACATAAATCCGGTAGGTATATCGTCGAACTACTACAAAATAAAAAAGATGATTACACTGATGATGAAATCTCACACATGAAAAAAGTCATCAGTTATATCCATCGTCATTGCGCACAACAACCTGATGGTGATGTTGAGCATACTCACTGGCGCTACTCTTTAATGAATTGGGGACATGACCCGCTAAAATGAGAGATGAATTCAGCAATTCTTGAGTCAGTCGTCAGGAGTAGAATAGCCTTCATACCTGACGCGTGAAGTCTAGGTTCTGTACCTCACGCACGAACAAACTGCTGTAGAAAAGATAGCACAAAGTGCAAAACTTTTGACAAGCAACAAATTTACGAGTGTGCAAAGACTTAAATATTTAAGTAGGCTCAAATACACGGAAGTACGACTTGCACAACTGTTTTTTCTCCTAGCTGACTGTGGATGTGCAATTTTCCTCCGTGTAACTCAGCTATACGTTTAGCGATGATTAAACCTAAACCTGAACCTTGTTGTTCATAAAGTTGGCGCTCAAATTGTCGATATGCTCCCAATTCAGCAATTTGAGCAGCTGTCATACCTCGTCCGTAGTCAGTTAGTGAGATAATCAGTTGATGATTAACCAAAGTACTTTTCAGATGAACTCTTGTTCCTGATGTTGAAAACTTAAAAGCATTATCAATTAACTCTTCAATTATTTTATAAAGTTTTGTCTCGCAAATTTGTAGACAACAGCAACTTTGTAAGTCAACTTGTAAATCTGTATAACGTCCTACTTGTTGAGCTTTTTCAGCCATTAATTTTTCCAACGCCATTGAAGGGAAAAGCGTTTTATGGCTTTGCAACTGTTGCATTCGTTTTGGATCTGTTGCTAGAATTTCGAGTTCTGTATAAAGTAAAAAATTCTGAACTAATCTGTATAAGCGTTGTCCTGACTTATAAATTCCTTCTGCCATCTCACAAATTTCCTGTCGAGAAAGAGTCTCGACTTCTTTCATTAAAAGTTCAGAAAAACCCAAAATACCATTCAGTGGTGTTCTCATTTCGTGAGGAAGAGACTTGGTAATACTATTACGCAAATCATCCAGCCTTTTTTGTGATTGTTGATGAATGATAAGTTGTTTTTCTAATCGGGAGGAAATTGCAGCAAGTAGTTCTGCACGGGTAAAAGGCTTTGTTAAATAATCATCAGCTCCCAACTTCATCCCTTGGCGAAAGCTAGCTTTATCACTTTTAGCTGTTAAAAAAATCAATGGAATCGTCGCTGTTGTCGGTTGTTGACGTAATATATTTAAAACGCCATAACCATCTAATCCTGGCATCATCACGTCACAAAGAATCAAGTCAGGGATTTCTTCTTGAGCTAACTTGACACCAATCTGACCATTTTCTGCAGAAATGACATTAAAATCTTCATAAGTTAGTAATTCTAAAAGATTCTGTCTGACACTTATCTCATCTTCTATGACCAGAATTTTATACATATTCAATCAAGCTTAATTAATGAAAAATTTTAGATTTTTGGTTTCGTTGACCACTACTTATTATTCACTTGATAACACTTGATAAGTAGTAAATAGCCATCATTGCGTACACCAAAACACATGAAAATAAGGAGTCAGGAGCGTTTTCCTTGCCTACGCTTCGCCTCCGGTTAGGAGGAAATGCGGAATTTTATCTCCTGACTTGGTGGATTCTGAATTCTATTTTCAAGCTAGGTGAACAGAATAAAATATAAAATGCAACCCAATTAAATCCTCTCAAAAAAAGGTTTTTTTTCTACTTTATACTCATGGCTTTGAAACTGATTATAGATTTTTTAAAACCTACACACTTAACCGTTTTTTAGCAAATAAAATCTTTTCAAACTCTGCTACTGGTAATGGAAAACTGAAGAGAAATCCTTGGATAGCGTCACATTTATATTGGCGCAAAAAATTAAGTTCTTGTTCCGTTTCTACACCTTCAGCAACTGTATGAAGATTGAGATTATGTGCCATTTGAATTAATGCCGTTGTAATGACTGCTTTCTGTGAGTCATTTGCAATATCTTGAATAAAATATCTGTCTATTTTTAAAGTATGAATCGGTAATAGCTTTAAATAACTTAAAGAAGAATATCCAGCCCCAAAATCATCAATAGCAATTTTGACACCAAAAGAATGAACTTCTTTCATAGTAGAAATTGCTCGATTGATATCTTGCATAATTATGTTCTCTGTTAATTCTAGTTCTAAGCAATCTGGAACTAAATTGTTTGCTAATAAAAGATTGATAACTTTTTGACTAAAATTAGGTTGATTTAATTGATGTGCTGATAAATTAACAGCTATGCGTAACTCTGTTAATCCTGCATTATGCCAGAGCTTTGTTTGTTGACAAACACTCTTTAATACCCAATCACTAATAGGTAGAATTAAACCAGTAGATTCTGCCAAAGGAATCAATTCTGTAGGAGTCACCATTCCTAATTTGGGATGTTGCCAACGTAATAAACTTTCAGCAGCGATGATTCTACCAGAACGAACATCGACTATTGGTTGATAGTAAACTAGAAATTGTTGAAAATCTCCCTGCTCTATAGTACGACGTAAATACATTTCCATCATTTGTACTTTAGGAGAGAATGTCTGCGCCTCCAATTTTGTACAGACTCGCTTTATGAAAGTTGCTTGCTTTGCTAAGCGGCTTGTGATTGCATTTAATAATTCTGTACGAGTAAATGGTTTAGTCAGATAATCATCAGCACCTAAATCCATCCCTTGACGAAAATCAGATCTCGCAGATTTTGCTGTGAGAAAAATAAATGGAATAGTTGCTGTGACTGCTTCTTCACGTAATGTTGTCAGTACACCATAACCATCAATTTCTGGCATCATTAAGTCACATAAAATTAAATCGGGGACTTCAGAAACTGCTAACTCTAGCCCGATACGCCCATTCGGAGCAGCAATAGTTTCAAACTCTTCTGCAGCTAACAAATCTATAATATTTTCTCGTACTAATTTTTCGTCTTCAATGACTAAAATTTTGGTCATGATTTGCCTCTGATTATGCATGATAGTTTAACGGCAGAGTTACAGTGAATATTGTTCCCACTCCAATTTCACTTTTTACCGTAATTTCACCATGATGGGTTTCCACGCAGTTTTTTACAATTGCCAATCCTAACCCCGTACCTTGGATGTTCGCAACATTCGTCCCTCTGTGAAAAGACTCAAATAGGTGAGGTAAGTCTTCTGGTGGAATACCTATTCCTTGATCTTGAATTGTAAAGACTGCTAGCTCATCATGGAATGTCAGAGTAAATCTGACTGTACTACCAGTTGGAGAATATTTAATTCCATTCGAGAGTAAGTTACTCAGAATATGCCCTAGCAATTTTTCATCCATACAAGATGGCATGGAATCAAATTGACTGCTAAAGTGAATGGCATATTGATGATTGATATTTAGTTGTAATTCTTCTACTAGATAATGACAGTATTCGACTAAATCTAAGGGCACAGGTATAAAATCTAATTTTCCTGCTTCTACTTTACCAATCACCAAGATATTGTTTAACATCTCAGTCATACGCTTGACAGCAGTTTGAATGCGATGCAAGTGAGAAACTTGTTTTTCCTCAGTCCATCTATGACGATAGTGTTCTAATAATTCTGATGAAGAAAGAATAGTGCTGAGAGGCGTGCGGAATTCATGAGAAGTCATTGAGACAAAGCGAGATTTCAATTCATTCAGTTCTTTTTCTTTGTGCAGCGCAGCTTTTAATTCTTCTTCTAGTTGCTTGCGTTGTGTGATATCAGTTTGAATACTAATATAATGAGTGAATTTACCACAATTATCATAAACCGGAGAAATACTGACTTCACTCCAAAAGAGAGTACCATCTTTACGATAGTTACGTAAAACGACGGTACAACTTTTTCCTTGGGCGATCGCATCCTGTAACTCAGCCATACCCGGTTGATCGATATCACAGCCGTGGAGAAAACTGTAGTTTTTGCCAATCACCTCCTGTATTGAATAACCAGTGATTTCCTCCAATGCTGGATTAGCATATATAATGGGCGAGTCTGGCATTGTCACATCAGCGATGATGATCCCATTGCTGCTAGCTGCGATCGCGCGATCGCGCAGTTGTAAACTTTCTTCTGCTTGCTTGCGTTCAGTAATATCTTCAAAAGTGCCAAGAACCCCGATCACATTTCCTTGATGATCGTGAAGTGGGATTTTACTCGCCTCCAGCCAAGCTTGTTTACCATCTTTTCGGATGTGGCGAAAGATAACATCATATTCGGGCGTATCAGTCAGCATCACCCTCAGGTCAGATTCATAGTACAAGTCTGCCTCTTGTTCATTAACTAATAAATCGTAGTCAGTCTTACCCACAATATCTTCTGGACTCTCAAGACCAACCATTTCGGCAAAGATGCGATTACAACCTAAGTACGCGGAAGCTGTGTCTTTCCAAAAGATACTTTGGGGGATATTATCCATGATGAACTGCAACATTTCCTGTGATTGTCGCAATTGCTCTTCTACATACAGACGATCAGTCATTTCAAAAATGAGCTGCTTATTCATTTCTTTGACAGCCCTTGTTCGTTCCTCAACTCGCATTTCCAGTTCTGCTTGTACCTGTTGTAGTGTTGCTTCTGTCTGCATACGTTCAGTAATATCTATAGAGCAGCCAATGTAACCAATAAAGCTGCCATCAGACCCAAATCTTGGAACACCCATGTTGAGCAGCGAATGATACTCTTGATCTGGACACAAATAACGACAGATATACTGGAAACGTTGATGGTTTTTGAATGCTGCTTCGTATGTATCGAAATAGCGCTGTTTATCTTCAGGATGAATTCCTTCTACACAACCTTCACCTAGTAACTCTTCCAAAGGACGTCCTGTAAATTCCACACAGGATTGGTTGAGGAATGTATTCAAGTTATTAGCATCCCTCATCCAAATCAGTATGGGTAACTCATTTGCCAGTTTGCTGAATGGCTCCTCACTCTCAGGCAATGCCTGAGTAGCTGTTTCTGCCAACCCTTTGTCAGATTCTGGGCAGTCAGACGAACTTGATAGAGTTCCCTGTGCTTGTTGTTCTAGAGATTGACAAATACTTTCATATGTGCATAAGCCCACAACTTGACCTTGCTCATCAACGAGTGGTACACAAAACAAATGATGTTGGCGTAAAAATGACAGTATAAATACTACATTAGAAACATCAGAGCGTTTTAGGGTGAGTACTGAAGTCGTCATGACATCGGACACTTTTGCAGTGTGTAGATTGATGTCACACAACAGAAGCCGTAATGCATTATGCTCTGTAAAGCACCCCACTATTTGCCGATTCTCAACTATCAACACACACCTTGCTTGCGGTTGACACTTCCTCATCACAGCAATGACATCTGATAAGAGTGTATCAGGTGCAACAGTTAAGGGAAAAAAGTCAATTGCAGAGTCTAACAATGGCAATGAGAGAAATTGAGCAAAGGTGGACATAATACCAATTCAAAATTCAAAATGTGCTGCGCACCGCTGCGCTAACAAAATTCGTCTTGAAAAGTTTTGCGCCGGGAAACCCGGACGCGCAAACTTTTCGCAAAATGAAGAAAACCAAACATCACAAGGGTTTGAGAGTGTGTATCAGTCGCATTCTTTTTTTAAATTGGTATAAATGTTTGCAATCATCTAGTAGCACGAAATTGTTTTATATCTATAAAGTTATGTATAGAGCTACTTTCCATACACTCCTATTCATATGGTGTTTGTAAGTAATTTTTGGCATATTTTTTCGGAAAATAGTGGAGATTTATACTATTTTTACTCCGACTTCATATTTAAGAGAAGTAGGGGTGTAGGGGAAGATAGGGAAGTCGGGGAAGATGGGGAAGTCGGGGAAGTTGGGGAA
>NZ_QMEA01000044.1 GCF_012912105.1 Brasilonema sp. UFV-L1
CCCTTTTCCCCTTGTCCCCGTGTCCCCATGTCCCCGTGTCCTCTTTTCCCCTTGTCCCTGCGTCCCCGCGTCCCCGTGTCTCCGTGTCCTCTTTTCCCCTTGTCCCCGTGTCCTCTTAGATGGGATCAGATTCTGGTGTTATCGCTGGTGTCGCCTCTGGCACCTCAACCAAAACATTCTCTACGGCAGGAGTGTTAACAGGATCGCCTTGGCATGGAGATTCTTCGGCTGGGGAATCTTTCTTCAGGAGTTGAGGTGTGAGATTTTGTGCTATTCCTGCCATCAAAATTACATTACAGCCCAGCTTATAGGCAAACTCATAATTTCTACCTGCTCCCAATGCATCATAGAAACCCACAGCAAATTCAACTGCAGCTTTATCTTGAATTGCCTGACTCATGCCTACCACATAATTAATATGTTGGGCAATCTCCTGTGCCTGATACTTTGAGTAGCAAGCATTGAGGACAACACACTCTACTTGATCAGCAAAAAGTTGAAACAATCCCGCTAAAGCCTCAGCATCAACTAACTTAACTTGACCCATCTCATCTTCAAAAGCTAAGCCTTCTTCTCCAGTGCCATGCCCGCAAAAGTGAATAATATGTGGTTCATAGTCGAGAATAGCTCTGTGGATATCCCTATAGCGTACTGCTTCTGCTGTCTCTATTAAATAGAAGTCACGCTTTTTTGCTCGTCTCAACCCCTCTTTGATTTCGCGCATCTCCTCATCCAAACGAAGCTGACTTGTGCCTCTAGGATTTGCTGACAACAGTAAGATTTTTCGGGGTTGAGTGTTATCCATTTGACTTAATGGGGCTTAACAGGGCAGGCTGGAAGAAATTTGCATTTAAGCTGTGATAATTACAAGCTGTGTAGAAAAAATATTTTATCTTTTTTCTTTTAACTATTACTGTACCTAATACAGCTGATACTGTAAGCTTTTGTAGGATTATGCAACAGTGGCTGAAAAAAACAAATTTAGTTATACATACTATGGTTAATTTGTACAGTGGATAATTCCAAGAGCTAACAGGACTTACGCAAAGTCGAGAATGTCATACTGAGCGAAACGGAGTGTAGCGAAGTATCAAGAAAGTTCTGAGTCCCTGAGTCCTTACGGACACGCTACGCGAACCGGACACGCTGCGCGTTCACGAAGTGTGCGCTTTGCGCTTACGTTTCGCGCTTCGCTACACTCAGAATGACAGTTTTTCGTTAAAATGCGTAAGCCCTAAGTTAAGAAAGTTGGAGCAAAGTGCATAAGTTGATTTGAATGGCATCGATATACCTAATGAAGACTTTTTGCTTAATTTCCTTTTACTAGGTGAGCGTTATGCTTGGGGTGTCTATGCGTAAAAACTGGTTGCAAGCATTAGGGATTGTCATTGGTAGCACAATGGTCTTAAGCGCAAATAGCGCTCAAGCTCAAATTACACCAGATGGCACACTTCCAAATAATTCCAACGTCAACTTAGAAGGCAATATCTTTAATATCACTGGGGGAACCTCGGCAGGTAGTAATCTGTTCCATAGTTTTAAGGATTTTTCTGTCCCCACTGGTTCTACAGCTTTTTTTAACAATTCTCAAAATATTCAAAATATCTTAACCCGAGTGACAGGCGGGTCGATATCTAATATTGATGGGTTAATTAAAGCCAACGGCACAGCTAACCTGTTTCTAATGAATCCCAATGGCATTGTATTCGGGCAGAATGCAAGGTTGGATATTGGTGGTTCGTTTGTTGCCAGTACCGCTAGTAGCTTAAAGTTTAAAGATGGTTATGAGTTTAGTGCTACTAATCCTCAGTCAGCACCCTTGTTAACGATAACTGCGCCTATAGGATTGGGTATGAGCAATAATCCAGGGGAAATCAAGGTTAATGGATTGGGGCACGACATTGAATATAACAATATCAAAGCAGAACTGCGTCCTCGTGTTACAAGCAGTGTTCCAGGATTGGAGGTTCAAGAGGGTAAAACATTAGCACTGGTGGGAGGTAAGGTGTCTCTTGAAGGTGGTATTCTCAAGTCACCACAGGGACGTATTGAAATCGGCAGTGTTGGCAGCAATGAGACTGTAAGTCTTGTTCCAGTACCAAAAGGTTGGAAGCTGAGTTATCAAGGCATTACTAATTTTGAAGATATCCGGTTTTCCAAAAAACCCTTCGTCGATACCACAGGAAATGGTGGTGGTTCCATTGCGATCGCTGGTAAAGACATCAATTTCACTGGAGAATCTATTATTCTATCAGATACCTATGCTGACCGTAATGGCGGTGAAATCAGCGTTCTCAGTGACAACAACATAACGGTCAATGAGTCAGATCTGAGCACTAACACCTTCAGTTCCGGTGATGCTGGACCAATTACGCTGATTGCCAAGAAATCTATTTTTCTAGAAAATAACGGTGGTGCAGGCAATCATACAGAAGGAATAGGAAACGCTGGAGAAATTACCCTCAAAGCAGATTCTATTGTTGTCAGAAATGACAGTGGGCTAGGCAGTAATACTTATAGTGAAGGGAATGCCGGACGTATAAACGTTGAAGCTAAGTCTCTACGGATTGAACAACAATCTGGTTTTAGTACTTTCTCTCAAGGAAAAGGTAATGCTGGGGAAATCAATATTACTATAGACGGCGAGTTCGTACTGAGTAATGGAGGAGGGTTCGGGAGTCAAGCCTACAACGCAGGTGATGGTGGAAAAATTAACATCACTGCAAATTCTTTCTTAATTGAAAATACGGGGTTTGATACCAACACGAAATCATCAGGTAATGCTGGAGAAATCAACATTAATGTCAAAGATTCTTTTGTAATCCGTAAAAAATCTGGTATCAGTAGCAATACTTCAGGCACAGGGAACGCTGGAAAAATCAGCATACTAGCAAAGAATTTGCTAGTTCAGGACTCTGTGGGAATCAGTAGTAGTACCACGGGGCAAAGTAGTAAAGGTAATGGCGGAGAAATTAAGGTTGATACAGGCTCCTTAACGATTCAAAGGGACGCAAATATAAACACTAACTCTTCAAATGCAGGGAACGCAGGGAAAATCAGCGTTAACACAAATTCTTTACTACTGGAAGAAAATGCGGTGATCGAGAGTGTTGCACAAGAAGACAGCACAGGTAACGCCGGAGACATAGATCTTAAGGCGAACTCTTTGACAGTTCAAAATGAGTCTAATATAAATACAAACTCTAAAGGTGATGGTAACGCTGGGAAAATCAGCATTACTGCAAATTCTTTGCTTGTTCAAGAATTTACGGGAATCGATAGTAAGACGACGGGACAAAGTAGTAAAGGTAATGGCGGAGAAATTAAGGTTGATACAGGCTCCTTAACGATTCAAAATTACGCAGGTATAAACACTAGCTCTTCAAATGCAGGAAACGCTGGGAAAATCAGCATCACAGCACAGTCTTTGCAGGTCCAAAACTCTGCAGGACTTGGTAGCAATACAAAGGAAAGTAGCACAGGTAATGGCGGAGAAATCACAGTTAATGCAGGCTCCTTATTGGTAAATGATGCGGTTATAAATAGTGGTACAGAGGCGACGGGAAGTGCAGGAAACTTAACTATAAAAGCAAATAGCCTAATTCTTGAGAATAATGGCAGCTTGCGAGTTGAAAGTACTGGTACTGGGAATGCTGGTATTTT
The DNA here is from genome assembly GCF_012912105.1 of Brasilonema sp. UFV-L1. Lineage (GTDB taxonomy): Bacteria > Cyanobacteriota > Cyanobacteriia > Cyanobacteriales > Nostocaceae > Brasilonema. The sequence goes on from NZ_QMEA01000044.1 coordinate 3,664, forward strand.
GAATATTACGGCAGATAAAATTCGCCTTGATAAACAGAGTTTCATCAGTGGAAGTACTCGCTCTGGAAATGGTGGCGATCTCATACTAAACGTTGGTGATTTATTGCTGCTACGCCGTGGTAGTAACATCTCTGCTACTGCGGGTACTGCACAGCAGCGAGGTAATGGCGGGAATATCACAATTAATAGTCCTAATGGCTTTATTGTTAGCGTCAAAAATGAAAATAACGATATATTCGCTAATGCCTTTGCAGGCGCAGGTGGGAAAATTCAAATCAACGCTAAAGGTATTTTTGGTATTCAACAGCGTAGTCGAGACGAATTGGTGAATCGCTTAGGAAACGATCCCGTTCAACTAAATCCGCAAAATCTCATAACCAGTGATATCACAGCTTTTTCTCAACAAAGTCCTACTTTAAGTGGTGAGATTGCTATTAGCAACCCTGATAGAGATCTCAGCAAAGAAACATTTTCTTTGCCAGAAGAAGTGCTAGATGTAGCCAGATTAATTAACCAAAATGTTTGTGCAGGAACCAGGAGTAATACTAGCAGTAGCTTCACTGTTACTGGACGAGGTGGATTACCCGCCAGCCTCAACGAGATATTTCCAAGCGAGGAACCACTGGTTGAGCTACTTGAGTTACCTGATAGCAGAAATCGTAATGAGGCTGCGAGTCAATATACTCAAGTTTCAGAACGTACCCGAATTTCACCGTCTTCTCATCCACAAGAAATTGTAGAAGCACAGGGTTGGGTTGTTGATAAAAATGGTGATGTCATTCTAGTTGCGCAAGCACCCAATGCGACCCCTCATGATCCCATGTTCAATGGAGTTTCATGCTCTGCTTCTAACAATTGATGATAATGTACTCTACAGACTCTCTTTGCTTAGTTTTTTATAGGAGCAGAAGATACCGCATCTAAACCCGCTGACTGCAATAAATCTTTCCAAACTGTTGTCAATTCTGCATTCTGCGGCTGCGATTGGCGTAAAGAAGCCAAATCCGCTGCTGCTTCTTGCCATATCCCAGCTTTGGCATACAACGCAACTCGGTCTATAGGTTGTGCTTTGTTTAATTGACTCGCCAGTGCTGGGTTTGGTTGGACTCGCCGGACAACTCCCTCAGCAAACGGGTCTCTTGGTCCTGCTGGCTGACAAACCATTGATACCACCCATTTGTAATCCTGATTAATTGCCAGTGGTCGTGCAGTGGTTGGCAATTTGAAGCTGACAATGCCTGGAGTTCCCTTTAAGCCCTGCTTTGTCTTATAGATGCCCTCTCCTTGTTGATTTTCTAAAGTAAACACCACTGACGATGCAGAACTTTGAGGCACATACGCCAGAAAAGTTGGGTGAGGGGACACCGTTAACCCCAATTTTGAGGAAGTTGGTACCAGGAGAGTCAAAGGCTGCTCAGTTGTTTTTCTGTCTAAGGTTTGGCTGGCAGTTTTTCTATCCTGCGGGCATTTGTCATTGTCGCGCCTACCTCCACCTATGGTCACTTTCGGTGCAGCTTGGTCGGGAGGAGGGTCAAATGTGACTCTGCGCTTTTTGCCTGGAAATGCAGTAGTTTGTTGTGGATTAGCCCCTTGTACGTCAATAAATACGCTTAAAGAGACAGCCAATGGTATTGTAAAAATGAGTGCTAATCCCTGGTATAACTGTGCCCTAGTCATAATGAAACTCTCCTTAGAAAAGGAAGTTGTTGACTGGTCTTATAAAAAAAGTCCAGTTACTTTGACTCGTAGCATAGTTTTTCTAAATTGTGTTTAGTGAGAATATAGATTTTCATAAATAGTCAAGAGTCAAAAGTTCTTCTTGACTTTAGAGCCAATTACCTACAAGTCAAGCCAAAAGTAGGGTGTGTTACGGCACAAACTGACTAAGGATAGTAAAAATAAATATTTTTGCCGTAACGCACCGAAATAAATGGTGCGTTGCTGATAACTGATAACTGATAACTGATAACTGTTAAAGCCAATTACCTACAAGTACAAAACCTGCCCAATAGAAGGGATGCTTGTATCCAGGCTCTTTCAAGAGCTTTAGTTGTGCTTGTCGCAGGGCTTCTGCTTTCGTTGTCTGGGAGTTTGCTAATTGACGGTAAAATTCTGCCATAAAATCGGCAGTAGATTTATCTTCTACAGACCACAGAGTCCCCAAGGTACTACGCGCACCAGAACGCACTGCTACACCTGCTAGCCCTAGCGCTGCACGTTTATCACCCTCAGCAGTTTGACAGGCACTGAAAACCAGCAACTCAATTGGAGTTGGTGTACTTTGTTCTCTAGTTCTGAGTATTTCTCCCAACTGTTTCACGTCTAACCGACCATCCCAAGTGAGAATGTATGTGTCAGCAGCGTTGGAACTAAATTGACCGTGGGTTGCTAAATGCACAACTTGGAACGGGTTAGCACGGATTTGTTTTTGAATAGCGGCGCTGGTAAATGTTTGATTCAGTAAAACCTGTGCTGGAATTTCTGACTTGATTTCGCTCACTTCTGACTCGACACCAGGTAGAGCAGCAAAGCCTTGAGTTGACTGACTCACTCCAGCAACCAGAACTTTGATTTGCTGACGTTGCAAAGGTTGTGGTGCTAAAAGTTGTAGTCCGGGGGTGAGGGCAATACTATATTTTTCTAGCAAATATCGTTGACCGTCGTGCAGTGCGACCATTGGCAGATTTTTCAGCGAGCCGTCGAGAATAAATGCTAAGGTTTTTATTTTACTAGCTTGCAAATCAGCTTCCGCAGGTCGGACTATCAAATCGTAAACTTTTTGGGCAACTGGCAAACGTTCTTCTGTCAAAGATGTCCGTGAGAGAGAAGCTTGCATTTGCTCAACAATTTGTTCAACTTGCTCCTGGGGAATAGTTGTCGTGTAGTGACGCAGCGGTTGATTTGGTAGCGAGAGGATGACTTCTAGGCGATCACGTAGAATTATTGGATAGATAACTGCTGCCTGCGGGTCAATTTTATCAACTTGAACCGGCAGCTTTGTTAAGCAAGCTTCACGAAAGTAATTATCTAATTCTGCGATTTGTAAGGACTCAATCACGTTCAGGGCTTTTGCCAAATTTGCCTGACTTACCTGTTGTAGAGCCTTTGACTCCTTTTTTATCCTTGGCTTGTTGATAAATATCAGTTGCTTGAAGCCAGGTGTCGAATGCTTGTTCAGCCTGTCCTTGAGCCAGTTGCAAACTCCCCTGAATATTTAAGGCATCAGCCAGGAGATTTTGAATAGAACTTTCTCCATCTTTCCCCTTTGCTTCCTTCAGCAAAGTTATACTCTGAGCGATCGCCTGATTTGCTTGAGTCCACTGTCCTAACTGCTGGTATGCTAGTGCTACATTACTCAGCACAACTGCCTGACGGAGGCGATCGCCTCTTTGGGTAAATAAATGTAATACTTTCTGCCAGACGGTAATTGCATTAGCAAACTGTCCAGCTTTGTAGCTTTCTTTACCTAGTTGTACTAACTGGGACGGTTCATTCGTCAGCGACTGGACAACTGATGAATTTGAGGTAACAGCAGTGACTTGAGGTATTTGTTCTATTGCGGCTAAGCGTCCAAAACCCAGATCCACCGTTAATCCCAAAATGCAGATTCCTAAGGCAAAGAATTTACTAAATTGTACTATTCCAAAATTACCGTGAGTTAGGTGATGGTATAAATGCCGTTGCTTTACTCTCCTGCTCTCCCATTGCCTGATGCGGAGATACTTGATAAACCTTTTCAACTGTGCCTGTAGAATCTGCAAGACCAATTATCTCCTTGGCACATTTAGACACTAAAATGACTTCGCTTTTATTTTTAGTAATGCTTGGACAACTATTTTGAAGCCGTGCAAATAAAAAAGCTATAAAAAGCCAACTAAAAAAGTACACTTTGCAGTATATCTCAGCAGTGCTAATTATAGGTAACAATAGCTCAATTGCCAAATCATTGCTATTGCGCTGACATCTTGCATCAATCTCAACAAGTAGGTTGCAGAGGTACTCTAAGTCTGGGAGAAAGGGCGTAGAGATGACATCACTTTTCTGAGATTATCGAATTATGGATTGGGTCTGGCTAAACTCGATTAGCTCAAGAAACAATTCCCAAAAAATATCTCGTTGTAACACTCAAAACTCACTCAACATGTCCAAAGAATTTGCCATTGGTAGTAAAGTCCGCGTCGTAGCACTACCCCCCTACGTGAAAACTGCTGAACCCATGCCCATGCTCCGCCCTCCCGATGTGATTTACATTGGTGAAGAAGGTATAGTTCTAGACCGTCGTCCTGGTGGATACTGGGGTATTCGCTTTACAAGAGGAGCTTTTCTCCTTGACAGTCAATATATTGAAAGCGTGGAAACAGCTTTAGATGCTCAAGAATCTGAGAATAGCAACGAGAAATTGTAAACTTATTTTAAGTTGTCTTTCTGGTCTGCATACATAATGATTTCTCGTCGCACTTTTTTAAGCATATTATTTGCTGCATGTTTGGCTGTCGTCAGTTGGTTCAATTTTGTCCCAACTGCTCATGCACTTGGTGGTAAACTTCCCGCAATAAATCAACCTGCACCAGACTTTACTTTGCCAACAAACACTGGTAATGGTAAAATATCGCTTTCTGACTTACGCGGTCAGTGGGTAGTTCTCTACTTTTACCCCAAAGACTTTACTTCCGGTTGTACCATTGAAGCTCGTCGCTTTCAGCAAGATTTACCAAAATACATCGAAAAAAAAGCTCAAATCATTGGTGTCAGCGCTGACGATGTTGATTCCCATGCAGAATTTTGTGATTCAGAAGGACTAAAATTCCCTCTGTTAGCTGATACCACTGGGGCGGTGAGCAAGGCATATGGTTCTTGGTTGGGCTTTGTATCTGTACGTCACAGCTTTATCATTGACCCACAAGGTATTCTGCGTGAGACTTTTGTCAAAGTCAATCCAGCTATCCACAGTAAAGAAGTTCTGGCGCGACTTGATGAATTGCAAAAAGCTGCTGCTTGATAGTAGGTATTTGCCAGCTGTCAGCTTTTCTTAACTGCTGGTGATGAACTCATTCCCAGGTTCTACCTGGGGTCAAAAAAGAATACATCCAGACAGTAACGGTGAGACCAGTGCTGCGGGAGGGGAGCCACTGCGTTGGACGGGTTTCCCGGCTTGAAGCATGTGGCGTTTTCCCTCCGCAGGCATCTGGCGTTAGCGCAGCGTGACCGTTCGGCCTCAAGCCGTGCCCGAAGGGCTCAGGTCATACCCGAAGGGTGCAGTGACTATTAGAAATCGCTGCACCGCAGATAGTATTCGTTATTTATGAATTTGCTTACGCAGGAATCAACACAGTGTCAATGACGTGGATAACACCATTATCAGCTTCAACATCTGGTGTTACAACTGTGGCATCATTTACCTTGACGCCGCCATTGGAAGCGTCAATTTTTACAGATGAACCTTCAACCGTGGGCGCTGAATCCAGGTTAACCACATCGGCCGCTTTTACCTTGCCTGAAACGACATGGTAAGTCAGGATTTTCGTCAGTTGTGGAATGTCCTGAAGCAATGCGTCTACTGTGCCTGCTGGAAGCTTAGCAAACGCTTCATCAGTGGGCGCAAAGACGGTAAATGGACCAGCACCTTTGAGCGTATCTACCAAACCGGCAGCCTGGACTGCAGCAACTAGGGTGCTGAAAGAACCTGCATTAACGGCGGTATCAACAATGTCAGCCATGTACTTTACCTAGTTTTGTGTGGTTTCCGTAAATGAGTATAAAGTCTTTTACAAAACTTATCTACACAAAACTTTACAAAATCTATCTATAGATATAGAAAACCGGTGAGGGGCTAGAGTCTGGATGAATAAGGGTAGTCAGTAATCGTATCATGTTTGGAAAATTATCTACAAGAAAACTTGTTTGTGGTACAGACTTTAGTCCTTGATTCTTGTAACGCTTTGTAGAATGAAGTTAACAAGGCAATGTTTTTATTTGCCGAAATGGCTTCTAGTTGCTTGAAAAACGACTATGGACTTTGAACCCCAAACCACCCGAACTGCTGCACCAAAGGTAGAATTTGCTCAGCCGCCAGTTCCTCGTAAGCCTCTGGAATTGCTGCGAGATACTGAAGCATTGTTGCGTCGTCCTGCAGTAGGAGTAATTGTGCCGATTTTGTCACCAAAGGTAGCTAGACGAGTGGAAGCAGCTTCGTCTTTAGCAGAGGACTCTTTGCAGGATTTAGCAGAAATTGATTTAGACAAGATTAGCGACTGGGAACTGCAACCTGCACGTATTCAGGTTGGTTTAAGCTTTGTAGGGTTTGGGGCTTTGATGATAGTTGTTCTGTTGCTGTACCTAAATACATTGCATCCAGAACTCAGTACAGTTCAACAGATTGGCAAATATTGGTATCAGTATGTTTGGTTTGTTTGTTTGGGCGTGACGGGAATGTTTGTTCTTGGACGAGAAGCAATGCGTACTGCCCAACATCAGCAAAATTCAGATAAATTATGAACTACACTCGTTTTATTGTTACACCTGGTTCTAAAATTTCCTTGAAAGATTATGACCCTAAGTATACAGGTCATTTTCAGAACAAGACTGAAGCACAAGGCAAATTACAAACTGATATTCAACAGCTTGAAAAATACCAAAATGTTCTTTACGCTCAAAACACTTATGCCTTACTGATTATCTTTCAAGCAATGGATGCTGCTGGTAAAGATAGTACCATCAAACATGTGATGTCAGGTGTCAACCCACAAGGATGTCAGGTATTCAGTTTCAAGGCACCAAGTGCTGAAGAATTAGACCATGATTACCTTTGGCGAAGCGCAAAAGCCCTGCCTGAACGAGGTCGGATTGGAATTTTTAATCGTTCATATTATGAAGAAGTGCTTGTGGTTCGTGTTCATCCAGGAGTTCTCAAAAAGGAACAACTTCCCCACATTCCAGAGGGTAATCAAATCTGGAAGCAACGCTTTGAAGAAATTAACAATTTTGAAAAATATCTGGTAAATAATGGGATTATTATCCTTAAGTTTTTTCTGAATGTTTCCAAATCAGAACAAAAAAAACGCTTTTTGGAACGTATTGAATTACCAGAGAAACATTGGAAGTTTTCCATCAGTGATGCCCAAGAACGAGCTTTTTGGGATGATTATATGAACGCTTATGAAGACCTTTTCAATCACACCAGCACTTCTTGGGCACCTTGGTACATTATTCCTGCTGACCATAAATGGTTTACACGCCTGACTGTTGCGAACATCATTTGCAATAAATTAAAAGAACTCAATCTACAATACCCAATAGTTAGTGAGGAGCATAAACAGTATCTTTTGCAAGCGAAGCAAATGCTAGAAAATGAAGAATAAACTTATTTGTAGCTTAAGAAAATTATGGCAGGTCAATTTGACGGCAAAGTTTCACTTATAACAGGTGGTACTTCAGGTATTGGTCGATCTACAGCTATTGCCTTTGCAAAAGAAGGAGCAAAGGTAGTCTTGACCGGTCGTCGTGAACAACAAGGAAAAGCTGTGGTTGAGGAAATCAAAGAATTAGGTGGTGAAGCCATTTTTTTTCGAGCAGATGTTTCACTGGAAGAAGATGTAAAAGCAACAATTTTGAAGACAATTTCAACTTATGGAAAACTCGATTGTGCCTTCAACAATGCGGGGATTGACTTGCCACCTATCCCACTTCATGAACAATCAGTTGAAAATTTTGATAAGCAGATGGCAATCAATGTACGTGGTGTTTTCCTCTCAATGAAGTATGAAATCATTGAAATGCTTAGACAAGGAGGAGGTGTTATTGTTAATAATTCATCAGTCGGTGGACTCGTCGGTCGTTCAGGTATCAGTATTTATACTGCGAGTAAACACGCTGTCATGGGCTTAACAAAATCTGCCGCTCTTGATTACGCTCAGCAAGGTATTCGCATAAATGCAATCAACCCTGGTATAATCGCCACTGACATCATATCGCGTTATGCAGAAAGTCTAGGAGATGCCACAACAGCCTCTGAGCAATTAGCTAATTCGGTTCCAATGGGACGTATGGGCAATTCAGAAGAAATTGCTGGTGCAGTGCTATTCTTGTGTTCTGAAGCAGCTGCTTACATTACAGGTCAATCATTGGTTGTGGATGGTGGTATATTAGCGAATTGATCACAAAGTTCAGCTCAATGCATGAGTGACTTGAGTTGTTCATTCCAGAAGAAATAACGTAGATAGTACACTTTTATTCACAAACATCCAAAACTAGTTTACAAACCTTAAACATAAAAACCCTCGAATGAATTCGAGGGGTCACGCAAGGAACAATTAAAAAACTTGTTATCTAAACAAAAAAAAAGAATCTAAAAATTCATAAAAACCTATAGTTCATATAACCTCTGATAAATTGTCTGTTCCGACCCACCCAGTTCTAGCTTCCCGTTTATTTAGGCAAAGAACATTACTTTTTTCTCTTCTCTCAAGCGTACTAGGAAATTCTCTAATATAAACCTCTGGTAAGGAAGCACACTTTATTTCACTAAACACTGGCATGACCTGCCAGCAACTGCGGCAGAACCAGTAAATTTCTTGATTACGTATGTGACGTAACAGTGGACGAGAACAGCAAGGACAGTTATTCATGGTTTTTTAAGATTTTTATACTAAATGTGTTAGCTCTCAATTAAGAACCAAAACTTTTCATGCTTTAAGAATAAATGACAATTGTGAGAAACTTGTGAGGTGTACAGAAAATTTTCTCATTTTCGTAAAAAATATACATAATCTGTAAGCGATAACCTCCACAAACATATCAATTTAGAAATATTTTAGAAATGTTTTTGTTTCTTCGTATCTTCACAAAATTCTTAATAAAAACAGCTGGAGTACTTAACTCTTTTCAGTACTCTTTTAAGTTGTTACGCCTATAAATGTACTGTGCAGAGGGAGGAAGTGACCAAGGGAAAGGATTTGACGGTTTTCTTCAAAACTGAAAGATTGCTGATTCCTGTTGCAAAAATGCTTGAATTGTCATGTTTACCGAGTGAGAACATAGGAGTGAGATTCCATGTCTTTGGGACAGGCTATAGCGATCGCGTTCCGCTGTACTGCGTTTCGCGACTCATGACATTCACGTGAAGTCTGTTGGAAAGCATCTTCTTTCCAACAGACTTCACGATTTTTTGAATGAGTGTACGAAGTCTAATCAACTTGCATGATCCCAATCGCTGAGTAATTCATGGTCCTGCTGTTTCATCTGACGTGGGCGTAATGGCGTCAAAGGAGTACCAATATTCGTGTTGCGAAAAGACTTTTGTTTTTTCTTAGTGGATTTGCTGTCTTGTTTGTTGGAGTTGATTTCTAGGATCGTCATGGTATTGTCTTTTATATTGTCGTTTCGGGATTTGCGATTCTTGAGGCATCGATAAATCTGCAATCATTGCTTGTACCTTCATCTGTATGCTCAAATCTCTATTTAGATCCTCACTCTGTGAGGAGTCATTTCCGGAAAAAGAAAAAACGACAAAAACAGACTCTCTCACCTGCGCACAGAGCCTGTCTATCGATCTAATACTTGATTTGTTTTATACTAACACAACCGTTACTATTTCGCAATTGTTTGCTCACAGCCAACGATAACGAGTTGTTGCACCTGCTGCTTGTTGCACAGCCTTAACTCACGAGACTCCTGTCGAATCTTCCCTGAACTAGCAGCCTCCTGCAACGTCATGAAAGCATGCAAATCTTCCGACCCATACTTAGTCTTCAGAAGATTTCGCAATTGTTCTTCCGCTGCAACGCTGAGATATCCAGTTGTTATTGCTTCTTGAACAACGTCACGAATTAACATCATACCTGGAAAAATCTATATGGTTCTGACAAATACAATTTCTTCATAAGAAGTTTCGTTTTTTGTCATTAGTCTTTACGATAGCTTGATTTAGTTAATTTTGTCATTAATCCAAGAAAATAGTTAGGTTCCATAAAATTGTGGTTATTTGAATCCATATGAGAGTCTAGCTTTTCGCTCTCAGCAGCGTCATGGTTAGGGCACAAAGGTAAATCATAAGTACAAATATTACGCGATCGCTAGCTTCTGCATCGTGCTTCCCAAAAATAATGTTTTCTAGCAGGGTTTTTGGCATTTTTTTCATTCACGAGGTATATTGACAAATGCGTCACAATTTTCACTTGTCACTAATGCGAATTCCTTGTGAATATTGCAGCAGTAAAAAACGCCTTCCACACCTGTGGACAAAATGGCGGCATTATTTTTCCTGCCCTTATTGGTACCTACAGTTCAGCAATGCTACAGCGTCGGTACAGTTCCGATTCAGGAGCAATATCAAAACTATGTCCAACAAGTCATTACAGAATATGCCCAGCTAGATTCATCAAAAGATGAAATCGAACAACAACTCATTTTTGATACGGTTCGCAACCACTATCATTCGTTTGTATATGGATGAGGATTCTGGTGATACTGCATTAGTGCTAGCTTTGAAAAATCGGAGTGTAGATGTGATTACGACTTTGGGTGTAAACCGATTGAGCTTTCCTGACGAAGAACAATTAATTTGGGCAAGATCGCAAGGTCGTGTTTTGTAGAGTGCGCCCGCTGAGTCTAGAAGACACGCACTTGCGGAAGGCGATCGCCCTGTTGTCGTTGCCCAACCTACGCATCTACGCGGATTGAGTATTCTGGCTGGATGCGTTCTGTGCAACAGTTTTCATGCGAGTGACTCGGCTTTTACGGATACGTTCACTTTTGCGAACTCCACCTGCCATCTCATATTCCCGACTGTCTTTGCCGTATTTAAAAGCAACCCCAATCAGCATTTTCTCTGAGAGATTGCCCAAAGTTTGTTCTAACAATTCAATCTCTGTTTTGGAAGAGTCAATCGCGGTGATAGCAGTGTTATGAGCATCTATCTTATTGCGTAACTCCTCAATGAGTTGTGTCAGGTTTTTCAAGTTGCAAGCATCCCCAAGATCCAGATTTAGATCAATTGCCTTGAGTCCAGCGCATCTTAACTCAGCATTTTCTAGAACGCGGGATTTACGTTTTCTTAGAGACATAAATTTACTTTTCTGCAAGATTTCTAAAGTTACTATGTCTTACTGCAACTATATTCTGGTTCAGCAAAATCCACAAATTATTGTACTTGTTATAAGGTAATTACTGGTAAATTTTCGTAATTTCTTTGAAGCGTCTAATCTTAATCACACCTTGAGTATTCATAACCACAGATAAAACTGCATTAACTACAGCTTGAGCATTCATAACTACAGAAGAAGCTGCGTTAACCACAGCTTCAAGTTTACTTATATTCTCCAAAGTATTTATAAGTAATACTTAAGCTGCATGAACGACCGCTTCAAGGTTAATTATAGTACTATTAGCGTTTCTAACCACAGCTTCAGGATTCATCATTACAATTTAAATTGTATTAACTACAACTTGAACTTTACTTTTGACACTCCCCTGGTTGCGTGAATATCGCTACGCTCATTCCCGCTAAAAACCAGGGGATTCTTAAGATATTGCGATCTTAATATCCTGATTTCTCAGGTTCCCAGGCTCACGGTGTTTGCTCATAGAGCGCCGTGATATCTCCGCAGCGTTGTTTCGGGCGTTTAAGTTCCGAGAAGTCCTCCCGTACTATTGAAAATGCTTTATCTCTGATGTTTTTAGCGGCATTAATATCAGCATGATGCATCCAACCGCAACTTATACAGATGAATTTTTCGCGATCACGGTTTGATTTATCAATATGCCCGCAATTTTGACACTTTTGACTGGTATGCTTGGGATTGACTTTAATCACAACTTTTCCTGACTTTGCAGCCAGATACTCAATCTTTAAAATCAAATCACTCCAACTAGCATCAGAGATTGAACGATTTAACCCTTTCTTTCTTGATTGTCCGTTTTTTAAAAATCTACCTGTCTGTTCATCTACTTTCGGCTTGCAACGTCGTTTCATTGCAGAGACATTTAAATCTTCAACTGCAATAGCATCAACATTTTTAGAAACAATTTTATTGGCTACATACCATTGATAGGCTTGACGTTTATCAGCAATTATTTTGTGTAATTTACCTACTTTAATAGTTGCTTTTTTACGGTTTGCACTACTTTTAACTTTCTGATTAACTCTACGCTGTCTAACTTTTAGAATTCGTTTAGTTTTTTTGTTGGTTAAAAATTTCGGATTCTCAATTTGGTAGTTATCAGAAAGATGAACTAATTTTGTAATTCCGAAATCGCAACCAATTATTTTCTTGACCTCAGTTAAAGGTTTAACAACGTAATCTGGTACTGTTTTATCCTCAATTCTAATTGAAACATACCATCCATCTTGACGCTTCCTGAGAGTGCATGCCTTGATAGTAAATCCAGTGGGAATTGGTCTAGAGTTAAAAAATCTCATCCATCCCAATTTAGGCAGATATATTTTATCTCCTTGAACTTTCACACCCATTACATAGGTGAAAGATGTGAAGTTGCTACGGTTTTTAAATTTCGGAAACCCTCTTCCTATGCTTTTCGGGCACGCTGCGCGAACAAAAAAGTTTTTGTAAGCTATATCTAATCTTTTGACGTTTTGCTGTAATACTGTTGAATCAATCTCAGCATACCAGGGTCGAGCCTTTTTCAATTCTGGTAAAGCTGTTATTTGAATATCACCAGCACTACGTCTAGGATTTTTCTGTTGAGAATCTTTCCAAGCCTCCCCAGTCGCACCATTCTTGCTAACAAAACATGTGATAGGGCAAGCTTCCGCTTTAGTTCTAATATCGCAGTAATCACCTTGAATATATTGTTGAGCATATTGAGTTAAGCGGTCATTCAAGCACCAATTATAATGACTACGTAACATATCAACCCAATTACTCATTTTTAATTGTTGAGCAATGTTGGGACGTAGCTTGTACACATAGTTTGTTAGCAAGTAGTATCACCTCCTTGTTGTCTATCACATACATCTAAGATACACTAACCTTAGACAAGTCAGCAAGAAGAAATTGTAAAGATATGGCGTCGAATTTGCCGCAAAAAATTGGGCAGCCCTCAAAGAACGAGTACCCGACTACGCCGACAGATCAACAAAATACAGGGCTGCCCAATTTTTCAGGATCAGGCTCCGTGAAGTTTGAGCCAGACGAGTACAGGCATGAAAGCAATGCTGTATCTCTTCTTAACTATCATTTTGTATGGATACCAAAACGTAGAAAAAAGGTATTAATTGGAGCAATAGCGGAACGACTTCAACAAATTATTTGTGAAGTCTGTCACGAAAATAGATGGAAAATTTTAGCTATGGAAATTATGCCTGACCATGTGCATTTATTTGTAAATGCAAAACCAAGTGATGAGCCTAGTAGGATTATCAGATTGATTAAAGGCAGGGCATCATCTTATTTAAGAAAAGAGTTTCCAGAACTCCTTAAGCTCCCTACTTTATGGACTCCGAGTTATTTTGTTAGTACTGCTGGTAATATTTCTACTGAAGCGGTTAAAAACTATATTGCACAGCAGCGAGAATAATTAACATGACGGTAGGCTCAAGCCTACGTCGTGGTTTTCATCTCCGGGCTAAAGCCACGGAGTTTTCAACCTACCCCTTATAAAAACGGCTATTGAGCAAGCTAGGTTTGCTATGCGACAGTTTAACAGAAATTGGTTTCCTGCAAGAAATGAAGAATTGCTGCATTCACTGCTTCCGAAGCACCAGTCGATGCATCATGACAGCAGTTGGGTAGAATTTGTAATTTTGCATGAGGGAGGCGCTGACGCAATTTTTCCCCATCGCTAGCAGGAAACCAACTATCTTGTTCACCCCATAAAATCAGGATCGGACACTTAATCGCACTAAGATTATGCTGAAGCTTACTAATTAAACTTGGTTTATTGGTTTGCAGGTGTTCAATTTCTCGCGCTGCTATTTGTAACTCTTCAGCTACCTTCGCAAGAGTCCCTGGAATTTCAATGTAAGGGTAAGTTATCCAGTAAATATCTTCCTGCGTTAGTATTGATGGGTCGTACAAAACTCCACGCCTTTCTATTGCCATAATTTCTCTTACCAATGGTGCAAATAGATGCGCTAGACGAGAGGAGTCAATTGCTTGTATGATTTCTAAAGGTATTTGAGAAAGTAGCCACATTCCCCAATGAGGTAAACGTTGCGGGAAAATAGGTACATTGAGTACCACAAGCCGTCCAATTAACTGGGGATTTGCTTGAGCAAGACCAAGGGCAATTAATGCACCTAAAGATTCTGCCACAATAACAACGGGTTCATCGCACAAGGAAAGAATTATTCTTTCAAACTCAGTAATTTGATGACCACTCTGTTCTCGACGAGACACGGGTTTTTCAGAAAACCCATAACCTTTGGCGTCAAAACAAATGACTCGAAAATGCTCAGAGAGTGGCTGGACGCTATGACGCCAATTGTAGCTCCAACTACCAACACCATGTAAGAAAAATAAAGGTTTACCTGTTCCTTTTTCACCGTAAGCGATTTTGACAGGATACCCATTCGCATCAGTAATTATAAGATTTTGCCGACCTTTCGGGAAAGTTTCTTGCCACCAGTCTTTCATTAATTTTGTCGTCACCTATTCAACCACTTAGCAGTTAGCAGTTAGCAGTTATCAGTTATCAGTTATCAGTTACCAGTTATCAGTTACCAGTTACCAGTTTGAAGAAGAATTCAGCAATTCTGAATTCAGTATTCACCAAGGAAGAAATAAAGAATTCCGACTTCTGACGACTGACGTCACGACTCCTGAATGCCAGACGCCTCAAGTCGGGAAACCCGCCCACGGCGCTGGCTCCTCCTGACTCCTGACTCCTTCACTGGTCACTGTTTACTGTGTACTGTTTTAACCGCCAGTGAACAATCCCTGAAGCGTTCCAAAGAGTGCTCCAAGCAGTCTTACGAGTATCACGCTCAATGTGACTAGTCCAATGGCAACTATGAACAATACAATAAAAACCGCAATGATAAACCACTTGTCTGCACTTTTGCTTTGGGTGGGAAACCTCAGATGATTTTCCAGTAGCTTGATATTATACTCGTTAGCTTTCCAGCCAAGATCAAAGAAGTCTCCTGCTATCGGTATTGCGCCTATTAAGCCATCAATGATGATATTCAGCACCATTCTACTTAAAGTCGCCGCAGGTGCTCCCAGACGCGCAGCTTCAAGGACAATGTACGCTGAAAGCATAACTCCCAAAAAATCACCACCAACAGGTATTAATCCCAAAACTGGATCTAAACCAACACTCAGCCGTGTTCCTGGAACGGTAATGGCTCTATCAAGCACCTGGCTTAACTGACGTAGCCTTCTTAAAGTCGGCGTTTGGAGATCTGCTTCAATAGTAGGATAATTACGAGGAAATTCAGACATTACGGCGTTTGTATTTGATTGTGTTAAACCGTTAAATATTCTACCTCTCTAGTTGGGACACAGAATAGTCCGAGTTTATCATTTGATATAAATTATGTTATGTCTTCAAATTTTGTGAGTCAGAAATAGTGTCAGCGTTTATATATTTTTATCGTAAGAATTCAGGAGCGGAGCCGGAGCCGCTCCGCCTCCGGTCAGAATCCAGGAGTCAGAATAGTTAAAGAATCAGGAGAACATTTGATGAATGAACATACCAATTATACTGGACTCCTTACAAATTCTGACTTCTGACTCCTGAGTGCAGCAATTCTTACTTTTTATCATTTATATATTTTTATCACATTTCTACTATGAAGCGGCGATCGAAACTGTGCGTTTAGCAGCCCAAGCCAAGACAACAAACATATGACGGGCGCGCTGAGTACCCGTCTCAGGTTTTCTCCCTGGCTTAAAAGCAGAGAGTTTCCACACCTACCAATAACTTTTATGACTCAAGAATTAACATCGCAGTGGTTAGCAGAAATCAAAGCACTCAAACAGCAGATTGCGGAACTTCAAGCCGAACACGACGCCGGATGGCAAAGTGCCGAAAAATGGCGCAAACTCTACAACATTGAAGCAGAACAACGCCGTACAGATGCTCAAATGGCACAGCAGACAATCGCGTCTTTAAAAGCACAAATACAGCAAATTCAAGGTATTGAGGAAGCAAGACTTGATGATCCTACGGTGGCGACAGCGATTGAGCAAGAAGTCGAACAACTAAAATCAGTCGAGGAATTGCAAGCAAAACTGATTACGGTTACCAAAGAACGCGATCGCCTGCTACAAGCTTTGAAAACAGAACAAGAAAACCACACCCAAACACGCAAAAGCCTAACCACTGCTTTAGGTGATGCGATAGATGGCTTAACAAAGGAGAAGAGAGTGAAGGAGTGAGGGAGAGAGGGGTAGCACAGGGGCAAAGGGGAAGAAATTCAAAATTTTGAATTTTGAATTTTGTTAGCGCAGCGGTGCGCAGCACATTTTGAATTTTGAATTGATCTGTCCCCTTGTCCTAAAACCCCATCGCCTCTGCTACTGCCAAAAGTTTTGGTTCAATGCCTTGTTTAAATTTACTATCACTATGTTTGATAGCTGTATCTGGATCTTTGAGACCATTACCAGTAAGGATACAAACGACTGTCGCACCTGTAGGAACTTCGTCTTTCACCTGTAACAAACCAGCAACAGAAGCAGCGCTAGCAGGTTCGCAGAAAATCCCTTCTTCGGATGCTAAAAGGCGATAGGCATCAAGAATTTCCGCATCGGTGACGGCGTGGAAATTGCCCATGCTTGCTTGTTGGACTGCAACTGCTTTTTCCCAGCTGGCGGGGTTACCAATACGAATGGCTGTGGCTATGGTTTCTGGATGTGTCACTGGTTGTCCAGTTACAAGGGGAGCTGCACCTGCTGCTTGGAATCCCATCATCTTAGGTAGGCGATCGCACTTTTGGGCTTGATGATATTGACAAAAGCCCATCCAATATGCTGTGATATTTCCCGCATTCCCTACTGGAATACACAGCCAGTCTGGAGCATTACCCAAAACATCAACAATTTCAAATGCTCCTGTTTTTTGACCTTCTAAGCGGTAAGGATTAACTGAGTTTACCAAAGTGACTGGATAACTTTCGGCCATTTCGCGGACAATTTCCAGTGCTTGGTCAAAATTTCCTTTAATTGCCAGGACTTCTGCCCCATACAGCAACGCCTGTGCCAACTTGCCTAACGCTACATAGCCATCGGGAATTAAGACAAAGGCACGCATTCCTCCACGCCGAGCATAAGCTGCTGCTGCTGCTGAGGTGTTACCTGTACTAGCACAGATAACTGCCTCTGCTCCAGCTTCCTTTGCCTTAGAAATTGCCAATGTCATTCCTCGGTCTTTAAAGCTACCAGTGGGGTTAAGACCATCGTATTTGACGAAGACACGCACTTGTCTACCAACACGTTCAGCAATCGAAGGAACGGGTATTAACGGTGTATTGCCCTCTAAGAGAGTGACAACTGGTGTTTTTTCGTTAACAGGCAAGTACTCGCGATATTGTTCTATAAGTCCAAGCCAGGGTTGGCGATGAGATTTAGCAGCAGACAGACTTAAAGTCACGGTATTTAAAAGCTCTTAGCTCCAGTTGAAAACAGCATCTGGTACTATTTTGCACCTTATATGCTATGCAAGTGCAAGGGGGTTGAAAAAAGGTAGCTATGTTGAAGAGTGAGTCTTTTGGAACAAAACTGTAGTATACGCAGTCTCCTGAGAGATAAGCACTATTAAAGATGTTTGAGAAGTCAAAATTATCTTATTTGAATGCGCGGGGGCACCAAGAAACTCCCTGTAAACTTAGTGCGAATTGCGCCTAGCGTACTGTTACGCACAGTTTGTCCACAGGACTTATGAGCACGCACTCGCACTCAAAGAAGCTTTGCTAACGAGCGTTGCCCTTGCCGGAAACATGTCCGGAGGGTTTCTCGTGAGAATGGAGCTGTGTTAACAGCATAAGATATTAGCACTTTTCAAAAAGTCTCTGAGATATGTTAAATTGGCGGGAGAAAAATATACAATTATTTAATGATTCTTAAAACTCGCCTATTATAATATCTCTAATGGTGTGAGTTGAGTTCTGGATAGATACACCAATGTCTACATCTAGCGTATCCAAAAACGAAACCCAGAGTATCTGGGCAACCAAGCTGAACAAGTGCTATTACCAGGCTGAGCAGTTAACTAAATTTATGCATTTACAGGCAGAGGTTGATTGCTTGCTACAGCAGTTACAGAATATGAAAACACAAAGACCAGTCATGGATAAGGAGGAATAAGTTTGTTTGCTCGGTAACGGTTCTTAATCGCCTATAGCCAAAATAGTAGGATGATGAGCAAGCTCTTCTATGTAGCAATCTTTTTTTGAATTCGTAGCTTGCAGTCGCTGGCAAATACTTATAAAGAGCGCCATCAGGTTGGCTTGACTATGCCGCCATGAGAGACTCCACCAAGCTGGAGACTCGGCTAATGAATGTTTTTCCTCTATAAGGAACTTTGTTAAAGAGTTCAAAAGTTGTCATAGCCGCCTCAAACGCCCAGTTTAAATATTGCCACATCTTCATGGTTATAAAATGACTGTTTGTCCACTCCCTTGACTTCCTTGTCCCCCTGATCTCCCCATCGTCTTACTCCCGCCATTCGACTTGGACAAAATAAGCCTGTCGTCCCCAAAGGTCTCGTGTGTGCGTGATATTTTCAATTTTGAGGTTGAAGGGAATAGAAGTTGTGAGATAGCGCTGTACTAAAGCACCAATCTCAGGAGCTAGTTCAGCTGCTGTTGTCGTAGCCATTCCCATACCTATCAGTTGCTCAATTGGTCCTCGTGGTAACAGTAGATGCACCCCCACTGCTAGCCCAGCTGTGAGCAGCATTGCGACTGATGCATTTGTTCCACAACGAGGATGTACAGCCAAATCCCATTCTCCGTTTTTGAGGCGATGTAGGGCAAGTGTAACAGCACGTCGCAAATCGCTGACATTGACTTCACCATAGAGGTAAAAGCCTTGCTCTGTAGACAAACCGCCTAAGAGTTCGTTGTCAACTTGAAAGTTGCTTGATCTTGTTGGTTTTCCTGTGGAAGCTTGGACGTTTTTTGATGCACTCAAAATCCAAACTGTGGCGTGTTCCAGAGCGTGAACCTGTCGCAGCATTAAAATTTCTTTCAATCCAGGGAGAAACGACAGATGCTTGAGTAAATCAGCATCTTGTGTGGGTTGAGGTCTTGTAAAATCAGAATTCAAAAAGTTAAAGAAAGACGAGCTACCTTTAGCAGAAGCGAAAGTATTCATTGCAACACTGCTCCCTAAACTAATGGAGCAATAGAGACTTCTTTTAAATGTAGCGTTTCAGCCTGAAGATAGTTGCTAAATTTTGTTGACTACCGGATCTATTTTCATTCACTGAAGGCAAAATTTTCATCAGGACACATAGCTGCGGCAAGGTTCTTCCATCTTACAAAGCCAAGAAAGTTTGGTTTCTGAGCTGGTGTGTGAAGAAACCCAAAAAAAGAGCAGGCGTTGCACTTTCTGCCGCACTTTTTGTGTCCTTATGTATACAGATCAACTACCCACACTATAAAAGACAACATAACTCCTGGACCGATCATGCTCTAAATTGCCATGATTCGCAGGGACTTTCCTTGCTCGCTTGTTTTACCAATTCTGGGTTTGGCAGCACAAATCTGTGTGAGGCGTCGGAAGCGCCTCTGAAGAAATAAGGCAGAGGGCAGCAAAAATTGAGGGCAAAAGGGAAGAGAATTTGACTGGTTTGTTCCATTCATCACAGATGGCAATACGCTGCCATCAGTCTCTTGCTCTTTTGCGATCGCCATCGCCTTGTGGATCGCTTTCTTTGAAAGTAGGCGCACTTGACCATAAAATAAGCTAGAAGGCGCTTCCGAGCACGCTCATGCAATTTCAAGTCATTTTATGATAGTCCAGTACTCTGTGGTGCTTGATTTTGAGAGGTTTGTACCTATACGCGCTAGTTGTGAGGAGAACAATAAGTAACCAGTCAAAATGAGCTTATCAGTTTACTAGCAATTCATCTACTCGTTTTTGTCAGGCAGAGGCAAAGCACAGCAATTAACATCATTCAAGCAGACTTTGCCCCAGTGCAAAGCCCAGCGGACAAGAGCCACCCGATTATCGGTATTGGTCTTGGTAAGAATATTGCTGATATGATTATCAACTGTACGCTTGCTTATTTCCAGCTTAGCTGCAATCTCTTGGTTAGTTAAGCCAGCGGCCACTAAGTCGATAATTTGCAGTTCTCGGTCTGACAGACTAACGGGGGTCTGAGACTCGCCACCAGCCATAGAGTTACTTTATCCTCCTTAGTATATGTACTCAATCGCTCTTTCCCATTCTAGAAGATTCTTTCGGGGGTAGGTGTTTCCAGTGTAAGCACAAATACTGTTTTTCTTTGAGAGTTAGGGTTTAGAGAATAGGAGGAAAAAACAAAAATCAAGCTAAAAAACTGAGAATGACAAGGACGCTATCGTAGCTTTTCTACACCATGACACTTCACACTGATTCTCACTCAGTAATAACTAGGTCAATTATATGTTTTAATTTTTACTTTAAAAAAGTGGAAGAAGAAATCTTCTTGTCGGCAAATGGGCAGTCATCATCATCATTCATAGCTAGATTAATTCATAAAAATAGCTATTTCGTTGTATGAACAACTGCCGACAGAGTGGCAGAAATTATTATAGATTTTATACTGGCAATTTCTAATCCAAAATCCAAAATCTGAAATTCAATGAGCAATCCCCGTGTTTTGTGCCTGGGTGAAGTTTTATTTGACTGTTTAGCCAATCAACTGGGGCGAAAGTTAGAAGAAGTTGAGTCATGGACTGCTTACCCCGGAGGAGCACCAGCTAACGTCGCTTGTGCTTTGGTGAAGCTGGGGACACCAGTGGCATTTATTGGTTGTGTAGGTGAAGATGGACCAGGTCATGAACTGGTAGAACTGTTAAACAAAATAGGTGTAGATACAACTGGAGTACAGCGTCATTCTACAGCACCAACACGACAAGTGAACGTTGTGCGTTCCCTTGAAGGCGATCGCACTTTTGCAGGCTTTAAAGACCATGAAACCACAGAATTTGCTGATACGCGCCTCAAAGCCAATCAATTACCGAAAGAGTTATTTGAAGCCGCAGATTTTCTGGTTTTAGGGACTCTGGAACTCGCGTATCCTGAAAGTGGGCAAGCAGTTCACCGTGCCCTTGAGCTAGCAGAGCAATACGATGTCAAAATTTTGCTTGATGTCAACTGGCGTCCAGTATTTTGGACAAATCCTGACATTGCTCCACAAACAATTCAAGAATTATTTAAGCATATAGACTTTATCAAACTTTCAAAAGAAGAAGCGGAATGGTTATTTGATACCACAGATCCTGGGGCAATTACTTACCGTCTTGATTCTATTGAAGGTGTACTGGTGACAGATGGAGAAAACGGTTGTGCCTATTGCCTTGGCGAAAACGAAGGCAAATTGCCTGCTTTTTCCGTCCCCGTTGTTGATACAACAGGTGCAGGGGATAGCTTTGTCGCTGGCTTCATCCACCAGTTGCTTACTCATGGAATCCAAAGCTTAAACGACTCAGAGACAGCGAGGAAAATCATGACATATGCAAGTGCAGCTGGGGCATTAACGACAATGAAAGCAGGGGCGATCGCATCTCAACCCACTGCAGAAGAAGTAGAAGCTTTTCTTAATTCGCATCAACTTTAGGGGGTAGCACAGCTAACTGGAATAACAGTACAACAACAAGGCGGGAAGAAAATATTCACCGCCTTTTGCCCAGCAAAGCCGATCCAAAAAAGTAAGAGTCATGTCAAAAACAGAGCATGAATGCTGCGCTGTAGAAAAGGCAATCTTAAAAAGCTTTAATC
Source organism: Brasilonema sp. UFV-L1 (assembly GCF_012912105.1). Lineage (GTDB taxonomy): Bacteria > Cyanobacteriota > Cyanobacteriia > Cyanobacteriales > Nostocaceae > Brasilonema. Next base: position 25,551 of record NZ_QMEA01000044.1, read on the forward strand.
GTCAATCTTTACTCTCCAACGACAATTCGTTTTGGAACGGCATCCGCTTCCAGTTCACTCAAAGCAGAAGCGCAAGTGCATTGCCAGATGAGGTAGTCTTTCCAGAGAATGCGATTCATATTTATACAGAAATGCCGTCTGGATACGTTGTTGAAGCACGAATCAATGGACGGTTGCAAAAAAGCTCTCTTGTCACAGGTCATAGTCTCATCATTCCACGCGGCACAACTTATTGGCAATCAGACAACCACAAAAGCAAAGGCATTACTTTAGGTTTGAATTTCGGCTTTCTTGAGCGCATTCTCTGTGAATCGATTGACTTGAGTAGTCTGGAACTGCATCCTCAATTTCCGACGTTTGATCCGCTCATTTATCAAATTGGGCTGGCGCTAAAAGCTGAACTAGAACAGAATCGGCATTCTAGCCGCTTATATGCAGAATCTGCCGCGACGTTTCTTGCCACCCATCTTTTCCACCATTACGCCCAAGGCAAACAAAAGGAGCAAATCACAACAAGTGGCTTGCCTAAGTACAAATTACAACAGGTCATTGATTATATCCATGCCAACCTTGAGTGTAATATTGGCTTGACTGAATTGGCTGACTTGGTTCAGATGAGTTTGTCCCACTTCTCTCGATTATTCAAACAATCAACCGGATACTCACCCCATCAGTTTGTCATAAAGTGCCGGGTCGAGCGTGCTCGTGAACTCCTCCTCAAAGGAGACTTGTCAATCGCGGATATCACTTATAAAGTCGGCTTTGCAAATCAAGGGCATTTAACCAGTCATTTTAAGCGCCTGCTGGGAGTCACGCCTAAGGTAGTTCGAGAGAAATAGCACAAACGTGTAAAAAAAGCAAAAACTTGTAAGACCAAATAAGAGTGCGATCGCTACTTTGGAAATCAGGACGCGCCGCAAGTGTCATATCTTGCTTGGTGGACACGCTTACAAACTACGAGTTATATCAAGTTTGCTTAATTGCTTATAAATCCCGCACCAACCTCACCCCGGCTTTGGCTTACGCCAAAACCGCCCCTCTCCTTATTAAGGAGAGGGGATGTGAAGCGCGTCCTTTGAGTGCGCCCCCGAACGGGGCGCTTCGTGGCCATTCCCACTAGCGTAGCTTTACGGGGGTGAGGTTCTTCGTTTTTTATAAGTGTTCATCCGAACTTGATATTAAATAATCATGCCAGCTGCACCCGCGTCCTAGAAGTAACAAAACTAAAAAGCTTCCAAGGAAAGATATTCTTATGGCGACAAAATTTACTGGCGGTTGTCTGTGTGGATCTGTCCGCTACGAATGTTCAGCCGAACCCCTTACGATGGGCAATTGTCACTGTCGCGATTGTCAACGGGCGACAGGAAGTGCCTATGCCTCCGCGCTTCTCGTGCCGCAGTGTGCAGTTACCATCACCGGAGATGTGAAATACTATGACGTGATTGGTGATAGCGGAAGCCTTGTTGGTCGAGGCTTTTGCCCGAACTGCGGTTCCCGATTATTTAGCAAGCCCCCAATCCCTGGACTTATGGGCATCATGGCAGGGAGTCTGGATGATCCAAGCTGGTTCCGACCTACGATGGATATTTACGCAGGCAGTGCCCAACCGTGGGATCACATGAACCCGGATCTGCCTAAGTTAGCCAAGATGCCACTGATGCAGCAGAGTCTCACCCCACCACACATGAAGTAGAAGCTTTTGTTGCTTCGCATCAAGTTTAGGCAGTAGTACAGGTTGCTGGGATATCAGTATAGCAGTAAGGCGGGAAGAAAATCTTCACCGCTAAAATATACAAATAATAGGATATTCCCCTGCTTTTGATGTCATTATCCAACCTTACCGAATACCCCTACACGAGTACCCGAAGAGTGGTTATGGGTACTCGTGGTGCAGTTGCAACTAGTCAACCATTAGCTGCAATGGCGGGGATGGAAATGTTATGTGCTGGCGGAAATGCAGTTGATGCAGCTGTCGCAATGGCGATCGCACTCACCGTCGTTGAACCAACCTCCAACGGTATAGGTTCCGATGCTTTCGCCTTTGTTTGGGACGGACAATTACACGCGCTCAATGGTTCTGGCTACAGCCCACAAAAATTGACCCTAGATTTATTTCAAGGACTCAGCACCGTACCCGCAACTGATTGGCGTGCAGTTACTATACCAGGAGCCGTTTCTGCATGGCGAACATTGTGGTCACGTTGGGGAAGCTTACCATTTGAGCAACTATTTACACCAGCAATTCGCTATGCCAAGGAAGGTTTTCCCGTATCGCCAGTCACATCGCTGGCTTGGAAAGCAGCTTCCAGTATTTACTTACCCTTAACAGGTGCTGAATTTATCCCCTTCCAACAAGTATTCTTTCCCCATAATCGCGCACCAGCGGCTGGAGAAATTTGGCAATTCCCCGCTGCAGTGAACACCCTCCAAGAAATTGCTGCTACTGGAGGTGAAAGTTTTTACCGAGGCAAACTCGCAGAATTAATAGTTAACTTTGCCGCTGATACAGGCGGATATATCAGTGCCAGTGACTTAGCGAAACATGAATCACATTGGGTAACGCCAATCTCAACAAACTATCGCGGCATGACTGTCTGGGAACTACCACCCAATACTCAAGGTATCGCAACTTTAATCGCCTTAAACATTCTCTCAGGCTTTGATTTATCTGAGCTTAAGCGCGAATCACCAGAAAGTTATCATTTGCAAATTGAGGCGATGAAACTGGCATTTGCCGACCTATATAAACACGTTGCAGACCCGAATTTTCTTAAAGTTACTCCAGAACAACTTCTCTCCTCAGATTATGCCTCAAAGCGTCGGGCTTTGATTGGCGAAAAAGCCATATCAACAGCTTTACCCGGATTACCTAAAAGTGGAACTGTTTATCTGGCAGCAGCTGATGGCGACTTAATGGTATCTTTTATCCAATCCAATTACAAAGGATTTGGGAGTGGGATTCTTCCGTCTGGAACTGGAATTGCTTTGCACAATAGAGCCTGTGGGTTCAGTTTGGCATCGGAACACTGTAACCAACTAGCACCCCTTAAGCGTCCTTTGCATACAATCATTCCTGGTTTTATCACTGTTGACAATCAACCTTTGGGAGCATTTGGTGTGATGGGTGGACCGATGCAGCCTCAAGGTCATTTGCAAGTAGTCGTGAATTTGGCTAATTATAATATGAATCCTCAAGCCGCTTTGGATGCTCCTCGTTGGCAGTTGGTTGATGGTTCTACGGTGCTTGTAGAGGCTAGTGTATCGTCTGATATTGTTGCAGGGTTGCAGCAACGGGGTCATGATGTGCGGTATTCAGATGGGTTTTTTGGTCGCGGTCAAGTTGTTTTTCGACGCGATAGCTTCGCTGCTGCGCAAAGCGCAGATCGCGTTTTCATTGCTGCTAGTGAGTCTCGTGCTGATGGAATGGCGATCGCTTGGTGAGTGGATAAGCTTTCTCTTGAGTGTCCCATTTTAGTTAACAGTGAATGGCGAGATTATCGCACGCTCGCGGCACTTGAACTGTTATAGAAAAAAAGATATTAATAGGTGATCCAGACGACTGGGATGAGCCGCAACCAACTTTTAGTTATAGATGGGGAAGATAATGTCTAGAATCACCACTTGTTATTACTCTTGAGATATCAGAGCGACTTGCTTAATTACGCGTCATTCTCATCACTTTTCAGACATCCTCTGAGGCATCTGATAATCTCCTAACTAAATTCTTTCTTTATATTATCTATAGCTTCATTTAATCCTTCTGTGTGAATCCAACCTACATAACCTCCAAATACCATTTTGTTGTTGTGGTCTGCTAAAAATATATGTTTTACTTGTGTTGGATTTATGAAAATTTTAACCACAGTTTGATCTTTTAGTGTAAAAAGGGGTGTCGCTCTTTGAAAATCTCTACTATGAGCCATTGTCATACCAGGTACATTGACTAATATTTCAACAACTTGTTGGGCTGTCTGAGAAATATTAGAAGCAATTTCAGCTTCAGTATTCCATTCTTTTAAATAATCAAGTGCTTTGTGAGATAAGTGAAAACCTTGTTCAAAGGTACCAAATGGATCTAACATTTTGCTTTTCCTATTCTAATGTTCAACAACTAAATCTTTCTAAGTTAACAGAATTTTCGTGTAAAATCTGTTTCGAAGAAGTTTAAGTAGCTAACAAAAGTGATAACTTTAAATAGCCACACTCATAAATAGGTGCAAGTAACAGTAACTTATGCAGTTATTTAGTCAATGTGTAATAAAACGTTAAAAAACACCTTAATATCGCCTTAAAATTGAATGACTTAAGAGGTTGAATTTGCGAGCGTTAGCACAGGTTTTGGGTTTTGAACAGGTAGAGAAGAGGAATACAACAGTTATGTCTTAAGCAGTTATCACCACCAATCTCTGTCTTGCCATGATCTGGGCTTAACTTCTCCCATGAACTCACCTAAATCCCCAAACTCACTCTAATCTCCTGCACAACCACCTCTGGTGGATCTGAAACATCCACTGTAATTGCACCAGATGGCTCTTCAAGAGCATCAAACTGACTTTTAAGGAGTTTTTCGCTCATAAAGTGACTCGGACGCTGTTGTAGCCGCTTTTGAATTAATTCAAAAGATCCCTTGAGGTAAACCAGCTTGAGTTGTTCCTCATCCAAAACCAAAACCTCGCGATAACTGGTTTTTAGTGCAGAACACGCCAGCACCATATTTTTATTCTCTTGCAACCGCTGTTGTATCGCCTGTTGCAACGCCAGCAGCCAAGGCATCCTATCTAAATCATTTAGGGGAATGCCATGTCGCATTTTCTCAATGTTCTCTGGCGAATGAAAAGTATCAGCATCACTAAATTCCCAGTGTAAGGAGTCCGCCAACAGTTGTCCGATGGTGGACTTACCAGAACCAGAAACACCCATTACGAGAATAATCATCTCAGTGGAATGAATTAAGTGGATTGGGAGGTGACGGGAGTCAAAGAGTTAAGGATTTTTTTTGGAGATTTCACACGTGTAGAGACGTTGCCCTCCGGGGAGAACCTGAGCCCTTCGGGCACGGCTTGAGGCCGAACGGTTCCGCTAGCCCCTAAGGGGGCGCTACGCAAACGCTAACGCCAGTCGCCTGCGGAGGGAAAACGCCAGGTGCTACAACGGGGGGAACCCCCCGATAGCGCAGCGTGCCCGTAGGGCATAGCTTTGATCGGAGGAAACCTCCGCTCAAACAACTCTTGGCAACGCACTGGCTCCCCTCCCGCAGCGCTGGACTCACATGCAACGTCTCTACAGAGGTTATGGTTCTTGCAAATTATCTTAATCAGCAACCGTATTGTCCTACTGTCCCCTTGTCCTCTTAGATAAACTCACGTGGATCTGTCACATACCCAGTGAGTGCGGAAGCTGCAGCGGTAAAGGGAGAAGCGAGATAAATTCCTGCTTCTTTATGCCCCATTCGTCCAGGGAAATTGCGGTTAGTGGTGGAAACACAAATTTCTGGTTCATTCATCCGCCCAAAGGTGTCTTTGGGACCACCCAAACAAGCAGCACACGAAGGCGCAGCAGGTTCAATGCAACCAGCATCTAGGAAAATTTCCGAGAGGGTTTGCTCTTGGTACTTGATTTTAAACAGGTCTTCGTAAACTTTTTGGGTAGCAGGGACTATGTAAGTAGGAACCTTTACCTTATGACCTTTAAGAACTTGTGCTGCATGGAAAAAGTCCTCTGTTTTTCCTCCTGTGCAGGAACCGATATAAACTCGGTTAATCTTGACATCGCTGCATTCTCGTGCTAAGGCGCGGTTATCAGGGGAATGAGGTTTGGCAACAACTGGTTCTAGTTTGGAAACATCGTAGTGATGCTGACTGTAGAACTTGGCATCTGAATCTGTGTATACTGCCTCAAAAGGTTTGTTGGTACGAGCCCTTACATACTCAAATGTGGTTTCATCAGGGGCAATAGTGCCATTCTTGCCGCCAGCTTCAATAACCATATTGCACAGAGTCATCCGTTCTTCCATCGTCATTCGTTCGACGGCTTCCCCTGTAAATTCCATCGTCCGATAGGTTGCGCCAGCGACGCTAATATCCCCAATAATTTGTAAAATCAGGTCTTTCGCCAATAAGTAAGGAGGCATTTCACCATTCAACACAAAACGCATGGTGGCGGGAACTTTGATGAGTAGCTTACCAGTTCCCATAATGAAGCCAGCGTCTGTGTTGCCAATACCTGTGGCAAATTGACCGAAAGCCCCAGCGTTACAGGTGTGGGAATCCGTACCGAATAAGACCTCGCCTGGGCGGGTGTGACCTTCTTGGGCTAGGGCGACGTGGCAAACGCCTTTGTAATCTGGGTTGGCTTTAAAGTTGGCACGATCAATAATATCGTAAAAGTATTTTATACCTTGTTCTCGAGCAAAATCACGCAAAATATCAACGTTACGGTTAGCACGTTCGTCAGCAGTGAAAATATAATGATCGGGAATTAATACGATTTTCTCGGAGTCCCAGACTTTGGCGTCAGCACCAAATTCGCGTTTGAAAACGCCAATGGTTCCAGGTCCACAAACATCGTGTGTCATTAAAATATCAACATTAACCCAGATATTTTCCCCCGGTTCGACGACTGACCGACCGGAAGCTTTCGCCAAAATTTTTTCTACGAGGGTCATGCCCATAGCGATCGCGTTCTTTTTTGTGCAAGGGTACAAATTATATGCTACATGGCTGGTAGTCTGTCAATCAAACTTTGATAAGTAAATGACCGAATATATCCTGCAATAGCCAGATGTCAAAATTCTCTCTAAACCTCTAACCTACAACTGTTGAATCCGAGAAATTAACTTGTGGATGCCATATTAGAGCGATCGCACCAACTCAAACAAGACCTCACTGATTTTGTCTATGATGCTGAAGGCGAACTTGCACAAGCATTGGAAAGCTATGCTGCGCTCAAGTCTCGTCGTGGAAGCGGTGATAATTTCCAACAAGAACTGATTATTGACTCATTCATTACAGAAGGGCAAGTTGGTGACTCCTCACCGTTAGATTTGTTTATCCAAAGCCACCAAGAGTTGTCCGAGAGCGATCGCGAACTCATCAAAAGTTGGGAGCACACTTTTATTGGCTTATTTGCTATTACAAAAATCCTACCTGATGGCTTTGAATTAAGAAACTGGCTGACAGACAAATACTACATTGTCAAGCCAAACAACGCCCAAAAACTAAAGGAAATGTCTCGCCTGAAAGAAGGAGAAATTTTACTCACTCGGATTTCTCCTGTGACTGACAGCTACTGGACTTTCTCCGGTCCTTATACACAGATGGGTAAATTAGGCAAGCCAAAACTAGCAGTCGCTATTGGTAATTTTAAAGATAATCACAAAGACCATCTTTATGGAGATGCTCCCGACTTGTTAGAGGAAGCTTGGCAATCCGTAGGAATTTATCATCAGCAGTTTGTAGAATTTTTTGGTACTGATGAAGTCACAATGCCAGGATACCAACTCAACAAAAAGATTGCTGAATTCCAAGAAATCTTAACAAAAAAACGCCTGGAAGAAGCAGGGATTGATCCTTCAAAATCACTTGGAGAAGTGGCACAAGAAGCTGGTCTTGGAGACGAAGAAATCAAAGCAGTTGCAGAAGAATTGGGCGCTGACTCTCAAGCAGTTTCACAAATGTTTAATAACAAAAGTGGTACCAGTAAAATGGTGATGCCAAAAGTTGATTTGCCTGCTGAACTTAGAAAAGCTGAACAGGTCACAGCTATATCTCATCCCCGATGGGGACAGATGTTTATTCCAACTTACTTTAAAATCAAGGCAATTTTAGAAGCAGATGATTGGCAAAGTGTAGAAGGTGCCGAAAAAGTCATTCGTTTTTATTTAGAAGACAAAAGTATTAACGCTTTCATTTGGCATCGCTTAGCGCAACAGTATTCAACACAGTTGGAAAAAGTCCTGCAAACGTTTCTCGAAAGACCAAATTTTCAGCTTCAAAATGATTTAGATACTCTGCTGCAAGAACATAACAAATCCATAGAGCCAGAGTTACCAGAAATTGCTAGCGTACCAATACACCTACATAATTTATTTCAAGAAGCTTTAGTGGAAGTTAGTAAATCTAAGCCCAAAGGGAAGAGTCAAAAGCAGCCAGCCAAGGGCTTTCAATAGTGAGCTAAGAACTGGTTATTAATTGCTGCCCATGACGGTGTGATAGGCGATTTAGCCAGTGAGAAAGTCGCCTACCATCTGAGTTGGAAATACTTACATCTTTGTTTGAGTTTACCGTTCACACTCCACACTCTACACTTTTACTTTTTTGCCCCAGAACCTCGATAAATTCGCTGCATCTGCTCTTGAGAAAGCCGGCTTATTGGAAACCCTTGATATGTAAGAACGACTTCTTCTGATATTTCAACCACTTCAGGTTGAGTGTTGCCAGAACGATCCCCATTGGAAGTTGTAGGCGAATTTAGTAGTATGTCATCTATCTCCGATGGTGCAAGCTGGGTTTGAGGCAAGACATAGGCGTGCGTTTGTGGATCGTATGCTAAAACTTCTCCTGTCTCAATTTGATAAATCCAAGCATAAATATTGAGTTGTCCTTGGTAGAGTTTAGAGCGAATCACCGGATATGTCCGCAAATTCTCAATTTGGGTGAGTACATTTTCGGCAATCACAATGTCTAACAGTTCTTCCCCTGAGTAGTGGCTATAGTGGTCTAGAACCAGCTGTCGGGTTGCTTGTGCATACTTAAGCCAGTCATGCACAAGCGGCATTTCCTTTTGCAAGCTGTCTAACTTCATGAGTCCTTTCATTGCACCGCAATGCGAGTGACCACAGACAATAATTTGTTGAATATCTAATGCTTGAACAGCATATTCAATTGTGGCACCTTCACCGCCATTGGTTGCGCCAAATGGTGGAATAATGTTACCAGCATTGCGGATGACAAACAATTCACCCAACTGAGCTTGTGTAATCAGGTTTGGATCGATACGCGAATCGGAACAGGTAATAAACAGCACTCTGGGCTTTTGACCATGAGAAAGTTGTTCAAACAGTTCTTGATGCGTGCAAAAATAGCTCGCTTTGAATTCGCGCAAACCTCTAATTAATTTTTTCATCAGGCTACCCAAACAAAAAAGGCAATACTTAAATTTTCCCACTAAATTTTCCTAAAGGATGGTTACTGTGCAATACGGTTCGGATAAGTACCCGGACCGCAAACCCGGTAACTTTTGCGAAACTGGGTTTCTACCCACGCGAATTACCTTCACCGAACCGTATTGGTTACTGTGGGATCAGAGTTTTTTTAAGAAAAGAAAAAAAACAGCCGCTTCTACAATAGAAGCAGCTGTTTGATCAGAGGTGAGCAATGGTGCTCTGCCCACCTTACAAGAATCTTAGTAATCGAAGTCGCCGCCGCCCATACCAGCGCCAGCACCAGCAGGAGCGTTATCTTTTGGCTCAGGCTTATCAACTACAATACATTCGGTGGTCAAGACCATACCAGCGATAGATGCAGCGTTTTGCAGAGCAGAACGAGTTACCTTGGCGGGATCAACGATCCCAGCATCAAAGAGATCGACGAACTCGTTCTTGGCAGCATCGTAACCAATGTTGAATTCTTTCTCCTTGACGCGTTCGGCGATGACAGCACCGTTTTGACCAGCGTTTTCAGCAATTCTCTTGAGAGGAGCAGCCAAAGCGCGAGAGACAATCAACGCACCAGTCAACTCTTCACCCTTGAGGTTGCTGTTTGCCCATTCTTCGAGTGCAGGAGACAGGTGAGCTAGTGTTGTACCACCACCAGGAACGATACCTTCTTCTACAGCAGCTTTGGTAGCGTTGATGGCGTCTTCTAGGCGCAGCTTCTTGTCTTTCATTTCGGTTTCGGTAGCAGCGCCCACCTTCACAACGGCGACGCCACCAGCTAGCTTAGCCAAACGCTCTTGCAGCTTTTCTTTGTCGTAAGAAGATTCGGTTTCTTCGATTTGACGGCGAATTTGCTCAATACGAGCTTTGACTGCAGCTTCGTTACCTTCAGCAACAATGGTGGTGTTGTCTTTGGTGATCGTGATGCGACGAGCTTTACCCAATGCTTCTAGCTTGGTGTTTTCCAGCTTCAAACCAGCATCTTCGGTAATCAGTTGACCACCAGTGAGGATAGCAATGTCTTCTAGCATTGCTTTGCGGCGATCGCCAAAACCAGGAGCCTTAACAGCAGCCACGTTTAGCACACCACGCAGGCGGTTCACAACCAAGGTCGCCAAAGCTTCTTTCTCGATATCTTCGGCGATAATGATCAAAGGACGACCAGAGCGAGCAACTTGCTCAAGTACTGGTACTAAATCTTGAACCAGAGCGATTTTCTTATCGGTCAGCAAGATGAAAGGCTCATCGAAAACTGCTTCCATCCGCTCAGGATCGGTTGCGAAGTAGGGGGAGATGTAACCTTTGTCAAAGCGCATCCCTTCGGTGATTTCCAATTCGGTGGTCATGGACTTTCCTTCTTCCAAGGAAATCACGCCTTCTTTACCCACCTTATCCATTGCTTCGGCAATCATCTGACCGACTTCTTCGTCGTTACCAGCAGAGATTGCACCAACCTGAGCAATTGCTTTGGAATCTTCTACAGGACGAGCGTGTTCTTTGATTTTTTCAACTAGGAAGTTGGTTGCTTTGTCAATACCACGCTTTAGCGAAATAGCATTTGCACCAGCTGCAACGTTGCGTAAGCCTTCTTTCACCATTGCATGAGCCAAAACGGTCGCAGTTGTGGTGCCATCACCAGCAGCGTCGTTGGTTTTGGAAGCCGCTTGACGAATCAGAGCAACGCCAGTGTTTTCTACGTGGTCTTCCAATTCAATTTCTTTCGCAATGGTCACACCATCGTTAACGATTTGTGGTGCGCCAAACTTCTTCTCTAGGACTACGTTACGACCTTTGGGACCGAGGGTAACAGCTACTGCCTCAGCCAAGATATCCATGCCTCTTTCTAGGGCACGACGTGCGTTTTCGTTGTAAATGATGCGCTTCGCCATAATTGTCAAAGAATGTTTAGCAGAAAACTACTAGCAGAAAACTACAAAGAATGGTGTTTGTCTCTTGTCCTTTGCCAACAATTCATGACAAATGACAAACGACTAAATGACTATGAAACGATTGCTAAAATGTCTTTTTCGGAGAGCAGTACGTATTCATCAGTTCCAAGCTTGATGTCGGTACCAGCGTATTTGGAGTAAAGAACTTTGTCTCCAACCTTCACGTCCAACGCCTGACGAGCACCGTCATCCTTGATTTTGCCTTCACCAACAGCAACAACTTCGCCGACTTGGGGCTTTTCTTTTGCTGTGTCGGGCAAATACAGACCACCTGCGGTCTTTTCTTCTGAGGCGCTCACTTTGACGAATACGCGATCGCCTAGAGGTTTAACTGTAGAAACGCTTAAAGATACAGCTGCCATACCAAATTTTCACCTTGTTAGCACTCTCAACTCCTGAGTGCTAATTTACCTAAAGGCAGAGTGCAATGGCAACATTTTCTTTTGTACGGGTTCCCGAACTTTACTTGCATAAACCCACGTAAGTACATATACTCTATTTTTCCGAGCTTTCAGGTTTTACTCCGTAAATGACGAATATGGAGATATGGGCAACTTTTGTTTGCAAAGCTGGGAAATTGATATAGAACAGTAATCAGGGAGCCGCCAATTGAGTAACACTACAGTGATCCAGTCCTACCTTCAGCTACTAAAAACCACAAAACCACCAGCGAACAAAGCCCTAAGTATTTCTATAGAAGCTTTAGAACTGTCAAAAACTCAGAGGGACATTTTTATCTATGCTGTCCAGACAGTTTCTAACTGCTTACGTGAACAAACTCGTTTCTCATTTTGGGAAGATTTGAAAAAGCGACTCAAACAGCTAAATCTTCACCAAGAGCGAGAAAACAATTCTAGTTGCACATTTGGAAATAAAGTCAACGGCTTGCCAGTTTGTTGCTCTAGACTGATAATAAAGGATTACCCGGATGCTGTGCGGTATCGCCCAACAACCCCGGAAGCCATTGAGCGGATTATACAAGAACACTTGATAGGCAACAAGGTGGTAGAAAAATATGCATTGTGTTTTCCCATCCTTTTTTGCCAGAAAGTTCCTGGTTGTTGTCGTGAACAACTTATAGAAGCTTAACATCCAACAAGGATATGGCACAGCAGTAAACAAATGAAAGTGTGGGTTAATTGTAATTTGGGAGCATCTTGAGTCCAACACTTACTTGTTAACCTGAATAATTATTATTTAATCAGTGTTTTTTAACCCGCAGCTTTCAAAGCGATATATAATAACGCATTATCAATACTACTGCTCTAAGTATCCTTACTGGACTTTTGTCGTTTGTATAGAATTTCTTGGAAGTAATATCGACTTTTAGGAGTTCATAAAGCAAAGGCAAGTTAAGTAGGAAAAAGCACGACACCTCCTTAATCCACCAGAGAGGATATTGATTTAAGACCTTGATGGATCAAGCGCGATAAGTGCCACTGCTATGAAAGAACCCAGCATGAAAGATCACAAACGACTTCTACTTATTGATGATGACCCTAACCTCATCTTGCTGGTGAAGGATTATTTGGAATTCCGGGGTTATGATGTCAGCACCGCCGAAAATGGTCGAGAAGCACTGGAAGTATTAGAGCAGGAGATTCCAGACATGATCATTTGCGATGTGATGATGCCGGAAATGGACGGATATACTTTTGTAGAACAAGTCCGGCAAAATGAACGTACTAGCTGGATTCCCGTCCTATTCCTTTCAGCTAAGGGACAAAGCGCAGACCGAGTTAAAGGTCTGAATAAAGGTGCTGATGTCTATATGGTTAAGCCTTTTGAGCCAGAAGAATTGGTAGCACAAGTAGAATCTTCTCTGAAGCAAACCATTCGCTGGAAAGAACACCAAGCAAAAGGAGGGGAAAACGGCTCTCGCATCCAAGTTCCCTTCGATGTGCAGTTAACCCCAACAGAACTCAAAGTTGTCCAATTTGTGGCTAGGGGCTTAGCTAACCGCGAAATTGCTGAAGAATTAAATGTCAGCCAACGCACGGTAGAAAGCCATGTGTCCAATATGTTGGGCAAAACCAATCTCCACAATCGCACTGAACTAGCGCGGTGGGCAATTGAAAATCAAATGGCGTAAGTAAGCGTACAGTAGACGCCACAAACACTTGTGATCTCCATACGTCTCCAGTGCTGCTAGACGTACGGAGATACACAAACAACGGGGAGTTTCAGAGTTCCCATACAGGGACTTTTTGCCTGCGGAAGTTTTCTCTGTTGTAGACGCATGACAGCTTCCCGTAAGGGTGGCGACTAGCGTTGGGTTAGAGGTTTCCCCGTTGAGTGTAACTGACGTATCAAGCTGCGTAAGCGACAGCCATGTATGGTTTCCCGACTTGTAGACACGCTCTTCGCCTTCCTCTTCAGGGTGGCGACTGGTGAGTCCAGTCCTGTGCCTCCTATGCCCTCCGGGCATGCTATGCAAACAGAGGAGTGGCGAATCGCAAAGTAGCGTGTTCGTGTCTCCTCTTACAAAAGGCTGTGCTGTGAAGGCAGCTGTGCCGTAGGCATAGGACATAGGCGGGTTTCCCGCACCTTCTTCACTGGTGTAAGCACAAAATACACGCACAAAGGCGAACGCGTGTCTCCTATAGAGGAGCTGACGCGCAAGAGCACAGGTATGACTTTGCAGCGAGTGCGTATGCGAAAAATTCACCCACAACAACGTTGCCGAGTGCTAAGTCGCTACCTCACTCAGCATTAATGACTCATTCTCAAGACTTACCAACCGTCTTCTTCAAAAACAAATCGGTGCAAAATTTCTAAATTCAGTTCATTGAGATAGGTTAAGGCACTAGCAATCTGAAAAACCGTTCCTCGTAGCTCTAAATCAAACTTACCTGGTTGCAACGCATAACCATTCAGTTGAGCTGCTGCAATATTGACTGTAATGCCGCAGTAGGATATTAATCGTGAAATAACTGGCTGTTTATGCAACTCCTTAGGAATACGAACTGTAATGCGAGTTGTCGTGCGTCGGTTGTCTCGAAAATCGATAGTAGATTTACCCTGCTGATTTGGAATGGCCATAATAGCTTTCCTTTGCAATTTTCTGGTGCGGGTTTTATGTTACAACGAATTTTTCTCCCGCAACAAAAATCTTGACACGACTTTTTATTAAAGGGGTGTAGTGTCATGACCTCCCCCGAATTATTTACGAATCTTAATGTTTTGTTGATCAGTCTTTCACCAACTAGAAATTTAGGATTTGTGACACAAAAAATTTAAAGATGCAGCGGGTTATACCAATTCAAAATTCGCTGCCTACGGCACGCTACTAACACATTCAAAATTCGTCTTGAAAAGTTTTGCGCCGGGAAACCCGGACGCGCAAACTTTTCGCAAAATGAAGAAAGCTAGGCATAACAAGGGTTTGGGAGTGTGTATCTGTCACATTCTTTTTTCAAATTGGTATTATCTGACCGGAATGCATCATTTTCAACAAAATCTAAAAACCGGGTAACTGAGGCGGAAAATTAAGGTAAGGCTTGTGTCCTCATTCTCAAGAAACCCCCTAGTTTAACCCTGGTGCAAGATATTAAGTTGTTATCCAACTTTGAGAATATCCAGAAAAGCAAAAACGGCTCTCGGCAATAAAGCATCTGCAAGAATAGCAACTCCAATAATTCTCTCTAGAGGTACTGGCAAACTCCTCATTTCTATGGTATATGGTATGGGTTGGGCTGCTAATTTAGCCATGACAGTTGCCCCTAATCCTTGCTTGACCATACTGAGAACTGTCGAATCTTCCCTCACCTCGTAGTCCACCTTGAGAGTTTGACCAAATTGTAAAAAATGAGCGTGGACTGTCTTGTTGTGTTGAGGACTGCGGAGATTCATAATCATCGGAAACTCTGCCAACTGTTCCCAACTGAGTGACTCACCAGCAGCGATTGACTTGGGCGGTAGCAGTGCAACAAACTCATCTCGGAATAACTCCCATGTGTCAAACTCTTTTGTCGTCGGTAACAACGTGAAGCCAACGTCCGCTTGACTTTCTCGCAGTGCTTGTTCTACCTCTGCATATCGGTCATATTCGGTCATGACAACGCTAATCTTTGGGAACTTCTTGCGAAAACGAGCAATAACCTCTGGTAAGACATGAGTTGCGATGCTGCGAACACAAGCAACCCGAACCTGTCCAGCCTGTAATCCTTTTTCCAGGTTAGCTTTTTCCTGAATCACCTCTAATAAATGCAAAACTTGACGCGCCTCCTGAATTACTTGCTCTCCAGTTGGCGTCAAAATTGCACCATGTCTACCCCGAAACAAGAGAATGACTCCGAGTTCTTCTTCAAGTGTGGCGATCGCATGACTAACAGTTGATTGAGATAGCCCCAAATGTAGAGCCGCTGAACTGAAGTTACCATAGTCGGCAACAGTCACAAAAGCCAGCAACTGAGAGATTTTTAACATACTGTCTTTGACTTCATTAATCAAGTAAAGCCATATTTTGATAAATGCAAAAGTCTTTACCCTTCATCCATCGATTTTATCGATATAAGGTATCTAAGAAATACTTTGTTTTGTAATTTTGTAATGACTAAACTGTTTACTGTTGGAGAAAAGAGAATTGAATTATCAAGAAGATGAACTCATTCTTGCCTCTAGTTTTTTGCTTTGTTATCTTGCTGTGTAGTGTTATCAAAGGTTACTTTGTTGCCTATCCACTTTTCCTTTCTCTGGTTATACTCCTTGTGACATTTTCTTACCAAGGCTTTCCAGTCAAATCTTTAATTAAAATGGCTTTTGCTAGTACTAAAAAAGCTTTTCCAGTCATCAAAATCCTCTTATTAATTGGAGCAGTGACAGCCGTGTGGATGGCAGCAGGAACAATTCCGGCTTTGGTTTACTATGGAACACAATTAATAAATCCTCAATATTTTATACTTTCAGCCTTTGTCCTCTCCTGTTTGATTTCTATACTCTTAGGAACTTCCTTTGGTACAGTCAGTACTGTAGGAGTTTCCCTGATGATTATGGCAAGAGAGGGAAATATTAATCCTCATTTAGCTGCCGGGGCAATTATTGCGGGAGCCTATTTTGGAGATAGGTGTTCTCCTATGTCTTCTAGTGCGTATCTTGTTGCTAGTATTACCAATACTAAGCTACATCAAAACCTAAGAGCTATGATATCAACTGCTTGGTTGCCTTTAATAGCTTCTAGCTTGATTTATTTCATCTTTTCAATCAGCAATCCTGTTGAAATTATAAATAGTGATTTAATTTCCGAAATACCTAAATTATTTCATATTAACCCACTTGTGTTACTTCCAGCTTTTGCTGTTATAGTACTTTGTATTTTCAAAGTAGAAGTGAAATTAACATTACTAGCTAGTCTTGTAATTGGATTCTTTGTAGGGATATGTTTCCAAGGATATTCTTGGTTGAAAATGGTAAATTTTGCTTGGCTTGGTTTCAACTTAGAACCAAGAATGAACTTGAGTGAAGTTCTGACAGGAGGAGGTATCTTTTCGATGCTTAGAGTTTCACTAGTCGTCATTTTCTCGACTTCTCTATCAGGAATAATCGTCGGAACAAAGACATTCGCAAGTGTGGAGAATCTTCTCAAAAGAGCTTCTTCTAGGAGTCGTTTATTTTTCGGAACCACTACAGTTGGGTTAGCATCAGCCGCTTTTGGTTGCACTCAAACGCTAGCAATTCTCATGACTCACCAGCTTGTAAAAGAAAAGTATAAGCAAGAGCGCTTAGACAATTATGAATTAGCAACTGATATCGAAAATACAGCTGTTGTACTCTCACCTCTCATTCCTTGGAATATTGCTGGATTAGTACCTGCAACTTTATTGATGACTGATTCGGGATTTATTCCTTATGCCGCTTATTTATATCTAATTCCAGTTTTTAATTGGATTCAATTTAAGTTAACAGAATCCAAAATGCAAGATGATTTTTAAAAACTTTACTTTTGGATTAAGAATTGATATTATGCACAACCAACAGTTTTTAATTCGAGACGCTAACGTAAGTGATGTTTCTACTATAATGGAACTCATTAAGCTGAAAGCTGAGTTTGATGGTTGTCTTGACTTTGTAGAGGCGACACCGAAGAAACTAGAAGATACTTTATTTTGTGAAAATCCACTTGCTTTTGTTTTGTTGGCTGAGATTGATAAAAATCCAATTGGATTTGCCACATATCACCAGATTTACTCAACCTTTCTTGCTCAACCTGGAATCTGGCTAGATGATTTATATATCAAAGCTGAATATCGAAAGCATGGAATTGGTGAAGCGTTGATAAAACATTTATGTGAAATGACTCAGAAAATAGGAGGTGGAAGAATAGATTGGATAGTTGCTACTCATAATGCTCCCGCAATACAGTTTTACGAGAAAATGGGCGCACAAATTATCCAACGAGTCAGATTATGTCGTTTGGATAAGGAGGCGATCTGCCGAAAGCAGCAGCGTTTGCGCAGCGCCCCCTAAGGGGCTAGCTATCGCTCGCCATGTATATCTGTAGAAGTACCTTGATTCACATCTTGTACTTTCGTATGAACTAAAATTCCGGCTGAAAGCTTAAGCCCATAAGGTCTAAAATAAAAATATTAGCAGCAAACGTGATCAATATATCTTGTAACTCACAGCCATAATTTGTTCTTTGTGATTCCAAGAGTCAATTTAGAATTATGCATACAAAAGCACCTTTACCTCTTACTCTTTTAAACGGCAAAGAAACCTTACCTATTATCGAAGCTTATTTTGAATTCAATCATCTGAAACATCTCTATCGTCAGGGTTGGCTAAGGCATGGTATAGAACAAAAGTATTGTGAAAGTGTTGCTGAACATTCATTTTGTGTTGCACTCTTAGCTTTATTTTTGGCTGATGAATATCATATTGAGTTAGATAAAGCTAAAGTCATTCGTATGGCTTTAATACATGATTTGGGAGAAATATATGCTGGGGATTTTACTCCACAAGATATCATAGAACGAAGCCATAAATATCAGCTAGAAAAGCAATCTATTTTTCAAGTACTGAGTAAACTTCCTAATGGTTCAGAATGGATTGCTTTATGGGAAGAATATGACAAGGGAGAATCTGCTGAATCCCAGTTTGTTCACCAAGTAGATCGATTAGAATTGGCTTTACAAGCCAGCGTATACGAACATCTTGAACTCGCCAATTTATCAGTATTTTTTGAGTCTGCGAATCAGGCTTTGTCGGCAGATAAACTAAAATTTATCACAAAAGCGCTAGAAAACTTAAGGAAGTAAAATTCATACAACTATTAATACTCAAGTAAAAAGAAACCCGATTTTCTCAAAAACCGGGTTTTTAAAAACAGTTAAAACTCCGCACATTCCGGTGTACGTGGAAACGGAATCACATCTCTGATATTTCCCATCCCCGTCATAAATTGCACGAGTCGTTCAAAACCCAACCCAAAACCAGCATGGGGAACAGTTCCAAAGCGTCGCAAATCGAGATACCACCACAAATCTTCTGGTTTCATTCCTTGAGCAAGTATACGACGTTCGAGAACATCTAAACGTTCTTCTCTTTGAGAACCGCCAATAATCTCACCAATTTTTGGTGCAAGAATATCCATCGCAGAAACGGTTTTTTCGTCTTCATCTAAACGCATGTAAAAAGCTTTGATGTGCGCTGGATAATTGGTAACGATAACGGGCTTCTTGAAAAGTTGTTCACAAAGATAGCGTTCGTGTTCAGATTGTAAATCCAAACCCCAGTTGACAGGATATTCAAACTTAACATCAGCTTTTTCTAGGAGTTTGACAGCTTCTGTGTAAGTGATGCGCTCAAATTCATTATTAATAATGTTGTCTGCCGTTGCCAATACAGTATTATCAATACGCTGATTGAAAAATTCCATGTCTTCTGGGCAAGTTTCCATGACATATTTGAAAATATGTTTGAGAAACGCCTCGGCTAAATCCATATCTCCCTTCAAGTCACAGAAAGCCATCTCTGGTTCCACCATCCAAAATTCTGCTAAGTGGCGAGAAGTGTTAGAATTTTCTGCACGGAAAGTAGGACCAAAAGTGTAGACATTACTAAACGCCATCGCCATGACTTCGGCTTCGAGTTGACCACTGACTGTTAGATATGTGGGTTTACTAAAAAAGTCTTTACTATAGTCTACAGCTTTGGTTTCTGTGCGGGGAACATCTTTGAGATCCAAACTAGTTACACTAAAAAGTTCACCTGCACCTTCGCAATCATTGGCGGTGATGATGGGAGTATGTATCCACAAAAAACCGCGTTCTTGGAAGAATTGATGAATGGCGGTAGCGCAGGCGTTTCTGACTCGAAAAACTGCACCAAAGGAATTGGTGCGCGATCGCAAATGTCCAATAGTTCGCAAAAACTCAAAGGAATGGCGTTTCTTTTGCAGCGGATATGTTTCGGGATCAGCTTCGCCAAAAACTTTTACCTTGTCTGCTTTCAACTCAATCCGCTGTCCTTTTCCAACAGAAGCCACCAGTACTCCAGCCACTTCTACAGAAGCACCAGTATTGAGCTTTTTTAAAATATCATCATAGTTTAGCAAATCCTGATTGAGTATCACTTGCAAACTAGCCAAGGATGAGCCATCATTAACTTCTATAAAAGAAAATTCTTTTAACTCTCGTTTCGTGCGAACCCAGCCTTGAACGACTAAAAACTCATCAGGTTGACCACTTCGCAATGTTTCTGCAATCCTTAGATTTACCATATCATCCAGCAACAGACTTTAATAACCAGCCTATGATAACGCCCAATCCACCAAAGCGGACGGCTTGCCAAAAAGGTTCTTTAAAACTACCCCAAGAAAACAACTGACTTTCTAAGTTGAGTTCCAGCAGTTCCAGTTGTTGTTGAATTTGCTTTAACTCGGCTTTCACATTTGGTAATTCACTGTGATGCAGTTGTTTAAGACGTTGTTGTAATTTTCTTTGACTTGCTCTATCTGCTTGTACTTGATTGTAGCGTTCCTTCAAAGTAGCAAGCGCATCCTCCACTTTCAAGAGTTCTTGTTTAAATTCTTGATGTTGATTTTCTTCATGAAATGGGGGCCCAGATGCTTTTTTAAGCGGCTTCATGTACAAATTAGTAAACTTAAGGTAAGACACGATTCTGCCAATAATCTTACCTTTCGTTTTGGTAGCCAATGGTAAAGATACCAAAACATTTTCTTGTGATCATTCAAAAGACTCTTACTCAGCACTTATGACTGACATCATGTCGAAATCAACCCATCTGGATAAAGCTAGTCAACTGAATCAGTTTAGTACCTTGGAACTAGCCCAAGCTTTGATGGAGAAACTGAGCATTTCTCCTAATGATTGGCATCGTCTCAAGTCTAACCGCAATGTTCGCGCGAGTGAACAAGCAGCTGCTGCTCTTGTGTTTCTCTTAAAAGATGAACCACAAGAAGCATTACCCAGACTCCAGCAAGCAACTGGTTGGTTGGATCGCTCTATTTCCGCCCCACCTTGTCCGACTCACGGCGAGCACAAAAAGTAATGGAGAAACAGACAACCAGGAAGTTTTTTCCATTGTTGCTTTTCCATCAGCCTCTGACTTGAGAGAGTGATAACGCACACTTTTCACCCTATCAAAAGCCAAAGATTGTACCTATAACGGAGGGTTGGGAATATTTCCCTAACCTCCTGTGCATTTTTTTGTCACCGTCGTAGGGCTAATCGGTTTCGATTTTCTATTTGTTTACACAGCCTTAACTCTGTGCCTTTACTGTTCCACTGAACTTGATCGAAAATTTGATGAAGAATACACATACCACGACCATTTTCTGATTCATCAGGTGGTAAATATTCTGTGGGATCGATATCTATATCGCTAGTAGAGCATGGTACAAAGCCACTACCTTGATCTGATATAATCCACCAATACTGATTATCAATTAAAGAAAAACGAACCACAACCCTTTTACCAGGATCTAGATTGTTACCATGTTTAGCTGCATTTACTAAAGCTTCTTGAAGCCCTAGCCGCAGTTCTGCTTGTAGTTTGCCCGGAATTTCTGCCAATAGCAAATCTAGTATCGGACAGAGGTACAAAGTTGAGGCAAAACTGATTGTGCCCCAGTTACGCCCTGTAGGACGAAGCGAAATAGTAATCACAATAGAAACCCCGTAGCTTTCAGAGTTAGCTAGACATCAGTTTGCTTCACAGGCACCCTGATAGAATTTGAGGTGGTCGTGTTGCCTTCAAACTTTCGTCTTCACAACTAAATTTTGAAAATGCTAGGGAGCATTAACTCTCCTTTCTGGCACAAAGCCGCTTACAGAAAAAATAGCTTTTCTGCAATTTTTTAAATAGTAAGCAACTAAATATGCTTCAGACAAAAGAGTATTAACATACCCTTTTAAATACCGATTTGCACTTTAGACAACTCAGTTGATATTTTTTTGGAGAGTTTTTGCAACGTCAATCTCTTTACACAAAAGGAATCATATATTTATCTTAGTTCCATTCTAGCATTGTTACTATGCATTGGACTACAAATTTTTCTTGAAGTTAAGTTGTCAATGAATAGCTTTATTAAAGTTTGATAGGACAAGAAATGCGGCAGCTTCCACATGAGCAGTTTGTGGAAAGAAATCAGCAGGTTGTACTCGTGTGAGACTATATACCCCGTTTTGACAAAGTAATTTGAGGTCACGAGCAAGGGTAGCAACTTTACAGCTGACATAAACAATACGCGGGGGTTTATATTTGAGCAAAGTTTCAATCACAGTACAATCGCATCCCTTACGAGGGGGATCAAGCAAAACAATGTCTGGCGAAACTTTAATCTCGGGAAGTAATTTTTCTACTGCGCCTGTCTCAAAAGATACATTAAAAATCTGGTTGTGCTTCGCATTTAAGATTGCTTGTTCAACTGCCTCGGGTTGCAATTCTAACCCCATTGCTTTGTTAACTTGTTTGGCAAGTGGTAATGTCAACGTTCCGATACCACAATAAGTATCAAGTAACACCTCCGAACCTTGTAAATTGAGTTCTGACTGAATGACCTGCAATAATGCTTCTGCCGTCTCCGTATGTACTTGGAAAAATGTATCTGGTCGTACCTGAAAATCTAGTCCAGCAAATTTTTCTCGTAGGTAAGCAAGCCCGGCAATACAACGAGTGTCTCGTCCGAAAATGGCGTTTGTACGGTCTGGGTTACGGTTTAAACAAACACCCACAAGCTGAGGATAGCGCTTTAACCACTCCTGCGCTTGGTCTTGAATTCCTGGTAAATTCCAGTCCTTGACGACTAAAGTTAGTAATATCTCCCCTGTACGGCGACCAATGCGTAAACTTAGATGACGAATCAGACCTGTGTGGCGTTGTTCGTTGTAAACTTGCCAACGCCGCTTTTGAATATCTTGTTTAACCTCCAACAGCAGAGGATTTAATCTTGGATCTTGCACGGGACATTGATTCAAGTTAATCAATTGGTGGCTACCTTTTTGGTAGTAACCAGCTTGAACTCCAAGAGTGTCAGATAATCCCACAGGATAAGTCGCTTTGTTACGATAGCCCAAAGATTCGGGAGTCGAAAGTACTGGATCTACTGGTGGTTGCACGAAACCGCCAATACGTTCCAAAGCTTGGATAACTTGATTTCGCTTTGCTGTTAACTGGTACTCATAATCAATATGCTGCCATTGACAACCACCACATTTATCAGCCACGATGCAGCTAGCTCGGACGCGGTGGGGCGATGGTTTGAGAAGTTGTTTGAGTTTAGCGTGAGCGTAGTTCGGTTTAACGTGCATTAGACGGACAACAGCGCGATCGCCTGGAACAGTATCTGGTACAAAGACCACTCTTTCTTGCCAACGGCCTACACCATCACCTGCATCATTCAAATCCAGAATCTCAACTTCAATTAACTCACCCTGTTTCCAATTTTGTTTAGTCATTAGTCATTAGTCAAGAATTTGCTGTCTTCTTGTCCTCTAATCACATTATTCCCTTGTCGATGGAACAGACGGTTGTACGCATCGAGAGTTTTGGGGTTCTGTACGGAAGACTCAGGACTCTAGTAAGGGAACCTCCGCACTATAAGTGTCCTCGCCTTGTCTTCCATCCCTGATCTCCTCAATTCTCTTCACTTGTGTCCTCAAGACTCGTTAAACTAACAAATAATAATTAATTCATGTCATTGCAATAATCATGAGTGTAGTAAGCCAAGTTATTCTCAAAGCCGACGACGAACTGCGTTATCCCAGCAGTGGCGAACTCAAAAATATCAAAGACTATTTGCAAACCGGCGAGCAACGGATACGGATTGTCACAACCCTAGCCGAAAAGGAAAAAAAGATAGTTCAAGAAGCTACTAAACAGCTTTGGCAGAAGCGTCCCGACTTTATATCACCTGGAGGCAATGCGTACGGAGAACGTCAACGTGCTTTATGTATCCGTGATTATGGTTGGTACCTGCGCCTAATTACTTACGGTATACTTGCTGGTGACAAAGAACCAATAGAAAAAATTGGTTTAATTGGCGTCAGGGAAATGTACAACTCGCTCGGCGTTCCTGTACCTGGAATGGTTGAAGCAATCAACTGTCTGAAAAAAGCCTCCCTTGACTTACTGAATGCAGAAGACGCCGCCGAAGCAGCTCCCTACTTTGATTACATCATTCAAGCGATGTCTTAATACAAAGTAGTTAAGTGAGATTTTTTTGACTGGATTTGCAGACTGCTAAAAAGAACCCAGGTAAAGAACACTCAACGTCAATAATATCTATATACTGATCATAACCTCCCCACACTGGATAGTGGCTTCGGCAAATTTGTGTCAAGTTACTAGCTGGTTGTGGGGAAATTTTATTTGAGATTCAAGAGTCATTTGTCGTTATTTTTCTTTTTCTATTTTCTCTGATATACAAAAAGCCGGCAGTCTTGCTGTGAAGGCTGTCGGCATTCAGTGTGTTCCCTATTAATGACTCGGCTAGAGTTCAGTTGTGAATATCTTCTCAATTTACTCCTATGAAAAACAGGATCTTAATCATGAGTACCAGTGATTTCCATCACAAAATAATTTCTACCAGACTGTATCGACACACAAACAAGTAGAATTTCATATCTCTACAATTGAGTTAACCAGCTCCACACTATCAAATTTCAAAATGTCATCAACAATACAAATATTAGTCTTGTGTCTGTAAACATTAACGTATTTTACGTATATTATGGAAAATGCATAAGTTCATCTACTCAGTAGTCAGTAAGGACACTTGCTCTTGATACATCCTTGGGTTATGTTATTCGACCCGAAAACTAAGTTTTGGAAAGCAATAACGTGATAATTATATTTACCAGTATCTTGTTTAGTTATCAGGCAAAAATAAACAGACCAGTTATCAAAGTGGAACAATGCTGGTAAATGCCGTTACTCCCGAAACACAACAAAATTACCTATCTTTATCCTTGACCGTTTTAGCACGACACCAGTCGCCAAAAACGGGGGTAACCTTCTTTTCAAAGCAGCGTGTCCGTAGGGCATAGTTCTGAGCCTCGCTTCTTTGAGAAGCGATCGCGCTTTGGAGAAAACCTCCGCAACAGATAACAAGCAAGGCGCGGGCTCATTTCTTTACTTCCCCTTCGCTTTGCGAGAGAGCTACTGATCACCGAGAGCAGGCTTGGTAGTTTATTAATAGGTAGAATCTACCCTAGACGAACGCAAGGGCGGCGTACGAGGGTGACAGGAGTAATGACTAATGACTATTACATGAGTAACAATTCATCTCTCCCTGGGAATAATAGTCTTTTCCGTCGTTTTTAATAAATTTTAGAGGAAACTTCAGACAGAATGATTCCTCTAATACCTTTGTAAAATTCCTTTTGTGAAAAGAGCAGACTAAGCCACAAATTCAATCAATCGGGTACGTGGAACAATTGTGTTGACTAGTAGTGATGACACTACAAAAAGAAAATTTTTAACTAGTGCAAGTATAATAGCTCACTACAAAGTAGATGACTTTAACAGTTTACGACTTGTTTCATCATCACTTTAGATAGGTGTATTGTATATAGCAAAACTTATTAATCATACTTGACTTAGTTAATATTTATCCTATGAAAGGATTTCGATTATTCAAATAGTGAAAACACTTATTTGTTTTTGAGAAACTTAAACTCTAGATAAAAAATTACGTATTTATACAGTTGCTCTGCAACCTCCACCATCAGCTGTGATAGACTAAAGATAGTAGCTAATCCAATTCGCCACCTTCTCCCAAATCGTCGTCATACATCAACAGCAGATAAAAAGCTTTAGAATAATGCTCTGTCCCCTTGATGCATTATTACCATGACCGCCATTTCCTCTGCTCCTTTTTCTCCTGAAGAAATCGCTGCTGAAGGTTTGAAGCTAGAAGAATATGAAGAAATCGTGAAGCGTCTGGGGCGTCATCCCAATAAAGCAGAACTGGGAATGTTTGGGGTGATGTGGTCAGAACACTGCTGTTACAAAAATTCTCGTCCGTTACTCAAACAATTTCCCACTACAGGACCTCGTATTCTTGTTGGACCTGGTGAAAATGCTGGCGTTGTAGATTTGGACAATGGTCTGCGACTTGCATTTAAGATTGAATCACACAATCACCCCTCAGCAGTTGAACCTTTTCAAGGAGCTGCAACAGGAGTCGGAGGCATCTTAAGAGATATCTTTACAATGGGCGCACGTCCTATAGCCGTGTTAAACTCTCTGCGCTTTGGTTCTTTAGAAGATGCGAAAACCAAAAGACTTTTTAGTGGAGTGGTTGCTGGTATTTCCCATTATGGCAATTGTGTAGGTGTTCCCACTGTCGGTGGTGAAGTTTACTTTGATCCCGCTTACTCCGGTAACCCTTTGGTGAATGTGATGGCGCTGGGATTGATGGAAACCTCAGAAATCGTCAAATCTGGTGCGTCTGGCATCGGTAACCCTGTGCTTTACGTTGGTTCTACTACCGGACGTGATGGTATGGGAGGCGCAAGTTTTGCCAGTGCAGAACTAAGTGATGAATCTATGGATGATCGTCCTGCAGTACAAGTGGGCGATCCCTTTTTGGAGAAGTCCTTAATTGAAGCTTGCTTGGAGGCGTTTAAGACAGGTGCAGTTGTCGCAGCACAGGATATGGGCGCTGCTGGAATTACCTGTTCTACCTCAGAAATGGCTGCAAAAGGCGGTGTGGGTATTGAATTCGATTTAGACAAAATTCCTGTACGGGAAGCAGGAATGGTTCCTTATGAATATCTGCTTTCCGAATCTCAAGAACGGATGTTGTTTGTTGCACATAAGGGACGCGAACAAGAGTTAATTGACATTTTTCACCGTTGGGGACTGCATGCAGTTGTTGCAGGTTGTGTCATTGATCAACCCATCGTGCGGATTTTATTCCAGGGTGAAGTTGCTGCAGAGATTCCAGCAACGGCGCTGGCAGAAAATACGCCACTGTATCACCGGGAATTGTTGACGGAACTACCAGAATATGTGCAAAAAGCTTGGGAATGGACTCCTGATTCTCTACCTGTGTGTACATCTGCTGGGATTGAAATTCAAGGAAGCTTGCAAAGTTGGAATGACATTTTGTTGACTTTACTCAATACTCCTACGATTGCATCAAAACGTTGGGTATATCGTCAGTATGACCATCAAGTGCAGAATAACACCGTGATGCTACCAGGTGGTGCAGATGCCTCTGTGATTCGCTTGCGTCCACAACAAGAGGACAAGGAGAAAGTTCACAATATCCAAAGCGGTGTTGCGGCTACTGTTGATTGCAATCCTCGTTATGTTTATCTTGATCCCTATGAAGGAGCGAAAGCAGTCGTAGTCGAAGCAGCACGTAATCTTAGTTGTGTAGGTGCAGAACCTCTGGCAGTTACGGATAATCTCAATTTTGGCAGTCCAGAAAAACCTATTGGTTACTGGCAATTAGCAGAAGCTTGTCGCGGTTTAGCTGAAGGTTGCCGAGAAATGGCAACCCCGGTGACTGGTGGAAATGTCTCTCTCTACAACGAAACTTTAGATTCTCAAGGCAATCCACAAGCAATCTATCCTACCCCTGTTGTGGGTATGATTGGCTTGATTCCTGAGTTAACTAAGATTTGTGGTCAAGCTTGGCAAACGAATGGTGATATAATTTACCTGTTGGGTAAACTTTCTTCTTGTTCTACGTTAGGGGGTTCGGAATATTTAGCCACTATCCACAATACTGTTGCCGGAAAACCACCACGAGTTGATTTTGAATTAGAACGCCAAGTCCAACAAGTGTGTCGCGAAGGAATTTGTCAGGGCTGGATACGTTCGGCTCATGATTGTGCAGAAGGTGGAGTGGCTGTTACTCTGGCAGAATGTTGTATTGCCGGTAAACTTGGTGCTGACATCCTGTTAGAACAACCAGCACACAACAGCCAACGTTGGGATGAAGTTCTTTTTGGTGAAGGTGGCGCACGAATTGTAGTCTCTGTTGCAACAGAACAACAAAAAACTTGGGAAGCTTTTTTAACAGAACAATTGGGTGATTGTTGGCAAAAACTAGGTCAGGTTGGAAATTACGAAATGGGTTTGCGGGTTTTAACAACTGACAATCAAACCTTAGTCAAAGCTAGCATTGAAGAAATGAGCGATCGCTACCTAAATGCGATTGAAAGGCGTTTGACCATCTCTCATACAACTCCCAATTCATAGAGACAACTCATAGACAAAACTCTCTCACCCAGAATACTGGCATTCCTAAGCATAATTGCGATACTGTTTTAATGGATGGTTAAGAAATTTTTAATTTTTCAAATTTCTGCAACTATCATTAGACATATTTCTTGTGAGTTGACACCCTCATCAGGAGCACAGCCATAATGAATTCCCAACATGCCGACTCTTTGGATGACTATCCTCAATTGCCCCCAAACTCAGTCAATGACCATGAAAACCGTCCAGACAAGCCAGAAGAAGCTTGCGGTGTTTTTGGCATCTACGCACCAGGAGAAGACGTTGCTAAACTGACATACTTTGGATTGTATGCCCTCCAGCACCGGGGTCAAGAATCGGCTGGTATTGCCACTTTTGAAGGTACACAAGTCAACTTACACAAAGACATGGGGTTGGTGTCCCAAGTTTTTAATGAATCAATCTTGCAAAATTTGCCTGGAACTGTAGCTGTTGGTCACACTCGTTATTCAACCACGGGTTCTAGCCGCAAAGTGAATGCTCAACCTGCTGTTGTCGATACCCGCTTGGGTTCTGTTGCATTAGCACATAATGGTAATTTAGTCAATACAGTGCCGCTACGAGAAGAATTGCTGAAAAACAACTGCAACTTAGTTAGCACCACTGACTCAGAAATGATTGCTTTTGCCATTGCTGAAGAAATCAACGCTGGTGCAGATTGGCTAGAGGGCTGTATTCAGGCTTTTCACCGCTGCCAAGGAGCCTTTAGCTTAGTCATTGGTACATCAAAGGGTATTATGGGTGTTCGTGACCCTAATGGCATTCGTCCGCTTGTCATTGGCACTTTGGGCGAGAATCCGGTTCGTTATGTTCTCTCCTCTGAAACTTGTGGTTTAGACATCATTGGTGCTGAATATCTACGAGATGTAGAACCAGGTGAGCTAGTTTGGATTACTGAAGAGGGTTTAGCTTCCTTTCAATGGAGTCAAAAACCCCAGAGGAAGCTGTGCATTTTTGAGATGATTTACTTTGCCCGTCCTGACAGCGTGATGCATAACGAAAGTCTGTACAGCTATCGGATGCGTATAGGGCGGCGACTCGCGAAAGAATCTCTTGTTGATGCTGATTTGGTGATTGGTG
Organism: Brasilonema sp. UFV-L1; assembly: GCF_012912105.1. Lineage (GTDB taxonomy): Bacteria > Cyanobacteriota > Cyanobacteriia > Cyanobacteriales > Nostocaceae > Brasilonema. The sequence continues at coordinate 54,450 of NZ_QMEA01000044.1, forward strand.
TCCCTGATTCTGGAATTCCTGCTGCTATCGGGTATTCTCAAGCCTCTGGCATTCCCTATGCTGAAGGATTGATTAAGAATCGCTACGTAGGGCGTACTTTTATTCAACCAACACAGAGTATGAGAGAGTCGGGTATCCGCATGAAACTTAACCCTCTCAAAGATGTGTTATTTGGTAAACGAGTCATCATTGTGGATGACTCGATTGTGAGGGGAACGACAAGCCGCAAGTTAGTTAAAACCTTGCGTGAAGCCGGTGCGGTGGAAGTGCATATGCGAATTTCCTCTCCACCAGTGACTCATCCCTGCTTTTATGGTATAGATACCGATACCCAAGACCAACTGATTGCTGCAACTACGTCAGTAGAAGATATTGCCAAGCAATTAGAAGTAGATAGCCTCGCTTATCTCAGTTGGGAAGGAATGCTAGAGTCAACACGAGAAGATCCAGAAAGCTTCTGTTCTGCTTGCTTCACAGGAGATTATCCAGTTCTTGTTCCTGAACAAGTCAAGCGTTCTAAGTTGATGTTGGAGAAAGTCTCTGTTTAGGAATTTTAAATTTTAGATTTTGACTTTTGAATTGAATGGACCTCGTTACAAAATAGCAATGAGGTCTATATCTTTAATCCTTAAGTATGCTGCAAAAATTCAATTTTTGGTAATAATGGCTCAGAAACAATACCCACGCCATTAAAACCCCAGCGTTTGAGCAAACCTCCTACTTGAGAACCAGGAACAGATTCTACAGCAAAGCGGTTTGCCACCTCAGCAGCATGAGTGTTGAGATAGCTTAGAGCATCAAAATGTTCGCGAAACAACAACAGATAACCATTAGTTTTGGGGTTAGCAAGAGCTGCAAGATAACGGCCGTCAGCTTTTGACCGTACTAGATAATAAACTTCGGAAAACATAGCCATTAGTCATTAGTTTGGTACAAATGACAAATGACAAAGGATAGTCGATATGAGTGTACCATCCTTTGCATTTAAAACAAGTTAATTCAGATTTTCTAAGCGAATGCGAGGATCAGTCGCCTTGAGTAACAAGTCCGCTATTAAATTACCAACACTAAGCAACACAGCGCTCATAACCAAGCTTGCCATCACCAAATATAAGTCTTGAGCTTGCACCGCTTGTAAAGTTAATCTTCCTAAACCAGGCCAGTTAAAGAAATATTCAGCAATAAACGCGCCACTTAATAAACTTGCTAACTCAAAACCTAATAAAGTAATCAAAGGATTTATTGCATTGCGCAGAGCATGAACATAGATAACGCGGTTCTCTGACAATCCTTTAGCACGAGCTGTTTGGATATAATCTTGACGCAGCACATCCAATAACTCACCACGAGTGATACGCTGTAACCCAGCGAAGCTTGTGATACTTAAAGCAATGGTTGGTAAAATCATATGCCAGCTAATATCGAGAAATCTACCAAACCAGTTGAGTTCGGTGTGATTAATGCTGGTCATATCACCCACTGGAAAAATGGGCGAAGCGTTTTGGGCAAAAATCAGCAGCAATAAAGCCGTGATGAAACTGGGAAACCCTTGTCCAGCATAGCTAATCACCTGCAAAATCCGGTCTGCCCACTGATTTTGCTTCACAGCTGCGACTATACCCAAAGGGATGGCGATCGCCCACGTTACAATCAAAGAAGATACAGCCAACAGCAAAGTCGCAGGTACCCGTTCCCACAACAGTGACGCCACTGACCGCTGGTAAACAAAGCTTGTACCAAAATCCCCTTGTGTGACAATTCGCATGAGCCAACGTCCAAATTGCTCTGGCCAAGATTTATCCAGACCAAATTGTCGTCTGAGTTCCTCAATTCTTTCTGGGGAAATCTTTGGATTTTGCCGTAGCGTATCTACATAATCCCCTGGAGCAAGTTGAATAATGAAAAACGACAAAGCCGACGCTAAAAACAAAGTCAATAGCGCCTGCAATAGCCGCTTCATGACGTAAATAAAACTCTCGCTCGTGACTAACTTCAAAAGCCAATCACGACCTGCATCCAAGGAAATTCGTGTAGTAGTCATTAATCAAGAGTCATGAGTCAAGAGTTGTTAGTCAAGAGTCATTTGCTGTGGACAAAGGACCATTGACTAGTATTCTACAAGCGTAACGATGGGCACATCTGGCAGATGTTTTCGTCCATGTAAATCCTGTAGCTCGATGATAAACCCAAAACCCTCAAGTTTGCAGCCAATCTTTTGGACTAATTTTGCTGTTGCTGCTGCAGTTCCACCGGTTGCGATCAAATCGTCTACAATCAAAACTCGGCTAAGCGGATGCAAAGCGTCTTGGTGGATTTCTAGGCAGTCAGTACCGTACTCCAGTGCGTACTCAATTGAGTGAACTGCTGCTGGTAACTTACCAGGTTTACGGACAGGAACAAAACCAGCCCCTAATTGATAAGCAAGTGGTGCGCCAACAATAAAGCCCCGTGATTCTATTCCCACCACGTATTCTGGACTTAGTCCAGTATCTTTTACCTTTTGCGCAAACAGGTCAATCGCGTAGCGCAGTCCATCTGGATCGCGCAGCAGCGTGGTGATATCGCGAAATAGAATTCCTGGCTTAGGAAAATCTGGAATATCACGAATAAGAGACTTCAAATCCATAAAATAGAGAAAAAGTTTTAGTTCAGCAGTACAAGCGACAACCACTATCACCCGATTGTAAAATCTCGGTTAAACAGGAGGCACATACCGGAAAAATCGTACACTAAAATGTCATACGCTTGGTATAACACCTCAATAAACATTATCCATTGACGATTATTAGAATCTACACCAAGCTAGGGATGTCATGATGTTAACAATTCAGGCAAGAGAATTTAAGCTTTGGAAATTTTGATGAAAAGTCGTGCGGAAACCTTTGTGTCAAAAGAGTAAGTAATGTATATATCAGGCAGACATGCCAATCATGTTATCAGTCTTACTTTTTGACTCGTTGTCTATTTTAAATTAGTTTTACTAAGGCAAGTTGCAGCCGCTAATGGTATCTATAATGAATGTCTCTGCTAGTATCACGCCAATCAACAGTCCAACCCCCCAGTCTGTGCCGATGATTCTGGATTCTTTACCTGAACCGGCGGTTGAGGGACAGGGATGTCCCCGTAGAGCTCGGTTGCAAATAGATCTGATTTTACTGGCAATTGAAGCGTTAGAGCTCAATGGCTCTTCAGCAATTTTGACATTTGCTGAAGAGTTGGATTTAAGAGGGATTGTAAAAAACCGAGTCAACTTATGGCGAATGCGTAGCACTAACCCGATGCGACGTGCGCATATCCGCCGCCCTCTATCTATCATGGAAGCAAAAGCCTTGGTAGTTATTGCTAGCTACATTGCGCGGCGGCTAACAGTTGTCATTCGTCAGTTGCTCGTGATACATCAACAAATGGTTGAAAAACAGCTTCCACTAGAACAGAATTTACGTCTATCTAACTACCTAGAGCGCTTTAAAATCCACTTTAAGAGCCGGATGAATCTTCGACGTTCTGGTGTATTAGCATTACATACCGAGGAAAAATTAGATGAGCTAGCTATAAATTTGTTGGGACAATTATTATTTTGTACTGGTACGGCTGGAATGCAGCGGTTCTGGATTAGTCTTTTTGACGGTGAAGTGGAATGAATATTCAACGTAAGTATAGTTTACCTAATTGCACACTCCTGTTGGAGGGTTTAAGTGATGCCTCAAGAGCAACACATTTTCAGGAACTGCGCCCAGAATTATCTATATTGGTAAATGCAGAATGCTACATCTCTGGCTACACGAAACCATTAACCGGAGGGCGAGAATTTTTTGAAAGTTTGGTTAGGGCAGTCAGTGCATATGCTCAAGAATTTTTGAGTAGTGTGCCACACTCCCAAGCGCATAACTCTGAGTCAGAGTTAGTACAGTTTCAGAAAATCGACAGTAATCAACATAGACTCATGGTGCATTCAGACAGTGGAGCACATGTAGTAGAGTCTTACTCAAACAACGGAATGCAGCTGATACAAATCGATTTGAACACGGTACAGTTGTTCGATTTGGTAGAAGCAATAGACCAATTTTTTGCAGATAGCCGAACCTTACCAGAATTAACACTACAACTACAACCAGTTGCTAGACGTCATGGTGGTGTCAGTCAAGCTTTGATTAAGCAGGCTGTACCAGCTAGTGTGGGAGTGACGAGTTTGGCAGTAGCTGCGGTTGCTTTTACGCTGATTCCAGCGCCGGAAACTCGTCCGCCACAACCTAAGACACAGGAAGATGCTAGTAAGACTAACAGTATCAACAATCCTGCAACAGCATCACTCACCCCCACGCCTACTCCTAATGAATTAACAGGTGCAAGTCCTACATTGACACCCACGCTAAATCCAACTACTGCAGCGACATCGACACCTGGTACCCCGCCGACTGTTAACGATTTAGAAGCACTTTTAAATACATCCCAAGAAATTACAGATGCATCCCAACTGCGTGCATTAAATCGCCAGTTATATAACCAAATTAATCCAAAGTGGGTTGAGCGCTCAAAACTAAGTCAGGATTTGGTTTTTCGCGTGGGAGTCGCGAAGGATGGTGCTATTGTTGGATATAAAGCAGTTAATAAGCAAGCAAATGATGCTGTAGAGAAAACTCCCTTAGCAAGCTTACTTTACAATCCAGCAAATCGTGCGACGAATGAAGCGCTCGGTCAATTTAGAGTTGTCTTTACGAGAAAAGGAGCGCTTGAAGTTAGCCCTTGGCGAGGATATACCCAAACACCAGATGTTATCGGTACAAAAATTACAGATCCGAATGCAGTTAAGGATTTGAACCAAAAGCTTTACAATAATATTCGCCAAAATTGGAGTACGACTCCCACCTTTGTACGAGATTTGAAATACCGGGTGGCGGTTAATAAAGAAGGCGTTATTGCTGACTACGAACCACTCAACCAAGCAGCCGTTGACTATTTTCGCTTAACACCTCTTCCTAAGATGTTTCAAGAGATCTACGGTTCAAACTTTGCTCCTCCAAATAACAAAGAAGCTCTTGCACACTTTCAAGTCGTATTTAAGCCTGGCGGAGCTCTGGAGATTGTTCCTTGGTATGGATATCGTTAAAGGGCGGCAAAAGGCAAAAGTAAAAAGGCAAAAGACTTCCTTTGTTTTTACCTTTTTACTTTTCACCAGAGGCGGAGTGTAGGCGTGGCTCCGCTTTTTATTTTGCAATTTTACCCATGTAATTTCCCCACAATTGAGCAGCTTGAGCACTACTGCCAGATGTGGGGGCATTATTGTCGTTTCCCAACCAAATACCAGTCACCAGCCGCCGATTGGGAATAAAGCCAATAAACCACAAGTCAACGTTTTTATCTGTTGTACCTGTTTTCCCTCCTTCTCCTTGTCCAATAGCAGCACTGCGTCCGGTACCATTTGTGACTACGCCCCGCAGAAGACGAGTCATTGTATTCGCAATGTTAATTGACAACACTGATTTGTTGGCATTTGGATCATCTTGGTCATAGGAATACATGACACGGCAAGTTTTCGGATCGTTCTGATCGCGACAATCGCTGCTATCTAGAATTCGGCTAATTGCATGGGGGCGATTCCACACACCGCCATTACTAATAGCGCCAAATGCACCAGTCATTTCCATAACACTTACCACACTTTGACCCAGCACTAAGCCAGGAACTGGATCTAACTCTGATTTAACACCTAATCGATGCGCCATTGCTACGACTTTATCGAGCCCAATTTCTTGAGCAAGTCTCAATGCAATGGGGTTTTCAGATAATGCTAACCCTGTGGCAATATCCAAACTACCTGCGCTAGTACGACATGGTTTATAGGTAAAGCCTCGCCAACGAAAAGGGGAGCAGGAATAAGATCTCCCAGGTGACATCCCTTGCTCAATAGCAGCTGTGTAAGCAAAGACTTTGAAGGTGGAACCTGGTTGTCTTTTTGCTTGAACTGCACGATTAAATTGGCTTGATTTATAATCTGTGCCTCCTACCATTGCCAGGATAGCTCCATTGCTAGAATCAAGGGTAACCATCGCTCCTTGGGAAAAACCAAAAGATGACCCAGCGTTGCTGACATGATTACGCAATGCTGTTTCTGCTTGTTTTTGAATTGCTGGATCAAGTTGAGTTTCTATAATAAAGTTACCTTCTGTTGCCAGTTCTTTTCCCAGAATGGCTTCTAGTTCTTGAAAGACGTAACTATAAAAATAAGGAGCAGTTGTTTTTGCCTGTCGTTCACAGACTTTGGAGCTAATTTCGATGGGCGATCGCCTAGATCGGTTATACTGCTCTTGTTTGATTTTGCCCATCTCTAGCATTCGTTTGAGAACCCGATTGCGGTACTCAATGGTTGTCAGCTTATTCTGGCTATCTCCACAAAAATCAAAGCCGTTAGGAGCAGGTAAAATTGCGACTAATGTTGCTGCTTCTGACAGAGTTAACTCTTTTGCTGACTTGTCGAAATAATATCGAGCTGCATCCTCAAAACCAGAGGTATCTGCTCCTAAGAAAACCCGATTTAAATAAATCAGTAAGATTTCATTTTTACTGTAATATGTTTCTAATTTCAGAGAGACTATTGCTTCTCTAACTTTACGCCCAAGGGAATCTTGCCTGCCGACATAATCGCGGAACAAACTCCTCGCAACTTGCTGAGTGACTGTACTTGCTCCTTGCTGGATATCACCACTCTGGCTATTTATGAACACGGCTCGCAAAATTCCCAGCGGATCAACTCCAAAATGCCAGTAATAACGGCTATCTTCAGAAGCAACGATTGCCGCTGGCAAGTAAGGACCAAAGTCCTGCAACCGCTTCAGATCTATATGAGAAGTCGTCCGAGGTTCGCGTAACTTGGTGACTCCATCACGAGCGTAAACAACCACTGGTGCGCGTGTTGGTCCAGGTAAGGGTCTGACAGAAAATTTCAGCGATTCGACACCAATCACGAGAGCCATAAGGCTGGTTACTCCACCAACTCCGTAAGCTGTCCAAGTTGCTGCTCTGACATACCAAGGGGGTGGTGAGACGTATTGCAGTCTCACTGAGGCGGCAAGTTCTGGAGGTCCGAGCGTGAGAATATCGCCGTGGCGTAACTCTAAAGAATTGACCCGACGTTTACCTCGATAAATGCCATTTGTAGAGTTTTCATCTTTAATGATGAACACAGATTCTCTGTGAGCAGAATCCCGTGAAATAGACAGGTGAATTTGGCTGACAACTGGGTTACGGACAACAATATCGCAGGATTTGGAACTGCGACCTAGCATGTAGCGATCGCCTAACAGCGGATACACTTCCGCCTTATCCGCCCCCGCATCCTGCACCCAAAGTTCTGGTACCTTGGCATTTGGTTTGAGCGCCAGTTTTGAGAAATCGACTCTTGCTTGAATTGTTTGTACTGCTTGAGTTATTTGACCAAGCAAAGTTTGTGGCTTTTGAGGCGGTTGGGGGGAACTCATCGGCTATTCACACCACGTTTATTGGTAAAGAATCGGGCGCACTGCAATCTCGATGCTTGTATTCACCATTGTACTCATACGACTATGAAGACGTTGAATTGAAGACGTTGGCTGCACAGAATTGTTCCCGATTTTATTGGACACTTCAAAAATATATTTAATAACTCAACTTATATTGTTAATTTTGTCACATCTATAAATGTTGCCAAGAATTTTCCTTCTTGCCTTGTCATGATTATTTTGTCTACTTTTCCTCTATTGACGAAATATGAGGTTAAAAATTTTGCTGTTAATTTTTCTATCAGCTACTATTTTAGAAAGTCAGCAAATAAATTTCACCCGTTTTAACATAAAAACACCATTGAAAGCAAAAATACATATCTTCATTTAGGAAGATTTTTTAAAGGTCATGTTCTGGTTTAATGAGCGGAAGTACTCCGTTGAGGTGTTGAGGTAAAATAAAATGAACGGAAAATATTTGACCTTTATCGCTACAGCTCTGACTTTAGCTTTAACTAGTAACGTAGCTGTTGCTGAGTCAACTAAATTCCTAATCGGTCAATCTAGCAGTGGACAATCCTCTAGCTCATCTGGGGAAATCAAACTCTCACCAAGAGTAAATAAGGAAAAGTTCTGCAAGGATTACCCTCTCAACTCCCGGTGCCAAGGAGGCTCAGCATCTACACCAAGTCCTTCCGGCAGCACAGAAACACAAAAGCAACCTTCTGATAGTAGCGCTCCTGGCGGTACAGCGACACCAGGTACTGCTCCTGCGGATCCTGGCACCACAGGTGTTCCTGGCGGCACGAATGAAGTCGCCCCGCCTCCTACAGGCAATCCTAGCGTCCCAAGTGGAGAAACTCAAACAACTCCACCAAGTGGTACAGGCGACATTCCTACAACTCCTCCTGGTGGGACAACAGGTGCTCCTGACAGCAGCACCCCTGATGGCACAGCTGTACCAGGCACAGCACCCGCAGATCCTGGCACTACAGGCGTTCCCGGCGGCACAACTGAAATCGCCCCGCCTCCTACAGGTAACCCTACTACCCCTGATAGCACCACCACTCCCTCTGGAGCTCCAAGCTCTGATACGCAAAAAGAACCCACAGATGGAACCAAGAAGTAGTTTCTACTCTTAAAAAGTTGTGCGCCTTAGACGAAAAGTCTAGGGTTAAAAGAAAAGTCCGTGTAGACGGACTTTTCTTTTAACTTTTTCGCGCCGCTTCATTTTTCATAGACAAAAATGGACAACCACTAACAATGTCTACTCG